>WGMI01000014.1 GCA_016125155.1 bacterium
CGAATCCCGAATCCCGAATCCCGAATCCCGAATCCCGAATCCCGAATCCCGAATCCCGAATCCCGAATCCCGAATCCCGAATCCCGAATCCCGAATCCCGAATCCCGAATCCCGAATCCCGAATCCCGAATTCAGTTGGCAGTGTATAGTTTTCAGTAACCCGTAACCCGTACCCCGACCTCCAAACTGCAAATCCTGAACTGCGAACTCCAACCAAGTAGGATGTTCGTATAGGTAACAAATTGATAGTGAGATTGTAAATTGTTCTATCTTCGGAACTCTGATCTCCTTCAAATCATGAAAAGAACGCTTACTTCTTTGGTGAAAATCTTCTCGGCCTTTTTGCTCCTCCTCTCCAGCATCTCGGCTCGAGCCTCCCATTTGTACGGGGGCGAGTTGTGGTGGGATTGCCTGCCCAACGGCCAGATGGTCTTTAAAATGCGGTTGTATCGGGATTGCAATGGAATAACATTGAATTCCCCCACGGAGACCTTGACCATTCGCAATTACCCGAATGGCTTCAGTACGACGACAACCGTGGCCATGTTTCTGATCAATTCGACGGACCTCAGCCCCGCCTGTACCTCTTTCCCGGGAGCCCTCCAGCTCGATTGTGGCAATATGAATGTCTTTTCTGGTGGCAACGGTTTGGGGGCCATTCAGGAAAATTACTACGAAAGCCAGCCTTTTTCTTTTGCGCCGAATTCTGTGAATCCAGGGGGCCATATTGTTACATGGAATTTGTGCTGCCGGCCTTATGCCGTGTCGAATTTGGTCAATCCGGGAAGCCTCGGATATACGCTCAGAACCATCATCTATCCCCGGTTGGATCCGGCTACGAACACCTATACGCCCCTGTATCCCTGCGCGGACAACGCCCCTCGTTTTTCCGAAACGCCAATTGCCGCTTCGGTAGCAGGGGTGCCCAAAATGATTTACAACAACAATGCGTTCGACACCGAATTCGATTCGTTGTTTTATCGATGGGATATTCCTTTAGACAATTTGGGATATTATGGTTCAAATCCTTGGAATCCAGTGCCATTTGCATTGGGTTATTCCTATAACAACCCGCTGCCCGGGCCATCCGTGCATCCGCTCAACACGGGGGCCAACCTCAACAACCAGAATGGAGCGGTTGATTTCACCAACTACACCTTGGGTTCCTTTGTAACCACCCTGGCCGTGGAATCGTGGAGAGGGAATCAAAAGGTTGCCGAGATTTTCAGGGATATTGTAATCAATAACGTCCCAGATTCCAGCAATCAAGCTCCGGTCATTGATGTGGTGGCCTACCCCGGCACCCCGACCGTAACGGGCACGGGTCCATACTACGAAGTGACGGCGTCTATCGGAGATACCATCGCTTTGATCTGGATCGCCCAAGACGGGGACAGCATCCCGGTGATCCAGCAGCCCCAGACCCTCAATTTCTCTGCTTTTGGAATGTTGGTAGATACTGTTTTTGATGGAGGTGCCAGCAATCTGCCATGTTTGACTCCGCCTTGTCCCTATTGGGTTTCAGACACCGCCGCTACCGGGCTGTTTCAATCTCAGGACAGTCTGCGCGTGGGTTTTGTGTGGATTCCAGATTCAACCCATTTGGGCGGTCCGGCCCAGAACACCCAATGGACGTTCGACCACCATTTTGTCGTGCGGTTCAGCGACAATCAGTGTCCGATTCCGGCCTATAGCTATGCCTATTTGACGGTTCATCTGCTCAACCCCAACCACCCCAGACTACATCCGGACGACAATATCTACGAAGCGCCCCGCGATGGCAGCAATTTGATCGCACTCGGAGGCGGGGATTATGCCCTGCACACTCCATGGACCGGACCGGTCCGGATCCAGATTTGTGATATGGGTGGAAGGATCCACTACACCGGGGTTTTGGAACACCGAGAAATGCCGTTGCAATTGCCATCGGGTCTGGCCAAAGGCGTCTATCTCTTGAACGTAGAGAGCCTTACCCATCCGGGTCAATTCAGCCGCGGCAAATGGATACAGCGGTAGACCACTTTTGCACCGATATAAAAACCCCGGGAGCGTTCTGTCGGGGTTTTTTATAATCCCAATTTTCAAAGCGACGGAATATCGAACGCAGGGCAGGAACGAACCATCCTTGTTTTTCGGGTCTGGTGAGTCGTATTTAAAAAGTATTATTCCAAAAAATCAGGGCCTACCCCAAGTCCTATCTTGAAAACTTAACATACACTTCTCTTTTTAAGTAACCTAGATCACAACCAAATCAATTCGATGTTGTTACATTAGTCAACATCATAACTATCCGAACATGAAAAAGAGATATTCCAGTTCCCTGCTCGCATTGTGGACGAGCGTCGCTTTCGCCTCGGCGAATGCCTACACCCCTCCCTGTCCCGGGTTCGACATCGAACTGGGTCAAGACACCCTGGCCATGGCCTGCGGTCAAGACAGCATTCTGATCGATGCCGGTTCGGGCTACGACAGCTACAGTTGGAATACGGGTTCTACTGATCAGAGCATTTGGGCTTCTGTTGCAGGTTGGTATGTAGTCACCGTAGACAGTATGGGGTGCACGGCCATGGACAGCGTCTATGTTCAAGCCGCGCCCTCGGCCTTAGTCTGCGCCCAGCGCATTGGTACCCTCGACCTCGAAGGTCGTCGCTATCCTTCGGTGGTGATCGGCTCCCCGGAATGGATCGATCAAAACTATCAGGGCGAGCACTTTATGAATGGAGACGTCATTCCGAATCTGGTGGTCAACAATCAGTGGTCGGCAACCACCACAGCGGCTTGGGCCTCTGTCCAAAACAACCCCGCGAACGACAGTATCTACGGCAAGTTATACAATGCCTTTGCCGCTCTTGACAACCGCGCTCTGTGCCCCTACGGCTGGCGCGTTGCCAACGACCAAGATTGGCAAGCACTGGTCGACTTTGTCGGCGACAGCCTTACGGCCGGTGGCATTTTGAAAGACACCCAATTTTGGAATTCAGCCAACGTAGGCGCCACAAACGCGGTGGGTTTCAACGCACGGGGTGCCGGTTTCCGCCAATACCAAACGGGTCTTTTTGACCGCAAAGACATCGCGGGTTTTTGGTGGTCGCCCGATGCCTTGGCCTTGACGACCAATTTTATCAAGATTCGCCGCATTCGCAACCTCAACGCCGAAGTCGATCGCTCGAGTTCGCTCAAGCGCTGGGGCTATTCGTGCCGTTGCGTGCGCGATGCCGCCATTGAAGTCTCTATGCCTTCGGTTTCGACCGATGCGATCATCAACGTAGACGACACCCGGTTTACTGTAGCCGTCAGCGTACAAGACGCGGGCAACGATCCGAATCTGCGCTATGGATTCGTGTATTCCACCCAGCCCAATCCCACCTTGTTGGATGAGGTTGTCGACGCCACGGGAGGCATGAACCAAAATGTAGAAGTGATCGGGGTGGTACCGAACACCACCTACTACGTCCGCGCTTTTGCGTGGAATGCGGCGGGTTATGTGTATGGAGCCGAGGTTCAGGTCGTTACTACCGATTGCGGCCAGCCTGCAGGGGTTCCGGTCTTGACCCAACTATCGGAGCTGAATTCAACCAAGTATCAGGTGTCGATGATTCCGGTTCCCGGCGTTCGCTTCCGTTTGGAGTCGATGACCGAAATTGATACCGCCTGGAATGTAGTCCGCACCTGGGATGTACAAGGATTGACCACGACGTTCTACTATCCCAAGCGCTTTGGCAAGCACAAACTGCGTTTGGCCGCGGAAATCGCCGGTCAGTGGGTGAGTGGATGCGTCGATAGCTTCTTTGTGTACTGCCAGCCGCTGAGCGTGGTGGCTGGGTTGCGGGGCGAGGCCAACTGCGCCCAGGATTCCGTTGTTGGCCGGGCTACGGCCACGGGCGGAGAAGGCGCCAAAACCTATCTGTGGAGCACAGGAGACGAAGGTCGGAGTGCCCGTTTAGGCCAAGGCGGTACGTATTGGGTTCAGGTGAGCGACTACTTTGGCTGCACGGCTTCCGATACGATTTCCGTTGCCGCCGTTGACACCACCTACGCTCCGTTCAATTTGACGGTGGTCAAGACCAGTCCTACGGTGTTCCAGCTCAACTGGCAGGGCAAGGCCTTTGGCGGAAATGCTGTCTTCCAGTTTTACAGAGTGCAATACCGCCAAGTCGGTTTGGCCACGTGGATCAACCTGCCCGCGGTGTTTGGTACTTCGACCAGCATTGACTTTACCGGAAGTGGTCTGCCCGCTGCCAACTACGAGTTTCAGGTCTTTGCCCGCTACGAGGACATGGGGGTACCGATGAATTCCGCTCCGACGTGCCGGGTGCGCAAGGGCTACAACGGCAGTGGCAACAAGTCGGATGCCGCGGGCTTGAATGGCACTGACCGCACTCCGGGCTTTGCCGTCTACCCCAACCCGAGCACGGGGTTGCTCTACGCTTGGTCTGCCGAAACAGCCGGGTTTGAACTCACCGATCTCACGGGTGCTGTATTGTTGCGCGGTGTTTTGAACGCCGACCAAGAGCAAACCCTCGATTTGAGCTCGTTTGCAACAGGGGTGTATTTGATGCACGTCGAGGGCTCCAAGGGCCTGCGCACCGAGCGGGTAGTGAAGCACTAACCGACATTTTCCACAGGACAGAAGACCCGTCGAATGGCGGGTTTTTTTATGAAGTGAACGACTCACCTTCATGGTTTGAGATCGTTTTCAGTTTTCAGTGCACAGCAGCTACTGTCCCGAACACTAACCTGCGAACTCCAATCCCCAAACCCCAAACTGAAAACTGCGAACTGAAAACTGCGAACTGAAAACTGCGAACTGAAAACTGCTTACTGAAAACTGCGAACTGAAAACTGCGAATTGAAAACTGCGAACTGAAAACTGCGAACTGAAAACTGCGAACTGAAAACTGCGAACTGAAAACTGCTTACTGAAAACTTCAATCCCAAAGAGTAGAATCCGTACTTCGCAAGCGCGAACTTTCGTTCTCCAATAAAGCCCTTTGTCAATGACCCCCAACCGCATCACCACCCTCTTCGGAATCCGCTACCCCATTGTTCAGGCAGGGATGATTTGGTGTTCGGGTTGGGAGCTGGCTTCGGCGGTGAGCAAGGCCGGGGGGCTGGGACTGCTCGGAGCGGGGAGCATGTATCCCGACCAGCTCCGCGACCACATTCTGCGCACCCAGCAAGCCACAAATCGGCCATTCGGGGTCAACCTGCCCTTGCTCTACCCCGACATCGACGCCCATATTCAAACCATTCTGGAGCTCAAGGTGCCCATCGTGTTTACCTCGGCGGGCAATCCCAAAACCTGGACCTCGATCCTGAAAGCCGAAGGCCGAACCGTGGTGCATGTGGTGAGCAGTGCCAAATTTGCGCTCAAAAGCCAAGAGGCAGGGGTAGACGCGGTGGTGGCCGAAGGTTTTGAAGCGGGGGGGCACAACGGTCGCGAAGAAACCACCACCTTTTGTTTGATTCCCTTGGTGCGCGAAGCGGTGCACATTCCATTGATCGCCGCTGGTGGCATTGGCAGCGGACGGGGTATGCTCGCCGCCATGGCCTTGGGGGCAGAAGGAGTTCAGGTAGGCAGTCGATTTGTGGCGACCCCCGAAAGCAGTGCCCATGCGGCGTTCAAACACCGCGTTGTCGAAGCGGGAGAAGGGGAGACTACCTTGACGCTCAAAGAACTCACCCCAGTTCGATTGCTCCACAATTCTTTTTATCATCAGGTAACAGCGGCCTACGAACGGGGGGCCGGGGCAGAGGAACTCAAGGCACTCCTCGGGCGGGGCCGGGCCAAAAAAGGCATGGCGGAAGGCGATCTCGACGAAGGTGAACTCGAGATTGGACAAGTGTCGGCTTCCATCCGCCATGTCACCCCAGCGGCCGAGGTGGTTCGGGAAATGGTGTCTGAATACAATCGTTTTAGGATAAACTTCCCAATCTTGGATGAATTCCAAGAATAGGATGCTATGCAGCCGTTTGATAGAATAATGCAGAACGCTCCTTAAATCGGTCTCGCGTTCGTTAGAATAAGGACAGCGCTGAGGTGGAAGGGGCTTAACTTAGGTTTGTTTCACAATCTACAGAAATCATGGTGCGCACGCTCCGTTTGTTCCTCTTAATGGCTTTCGCCTGGGTCTTGTCTCCGACGCTGCACGCTTCACACATCATGGGTGGGGAGATTTGGTGGGACTGCTTGCCCAATGGGCAGTATCGCATCAAAATGAAGATTTACCGGGACTGTAATGGAATTACGTTGACCGGAAACGAGAATATTTCTGTGCGGAATTACAACGGCGGTACGCTCAGCATTCCAATGCCGTTGATTACTATGACAGACGTATCACCAGACTGTGCTCCTTGGCCTGGTGCCCAAACCATTGCTTGTGGAGCCTTTACAGGGTCCAATGGCAATGGAGATGGAGCGGTTCAGGAGAATTATTATGAAAGCGCCCCGGTTACTTTGACCGGTACGCCAACGGCAGCGGGTTGGGTATTTACGTGGACTTCATGTTGTCGCAACTCGGCTGTAGACAACATTACCGGAGCGGGGGGTACAGGACATACGCTTCGGGCCATTATGTATCCTTATGTACCCCCCGGAGGGACTGCGCCCAACGCGGCGAATCCGTGCTATGACAGTTCTCCCCGTTTTACGGAATCACCGAGTACGGTGATCTGCACCGGATATCCGTTTACCTACAACCACAACGCCTCCGACCCCGAGCTGGACAGCATTTACTACCGTTGGGCCGATCCTTTGGATGATCTGACTGCGGGCACGGGATGGAATCCTCCGGTAAGTCCGAACACGGTCAGTTGGGCTACGGGTTACAGCAGCACGAGTCCGCTGCCCGGCCCCACGGTCAATCCCTTAAATGTACCCGCCAATTTGGATCAACTGTCGGGTCAAGTTAGCTACACGTGTCATACCCCGGGTAGTTACGTAACCTGTATAGCAGTTGAAGCTTGGAAGTGCGGTCAACGGGTGGCAGAGATTTATCGGGACATTCAAATCACCCTGCTGGGCTGTACCGAAGTAAACAACAAACCGGTGTTGACCATGACCCCGAGTCCGGGTTCGGTGCCGATTACCCAAAACGGGTTTCAGTACAGCGCCACGGCGTATGCAGGCGATTTGGTCGCTTTTACACTCAATGCCGCGGACTATGATCTGACCCCGGTCACTTTTGGGTTGCAGACCATTCAGTTTCAGGCTACGGGAGGTCAATTGGGCGTGCCCATCACCAACGCTGCCACGGGTTGTTTGAATCCGCCTTGTGCCACGATTAGCCCCGGTCCGGGCAATGGAGGGTCGTTTAGCGCCGTAGCCAACAACACGGTTATTTTCAACTGGGACACCGATTGCAACCACCTCGCGGTGTCCAATGGCTGCGGATCGTTCCAAAATACCTACACCTTCGCCATGCGCATGCAGGACAATTTCTGTCCTGCACCGGCCATTAGCATCGCGACGCTCAAGGTTACCGTACTCGCCGACCCTTCCGATCCGCCTGTGATCAATTGTGCCGGGATAGCCACCAATGGCGACATCAACCTCAGTTGGACGCCCCCGGCCGATACGGGTTTCCAGTTCAACTACTACATCATTTACTACAAACCCGACCAACCGGCGAATGCGGTTTTCGCCCCAGTGGATACCGTCTATGGCTATTCCACGGCCCAGGCCGTGCTCACGGGACTGGCCAACAACGGCGACGGTCTGTACTATATGCGGGTCAATACCCAATGCGATTATCTGAGCAACGAGTCGGACACGGTGGGCATCATGTTTATGAATATGACACCCCTGCCCCCGACCAGCTCCAGCTTTGCGGTCATGAACTGGACCCCGATTGGAAGCGGCGTCACCAACTACGAAATTTGGGCTGAAGTGCCCCAGAACTCGAACAACTGGGTACAGGTGGGCAGCACTACCGATACCGCTTATATCGACACGGCTTCGTTTTGCGGTGCCTTTGTCAACTACCAGGTACGGGTGCCCATCAACGGCAGCTATTGCGGGTCCAACCTCGACTCCGGGTACTTCTCTGACAATACCAACGACGACATTATGGTCATCGACAGCATCTCGGTGGTGGGTTCTCAGGCAGCCATTTCGTTTGGCGCGAGCACGTCCGACGACGTGACCGACTACTATTTGCTCCAGTGGAACGCCAACCTCGGTCAGTTCGACATCATCGATACCATACCCGTTGGCACCCCAATGCCCTACGTCATTCCAACCTCGGTCGCCGATACGCGCTCCGAAACCTACAAAGTCATTTCGACAGACTCTTGCGGCAACCAAAGCGACGACTTGAGCGTGGTGCGGCACCGTACCATCTTGCTCAAGAACTACCTCGACAAATGTTCGGGCAACAACAACCTGACCTGGACCGAATACAAAGGCTTTAATGTGCACGAGTATCGCGTGATGGTCGAGATTACACCTCCCGGAGGATTCACCAATACCGTACTCCTCAACAGCCAGAGCGAAACCGATTCGAGCTATTTGCATCTGTCGCTCCAAAACGGATATACCTATTGCTATTACGTTCGGGCGGTCGATACCGTTCAAAACCTGTCTGCCGTGAGCAATCGGATTTGTTTGACGGCCGATGTGCCGAACAAATCGCGGCTGCTGTACTTGGGTAAAGCCAGCAATACGCTGGATGCCATCGATTTGGTAACCTACATCGACGGAACAGCCGATGTCATCAACTTTACCTACGAACGCGCTGACAATCCCGTAGGGCCCTATTTGCCGATCGGAACGGTTCCCAAGCCGGCCCAGCCACCGTACGTACTGCTGTATACCGATTATGGTGCCGATGCCGACAACCGGATGTATTGGTATCGTGTTTCTGCCCTCGACAGCTGCGGAGCCCGGGACACCGTGTCGAACATTGCGCGGAACATCTTCCTTCAGGTCGATCCGCTCGGGGGCGCTACGAACTTCCTGCGCTGGAATCCCTACGAAGATTGGGGAGGCGTGGTGGGAACGTATACTATTTACCGCGCTGCCCAAGAGGGCTACGGGTTTGTGCCGCTGACCACCGTTCCCGGCACCGATACCAGCTACTACGACTACATCGATCCGAGCATTTCCAACGAGGGGCGTTTCTGTTACTATGTCGTGGCCGAAGAACAAGACAACCCGCTCGGTTTTGTCGACGTCAACGGAGAGGCCTTTAAGAGTCAGTCGAACCAAGATTGCGCGGTGCACGAAGCCCGGGTATTCTTGCCTTCGGCCTTCAATCCCAACAGTCCTTTTGAGGAAAACCGATGGTTTGGACCTTCCAAGGTGTTTGGCAAAGAGCGCAAAAACTACCGTTTCTACATTTTGAATCGCTGGGGCGAGTTGATGTTCGACAGCGACAAGCCCGGCGAAAAATGGGATGGCACCTATCAAGGCAACGAAGCCCCCATCGGGGTGTACCAGTACTACCTCAAGTACCAATCGCTCGAATCGGTTCCCGTGGAGCAACGCGGATTCTTTACGCTGATTCGCTAAAATCGGCCTCGTCTGAATGTTTCCAACCCCGCTTCAGCGGGGTTTTTTATCGGGTTTGTCTGGATACGCAGTAAAAAATGATACCCGAAGGATTTGGAAATGAGCGGAAATACTCCTTTCTTCACAAAACTTTAACCTAATCACGTCCCATGAAACACTTCTGCCTCTTGGGGGCTTTGACCCTGTCTGCCGTGGGTGCTCCTTTCAGTGCACGCGCTCAATCTCAGGCCTTAAACCGCCATACTTTCGCTTCCGAATCAATCACCATCGGCGCGCTCCCGATTGAAAAGAGCGCCGTGGACCACAGCGGACCTGTTCACGGACAATGGATTCAGGCACCGGCTGCGAATACGCCAGAAACCGTCATCCAAACCTGGGATTTTTCGACCGGTCTCCCTGCGGGTTGGAGCACGCCCAACGGCATTGGTGGTACCCCGGCCAATACCAAATGGGTGTATCGGGGTCCACTTACTACACCGAACAGCAACGTGGGCTCTCAGGGAGCTTATGCCGCTGGTACCACGGCTATTCAAAGTCCAACCAGGGCCAATGGGTTCTTTATTTTTGACTCCGACCGCCTCGACAACAATGGCATAGCCGGCAATTTTGGCTTGGGGCCGAGCGCTTCTCCGCATACGGCTTATTTGGTGTCCGAAGTCATTGATCTTTCCGACTATTCAACCGTCGACTTTCAATTCAATCAGTATTATCGAAAGTTTGCGGGCATTGGGGGCAATACGGCTTTGTCGGGTACCTATGTCGACTTTTCCATCGACGGAGGCACCACTTGGCCTTTCACCTTCACCTACAACAGCGAGATTGGAGTCAACGGAATTACCCCGAACAACGACGTAGAAATCCGGAACGTCAGTGCGGCCGTAGGAGGTCAATCAAACGTGCGCTTTCGCTTTCGCTTCGACGGCGACTACTACTTCTGGATGGTCGATGATGTTCAGTTGATTGGGGTACCCGATTATCGGGCAGAATTCGTCAATTGGAACGGATTCGAGAGCCGCGAGCTCATTTTTGAACCCAACGCCGGAGCGTCGAAGTTGGGCATCCATACCCTCGATCAAACCCGGGACATTCTTTTCTACGCCAACGTGCTCAACAGTGGAGCCGAAGCACTCACCAACGTGCGGCTCGACATGGATTTTCAATTCAATGGAGGACCGACCATTGCTACGCGCAGCAGTGCCGTAACGGCTACTTTGCTCCCCGGCGACACCCTCGATTTGAATACGTTGAATACTTTTTCAGCCCCATTTGTTCCCAATGCCGAAGGCGTTTACACTTTTGTTTATAAAGTGGTCAGCGATTCTTTGACGCTGTTGTCTGATACAGGTTTGTTTGTCGTGGACAGCAGCATCATTTCGCTCGATTTTGCCAACGCCGACAACTACATCGGAACGGCTCAAATAGGTGCTTCGAATTCGGCCATGGCGGTGCGTTTTGACATCCAAAACACGGATGCGTATGCCTATTCCGTCGATGTTTTTGTGGGTCCCAGTACAGTTCCTGGATCGATCATCCAAATTTCGGTTCACGATTCCTCTACCTTTCCTGTGTTTGGTACCCCGCTTAAGTCGGTGTCGCATACCGTCACGGCCGCCGATGTCACAGCCGGAATCATCAACTTCGATCTAACGACCTCGGGATCTTCCTTGACATTGCCTTCAGGTAGCGGTTATTACGTTATGGCGCGTTTGAATCCGACGGGAAGTGGAGGAACGGGCGCCATTCAATTATTGAACGACCAGAGCTGGGAGGCAGAAGGCTTGACCTCTTTGATGTACTATACCATTGCCACACCCGGATGGTATACCGGATTTTCGGGCAGCCGCACATTCAACGCGCCTTTGATTCGAATGAACACCGGACCCTGCGACGAGTTTGATCCGAGCGTGAGCATCGGCAACCGCTATCTGGCCACGTTTGGTTGGAATGTCATTCCGGGCGCTACCAACTACCAGTTGCAGTACCGCCAGGTGGGCGACACGATCTGGACGACCAAAACCACGA
>WGMI01000024.1 GCA_016125155.1 bacterium
CGAAACTGTGTAACGCTCTTTAAGTGCCTCTAAGACAACCTTTACCTTGAACGCCATCGTCAATTGCCGTCTTTTACTTTTCATGACAGAGAAATTAAGAAAGTTCAACTTTTCTGTCCAAAAAAGTTAGACCACTACAGAATTTTGCCTTACTTCGCAACGCATTTGTAATGCAACGTATCAACCAATTTAACCGAAAGAAAAAGTGAAAACGAAACAGGGTATTTTAACCATGATTGTGTCCGTAGGACTTGGCATAAGCGAACTCCAAGCACAATACCACGAAGTCAAACTCGATGCCGGTGGCCTGATTATGACCAACTTTGGTCTGGGCTATGAGTATTGTATCAACGACGACATGGGGATCAATCTTCGACTCGGATACTTCACCTCTGGCACGTTGATTGAGTCGGACGACGATTATAATACATTCACAATTACAGCAGACTACCGCTACTATCTGGATTATAATGAAGGAGCCGACGGCTCGTTTGTCAGTGGCTACCTGAAATACCGCAACCTTGTGGCAGAAAACTACTTCACGGACTTTGACCCCAATACAGGCGAGTTTTTAGACGCAGCCGACTTCAAGAGCAATGGGGTGGCTTTTGGTCTCACTTATGGCCGAAAGTGGGTGACAAACAGTGGCTTTCTGTTTGAATCCTATGGAGGTGTTGGTCGCTACATCATCGAAAACGAATCCGTCCCCGAAGGTTATGAAGACCTGGAATATTTGAGCTTTCCATGGGATTTCCGCATCGGCTTGATCGTCGGCTGGCGTTTCGAATAAATCAAACCCGCTCTCTTTATGAAGTGCCCAACCCACAGAAACTTTCCGGGGGTTGGGTTTTTTTCTGTCATCTTCGCAATAATAAGTCTTGATATTCAGTTGCTCCAACCAACGTAGCCACATGAAAATCGTTTGGAAAATTCTTCTGATTCTCTTCGGTGTCGGTGTTGTTGCGGTACTCTCCGCCCTCGCCTACGTCCGCTTTCGGGATATGGAAGGAAAACACCCCGTAGAACCGCGCACCCTTGATTTGAGCGCTTCGGATCCCGGCGAAGGTGCCCGAATTGCGGCCATGGTCTGTCAACACTGCCACCTCGGGAGCGACGGGACGATGAGCGGGGGATTGGTGGCCGACGCCTCGGCTTTTGGTGAAGTATACGCGCCCAACATTACCCAACACCCCGAAAACGGCATTGGCGACTACACCCCGGGCGAAATTGATTATTTGATTCGAACGGGAATTAAGAGAAATGGAGGCTATGCTCCACCGTGGATGCCCAACAGCCCGTTGTTGGCCCAAAGCGATATGGCCCATTTGATCGCATGGCTCAAGAGCGATCGTCCCGAAGTACAGCCGAGCGAAGTGGTGCAACCCAAAACCCGTCCCAACATGCTGGCCCGGGCCTTGGCCGCCTTTGCGTTTCAACCGATTCCCTACAACGACAATGCACCCGCTCAGCCCCCGGCATCCAGCGACAAAATTGCTTTTGGAGGCTACTTGGCCAATGCGCGGTATGGTTGCTATCATTGCCACAGCGCCGATTTTGCCACGAACGACTTGATGGTGCCCGAACGCTCCAAAGGTTTTTACCAAGGGGGCAATCAACTGACCGACGAAGCGGGCGAAAAAATAACCGCCCCCAACCTCACCCCGCATCCAGATGGACTCGGAGGGTGGTCGGAGGCGGACTTTGCCAAAGCACTGCGGCAAGCCCAGCGCCAAGACGGAACCATGCTGCGCTATCCAATGCGCCCCTATGCCTTGCTTGCGGACGAGGAAATCTCAGCGATCTACGCCTACCTGACCCATTTGCCTCAGGCTGCCGGAAACTGAGCCCGTTGGAGGACTGTGGTGCGGTTAGACCTTGACGAACTGGGCGTTGACCAGAATCTTGACCTCGTCTCCCACCACTACCGATCCGGCCTCGGTCACGGCATTCCACTGAAGACCAAACTCCTTACGGCTGACCGCCCCGCTAATCTCGAAACCGGCTTTGGTGTTGCCATACGGATCGACAGCCGAACCGTTGAACTCGAGGTCGAGTTCCACCGGGCGGGCTGTACCGCGGATGGTTAAGTCGCCTTTGATCAGGTGCTTATCGCCTCTTTTTTCGACCGAAGTAGAGCGAAAGGAAATTTTGGGGTGATTGGCGGCATCAAAGAAATCGGCCGACTTCAGGTGGGCATCGCGATCGGATTGACGGGTGTCGATGCTGTCCACATCGGCTTCAAACGAGAATTGAGCATCGCTGAGATCGTCCGACTGGGTCTGAGCGGTGGCGCTAAAGCTCTTGAAGTGACCGGTCACATTGCTGACCATCATATGCCGCACTTTGAAGGTGGCTTCGCTGTGCATGGGGTCGAGGTTCCAAAGCGTCTTTTCCATGGGTATTGTTTTTAGGCGGTTTGATGTTTGAACATGGCAAAGATATTCTTTTTCGATGTCGTAACATTGATTTGGGTGTCAAAAACCCCACGCACACTTTATTAACCTCTCATTCAACGAAATAAAAATTATCGCAATCCAAGTACCCCTTGGAACCATCTCGCGAAAGGGCCTTTTTGCGGAACCTCCACACCAACCATAGGGGGCGAAAACGGAACTCCGCTTTCGGAGGGCGGTACAGGATTCGAACCAGTGACCTCTACCATGTCAAGGTAGCGCTCTAACCAACTGAGCTAACCGCCCGGAAGTTTCAGACCCCGTGCATCCGAAACGAGGGCTGCAAATATACAAAGGCCGGGGTGGTTCCCGTCAACACCCTCCCCCTGCCCTAACGGCGGCGCTTGGCCGGTTTTTCGCCCCCGAGCAAGAGAATTTGCCCATAGCGGCTCTTGGGCGGGCGGGTATCGAGGCTGTATTGAAGCACGTAGGAATAAAATCCATTCGGCAGTTCTACATCGCTCAAATTGGTGCCCTTCCACCCCTTGGCTGGCTTCTGGGTTTCAAAGACCAGGGTTCCCCAACGATCGTAGATCTGCCAGTGGAAAAACGTGAATTCGCATGCCCCCTCTACCCAAATCTGATCGTTGTTCCCATCTCGGTTGGGGGTAAAGGCATCGGGGATAAAAATCAACGCATCGCCCCCATCTTCCGTCACTTCAAAACTGTAGGTTCGGGTGCAATTGTTGGTCGGATTTCGCACTACAACGACGTATTCTCCTGCCTCATCCACCGAGGGCGCCGCAGTTCCTACGCCCGAAACCAAACCCGGTCCGGTCCATTGAAAACGCGCATCGGGATGGTTCGTGCTGATGCGAATATTGCCCACCGGGTTTGCGCAATTGATGACAGGGAGCGAATAAGCCACAATGGCCGGGCTGATCGTATCACCCCGCACCAAAATAGAGTCCTCGGTAGAACAACTCCCGCTGGCATCGGTCACCACGGCGGTATACCAACCGGGAAGCCCCACCAACACCGAAGCACTGTTTTGAGCCGTTACCACATTGGGTCCGGTCCACAAGAAAGAAGCCCCCGGATCGCTCTGGGCAGTGAGGGTCACCAAAGGATCGTCGCACGAAATTTTGGACGAGACAGACAACGCCAGCGACGGCGCTCCTGTGGCGCCTCCCGTCACGACCACCGTATCGGTTTGACCGCAATTGGGATCGGTTACAGTTACGATATAGATCCCCGGCGCATTGACCGTGGCATTGGGGGTATTGGCTCCGTTCACCACGCTCGGACCGGTCCAAACGATCGTCGGATTGACCGCGGTGGTCGACACATTCAGGGTAGCCAAACCTGAGACACAATCGAGGGCCACTGGACTGGCAGCCGATACCGTGAAGTTGCAGCAGGAAGCAATCACAATGGTGTCGCTGAGCAGGCACTGGGCGGCGTCGTGGCAATAATCGCCGATGCAGACATAATACGTACCGGGCGTACTGACGGTTATGCTCGAACTGTTCGATCCGTTCGACCAATAATAGCCGTAAAACGTTGGCTGATTGATGACCGGATAGTTGCTCAGATCCAGCGTTACCGGCCCATTGCACAAATCGGTATCGGGTCCGAGAAAATCGGCCACCTGTCCGTTGGGCGCATAGAGCGGGTTCAGGGGAGTTGTCATACCCTGCAAACAACAATTGCCCCCAGCCGAAACCAGAAATGGGGTGGAGGGAAAGCAACTGTAGTCTGTCCAATGCGAAAAGAGGACGCTGCCAGGCCCGAATTCGGTCAGGAAATAATCGACAATCTGGTTTGAGCTGTTGCCTCCGCCCGTGGCCAAATTCACGCAGCCTTCGGTCCCCACCATGCAGTTGACCAAGGGAATGCCGATGGGCGCGAAGACCTCGCCCAGCCTTGGCGTCAAGGCCGTATTGCCTCCGGCGGCATCGTAGACAGTGACCTGCGGAGGAACGAAGCCATTGACCTGAACGCCACTGATGATGGGACCTGCACAGGGCGAAGGAGCGGTAGACCCGTATCCCGCATAAATGAGCTCTACCACATTGGCGGCAAATGCCCCGGTAATGTTGACGGCTACAGCCTCGTAGGTGCACACCCCAATCTTGAGGTTGGGGATGTTCTGATTGACCTCGATGTTCAATACCCCCCCTTCGTAGTTCGAAAACACCACGACGTTACCCGTCGGATCGCACACCTGTGCCTCCACAACACCCGTGAACAGGATGACCGCTGCTGTGAGCGCGCGCCAAACGCCTCCGGGCTTCGGGCCCCGAGGCAGAAGAAAATGCTTCTCTTTGGTTGGCTGGGTTTGCACTGTACTCAATTCACTATTAGCTCTTTCCAAAGAAAAGCCCCACATCGAAGCCTTCCTTTTGTTCAAAATACAAAATATCAACGCCTTTGTTGACTATGGGTTAAGCCGATTCGAATCTTTTGCGAACTCCCAACGCCGTGGGTGGTTGTACTTTCGACACATGCTCGTCTCGGATCCCCATCGGTCTGACCCTGGCGGTTTCCGACGAGGCACTTTCAACACCATCGCTTATGGAAATCGCGGAAGCCCCTGCTTTTGGGCGCTATACCCCCAAAGAACTGCACACGGCGCTAGAAGAGGCCATTGTGCGTCAACGAGAACGGTGGAAGGCCCTATCGACCGACGTCCACCCTCCAGATTTCGACAATACCGTGGCGGCCTTGGAACAGAGCAGCGCGGAATTGGACGAATTGAGTTCCTTGCTGTTCAACCTCCATTCGGCCAATACCGACGACGAACTCGAACGCGTCGTGGAAGTGATCAGCCCCCAACTCGCTGCGCTCTCGAACGATTTGCTCCTCGACCCTGCCATGTTCGAGCGGGTGCGCACCGTGGCGGAAGGCCCTCATTCAACGGATCCGGTGCGCCAGCGGCTCCTGGACAAGACCTATAAAACCTTTGTGCGCAACGGGGCTCGGCTCGAGGACGCCAAGCGCCCGGAACTGCGCTCTATCGACCAAAGGCTGGCGTTGGCCACGGTGCAATTCGGTCAAAATGTGCTGAAATCGACCCGGGCTTTTAAGTTGGAATTATCTGAGGAACAACTCGATGGGCTCCCAGAAGCCCAACGCGAAGCCGCCCGCACCCGCGCCCAAGAAACGGGTTCGCAAGCCGATGCCGTGCTGACCTTGGACCAACCGAGCTATCTGCCGGCCATGATGTATCTGAACGACCGCGGATTGCGCGAACAATTGTACCGGGCCTATACCGGTCGGGCGACTTCGGGCGATACCGACAACCGCCCGCTGGTGCTCGAAATTGCGGGGCTCCGTCGTCATCGCGCCCGTGTGCTCGGCTTTGAACACCATGCCGACTTTGTGTTGAGAGAGCGCATGGTGGAAAATGAAACCGCGTTGCGGGGCTTTTTGTCTGAACTCCTCGCCAAGGCCCGACCCGCCGCCGAACGCGATGCGCAAGACCTGAAGACACGCGCGCTTCAAGACGGTGTTAATGACTTAAAGCCTTGGGATACGGCTTATTATGGCGAAAAACTCAAACGAGAGCGCTACGATTTGGATTCAGAACAGCTCAGGCCCTATTTCGCGCTCCCCAAGGTACTCGATGGGTTATTTCAACTCGTATACCGGCTGTATGGGTTGCATTTCGACCCCCAAACCGAGGTACCCAAATACCACGAAGATGTGGTGGCCTATGCCGTCCGCGATGCGGACGACCGTTTTGTGGGGCTGCTCTACCTCGACTTCTTCCCCCGTGCGGGCAAGAGGGCGGGCGCGTGGATGACTTCGTATCGAGACGCCCGGGGAACGGGTGCGGACGAACAAAGACCCTGGATCTCGATTGTTTGCAATTTCACGCCACCCGGAGCCCAGCGTCCTTCCCTGCTCAGTTTCGACGAGGTGACCACCTTATTCCACGAAATGGGACATGCCCTCCATGGTCTCTTGGCCAAAGGGCCTTTTGCCTCGCTCAATGGCACCCATGTGTATTGGGATTTCGTCGAATTGCCCTCTCAATTTATGGAGAACTGGTGCTACGAACCCGAGGTGTTGTCCCAATTTGCGCATCATTGGCAGACGGGAGCCCCTTTGCCTCTGGAATGGGTGGAGCGCATCCGGAATTCAGCGAATCACCTGATCGGGATTCAAACCCTGCGGCAATTGGGATTTGGATTGTTGGACTTGGCTTGGCACGGGGCCACCGAGGGGGAATATGCTTCTGTGGAAACCGTGGAACGCGCGGCCTTGCAACCCACCCAGTGGCTCGAACCGGTCGAGGGCAGTTTGGTGTCGACTTCGTTTAGCCATATTTTCCAAGGAGGCTATGCCGCGGGCTACTACAGCTACAAATGGGCCGAAGTACTCGATGCCGATGCCTTTGAAGCCTTTCGCGAAAACGGATTGTTCGACCCCCAGACTGCGGCAAAGTTTCGCCGATTGCTCGAAACTGGGGGGCAGGCGCATCCCGCCAAAGTGTACCGGGATTTTCGGGGCCGAGACGCCGATCCCGAGGCCCTGCTCCGCCGTTCGGGTTTGATTCCGACCCAGGCGTGAAGAAAAAGCGTCCGTTTGTCCAACGACCTCGTTTTCAGGCGGCCGACCCGGTACGGGCCAAAAAAGAACTCGGTCAGCACTTTCTCGAAGACGCCTCGGCCGCCGAGCGGCTTGCCGATGCCCTGGGCGATCTCTCGGGGCAACGGATCCTCGAAATTGGTCCGGGAATGGGGGTTTTAACCCGTCCGCTCCTTGAACGCAAAGCCGATCTCAAGGTGGTGGAACTCGATGGAGAATCGGTGCGCTATTTGGAGGCGCACTTTCCCGATCTCCAAGGGCGGATTGTCCCCGCGGATTTTCTCCACTGGCCTCTGGAACAGGCCTTTGACGGGCAGTCCTTTTCGATTGTCGGGAACTTCCCGTACAACATCAGCTCGCAAATACTTTTCAAAACACTGGAAAACAAGAGCTTAATACCCTCTTTTGCCGGTATGTTTCAGCTCGAAGTGGCCCAGCGCATCGGCTCCCGAGAGGGCAACAAAGACTACGGAATCTTGAGCGTATTGACCCAAGCGTACTACGACGTAGAATTCCTGTTCGAACTGGGTCCCGAGGTGTTCAACCCGCCTCCCAAGGTGCGCTCCGGGGTGATTCGCATGTTCCGCCGGGCTGCGGAACCCGAAGGCGTGCTCGAAAAAGACCTGAGGCTCATCGTCAAAACCGCCTTCAACCAAAGGCGAAAAACCCTGCGCAATGCCCTATCGCCGTTGGGCGCCGAGCATTCGGCGGTCCTCAAACTCGAAGCCGAAGGTTGGAGTGGTCTCCGGGCCGAACAACTCAGCGTGGAGCAATTCTGCGAACTTGCGCGTCGTCCGGCGGTCTAACGAAAACGCGTTTGGCACGATTTCGGCTAGTGCCTCGTTACACGCTAAAAAAACTCCGACCCATGCATCAACGAATTCTGTGGATCTTCTTTGGGCTCTCGATCGGCCTTTTGCGACTCGAGGCGCAAACCGTCGAAACCCGGGTGCGCGAAGTCCAGTTCTTTCAGGGCGAAGCGGAGGTAACCCGCACGGGCAACCTCGCCTTGGGGGCGGGCGAAAAAACCGTGCGCTTGGTGGATTTGCCCGCCGAAATGGACGACGCCAGCGTGCAATTGACCTTTGACCCCTCGGTCAAGGTGCTCGACTTCAAGGTCTTGCGGACAACACAGGAACACGACAGCCTCAAACAACGCGCCATTGCGCTCGAAAAAAGCTACAAAAACCTGGTCGAAGAACACAAGACCAAGAGTGAAGAAATCGAGCGCTGGCGCATCGAAGAACAATTCTTGATGGCCAATCAGAACTTCGGGGGAACCGGAGGGCTTACTTCAAGTCAGTTTCAACAAAACCTCGATTTGGTCCGCAACCGCCTCGCGGATTTGCGCTCCAAAATCAAAACGGCCGAACTCCGCAAGCAGGCGCTCGACATCGAGGCCAACCAGACCCAAGCCCGGCTCAACGCGGTGCGGAGCAAGCGGCAAAAAACGGTCAAAGAAGTCGAGGCGGTGCTCGAAGTCAAAACCACCGGCACCTATATGGTGCGCTTGAGCTACCTGTGTCCGGGTGTCGACTGGCGGCCTTTTTACGAGGTGCGGGTGCAGCGGCTCAACCAACCCTTGCTGTTGGGGGTCAAGGCCCTCGTGCAACAGCAAACCGGAGAAGACTGGAGCGGGGTCAAAATGGGTCTTTCGAATGCCGAACCGAGCCGGGGCAACGAACTCCAACCGCTCAATCCGTTTGAGCTGCAGTTTGGGGTGCCGTATCGCCCCCAATATCAACACAATAACAAGTCCTCAATGGGCATCACGGGCACCGTGCGAGGAAGGGTTTTCGATGTCAATACCCGCGAATCGATACCCTTTGCATCGATTCGGTTTTACAACGGCAACGAAATTGTCGGCAATGGGGTGAGCGACGTAGATGGCAGTTTTGCTGTACAACTCAAACGTGCTGCCCTTCGATTTGAAGTACAATACATTGGATATGAATCACAATGGCTGTCCTTGTCCTATAAACAATTGTTCTATGAAGTGCCCCTCCAGAGCGGTGGCGCTCAATTGAGTGAAGTGAATATCATGTCTTCCCCTGCGGCCATGGGTGAAAGGAACTATACTTCGACTGGAAAACGAGAATCCATGCAATCCCTAGCCCTGGAAGCGAATGCGATGGACGGCGGGCTCTCTTTGATCGAACGCGCCCCGACCCAGTTGCGGTACGAAGTGAAACGCTCCCAGGACCTGTTGAGCGATGGGCAGGAAAAATCGGTTCCGATCCGCGAAATCGAAGTACCCGCGATCTACCGCTATCGGGCGCATCCGGGCATCGAAGAAAAGGTCTATCTATTTGCCTCGCTCGTCGACTGGAAAGGGCTGGAACTCCTCGACGGAGAGGCCGGACTGTACATCGGCGACCGCTATTTGGGCCGGAGTTCGATCGACGCCAAAACGGTTTCCGATACGCTCGATATTGCCTTGGGCCGGGACGAAGCCGTACAGATCAAGCGGCAGCCAGTGGCCAACGCGGTCACCAAAACCCAGCTGGGCAGCAAGGTCAAGGAGACCCGCGCCTATACGATCGAGGTGCGCAATACGCGTCCCGATTCGATCAAAATCACCGTGGTCGATCGGTATCCCGTGAGCCGCAACCCCGAAATAGAAGTAAAACTCACCCAACCGGGCGAGGCTAAGGCGAACGAGGCGGAAGGCACGCTCGAGTGGGAGCTCGAAATTCCAGGCAACAGCAACCGAACCCTAGAATTCGGTTTCGAGGTGCGCTATCCCAAAGGGCGTTCGATCAACCTGCCCGACTGAGCCCGATGAACCCTCGTTGCGTAGCCGTTTTTGACCCCATCGATGGAATCTTGCGGCAGGGTTTGGTCGATTTGGGGTGGGATGTGGTGGACGCCCTCGATCAAACCCCTCAGACCTTGTCGCAGCCCGAGCGCTTTGTGGGCTGGGTGCTCAGGTCGCGGCTGCGGTTGGGTGCGGCCGATTTTGACTATGGTCCGGGCTTGCGTTTTGTGGCCCGGCTGGGGGCGGGAATGGAGAACATTGACGTGAACGCCGCCGCGGCCCGGGGCATTGCGTGTCTGCGCTCTCCCGAAGGGAATCGGGATGCCGTCGCCGAGCATTGCTTGATGGCACTCTTGATGCTGATGAACCGCATTCGATCGGCCGATGCCCGGCTCCGGGCGGGGTTCTGGGAACGCGAGCCGCATCGAGGGACCGAACTCCGGGGCAAAACCGTGGGGATTTTGGGGTATGGATTTATGGGTGAGGCGTTTGCGAGCAAACTGTCGGGAATGGATTGCCGGGTATTGGCTTGCGACAAATACCGAAGCGGATTTGGTGCATCCTTCGTGGAAGAAGTGGGGCTGGAAACCTTGTTCGAACAGACCGATGTGCTCTCGCTTCACCTTCCGCTGACGGACGAAACCCGGCAGTGGGTTGATGCGGACTTTTTATCGCGTTTTCGCAAGCCGATTTACCTGCTCAACACGGCCCGAGGACCGATCGTAAACCAAAGCGATTTGGTGGCTGCGCTGGCATCGGGCAAGGTGCTAGGAGCGGGGCTGGATGTGTTTGAAGAGGAAGAATTGGGGTTTGAGGGCATGGACCTCAAAAATCCGACGCCTGCATTGAACGCCTTGATGGAATCGGACAAAACGGTGTTGAGTCCGCATATTGCGGGCTGGACGGTGGAGAGCAGAACGCGGTTGAGTGCGGTGTTGCTGGAGAAAATTGCGGGACTGTTTCGATCTGCCGGGCAATAGATTAAGGGTTCAGTGAAATTTCTGCGGGATCTTGAGCAATGTTGAGCACCACATTGCCCACCTTTTGTCCGGTTTCTACATAGCGATAAGCCTCGACGATTTGATCGAGGGGATAAACGCGGTCGATTAGGGGGGTAAACTCACCTTGTTCGGCCCATTGGGCGATGGCTTTTACATCGCCCAGCGATATGAACGGTATCGGGAATTTGACCTTGGGGCCTTTGGTGAACCAGCCCAAAACGGCCAGCCCAATGTTCTCGGCGTTCTGGCCGAGCTCGGTGGAGATGTATACCCCGTTGGGGGTGAGCAGGGGCTTGAGTTCGCTGAACGAGCGTTTGCCCACGGCGTCGAGGATCAAAGAAAAGCGCTGTGGGGTGGCGAGAAAGTCTTCGGTCTGATAATCGTACACGCGCTCGAATCCCATGGCCCTAAAGCGCTCGGCCTGGGCGGTGTTGACTACGGCGGTTACTTTGACGCCCAGGGGGTTGAGCAATTGCACGGCAGCGGATCCGATGGCTCCGGTGGCTCCGTACACCAGGGCGTGCTGGTGGTTGTCAATGCCCGACGACCGAATGGCGCTGAGGGCATAGTGGGCGCCTTCGCACAGGGGGGCAGCCTGTTGGAAGCTCCATCCGTGGGGTATGCGTGTCATGGCCGCTTTTTGGGGCAAGACCATGTATTCGGCGTGGGCGCCAAAGCGGGTGTCGTTGAAGCCAAAGACCCGGTCTCCAACCTTGTGAAGGGTTACGCCGGGGCCTACGGCTTCTATGATTCCGGCAAATTCGCAACCGAGGGTAGTTTGTCGGGGGCGGAACAGTCCGCTAAAGAGGCGGGAGATGGCGTATTCGGCGGTGCGAAACCCACTGTCGGTGCGGTTTACGGTGGAGGCCATGACCCGAATCAGGACTTCGCCTTTGCGTGGAAAGGGGATCGGGATGTCCTGGATCTCGACGACTTCGGGTGCTCCATAGCGGGTGTGGACGGCGGCTTTCATGGGGGGAAATTAGGGGTTCTCGGTGGGTGCAGAAGTGCCGTGATCCGTTGCGCGCATTGTACCTTTGCGGTATGAGTGTATTTCTCTTTACGCTGGCCTTGCTCGGATTGGGCTTTGCGGGCATTGCGATCAAAATCTGGGGCAAAAAAGACGGTCAATTTGCGGGCACTTGTGCCAGCCAAAGCCCGTTCTTGAACAAAGAGGGCGAGGCCTGCAGCTTCTGCGGGGCCCAGCCGGCGGAGCAGTGTAAGAAGGAGGGGGAGTAGAAAAGACTTGGTTGGGTGAATATAGTGAGGGGGAGATTTTGGTGCGCTTCACGGCCGCTTCCCTGACCCAATCAGGGTGTTTTTGGAATACGAGCATCCCAACATAACTGACTTACAGCCCCGTATAGAAAGTTGAGAATAACGTATGGCTCACCCTGTATCGAAGGGTGATTCTTTGGAGCGTGGGTATGGGAATTGTCTATACAGCACGGCCTATGAGATTCGTTCATAGCGTATTCAACGCATAGGATGCGTTACAGAAAGGGGATTAATTCCCTATGTAATGACTTGATCTTGAAGGAATCCAGAAGGACAGAGTGGGATTATAGGTATTGGCATATAAAACCTTCGTTATACATCTGTTGGGCTTCGGATCCAAAGCTCCGGAAATTTGGATTTGACTATAGTTACACGTAGCTTTAATCAACATAATACACGTGCAATGAACACGAAACTCACCTTAACCATTGATGACGCTGTAATTTCAGTGGCAAAGAAGTATGCGAAAAGCAAGGGCAAAAGTCTTTCAGACCTTGTGGAGAATTACCTTAAGACAATAGCTGCAAATGAAGGTACAGATGAAGCCATTTCCCCGCGGATTTTGAAATTAATGGGAGTCATTGAGCTGCCCGAAGATTTTGATTACAAAAGTGCGCTAACAGACGGTTTGGCCAAAAAGTACCCGTTGTGAAACACCTTTTCCTGGACACCAATGTGCTCTTCGATTTTCTGGCCAATCGAAAACCATTCTCGTTAGAAGCGGCTCAACTTTTCGACTTTTCGTTGAAAAAGAAGGTGACGTTGTATGTTGCCTCGGTGTCCTACAACAACATTTACTATATTATTAGACAGTCTCTTACCCATGCAGAATCCATCAATATTCTCACTGAACTCGAGGATTGGACGAATACCATTGATGTGTCAAAAGAAGTCATCAGAGAAGCATTAAAATCAGAGTTCAAAGACTTTGAAGACGCTATTCAATACCATTGTGCCCAATCCGTCCAAAAAATCGACTGCATTGTTACCCGCGACACCCGGGATTTTAAGAGAAGTTTGCTCCCGACACTGACTCCGAAGGAGGCCTTGACGTTGCTCAACAGCACGGACCTCTAAATGGCCAAAATGCGCCCAATAGGGCTTTTCCCGTTGCGGGGTGTAAAGAATGCTTGAGGCAGCGCAACAACCGCGCTAGTATAAACTTCCTTGGGCTCGAAGCAGAAACAGGACGATTCGTTTCCAGTCCCCCCCTGCGCCAGCCAAAGCCCGTTCTTGAACAAAGAGGACGAGGCCTGCAGCTTCTCCGGGGCCCTGCCGGCGGAGCAGTGTAAGAAGGAGGAATCCTAAAAACGGCTTGACTTTGGTGTCGGTATTTCGGGCGGGCTTCTAAGGGCTCGCTCAGTGGTACGGTGTACCCTCCTGCCGTTCTCGACTGCGCTTGGTGCGCCAACTTCCTGCTGGACCGCTCCTTGCTGTATCCTGATTTTATGAAACTTGCGTTTCGCTTAGAGTGGCTTTCGGCCAGAATAATATTCTATGGATTGTCTTTATCTTACCCCTGCTCCTGCAAACCTATACTGTTTCTTGTGGGTGCGGGGATGCTGTAAACGACAAAGGTTCTTTGATTCGTGTCCTAATGAACGGGGAAGGAAAACTAGACCTATACGACAGCGGGGTGCGTCTAGGGATGAGAAAACTGCGCCTATAAGTAAGTTATAGCCAACCTTAAAATGACACTTGTCACACTTTTTAAGAACTGTAATCTAATGGGTATTACAAACCTTTAAAAAGTAAAAATTATGAGTAAAAAGCTGTTTCAAAGAAATCTTGGTCGGACTGACAGGATTATTCGTCTGATTATTGGTGTCCTTGCTCTTGGAGCATGGTACTTTGGTGTCGTTGCGGGGACAATTGCCATAGTAATTGGAGTAGCGGCTATTATGTTAATTGGCACTTCCGCTGCTGCAAGTTGCCCACTAAATTCTGTGGCCAACATCAACACGATGAGCCAGAAAGAAAGAGAAGAAAACGATGCGAAAGGAATTTCATACCAAAAAAAGTGATAGTGAAGCTATGGGACAAGAAAAGAAAATTATTCTGGGAAAAATTCTTGGGGTATTGTCTATTTTATCAGCCATACCCAAAGCCATTGGTTTACAAATGGCGGTAAATAATTTCAATAAGTGGCTCTTGGGTGACGAGTGGCGATATTTAGTCGCACTCGTAGAAATAGTCGCAGGTTTACTTATGTTTAGCAAATGGGAAAGATATGGCACAATAATCTTGCTTGGAATTACGCCTGCCGCAACATTAGTACATATACAATTCCAAGAATGGGTAATGCTACCAATGCCGATTATTTTTGGGATTCTACTTCTTTATTATGATAAAAAGATGCGGCCGTGACAAATTCATAAAAAGTGCCGTTCAAAAATCGAACGGCACTTAATAAATCATGTAATGGAGAATCCGTTTTCCTCAGATTATCGAGATAAATCAGATAACGAGCTTATTGACAGTGCGGTAAATGGCTCTAAGGCTGCCTTAGAAGCATTAATCTACAGGCACCAGCATTTTATATATAACATAGCCTTAAAAATGATAGGTAATGTTCAGGATGCTCAAGATACTACGCAAGAAGTTCTAATCAAAATAATTACCAAGCTATCACAGTTCAAAAACGAGAGCAACTTCAGAACTTGGCTGTATCGGATTACTTTTAATCACTTTCTGAAAATGAAAAAGACGTCATCTGAATTGGCGACTGAATCATTTGAAACCGTAGGAAACCAATTAGACATAATTCCCTACCAAGCTTTGTCTGAATTGGAAGAAGCCGAGATGAGTGCACAAATTGAAGAAACCAAATTAACTTGCATGAGTGGAATGTTGTTGTGTTTAGAAAGGGAACAGAGACTGATTTTCATACTTGGCGAAGTATTCAATGCCAATCATAGTTTAGGAGCGAGTTTATTGAACATTTCAAAGGACAATTTCAGGCAGAAGTTATCAAGGGCCAGAAAAGACCTTTACAATTTTATGAATAATAAATGCGGGCTTATAAGAAAGGATAATCCTTGCAGGTGTTCAGGTAAGACAAAGGGATTCATTAAAGCAGGAAAAGTGAATCCTGAGAATATGCAATTTAAAAGTGACTATCTTAAAACCATATAGGAAGTCATCGGACAAAAAAAGGATGAATATGATGATTTTATGACTGAGAATTATGCCGTCATTTTCGCTAAACATCCTTTTCAAGAAAAAGATCACAAGCAAATCATATTTAACCGATTAATCAATAATGAATCATTGAGCAATATTTTTGATATTGGAGATAATGATAGCATAAATAATGAGTGCGAACTATGACTATTATAAATAAGAAAGGCTGGCTATAACAGCAGTTTGGCAAAAGTGGCGGTTCAGTACTCCGCAGATACATTTGTGGTTCATTAAAGTTTAGTTCTCCGCTTCAACATTTGTGGTGAAAATCGCCACCTTCGCCAAGCTGCCAACCGTTAACACCAAAACTCAGCCAGACGCATTTTCATAAAAGACTCAAAATAAACTACAGAAACACTCAGACGCAAAGACTAGGCCACTTCCAATGGATTTTCAGGTTGTTTTATTCATCATTGTAGCCTTATTGTCATGGTTATACCAGCGTTGGGCTTTCGAAGTAAAACGAACAAAAAGGCGGGATTACTACAGAAACGTATATCTAAAATCAGACGATTGGCAACGAAAGCGGTATGTTGTGCTTCAGAGAGACCACTGGAAATGTATCTATTGTGGTGCGCGTGCAACACAGGTTCATCACAAAAGATATGCGAAAAAGAACATTGGAAAAGAACCCATTGATTGGCTCGTTTCCGTTTGCGCTTCGTGCCATGATAAACTACATCAATAAAGCCACACGTCCTCCCGCATTTTCAGAAAGAGGAGAAATTCGAAAGGACTCCATCCGAAAAGAGATACATTCCCTCCTATTCCTCGAGTTCAAACCCCGGCGTTTCCCAGGTTTCGAATTCGCCTTTGGGGTTGAGGAAAATCAGGTAGACCTCCAGCCCCGGCTCGGTCAAGGCCAGGCGCTTGGCCTCGTCTAGGCCCGCCACCATCAGCGCCGTGGCCCAGGCATCTGCCTTGGTGCAGTTGCCTACCACCACTGAAGCACTGAGCAACACCGTTTCCTTCGGATAGCCGCTTTCCGGATCGATGCTGTGCCCGTAGCGCTTGCGTGTAGCCGGATCGTACCGAAAATTCCGGTAGTTGCCCGAGGTCGCCAACGCCCGCCCCGACATCGGGAAAATGCGCTGCAGCACCCGCTCGGCAGGTTGGTCTGGCCGCCCAGGGTCTGGCTGCACCGGCCGGTCGATCCCAATGCTCCACACCCGACCATCGATCGTCTGCCCCGACGTACGCAGCTCTCCCCCCACCTCGACAAAGTAGTCGCGGATGCCGCGCCTTTCGAGGAGCGCACAGAGCACATCGACCGTATAGCCTTGGGCAATCCCGTTGACATCGAGGGAAGAACCCGGCTTCAAGACCCAGTGGCCATCCACTACGCTCAATCGGTTGGGCCCACACAGGGCGCGGACCGAATCGACCGCCGCAGAATCCGGAAAAGCCCCCGGGTTCTTTTGGTAAAAGCCCCACAAGCGCACCAGCGGCCCCACAGCCAAGTTGAACCGCCCCCCCGTGGGCTTGAAATAAACTGCCGCGCTGTCCAACACCGCCTTGAGCAGAGGATGCTCTTCGGGCTTGAGCGATTCGCCCCGATTGAGCCTGCTCAAGGACGAAGTTGGATTCCAAGCCGAGAGCTCGGCATCGATGGCCAGAAACACACTGTCTACCGAACGCTGAACATCCCGCTGAGGCGGGGCCGTGTAGCGAATCGAATAGGTCGTGCCTTGGGCGGGCCCTTCGAGTTGGTACTCCAACAGCTTGGGCTCTTCGGGCCCACAGGAAGCCAGAGCCAAACTCAAGACAACTCCCGATGCGATGAGGCCGGAAACAACGCCCCGGCGCGGCATAAAAAAACGCCCCGAACCCAAGTTCGAAGCGCTGTGGTTGTAGGAAGGACCGAGCACGATCAGCCCCCGAAATCGTCGAAGGCCACGTTTTCCGGGGGAACCCCCCATTCGTCGACCATTTTGAGTACCGCCGCATTCATCATAGGAGGCCCGCAGAAATAGAACTCGATGTCTTCTGGAGCCGAATGTTTGCTCAGGTAGTTGTCGATAAACGCTTGATGGACAAAACCAAGGAAACCATCCGCATTGCGGTCTTCGAGCCCTTCGGCCACCTTCCAGTTGTCTTCGGGCATGGGCTCGCTCAGCACCACATGGAAGCGGAAATTGGGAAACTGCTTTTCGATTTCCCGGAAGTGCTCCACATAGAACAATTCGCGCTTGGAGCGTCCTCCATACCAATAGCTCACCTTGCGACCGGTTCTCAACGTGTGGAACAGGTGGAAAATATGCGCGCGCAACGGGGCCATACCGGCACCCCCGCCCACATAGACCATTTCGTTTTGGGTATCCTTGATATGGAATTCTCCGTACGGACCCGATACCGTCACCTTGTCGCCCGGCTTGAGACCGAAGATGTACGAAGAGCACACCCCAGGGTTGACGTCCATCCAACCGTTCTTGGCGCGGTCCCAGGGCGGAGTGGCAATCCGGATGTTGAGCATCACAATATTGCCCTCGGCAGGGTGATTGGCCATCGAATAAGCACGGAACTGGGGCTCGTCGTTCTTCATGGTCAAGGCCCACAAATTGAACTTGTCCCAATCGGGTTTGAACTTATCGGGACCCGCCGGATCGTCCGGAGCCGGGCTGATGTCCATGTCTTTGAAGTTCACGGTAATCTTGGGTACATCGATCTGGATGTAGCCCCCCGCCTCGAAGTGCATGTTTTCGCCTTCGGGCAACCTCACGACAAACTCCTTAATAAACGTGGCCACGTTGTAGTTTGACACGACCTCGCACTCCCATTTCTTGATGCCGAAGATTTCTTCCGGCACCTTGATGGTCATGTCGTTCTTGATCTTGACCTGGCAACCCAAACGCCAGTTGTCCTGGATTTCCTTCCGGCTAAAGAAACCCGTTTCGGTGGGGAGAATGTCGCCTCCACCCTCCATCACCTGGCATTTGCACATGCCGCAGGTACCGCCCCCACCACAGGCCGAGGGCAAAAAGATCTTTTGGTTCGACAAGGTGCCCAAAATGGTACCGCCCGATTCTACCTCCACCAACTCCCCGTTGATGCTGAGTTTGACCGGACCCGAGGGACTCAGTTTGGCCTTGGCGGTGAGCAAGAGGCCCACGAGCAGCAAGATGACGGCAAAAAAGACGACAATGCTGACCAGGACAATCGAAGGGGCTGCAAGTAGCATAGCGATGATTAGAGTTTAATCCCCATAAAGCTCATGAAGGCCATCCCCATGAGACCGGTGAGAATAAAGGTGATGCCCAAACCGCGCAGAGGTGCGGGAACGTTGCTGTAGCGCATTTTTTCGCGGATGGCAGCAATGGCGACTATGGCGAGAAACCACCCCACTCCGCTGCCTACGGCATAGACCACGGATTCGGCCGTATTGTACTGACGCTCTTGCATAAACAAAGCCGCGCCCAAAATGGAGCAGTTTACGGCGATGAGCGGAAGGAAGATGCCCAAAGCACCATACAGCGCCGGAGCAAACTTCTCGACAATCATCTCCACCAATTGGACCACCGATGCCACCACTGCGATAAACATGATAAAACTCAAGAAGCTCAAGTCGACCCCGGCAAAATCAGCACCCATCCACGCCAAGGCGCCTGGTTGTAAAACATAGCGGTCGAGGAGTTGGTTCAGCGGGACCGTAACCGCGAGGACAAAAATGACCGCAGCACCCAATCCCACAGCGGTTTCTACCTTTTTGGACACCGCCAAATAAGAGCACATTCCGAGGAAGTAGGCGAAGATCATGTTCTCGACGAAGATGCTCTTCACAAAAAGGCTCAGCAGTTCTTGCATGGCGTTAGGCGTTTTCGATGAGTTTGGTGTTCTTGGCGCGTTGCAGCCAAATGATCAGTCCTACGGTAATCAATGCCATGGGAGGCAAGAGCATCATGCCGTTGTTGGCATAAAACCCACCATTGGCGATGTACCAGGAATCGGGAATAATCTTGTAGCCGAACAAAGCGCCGCTCCCGAACAGCTCGCGGAAAAAGGCCACCGCCACCAAAATCGCCGCATAGCCCAGGCCGTTGCCGATGCCATCGAGAAACGACTTCCAAGGGGTATTGGCCAGGGCAAAGGCCTCGAGACGGCCCATCACAATGCAGTTGGTGATGATGAGCCCCACAAACACCGAGAGTTGCTTGCTGACGTCGTAGACAAATGCCTTGAGCACCTGGTCCACCAAAATGACCAAGGCAGCTACCACTACCAGTTGTACAATGATGCGAATCCGCGACGGAATAAAATTCCGCATCAACGATACGATCACATTGCCCAACGCCAGAACCGCAATGACACTGATCGACATCACAATGGCCGGCTTGAGTTGAACGGTGATGGCGAGGGCCGAACAGATGCCCAACACCTGTACCGTAATCGGGTTGTTGTCGTTGAGCGGATCGGTGAGCAGTTTGCGGTTCTTCTTGCTGAAGAGCGGCTCGCTGACTTTTTCGATGGTTTGCACTTCTTGACTCATGGGGATCGTTTAGAATTGAATGGCCGCTACGGTCGCGCTGTCTATTGCGGTGCGAACGGTATCGACAACCGGAGCCGATTTGGGGGCGGCCGACGTCATAAAGTAGGCATGGTAGGCCGAAAGGCAGTCTTTCAACATCGCATCAACGCCGTTGGACGTAATGGTGCCTCCGGAGATGCCATCGACCACGTACTCACCCGTTCCTTTTCCGGGTTTTTGAACGGTCAAAGCAACAGATTCACCACTGTACACTTTTTTCTCGGGGAACTGCGCTTGCCAGGCAACAGTACTGATTTCCGCACCCAACCCGGGCGTTTCGCTCTTGTGGTCGAACGTGGCTCCATACACCGTATTCCCATCGGATGCCAAGGCCATATAGCCCCAAATCGGACCCCACAGCCCCTTGCCGCGCATGGGAACGATGTAAAACGACTTGCCCTCCACAAGGGCCTTAAACAGCGGGTAGCGCCGCTCTTCCGCCGATTTTTTCAACTCTTCGGCCAAATCGAGCACAAAGGCACACTCTTTGGCACTGTCGACCACCATGCCTTTTTGAAGCACCACCTCAGACTGGATGTACTCTTCATAGGCTGCGCCCGCTTCGTCGCGCTCTACGGCGACCCCGATCGAACTCAGAATGCTCTGCTTCTTTTCGAGCACCACATTGGCATCTTGCTTCGATTTCAAACTCGTCGCGGCCACCGAGAGAATGGCGGCCACAATGATCACCATGCCCGAAGCAAAGGCAAAAGTGTATCCGTTGCTGTTGATGTTCATAGGGGGGAAATCAGGCTTTGGCAGGAACAGGTTGAACGCGCTTGAGGCGCTTGCGGACATTGGCCTCGATCACATAATGGTCAATGAGGGGGGCGAAGACGTTCATGAGCAAAATGGCGAGCATCATGCCCTCTGGATAGGCCGGGTTGAACACCCGAATCATGATTCCAAAAAAGCCGATCAAAAACCCGTACCAGAGCTTGCCTGTATTGGTCTGGGCCCCACTAACCGGGTCGGTGGCCATAAACACAGTGGCAAACGCCCAGCTTCCGATTATGAGGTGCTGCCAGAACGGGATGCCGAGGTATCCCTGCATTTCGGGCGAAGGCACAATACCACTAAAGGCGTTGAATATGAGACCCATACTCAAAGCGCCCAACGCCGACATCAACATGATGCGCCAACTGGCAATGCCCGTCCACAACAAAATGAACGCCCCAATGGCCACAGCAATTTTCGACGTTTCTCCAATCGAGCCGGGGATGGTACCGATGACCATTTCAGCCATGCTCCAATCGGCATATCCCACACCTGCTTTGCCGGTTACCGCGAGGTTGCCGAGAATGGTCGAACCCGAGTAGCCATCGACCACGGTTCCCCCCGAAGTATTGACCCATACTTTGTCTCCGCTCATCCAACTCGGATACGCAAAAAAGGCAAAGGCCCGGGCGGTAAGCGCAGGGTTCAGGATGTTCATGCCCGTACCCCCGAACACTTCTTTGCCGATTACGACCGCAAACACGGTCGATACGGCGACCATCCACAAGGGAATGTCGACGGGCATAATCAACGGAATCAACATCCCGCTCACGAGATAGCCTTCGTTGATCGAGTGCTTTTTGACGATGGCAAAGGCAAATTCGATGCCCAAGCCCACGGCGTAGCTGACCACCACCATGGGCATCACCTTGAGCGCCCCGAACAGGAACATGTCCAAAAAGGCGGCATCGGGCTGTCCCAGCGCCCGGAAGTGCTGCAATCCGACGTTGTACATCCCGAAGAGCAAGCAGGGAATCATGGCGAAAATCACCGTGACCATGGTGCGCTTCAAGTCGATGGCATCGCGGACGTGGGCTCCGCTGTGGGCCGTATGACCGGGCACAAAAGCGAAGGTTTCGAAGGCGTCGTAGGCCGGGTAAAACTTCTCCCATTTTCCACCTTTTTCAAAGTGCGGACGGACGGAGTCGAAGAAGGAACGGGCTGCTTTCATAGGGCGTTTAACTCGGGGGAATTCAAGCGCTGTGTCTTACATCATCTCTTTGCGCACCAGGTCGAGACCGTGGCGAACGGTTTCCTGGAGCGGCAACTTGGAGGTGCAGACGACTTCGCAGAGCGCAAAGTCTTCTTCGGCCACCTCGTAAATGCCGAGTCGTTCCATGCGGTCGATGTCTTCGGCCATAATGGCCTTGATCAAGGGCACGGGATAGAGGTCGAAGGGGAAGACCTTTTCGTATTCGCCGCTCACGACAAAGGCGCGCTCTTCACCGTGCATATTGGTGTCAAGTTCGTATTCCTTGTTGGGGTTGAGCCAGGCAAACAAGGTTCGTGAAATGCTGAACTTTTTGGGATCCAACGACAACCATCCGAAGAACTCGGGCTGATCGCCTTCGGGAATAACGGTGACCTGGGCGTGGTAGGTCCCGAGAAAGCCTTCCGAGCCAGCCTTGCGCCCCGTCAAAACATCTCCGCTGATGACCCGCTGCTTGCCGGGCTTCAGGTTGTTGTGGAGGAGTGGGAGGAGCTGAGCCCCGATGCGGGCTTTGACGTAGTGCGGCTTGTCGACCCCTGAACCGCAGACCGCCGCGGTGCGCTCAGTTTCGTACCGGTGCTCGTTGGCCAGGCGACCGATGAGCACAACGTCCTGAGGCTGAACATACCAAACAACTTCTCCCTTGTTGAGTGGATCGAGGTGGTGGATCTGCACCCCGATGTTGGATGCCGGATGCGGTCCAAAAAACCGATTGACCTCCACCCCTTTGGTTTCCGAGATAAATCGGGGGGTAGCCTCAGAACCGTCAACGTTCAAGTGGATTTTACCCGGGGTTAGTTTCTTGAGAACCTCCACCCCTGCGGCAAAGAGCCCCTCCATACTATGGAGGGCAAACTCCAAATCGGCCGCCAAAGGGGCCGAGTTGAAGCAGGAAATGTGGATCGATTTGGGCGTCTGGGCGGGGTCTGCCACCACCGCATAGGGCCGCTGGCGCACAAAAGGCCACGCCCCACAGGCCATGAGCCACTGCTGGACCTCTTCTTTTTTGCCTTGAGCGGGCCAGTTCGGAACCTCTTCATATTTCTGCTCGGAATCCGGCAGAATGCGCACGGCTTCGATGATCCGCTTGGGACCTCGATCGATGGATGCCACTTCTCCGCTGACCGGGGCGCAATAGACAATGCGCTCGTCGCGTTTGTCGCAAAACACGGGCTGACCCGCGCGAACTTCGTCTCCTTCTTTGACCAACATCTTCGGGGTGAGTCCCGGAAAGTCGATCGGAAGAAGGGCATAGACGGAGGGAGCGCCGATGGAGTGGATCTGCTTCTCTGCTTTCCCCTTGAGCTTGAGGTTCAAACCGCGCTTGATGCGGACTTCTTTGGACATGGTGTGGAAATCCAGATTTTTCGGGGCCAAAAGTAGACATTTGTACGGCTACACTTGCCCACGGCTTGGCAAAATAAACAACCCATCTAAGGCCGCAAACCAAACCATGAGCACTCTTTTTGCGCTGAACTGTCAACAATTTTGGATTCAGAAGGGTTCACGGGGGCTTTTGTTTTTTGGGATGGCCCTCTTCGGGCAAGAAACGGCACGGGCTCAATACGCCGATCGCTGGGACGACATCGCGCTGCGCTACGAAGACCACGTCTACGATCCCGACATCCACACTGTCTTGCTTCACCCCGTGGGCAACGAACTCGGCTTTCCCGCCCTGCCCTTGGGCCGGGGGGAACAATTGGAACTGCGCTTTGACGATTTGAGCTCGGGCGGTGGGCAGTGGAACTACACCTTTGTGCATTGCAACGCCAAATGGGAGCCCTCCGATCTGCAGGTTTCCCAATACCTCAGCGGCTACCGCAGCCAGTTTATCTCAGACATCCGCTATTCGTTCAACACATTCGTACCGTATTCGCACTACCGGTTGCGCTTTCCCAATCGCGACATGAATTTGCTGCTCTCGGGCAACTATGTGTTGATTGTATACGATCAAAGCCCCGACCAACCCCTGTTGACGCGGCGTTTTATGGTCTACGAAGACTTGGCCACGTTTTCCGGTCGGGTAACGCGTTCGGCCAAGGTCGACTGGATCGACACCCACCACGAGGTCGACTTTGCACTTCAGCACGCCCAATATCCTATTCCCCAGCCCTTTGAGGATCTCGATGTCTTCGTGCTCCAAAACGGTCGCTGGGACAATGCCATAGCCGGTCTCAAGCCGCGCTTTGTCCGCAACCTGGTCCTCGACTACAACTACGACGGTCCGAACAACTTTCCTGCGGGCAACGAATGGCGCAACTTCGATACCAAAAATGACCAATCGCTCTCGCTCAACGTGCGCCGTATCGAATTAAAGGATGTATTCACCTTTTATTTGTCCGAGGACGTACCCCGGAACATCGGCGTGTACTCGTTTTTGGACGACATCGATGGAAGGAGGGTGGTGCGCAAATCGGGCTCGAGCGATCCCCATATCGAAGCCGATTATGCCTGGGTCGATTTCGCGCTCCGGCCCCAAGTCAATTGGACAGGCGGGTCGATCTACGTCTATGGTGCCTTGAGCGATTGGATGCTCGACGAACGGTTTCGCCTTGAATTCGACCCTAAAAATGGGCTGTATCGGGCCAAGATTCTGCTGAAACAGGGATACTGTGATTATCAATACGCCGTGGCTGGGGCGGGACCCGGGGCTTCTACTTCCGAAATTGAAGGCGATCGCTGGGAGACCCGCAACAGCTATCAGTTGCTGGCTTATTACCGCGAAGTGGGTTTGCGTTACGATCGTCTGATCGCGTTCAGTCAATGGAGCAGTGCCGTTGGACTTTGAAATGCCTTTCACAGGACTTTAAAGTGCTTTTCCCGTGATCGAGGAGACCGAAGAAACCGATCATCTGTCCGAGCTCCCCTTGGGGGAAGAGCCCGAGGCGCCCAAAGCCGATGAGACGGGAACCGAGTCTCAATCGTCCCACCCTTGCCTCGATTGCGGATTTGTGCTCGAATGGGAGCGCTTTTGCCCGAATTGCGGGCAGGCAACACCCATCCGACGCCTGACGCTCAGGGAGTTTCTGTACGAAACCCTGGCCAACTTCTTCGCCTTCGACGGGCGCTGGTGGCTTACCGTACAAACCCTGGTACTGCGCCCCGGAAAACTCGCGAGGGAATACGTCGACGGGCGCCGAACGCGCTACGCCCCTCCGCTTCGGGTGTTTCTATGGAGCGTGATTCTCGCCCTTTTGCTCGACGATTCTCGCTTTGTCGTTAGCCCTGCGAACGAAGGTGCCCAAGGGTTTATGGAGGGGATGCAAGGCGACTCTCTGGACCCATCACTCGAAACCGATACCCTCGATTTACCCAGCCATGCCATGGCCAATCCTACCCTGGATCCCATGTCCGGGCTCAAGAGATTGGGCAAAGAGGCCAGCTGGTGGAACCAACGTTCTTATGTGTTTTTTCAAAATCTTCAAAAACAAGGAGGAGACGGATTCTCCCAGTTCATCAAACGGAATCTGGTGCCCATGCTTTTGCTGTTCGTTCCATTCTTGGCCCTTTGGCTAAAATTGTTGTACTGGCGACACCCCATTTATTTTCTAGAGCATTCCACCTTTGTGTTTTACGCCCATTCGCTGCTCTTTCTGGCGCTCTGCATCGCTGAAATTGTACACAGGCTCAGTGGATGGGATGGGGCGGAGCTTTTCTTTTTCCTGTACCTCGGTCATTTGTACCTTTCGTTTCGAGGATTCTACGGTCAATCCTGGGGCAGGAGCGCTGTTAAAATGGTCCTGAGCTCGGTGGGATTTGTGGTTTTGGTGGTTTTGTTCTTCATTGGAGGCCTGATCGCCTCCGCTATTAGCATGAGTTTGTGAAATACACCTCTGTTGCCACATCGGGAATACGCCTCAGCGTAGAAACCTTCGACCGGGGAATCCGGCAGTCGGATTCCGAAGGAATGGCGTGCGATTTTGGCTACCGCATCGAGATGGAAAACCTTCGGGACGAGCCCGTGCGGCTTGTGCGCAGGCACTGGACCATATTCGATTCCCTGGCTCCACGGCATAGGGTGAGCGGAGAAGGGGTGGTGGGAGAAAAGCCCATTTTGCGCCCTTTTGAGCGCTACAGCTACACCAGTGGATGCCGATTGGTGTCGGGCATTGGGTCGATGGAAGGCCACTATGTCTTTGTGTGCGTCGAAGAAGACGGACGACCTACTGGCGCTCCCTTTTCGGCGGACATTCCCCGATTTCAGTTGTTTTCGGCTGTATTGTGGAATTGAGCCGTTTGGGCACCGATCTGGACCGGGCGGTGCGCGCCATCCAAGAGGGAAAGTTGGTGGGTATGCCCACCGAGACAGTCTATGGACTGGCCGCCAACGCTTTCGACGAAGCGGCGGTAGAACGGATTTTCCGGGCCAAAGGGCGTCCGGCATTTGACCCGCTGATTGTCCATACGCCTTCAATCGAAGGTGCCGAGCCGGCAATAGCCCATTGGCCGGAATCGGCTTTGAAGTTGGCCGAGCGCTTTTGGCCAGGCCCGCTTACCCTATTGCTCCCCAAAAGCCCGAACCTGCCTGATTTGGTCACCTCGGGTTTGCCCCAGGTGGGTTTGCGCTGTCCCAATCACCCGTTGGCCTTGGCTCTGCTGGAGGCCTCGGGGTGTTTGCTCGCAGCACCCAGCGCCAATCGCTTTGGACGCACCAGCCCCACGCGACCGGAAGAAGTGCTCGACGAATTGGGAAACGAGGTGGACTATGTACTCGATGGAGGGCCTTGTGCGGTGGGAATCGAATCGACGGTGCTCGAAATCGACCCGGACGGCTCGGCTCGGGTATTGAGGCTGGGTGGGTTGCCGGTCGAAGCCCTCGAAGAAGCTTTGGGAAGTGCAGTACCCAGCCAGCTGTCGAGCTCTCGACCCTCGGCCCCAGGGATGCTCTACGCGCATTATTCTCCGGGCATTCCCGTGCGTTTGATGCGACCCGAAGACGATCCGGATTTTGAAGAACCCAGCGGATTTATTGCCTACCAAAACCCCAGCGCCCGTGTGCGTGCCACCCATACGCGCATTTTGAGTCCAGATGGCTCGCTCGAACGGGCCGCCTCAGGGTTGTTTCGCGCGTTGCGGGAACTCGGACAGCATCCACTCCGCGTCATTTATGCCGATACTTTGCCCGATTGGGGGTTGGGGCCAGCCATCAACGACCGGCTTCGGAGGGCAGCGGCGGCTCGCTAGCCAAGACGGGAGTCTAGGCTAGTTGCCGACTTCGCTCAGGAATTTGAGCCGGACCAATCGCAGAATTTCTTCGTCGTAATCACCGTCCAAGGCTTCGTATGCCTCGCGCAAATCATCGGACTCGGCCGCCATAAACCACTCAAAAATGGCTTCGATGTCTTCTTCGTCGATCAGTTCGTTGAGGTGGTAGTCGATGTTGATCCGGGTTCCGCTGTGCACAATGTGCTCCATTTCGGAGATCAACTCGTCACGGCTCATTCCTTTGGAACGTGCAATGTCGTCCATGGGCAGTTTCCGGTCGGTGCCCTGGATAATAAAGACCTTGTTGCCCGAACGGTTCACCACACTCTTGACCACCGATTCGTGGTCTTTTTCGATGCCATTGTCGGCTACATACTGAGCGATAACCCGGACAAAATCGTCTCCGAATTTGCGGGCTTTTCCTTCTCCTACTCCTTGAATTTGTTTGAGCTCGTCAAGGGTGGTGGGATAGTGAAAACACATCTCGCTCAACGACGCCTCGGAAAACACCGCAAAGGGGGGTACCCCTTTCTTTTTGGCCACGCTGCGGTTGAGTTCTTTGAGAATCCGGAACAATCCCTCGTCCATAACCGCCGCACCCGCCGCCCGATCTTCGTCGATTTCCATTTGTTGGTAGTCCCGGTCTTCGCGCATCGAAAACGGGGTGGGGTTGGCCAAATACTGGAGTGCTTTTTCGTTGAGTCTCAGCAATCCATAGCTCTCGATGTCCTTGACAAGGAAACCGCGAACCACGGCCTGGCGCACCACACTCAGCCAGTGCAACTCTGAGTTGGATTGTCCCTTTCCATAATGGAGCGCCTCAGACACCTTATGCGCTTTGAGGAAGGCATTCGTCTCCCCCCGAAGCGCATCCGCCAGGTGTTGCGCCTTGAGCCGCTGACCGGTTTGCTGAACCAATTCGAGCACCATGGTCAAATCGCTTTGAGCGTCGTAGTGCTGGATCGGATTGCGGCAGTTGTCGCACATTTCTCCGCACCCCGCCTCGTCGAATACCTCGCCGAAATAGTGCAGTAAAAACACCCTGCGGCAACAGCTGGTCTCGACATAACCCACGGTATCCTGGAGCAACTGCCGTCCGATTTCCTGTTCGGAAACCGGTTTGTTGTTCATGAATTTTTCGAGCTTCTCGATGTCTTTGTGGCTGTAGAAGGCCAAACAATGTCCTTCTCCCCCGTCGCGCCCAGCGCGGCCTGTTTCTTGGTAATAGCTTTCGAGGCTCTTCGGAATGTCGTAGTGCACGACAAAGCGCACATCGGGTTTGTCGATGCCCATGCCAAAGGCGATGGTGGCCACGATGACGTCCACTTCTTCCCGTAAAAAGGCATCTTGATGGCGCACCCGGCTGTGGGCATCGAGACCCGCGTGATAGGGGAGCGCTTTGATGCCATTGGTCCGCAGCGTTTCGGCCACTTCTTCGACCTTTTTGCGGCTCAAGCAATACACAATTCCACTCTTGCCCTCGAACCGTTTGACAAAGCGCACCAATTCTTTTTCGACCTGGTGCTTGGGGCGCACCTCGTAGAAAAGATTAGGCCGGTTGAAGGAGGATTTAAACACCCGCGCTACTTCCATGCCCAGGTTCTTCTGAATGTCGCTTTGTACCTTGGGCGTAGCCGTGGCCGTCAGGGCTATGACCGGTTTGCGGTCGATGCGGTTCATTATCGAGCGCAGGTTGCGGTACTCAGGGCGGAAGTCGTGGCCCCATTCCGAGATGCAGTGCGCCTCGTCTATCGCATAAAACGAAATCGGGATGCTGCGGAGCAGTTCGATGTTCTCGTCCTTGGTAAGCGATTCGGGTGCCACGTAGAGCAGCCGGGTAACGCCTTCGTGCAGATCGCTGTGTACCTGCAGCACCTCTTTGCGGCTCAAGGAAGAATTCAACACATGCGCAATGCCGTTTTCGGTCGAAAAGCCGCGGAGCGAGTCCACTTGGTTCTTCATCAGCGCAATTAAGGGCGAAACGACTACGGCCGTCCCTTCCAGCACCAGGGCTGGCAACTGATAACACAGCGACTTGCCCGCCCCTGTGGGCATGATGACAAACGTGTCGTGCCCTTCGAGCAAACTATTGACCACGGCTTCCTGATTGCCCTTAAACGCATCGAAGCCAAAGAACTTTTTGAGTTGATCGGCCGCACTCATGGTGTGCTTAATTCCCTGTGCGGCAATACCCCGTTGGAGTTGTTCCAATCCATTTCAACCTTTGCGATTCAACGAGGGAAGATAACCCAAAGCAGGCTTTTCTTCCTAAGGTCTACCCAACAGAAGTGGATCGGGCGAAACCGACGAACTTTGCGGTCCGGACAGCCCTTTTTGGCTCTCCGGGGTCTGCATGTCTTCTGAAAAGCCCTCCCCCCCAGACACCATGAGCTTTTTGGGCCACCTCGAAGCCTTGAGGGGGCATTTGTTTCGTTCGTCCATGGCGCTCTTGGTGGGGGCTATTGCAGCCTTTGCCTATCCCCATTGGGTCTTTGACCGGGTGTTGCTCTTTCCACTCAATCCCGATTTTCCGACCTATCAAGCGATCTGCGCTCTGATGCAGTCGTTCGGAATGGGATCTACTTTTTGCCTCGAGGCCATGCCGTTTGAATTGCTCAACACCCAGTTGTCGGGTCAATTCAATATGCATTTGTGGGTCTCGTTTTGTGCGGGATTGGTCCTGAGTTTTCCCTACATCGCCTGGGAAATCTGGCGGTTTGTCGGGCCGGGATTGCACGCATCTGAAAAAAAGGCCGCTCGGGGCATGGTCGGTTTTGTCAGCCTGCTTTTTGGTTTGGGCATCGGTTTTGGATACTTTTTGTTGGTTCCATTTTCGGTTCAATTTTTCGGGGGGTATAAGGTCAGCGCGGCCGTGGTCAATTACATCGATTTGACCTCGTTTGTCGGCTCTTTGACCGCCATGACCCTCGCCTGCGGGCTGTTGTTCCAGTTGCCCGTGGCCATCTACTTTTTGAGCCGAGCGGGGATGGTGGGGCCCGAATGGCTCAAGCGCTACCGCAAGCACGCCCTCGTGCTGATCCTGGTGGCCGCCGCGGTCATTACGCCCCCGGATTTGTTTAGCCAGATCGTCCTGTCCATACCCCTATTTTTGCTCTACGAGCTGAGTATTTTCATCAGCGCTTCCCAAACCTCCAAGTCCGAAGTTTCCGCCCGATGAGAATGCTCAAAGCCGTCGAACTGGTCAAGCGCTACCGCAAGCGCAGCGTCGTGAACGGGGTTTCGTTTGAAGTGCGCCAAGGCGAAATCGTGGGTTTGCTCGGACCCAATGGAGCGGGCAAGACCACTTCGTTTTACATGACCGTAGGGCTGGTGCGCCCCGACGAAGGACGCATCGAACTGGACGGAGAAGACATCACGAAAGATCCAATGTATCGACGCGCGCAGCGAGGCATTGGCTATTTGGCTCAAGAGGCCTCGGTGTTTCGCAAATTGAGCGTGGAGGACAATATTCGCGGGGTGCTCGAAATGACCCGAATGAGCAAGAATGAGCAGAGAGACAAGCTCGAATCCCTGCTCGAAGAATTCAGCCTCAACCACATTCGCACCAACCGGGGCGATTTGCTCAGTGGGGGCGAGCGCCGGCGAACCGAGATTGCGCGGGCTTTAGCCGTAGATCCCAGTTTTATTTTACTCGACGAGCCCTTTGCCGGTGTCGATCCCATCGCGGTGGAAGACATTCAGAGCATTGTGGCCAAACTCAAAGACCGCAACATCGGGATTCTCATCACCGACCACAATGTGCAGGAAACGCTCGCCATTACCGACCGCACCTACTTGATGTTCGAGGGCCGCATTCTCAAGTCCGGCTCGGCAGAAGAGCTTGCCTCGGACGAAACCGTCCGCAAGGTGTATCTCGGCAAGAATTTCGAGCTCCGCAAAAAAGCGGTACATACAGACCATCCCCCTTCCTAGGCCCCCCAAAAAAAAGACCCCGCATCCGATAAGAGGGGGTCTGAGGAGGCCGTGCCCAGAGGCACTTTAGTTTTGATCGAGCAACCACCGCTTGCCCCCCGCCTTGTAGGGCTGGAGCGAGGCCGAATAGGCCAAGATGGATTGTATGCTCGATGACTTCGGCAAGTGCTCTGCTGGAGCGGTGGGATGAACGACCACAGGGTCTTGGGTAACGTGCTTCAAAGGCATGGTTTTGGGTGAATAAAAGAACTACTCCCCTTGAACGCCCTGCCTGGGGGGGTTATTGTATCACCCCCTCGACGCCCGCTTTACACGTCGAGGATGATGCCGTGCTTCTCGATGAGCTTGCGCAAATTGATGAGGGCATAGCGCATCCGGCCCAGCGCAGTATTGATGCTCACCCCCGTTTGTTCGGCGATTTCTTTGAAGCTCAGGTCCTCGTAGATCCGCATGCGCAGCACCGATTGTTGCTCTTCGGGCAAATGATTGATGAGCCGACCAGCGTCGGCCAGAATCCGCTCCCGGATCAGGTCGTCTTCTCGGTTGAGTTCGGAAGCCGCCATAGTACCAAACACGTCGAAATCGTCTTTGGAACGGGACAGGGGGTGGCGTTTTTCGCGACGGAAGTGGTCGATGGCCAGGTTGTGTGCTATCCGAAGTACCCAGGGTAAAAACTTGCCCTCTTCGCTGTAGCGATCGGTCTTGATGGTGCGCACTACCTTTATAAACACCTCTTGAAACAGGTCGTTGGCGAGCTCTTCGTCCCGGAGTTTTTGCATCAAAAACCCAAAGACGCGCTGTTGGTGGCGCACGATGAGCACCTCGAGCGCCGCTTCGCAGCCAGCTCCGTACACTTCGACGAGTTGCTGATCGGACCAAGTACGCAGCGCAACGACACCGGGAAACGGAGTGCCGGCGGCAGCCTGGTTGGCGTAGACACTTTCGGGGGGGGTGCTCGGCACGCCTTTCGGCTCTAGGCCGACTACGGGGGACTTTTTCATGGCTTGAATCGTTTCGGAGGCGCGTCTTGAGCGCGTGCTCAAGGGCGGCCACCGGGGGGTTAGAACAACGAAATCAGCGTAGAAGTCCCTTCGATGCAGTGCGTGAATTAAATGATCTGAATCCGAGCGATTCACGGTAAAGATACACTTTTCCTCAAAACCCCGCTCAGGGTTCTGGGTTACCTTCGCAATCCAACGCCGACGAATGGGTGTACCCGCCACAATAGAACCGTCTACGCGCACGCTTTCCATACGGGGCGCTCGTCAACACAACCTCAAAAACATCGATCTCGACCTGCCGCTGGGCCGCTTCATCGTGGTGACGGGGTTGAGCGGTTCGGGCAAGTCGAGCCTGGCCTTCGACACCCTCTACGCGGAAGGACAGAGGCGGTATGTCGAGAGTCTTTCGGCCTATGCGCGGCAATTTCTGGGACGCCTCGACAAGCCCGAAGTGGATCAAATTGTCGGCTTGTCTCCCGCTGTAGCACTGGAACAGAAAGTAAGCTCGCGCAACCCCCGCTCTACGGTGGGCACGGTGACGGAAATCTACGACTACCTCAAATTGCTCTTTGCCCGCGTAGGGACCATCTACTCCCCTGTTTCGGGCAAGGCCGTAAAGCGCCACCAGGTGGCGGATGTGCTGAATGCCCTGTCGACTGCACCCCCCGATCGGCGGTTGCTCGTGCTCTCGCCCCTTGCCCCGGTAGCCGATGCGCAGTCGTTCCATGATCGATTGGGCCTATTGCTCTCTCAGGGTTTTGCCCGGGTGTGGTTTGAAGAGGAAGTGCACCTGATCACCGACGCCCTCGAAGCCAACGCCCGGGGAGGCAAACCGGTGCCCAAAGCGTGGTGGTTGGTCGTAGATAGAGCCGTGGCGAATGTGCAGGACGAAGACGAACGCAACCGGTTGGCCGACTCCATTCAAACCGCTTTCTACGAGGGTCGTGGCAGCCTGCTCATCCGCTGGGCCGACACGGGCGAAACCCTCGAGTTCAGCGATCGGCTCGAAGCCGATGGAATGGAATTCATGGAGAACCACCCCAATCTGTTCAGCTTCAACAACCCGGTGGGCGCCTGTCCTCGCTGCGAAGGTTTTGGTTCGGTGATTGGAATCGACCCCGATTTGGTGGTGCCCGACCCCACTCGTTCGATTTACGAAGATGCGGTGGTGGCCTGGAAAGGCGAAAAGATGCAAGCGTGGAAACTCGACTTTATTGCCGACGCCCACAAACACGACTTTCCGGTCCACAAGCCCTATGCTGAACTGAGCGAAGAGCAATTGAACCTGCTCTGGAACGGCAAGGGCCGCACCAAGGGAATCCGTTCGTTCTTCGAATTCGTCGAAAAGAACAGCTACAAAATCCAGTATCGGGTCATGCTGGCCCGCTACCGCGGCAAGACGTTGTGCCCGGAATGTCAGGGAAGCCGGATGCGCAAAGAAGCGTCGTACGTCCGCATTGGAGGACGGAGCCTGCCCGAATTGGTGCAGGAGTCGGTCCATTCATTGCAGGCCTTTTTCTCAGGGTTGACCCTGACCCCTGGAGAGGAGGCGATTGGGGCTCGGTTGTTGGAAGAAATCCGCAGCCGCCTCGACTATTTGATGCGGGTGGGGTTGGGTTATCTGAGTCTCAACCGGGTCAGTTCGAGTTTGAGCGGGGGCGAATCCCAGCGAATCCATCTGGCCACGGCCCTCGGGAGCAGTTTGGTCGGGAGCATGTACATCCTAGACGAACCCTCGATCGGGCTGCACCCCCGAGATACCGAGCAACTGATCGAGGTGCTGAAGCGTCTGCGCGATTTGGGCAATACGGTCATTGTCGTCGAACACGACGAAGAAATCATGCGCTCGGCCGATTGGATTGTCGACATCGGACCCGAAGCGGGCACGGGTGGAGGGCACGTGTTGTACAGCGGTCCTCCCGAAGGGCTTATCGAACGCGCCCAAGGGCATACGGCTCGGTATCTGGCCGGGCTGGAACAGCTCCAGATGCCCGGGGGACCGAGGGTTCCAAAAGGGTTGATTCGGCTGTTCGGCGCTCGGGAAAACAACCTAAAATCGGTCGATATCGACTTGCCTCTGGGCGTTCTGACGGTGGTGAGCGGCGTGAGCGGATCGGGCAAGAGCAGCTTGATTCGCTCGATTTTGTTTCCGGCACTCAAACGGGCCCTTACCGGTCAAGGCGAAAAACCGGGGCGTTATTCCCGGCTCGAAGGCGATCTGGACCAATTGTCGGGGATTGAGTTTATCGATCAAAATCCCATCGGACGGAGCTCGCGCAGCAACCCGGTCACCTACGTCAAGGCCTTTGACGAAATTCGGAATTTGTTTGCCGCGCAACCGCTGTCAAAACAGCGTCAATACAAGGCCAAACACTTTTCGTTCAACGTGGCGGGGGGGCGGTGCGAAACCTGCGAGGGAGAGGGGAATGTTACGGTCGAGATGCAGTTTATGGCCGACTTGCACCTGGTCTGCGAAACCTGCAATGGCAAAAAATTCAAGGACGAGATCCTCGAAGTCAAGGTGGGCGGCTTGAACATCAGCGAGGTACTCGAGCTGACCGTAGACGATGCGCTGCAGTTCTTCAAAAGGTTGGGCGAAAAAGGAGTGGAGCGCATGATTGCCCCGCTGGCCGAAGTAGGATTGGGGTATGTGCGCTTGGGTCAAAGTTCGAGTACGCTGTCTGGAGGCGAGGCACAACGGATCAAATTGGCTTCGTTCTTGTTGCGGGGGCAGAACGAAGGCAAATCGCTCTTTTTGTTCGACGAACCCAGCACAGGGCTGCACTTTCACGACATCGGCAAATTGCTCATGGCCTTCTCCGCCTTGCTCGACCGCGGGCACAGCATCGTGGTCATCGAACACCACCCCGATTTAATTCGACAGGCGGACTGGATTATCGATCTCGGCCCGGGTGGCGGATCCGATGGCGGACGGTTGGTATATCAGGGGGGGCTGCGGGGGTTGATGGCGAGCACCGATTCGGTAACAGCCCGGTATTTGTAAGATTTATTATTACGATTGTGTTTCTCGTCTCCTTCGACGCATGGAACATTCCTTGACGGCCGAAATTGCCACGGATTCCACGGAACGGTTTCAAAATCGATATCGAATTCGTTCGAGCAGAGCGCCTTTCTGGGATTATGGAAGGAAGGCGTCCATTTCGCGACCCCGGGCACCTAGGGGTGCGTGCGCTGGTTTGGTGCGGTGGTTGACGGGAACAGGGAGCCATTGTACGACCCCATTGCCTCAATCGAAAATCGCTCGACCCGCAATCGAATCGGAGCCCAATCGCTCAATTTGGAACCGATCGTCCGCGGATTCTAAAATGGTGTTATCCAAGGCGCCCGGACCCTACAACCCGAATTCCGACGGCAGGCCTGTTACCACGCATTGTACGCGATGAAGTGGTCTATCGACGGACGGACAATATTTCGTCAACAATCCTGCAAATAGGGAACGGGATATGCGAAAACGGATCGAAAAACCGCATGAACCTTATGTTCATCGGCGACATCCGACCATCTTCCCGAAACGCATCCCAAGTCCCGGACGGCCCCATATTCGGGAGGTGATCCGTTGTGGGATCGATTAAAAAATCATCCAGGTATACCCGACGTTGAAGCTCGCCATCATGTCGTTTCCGGTGTTGTTCTTCTTGTATTCCCAACCCTCGAGGTTGTCGAACAACAACAAATGTCCGGTGGCGTCTATCGAAACAAAACTGCTGTAGCCGGTGCGGATTTTAAACCCGCCGCCGCCGTACATCTGCATCCCCGTATAGGCATTGGGATAGAGAATGATGTTGCTGCCGTAACGCGCATCTTCGCGCAACTCCGGATCGTAAAAAACCAAACCGCCCCCGCCTTTGACAAAAAAGGTCCAGGAATTCTGGCGTTGATATTTGCCGAATTTCTTAAAGCTCAACTCAATAAACCCGTTCAACTGCAACACATCGGTGTCGACTTGGTAGTTCCGCTTAGGGTTGCCGTGATTGGAGTCCTCAGCGAACACTTTTCCGTAGCTTCCTTCAACCCCCAAGCCAAACCACGGTTTAAAGTGATAGCGGTACATCAACCCAAATTTGGGACGCAACTCCTTGATGACCGCCGCCGGGTCGCCCCCGGCCACATCGCCCACATGCGTCAAGGTGCCAATCTGCACACCGAAGTCACGGTAGCGCAGTTGCTTTTGTGCCTTCAGTTCCGCACCAGCGAAACACAAGAGCATACCCAGCACTGAGAATAATTTGCCTTTCAAATCGGGCATCTTCATTGATTCCTCAAAAATACCATATTCCCCGGTTTTGAAAGCAATGGACTAAACCGATATCCATCTTCTTGAAATGCCTCAAAATCAGTGGGGGTTTGAGCTCCGGTTTCGAGAATCCACCGCGCCATGGTCCCCCGGGCCTGCTTGAAATAGACCTGAACCGGCCGGGGCCCCTTGGGACCGTCTTCCAAAAAATCCATCGACACTTTCTTCTGAAATCCTTTGGGATAGCGCAACACGCCTCCGTATTCGGCCGAAGAGAGATCGACCACCCAATCTCTGCCCGCCTCTCGTTTCAAACGCGCGCTCAGCGGCTCGGACCACCATTTGCCCAACCGCTTTCCCGGCTCGATTTCGAGTGCCGTGCCCATTTCCAGCCGATACGGCTCGATTCCATCGTCTGGGCGAAGCCATCCATACAGCCCCGAAAGAATCCGCAAATGCCCTTGAGCTCTTTGCCGTGCGCTTTCGCTCCAACGAGCCACCGCCAAACCCCGATACACCTCTCCATCGAACAACTCCACGGCCCGATAGCGACGCGCCCCCTTCCAGCTCTGGTTGCGTTCCACATTTTCTCGGGCCAGTTCAGGGCTGATGGACTGCATTTGGACCAAGTCGTGGATCCCGAGGGGCTTGAGTTGCCCCATCACTTTTTTGGCCTGCGCCAAAAACACTGGTTTTGTCAAGGAATCAACCGATGGGCGTTCTTTCGGAAGCCGGAGCCGCTTGGCAGGTGATAAGAGGAGAATTAAGGCCATGATAAGGAGGGCGTATAAGAAGACTACCAAAATAATACCCGCCCAGCCCGCTTGCGTTCACAACCCGAATGGTATTTGTTCACCCCCTGTTCTTGGCATTGTTTTTGGAGCCGACGAAGGGAAACCTGAACTTCGCATCCATCTCCCAAAGACCCCGCAACGGTGAGCAAACCCTACCCACGGATTCGTACTACCCTGTTCTGGGGGCTTTTACTGTTGGTTTTCACGGCCTGCAGCGGCTCCAAAGGGCTCTACAAGAAAGGCGAAAAACTGGCCGAAGCCGGTTCGTATGCCGAGGCCAGCGAGTATTACTTCCAGGCGTTGATGCGCAAGCGCGACAACATTGACGCGCAAATTGCCCTGAAAAAATCGGGAGGACGGGTGCTCGAAGACAAGCTCTCTGCCTTTTATCAAGCCCATGCCGCGGGCAACCACGCCAAGGCTGTAGAGCATTATTCCGAGGCTGTGGTTTATGTCCAACGCGCCCAAGCCGTGGGCGTTGTACTCGACATTCCCGATCACTACGAACCTTTGTATCAAGAATCGCGCGATGCCTATTCGCTTGTGCTGTACGAAGAGGCCCGGGAATTTTTGCGTCAAGAGCAATTCGCCAAAGCAGAACAGTCTTTTGCCAAAGTCAATGCCCTGAATCCCAATTTTAAGGATGCCGGAGCCCTCAAGACATTGTCGCGGAATGAGCCCTTGTATCGGGAAGGGATAGACCTCTATGACGCGGGCCGCTACCGCGAAGCCTATTTCAAGTTTGACGCCATTGAATCTCAGGGAGGCTACAAGGACAGCCGGGACCTGAGGTCCATTTGTTTGGAAAATGGTCGCTATCCGATTGCCATGCTGCCCTTTGAGAACAAATCGGGCATTTCGGGCATCGAATCGGCTGTAGCCGGCGCCATTGCTTCGTCGGTGCTCAAGAGCAACGATCCCTTTGTCCAGCTTGTGGATCGCACCCAATACGAACGATTGCTCGAAGAGCAAATTCGGCAAATGAAAGGCGAAGTCTCTGGCAATTCTGCTGTCAAAATTGGTGAGCTCACCGGGGCCAAGTCGCTCCTTTCCGGTACCGTTTCTTCGGCTGTGCGCTACGATTCCGGGCTAAAATCGGAGACGCGTACCGGTTTCTCTGCCCGACCGGTCAAGCGGAAAGACCCCAAGACGGGCGAAATGAAAACGGTCTACGAATACGATTTGGTCACCTATCGGGTCTATTCCCGAGAGGTTCGTTTTAGTGTGGCCTATTCCTATCAACTTACTTCGACTCAGACCGGGCGCATTCTCGCCGCCGACCAATTGAGCGCCGAAGACAGCGACCGCATCGCCTACACGGACTACAGTGGCAATCCACGACAGTTTTACCCCGGATCTCGGGGCACCGGAGGCAAATGGGTTGTCGATTTCAACAGCGCCGCCAAACGAGAACTCGACCAACTCGTAGGGGGTCGGCAGAGCATCCGCAGCCCCGAGAGCATGTCCGAACAGGCCCTCTCGAAATTGGCCGCCAAGGTGAGCGCAGAACTGGTGCGCCAAAGCCGCATCGAATCATGAAGCATTCTCTTCCCGCTTTCCGTCTGAAGCCCTTGATCGGGTTGTTGCTCCAGGTGCTCGTTGTGGGCCTTTTGTCGGCCGGATGCGGCTCGGGCAAAGACAAGGCCGAAAAAACGGCTCCGGTCGACCTGCGGCCCGATTGGATTCGGACCCGTCCGCTCAAATCGGGGGTGTATTTGGCCATCGGTTCCTCGCCCAAGCGCAGCGGAGTAGACCACGTGGGGAATGCGCGAACCCAGGCGCTCAACGACATCGCCGCTCAAATTTCCATCGAGGTTTCGGGCAATTCGCTCCTCCACCAACTCGAAACCAACGATCGCTACCGGGAAGACTTCCAAAGCACGGTGCGCAGTTCGACCATGGCGCGGCTCGAGGGCTACGAATTGACCGATCAGTACGAGACGGAGACCGAGTATTGGGCGCTGTACGAGCTCAACAAAGAAACCCATCGGATTCTGAGTGAGAAGCGACGGGCCAAAGCCGTAGCGAATGCACTGGACTTGAGGGCGAGGGCCAAGACAGAACTCGAGCGGGGAGAAGATTTGCTCGCGCTCAACACCTACATCCGCTCGATGGAAGCGGTCTCTGAATTTTGGGCCCAAAGCGTAGAAGCCGAGGTCGATGGACGCACAGTATTTCTGTCCAATCAATTGTATGCGGAATTCGGACAAGCGGTGGCCAACATTAAAATTCGCCCCCTCCCTCCCCGTATCGAACTGATTCGCGGCTTGCCGCTCTCGAACACCGATCTCGCTTTTGTGGTCGAAAACGGACAAGGACGAGTCCTCGCACAAGCACCTGTCTTTTTGCATTATTCCGGGGACGTCCTCCTCGACCGCGAGGTGATGAGTGGTTCCGACGGTCGAGTCCACATGGGGCTGAACCGGGTACAAGGCAAAAAACCGCGCGAAACCTTGACCGCTACCTTCAACCTTGTGGCGCTGGCACGGCTTTCAAGTTCCAGCACCACTGCTCTGATTGCCAACTCGGTACGCCCTTCAGAAGCCGTGATGCAGCTCGATATTGTCGAACCGAAAGTGGCCGTTGAAGGCGTTGAAATGGCCGAAGGAATAAGCCGTACCCCGCCCCGACTGCAAAAAAACTTTGAACGCCTTTTTGTCCAAAGGGGGAGCACCCTCGTTTCCGCGAACAAGGCCGATCTGCGGCTGCGATACACTGCCACTGCCAGCCGCACACACCAAAGTGCCGGCACTACCGTAGGCTACACCGTTCAACTGGAGGCCGAACTCTACGACCGCAATGGCCAATTGATTCACAGCCGGAAACTGGGCGAGGTGGTGGGGCAGCACCTCGAGGCCGACAAAGCCATCGAACGCGCTTTTGAGCGCATGGGCGAGGAAATCGACCGTCGCTATTTCCGGGATTTGCTGCGCTCTGCGGGAATCGACTGAGTGCGGAGCGACTTCCCTGCGTACTTTTCGCACCGCTGCGAATGCACCATTTCGGTGCGGAAATATCATCGACCCGTTCCATGCCCTACCTCTGGATTGGTTTTACGGTTCTTGTATTCGGGTCGCTGCTGGCAGACCTCTTCCTGCTCCACGGGCGAAATGCCCAACCGAGCACCCGAAAAGCGGCCTACGAAACTCTGTTTTGGGTCGTTCTCGGATTGTCCTTCGGGGTTCTTTTGTGGTATTCGTACGGGCACGGTTGGGCCGACAACCCCCTCAACCTCAGTCCGAATGAAGTACTAACGACCTATATCACCGCCTATTTGGTCGAGCTGTCGCTCAGCGTCGACAATTTGTTCGTCATAGCGCTCATTTTTGCTTCGTTCCGGATTCCCCTCCACCAACAGCCCAAAGCCTTGTTTTGGGGCATCCTCGGCGCCATTGTATTTCGGGGGTTGATGATTGCGGCGGGCATTGCGCTCGTAGAGCGCTTCCACTGGATGTTTTACCTCTTCGGGGCCCTGTTGTTGTTCACCGCCCTCCGAATGCTGCGCGACAAAGACGAAACCGAGGAGCTCGAACACCCGGAACCCCCCAGACAGCGGTTCGCTTATGTGTATCGGTATTTCCGCATCAGCGACACCCCGGACGGCGATCGGTTTTTTACCCGGCTCGCGGGCAAACGCATGGCCACGCCTCTGTTTGCTTCGGTAGCCGTCATTGAAGTCACCGACCTGCTCTTTGCCCTCGACTCGATTCCCGCCATTTTGGGCATCACCACTGACCCGTTGATTGTGTGGAGTTCGAATGTGTTTGCCATTCTCGGTTTGCGCTCGATGTATTTCTTTTTGGCGCATATGCTCAAGCGATTCCGCTACCTGAAACAAAGCGTGGTGGCCATATTGCTGTTCATCGCAGCCAAAATGCTGAGCGCCTCATTCTTCCCACTCCCGGACGGGTTCTCGCTGTTGTTTATCGGTCTGGCACTGGCGGGAGGCATCGTGGTTTCCTTGATCAAACAGGAGGCTTGATGGGGTTGCGCCCTAACTTTGGCGCCCAACGCATTCTTACGCCCATCCATGGATTCCATCTCGGCCCTTCCGAACGTCACTGTTGAAACCGCCCGCGAACTCGGCCTGCTTCCCGAAGAATTTGACCGCATTGTCCAGGTGCTCGGTCGCGTGCCGAACTACACTGAATTGGCCATTTATTCCGCGATGTGGAGCGAACACTGCTCCTACAAAAACTCGATCGTCTGGCTCAAAACCCTGCCCAAAGACGGACCGCATATGCTGGTCAAGGCGGGCGAAGAAAACGCTGGTTTGGTCGATTTGGGCGATGGAATGGGCTGCGCCTTTAAAATTGAATCGCACAACCACCCCAGCGCCCTCGAGCCTTTTCAAGGGGCGGCCACGGGGGTAGGCGGCATCAACCGCGACATTTTCACGATGGGCGCCCGTCCCATTGCCCAACTCAACTCGCTGCGGTTTGGCCTGCCCCAAGAGGCGCGCACCCAATGGCTGATCGATGGAGTGGTCAAGGGCATCGGTTCATACGGCAACTCGTTTGGCATTCCGACCGTAGGCGGAGAGGTGTATTTCGACGCCTGCTACAGTCAAAATCCGCTGGTCAACGCTTTTTCAGCGGGGATTGTCAAGACCGACGGCATTATCCGCGCCAAGGCTGAAGGCGAAGGGAACCCGGTGTACATCATCGGTTCTTCAACGGGCAAAGACGGCATTCACGGAGCATCGTTTGCCTCGAAAGATCTGAGCGAAGACAGCGCCAACGACATTCCCGCGGTCCAGGTGGGCGATCCGTTTATGGAAAAGCTCTTGCTCGAAGCCACGCTCGAACTCGCGGCCACCGACGCCTTGGTGGGGATGCAAGACATGGGTGCGGCGGGCATCACCTGCTCGACCTCCGAGATGAGCGCTTCGGGCGGGGTCGGTATGCGCATCGACCTCGACAAAGTCCCGTTGCGCCAAGAAGGCATGGCGCCTTGGGAAATCTTGCTGAGCGAATCACAGGAGCGGATGTTGGCTGTGGTGAAAAAAGGTCGGGAGCGCGAAGTAGAGGCCATTTTCGAAAAATGGGACATCCACTGTGTGCCGATTGGCACCGTGACCGAAGGAGGGCAATTGGAGTTTTTCTGGAAGGGAGAACGGGTGGCCTCGGTACCTGCGGAGAGCCTTGTTTTGGGAGGAGGTGCCCCGGTCTATTACCGAGAATTCCGCGAGCCAGAGTACTTCCGTGAATACCAAGCTTTTGACCTCGACTCTGTCCCCCAGGGCACCGATCTGAAATCGGAGGCCTTGCGCTTGATCGGCCTGCCCAACATCGCCTCCAAGGCCTGGGTGTATCGGCAGTACGACAGCATGGTGGGCACGGTCAATATGAGCACCAATCGCCCTACCGACGCAGCCGTGGTCGATTTGCGCGGCACCCCCAAGGCCCTCGCCATGACGGTGGATTGCAATTCGCGCTATGTTCATGCCGATCCCGAAACCGGGGCCATGATCGCCGTGGCCGAAGCGGCGCGCAACATCAGCTGCAGTGGAGGCGTCCCCTCGGCGGTGACCAACTGCCTCAACTTTGGCAATCCGTATCAGCCCGAAGTGTATTGGCAATTCGTCGGCGCCATAAAAGGCATGAGCAAGGCCTGCGAGCGTTTTGCGACCCCCGTAACCGGAGGCAACGTGAGCTTCTACAACCAAACCGTGCTCAAAGACCGCACCGAGCCCGTATTTCCGACGCCCACCATCGGGATGATCGGGGTGGTGGAAGACAAGAAATTCATCACCCCCCTCGGATTCAAAACCAAGGGCGATTTGATTTATCTGATCGGCGAATCGAGAAACGACCTGGCTTCGAGTCAATATTTAGTCTACCTCAAGGGCATAGAGGCTTCTCCAGCCCCTGCCTTTAGCCTCGAAGAAGAGTTTGCCCTGTGCAACCAACTGCAGATGCTCATCCGCAAAGGGCTCATTCAAAGCGCGCACGACATCAGCGAAGGCGGTCTGTTCGCCAATTTGATCGAGAAATCTTTGCCCGGAGGATTGGGCTTTGACCTAACCACCGATGCGGCCCTGCGCAAGGACTGTTATTTATTCGGGGAATCTCAGGGCAGAGCCGTGGTGAGCGTCCGCCCCGAAGACGAGGACGCCTTTATCGACGCCATGATGCTGAACGGGGTTGGTTTCGACCTGCTCGGACACGTCACCAAAGGGTCCATCCGCATCGACGACGAAGACTGGGGCCATATCGACGACTACCGAGCGGTGTACGACTCGGCCCTGGCCAAAGCACTCGGCAAGGACAACCACGCCTGAATCCAGGCCCATTGATGGGCGTCTCTCAGGCATATTGCCGCACCTCTTCGGCCGAAATCTCCGCGCTGCCCAAAATCAACAACCGCTCCACGAGATTGCGGAGTTGGCGGATGTTTCCGGTATAGTCGAGTTCCGCCAAAGCGGACAAAGCCCTGGTGGAGAACGACTTGGGAGGGAGTTTCTGCTCTCCCTGAATCTGGGCCGAAAAGTGCGCCACCAAATCGGGGATGTCTTCTTTGCGCTTGTTGAGCGAGGGAACCTCGATGCGGATCACACTCAGTCGGTGATAGAGATCTTCTCGAAACCGTCCTTCGGCGATCTCTTTGGTTAAGTCCTTGTTGGTGGCCGCCAAAACGCGGGCGTTGACCGCGATGCTCTTTTCTCCGCCCACCGGACTGATGCGGTTTTCCTGCAAGGCGCGCAGCACCTTGGCCTGGGCGCTCAGACTCATATCGCCGATTTCGTCGAGAAACAAGGTACCCCCTTCGGCTTGTTCGAACTTGCCCTTGCGGTCTTTGACCGCCGAAGTAAAGGCTCCTTTGACATGCCCGAACAATTCGCTTTCGATGAGCTCGGCCGGAATGGCTGCGCAGTTCACTTCGACAAAGGCCGACTTGGAACGCGCGCTTGCTTGGTGAATTCCATGCGCCACCAGTTCCTTACCGCTCCCGTTGGGACCGGTTATCAACACGCGGGCGTCGGTGGGTGCCACCTTTTCGATGAGGGTTCGGATGGACTGGATGGCCGGGCCGGAGCCGATCATTTGGTGCTGTCGGTCGACTTTTTTGCGCAGGTGCTGCAACTGCTGTACCAAGGCCGTCCGATCGAGGGCATTGCGCACGGTTTGCAGCAAGCGATTGAGCTCCATGGGTTTGGAAATAAAATCGTAGGCCCCCATCCGCATACACTGCACGGCCAGCTCCAAATCGCCGTGCCCAGAAATCATCACCATGGCCGTCTCCGGAGCCGTTTTTCGGTAGTGCTCGAGCACCTCGACCCCATCGGCCAAGGGCATTTTGATGTCGCAGAGCACCAAATCGAACCCCTCGGACGCTTTGCGCATGGCCTCCTGACCATCGGCGGCTTCCGAAAGTTCATAACCGGCGTTTTCTTCGGTTAAAATGCGCATAAGCACCCGTCTTATGCTGGCTTCGTCTTCTGCAATGAGGATTTTGGACATGGCAACAACAAGAGTAGTGGACTAAAGGACGCGGTAGGCGGCCCACCGAGAAAAGTATACGCCCTCTTTGAGGGCATACCGAGACAGGATAAAGTGTTGGAACGGGTGCATCTCAAGCAAATGTTGGACCAACAAAGCGCTGATCCCCATCAACTCTGCCCGAAAAGCAGCCATTCCGGGCAAGCGCAACCGCTCTTCTAAGCGCAATTGCTGGAGCAAGGCACACATCGACAAGGCCGCGTCGTAGGCAATCGGCTCCGATGGTGACCATACCTCTGGGGTTCCCGGAGGCACGCGGACCAAATCCGCCAGGGTGTCGAACGAACCCGAGGAACCGATCAGCCAGCGGGGTTGATATTGACGCAATTCGTCTTTCAACCCTTTGAAGTGCATAGCGCAATGTTCGTGTAGACGGGCTTGGTCGTCGATGCTCAGGGGATCGGATGGGCAAAAGAGCTCTTTGAGCCGCGACACCCCCAGCGGAAAACTCTTCATCCACAGGGTTTCGGCACCCTTGGCCACCAAAACTTCCGTGCTCCCCCCTCCGATGTCGACCACGAGTACGGGATCGGCGGGCAAGTCGAGGGCATGGCGCACCCCTTCGAGGATGTACTGCGCTTCCCGGATCCCGTCGATGACCTCGATGTGCAAACCAAGGGTGCGCTGGGCCCAATCGACCAGCTCCCCTCCGTTGGACGCATCGCGAATGGCCGAGGTGGCCAGCGCCTCTATCCGAACAGCTCCCTGATTTTTCGCCATTTCCATCAGCGACGATAAGGCCCCTTGGGCACGCTCAACTGCGGCCTCCGAGAGGCGCCCCGTCCCAAAACCACCCTCGCCCAAGCGGACGGGAATCTTGTCGCTGAATTCAAATTCGGGATTGCCCGGATCGCGCACCAAGACATTGAACGTATTGGTGCCCATGTCGATGATGGCCATGCGCATTGGGGAAAGATAGACAGTGCGCCACAAACGACAGGCGATCTTATCGGAATTGAAATTCAAATTCCGTTGATACAGCTCTGGGAATTCAACCCGGAGCCGCCACCTTGGATCGAAAACGGCCGCAACCGGGATTGCCGTTTAACTTCGCTTCCCATGAATGCCTTCCGTTTTCGGGGAGTCGGAATGGGCGCCTTGTTGGGGTGCTGGCTCTCCGGGGTTCTCACCTCTTGCGAACCCGAGCCCACGGCCGATGTCCTGCTGTTCAACGGCCATTTCACCACCCTCGACAGCCTCTATCCCAGCGTCAACGCGCTCGCCATTTCCGAGGGACGCATCCTGGCCCTGGGCGATCCCGACGAACTCCGCGAGCAATACCGATTTGCCCGGGAACAAGACCTCGAAGGTCAATGGGTCTATCCCGGGTTTATCGACGCGCATTGCCATGTTGTAGCCTTCGCCAAAAGCCTGCGCACGGTCGATCTCACCAACGCCCGCAGCGAGGTGGAAGCCATCGAACTGCTCGTCCAAAAAGTGCGCGAATTCGATTCGGCTTCGGGATCGATCGACGTCGTTGAAGGATGGGGTTGGGACAACACCAGATGGCCCGGCGGATCCCTTCCGGTTTCGGAACAACTCAACACTGCTTTTCCACACCGCGAGGTCCGGTTGCGCCGGGTCGATGGGCACGCGCTTTGGGTCAATCAAGCGGTTTTGGATCGCTATGAAATTGGCCCGGGCACAGTGGTCGAAGGGGGGGAAATCCGATGGTGCACCGGGGGATCTGGAGCCGTACTGATCGACCGAGCTCAGGATCTGGTTCCCGAGGTCGAATGGACGGTGGACGCGCTGAGTACCGCTCTGATAGACGCTGAACAGCGGTTGCTGGCCTCGGGCTTGACCGGTTTGAACGATGCAGGATTGGACACGGCCCAGCTCTTTTTGCTCCGCAGGCTGTACCGCAAAGGCCGGCTACACATTCCGCTCAATGCCATGGCCTCAGACGATTCGGCATCGTTCGCGTACTTCCTCGAACATGGACCCATAGAAGAAGACCGATTCCGTGTGCGTTCGTTCAAGTTCTACGCCGATGGTGCCCTCGGATCTCACGGGGCCTTGCTCCTCGAGCCTTATACCGATCGTCCAGAACACCAAGGACTCAGTCTGAGGCGCAGAGCGTTTCTCAAAACCCGATTCGCCCAACTCAAGGAAGCCGGATTCCAGGTGTGTACCCATGCCATTGGCGATTCGGCCAACCGCCAGGTGCTCCGTCTTTATGCCGAGCTTTTGGGCGATGGGGGCAACCCGAGGCGATGGAGAATCGAGCACGCCCAGGTGGTACACCCCTGGGACTGGGCGCTGTTTGGAAAGCATCGGATTCTGCCCTCGGTCCAACCCACCCATGCCGTATCGGACGCCGATTGGGTTCTCGAGCGCTTGGGCACAGAGCGCCTCGAACGCGCCTATGCCTACCGAAGCTTGTGGGAACAAAACAAGCGGTTGCCCTTGGGCACCGATTTTCCCATCGAGTCCATCGATCCGCTGCGGACCTTCCGTGCTGCCGTATTTCGGAGCGATTCTCCTGAAGGGCGCCATCCCAGCTTGACCGCGGGCGAAGCCCTGAGCCCGGAGCAGGCGCTGAGGGGCATGACGCTCGATGCCGCTTACGCCCAATACCGCGACACCCAAACGGGCAGTCTTTCGGTGGGCAAATACGCCGATTTGGTGGTATTGGATGTGGATTTGCTGCATTGTACCTTGGAGGAATCGCTGCGCACCCGGGTTCTTCAAACATGGCTACGGGGCGTAAAGGCCTACGACCATCGGAGCGCAGCCCCATCAAAACCTACCCATCAATGAGTTCAGCCTCTGCCGACACCCGTTTTGACGCGCTTGCCCGACTGTTCGACTTCCCTCGTTATCAACTGACCCACTGCCCTTTAGAAGTTTCTCTTTCGACCAAAATCGACGGGAAATGGGTCTCTTTATCCAGCGCAGAATTTGTAGCCCAATCAGAGCTATTGAGCTTGGGTTTGATGGAATTGGGGTTGCAACCCGGCGATAAAGTGGCGCTCATCAGCCACAACAATCGCTACGAGTGGAACGTAACCGACATCGGCGTGCTCCAAGCGGGTGGGGTCGATGTGCCCATCTATGCGACCCTTTCCGACGAAGACGTGGCCTACATTCTGAACCACAGCGAAAGCCGATGGTGTTTTGTCTCGAACGACGAATTGTGGCGCAAGGTGATGCGCATCAAACACCAATGCCCCCAGCTCGAAGCGGTCTACTGTTATTTGCCCGTCGAAGGCGGAATGTCGTGGACCCAGGTGCTCGAACGAGGGCGGAGGAGCGAGCGCAGAACAGAGTTTGAGGAGCGCATGGCCGCCGTTCGACCCAGCGACCTTGCGACCATTATCTATACCTCCGGAACCACCGGGGTTCCCAAAGGGGTGATGCTGAGTCATTCCAATTTGGCCACCAACTCCACCCACTGCCACGACCGGATCCCCGTGACAGACGGCGCCATTGCACTGAGCTTTTTGCCCGTTTGCCATGTGTACGAACGCATGCTGACGTATTTGTACTGTTGGAAGGGCATTCCGGTGTACCACGGAGAATCGCTCGACACGGTGGGCGACAACATCCGAGAAATCAAGCCCCACATTTTTACCGCCGTTCCCCGCTTGCTCGAAAAGGTCTTTGACCGCATTATGCTCAAGGGATCGGAGTTGACAGGCGTAAAACGGGCTTTGTTCTTCTGGGCCGTGGGACTGGCCGAGCGCTACGACACCTTAGACCGTTCTGCCCTGTACAATGTCCAATTGGGCATTGCGCGCAAGCTGATTTTCTCGAAGTGGCTCGAGGCGCTTGGCGGACGTGTAGTGGCTGTGGTATCGGGAAGTGCTGCACTCAACCCGCGACTGGCGCGTATTTTTCTCGCTGCCGGCGTCAATATTCAAGAGGGGTATGGGCTGACCGAAACCTCTCCCGTAATCAGCGTCAACGGCAAAACGGAATCCGACAAGCGCATCGGCTGTGTAGGACGGCCTATTGCCAATGTGGAAGTGCGGATTGCCGAAGACGGCGAAATCCTCTGCAAAGGGCCGAACGTGATGATGGGCTACTACAAAAACCCCGAACTCACAGCCGAAATTATCGATGCCGAGGGTTGGTTCCACACCGGCGACATCGGCACCCTACACCCCGATGGGCATCTGCAGATTACCGATCGGAAGAAAGAGATCTTCAAGACCTCAGGAGGCAAATACGTCGCGCCCCAAATGCTTGAAAACGCTTTGAAAGAATCGCGGTTCATCGAGCAAATTATGGTCATCGGCGAAGGAGAAAAGCATCCTGCCGCGTTGGTCCAGCCCGACTTTGCCTTCCTGAAAGACTGGTGTGACCGGAAAAAAATCCCCTACACCACCCCAGAACAAATCATTGCGGAACCCAGGGTCAAGGCGAGGATTGAGCGCGAGGTGAACGAAATCAACAAGCGTTTTGGTCAGTGGGAACAGATCAAAAAAATTGAACTAACCCCCGATGTGTGGAGCATCGACTCAGGACACCTCACCCCGACCCTGAAACTCAAGCGCCGCAATATCCTTAAGCGCTATACCGGTCTATACGAGCGGATCTATGAAAAACCCTATCCGGGCAAATAAGCCTGATCTGGATTAGCGCAACTGCCCCATGGCTTCGCTCAGCCTCTGGATGAGGTGGGTCAAAGGCTTTTCCACCATCATGCGGAGCATGGGGTTGAGGTCGCCATCGAACACGAGTTGGGCCGTGGAATGCGTTTCATCCGTGGGTTGAACCGTACACACCAAGCGAAAATCGATCATCCCCCCCCTCGATTTCAGCGCGATGGTCCCCGGGGCGGCGTCATCGGCCCTCATCAACTTGACCGCGGGAAAGCCTTTGAGGCCAAACGTAAAACCATCTTCGTAGGCCTCGAACTGCACCACTTCTTCGGGCATGAGCGATTCGAAATTCGAAAATTGGCCCATATAGGCGAGCAGTTCATCGGCCGGCTTGGCCACAGCCACTTCGGGTCCGGTAATGTTCATAGCGATTTGTCCTTTAATTGAGCGCTCCAGACCATTCCGAAGGCGCCTTGCGCCAGGTACCGAGCAATTCGAGTTCGTCGGGTCGAACAAACCCCGTTTGAACCGCTTGCTCGAGCAAGTGAGCGTAGTCGCTCAGGGTCTCCAATCGGCAATCTGCTTGTGCAAAGGCCTGTTCGGCCTGGGGAAAACCGTACGTGAAAATGGCCACCATGCCTTCGACCTGGGCCCCGGCTTCTCTCAAAGCCCCCACAGCGCGCAGACTGCTGTTGCCCGTGCTCACCAGATCTTCGACGACCACGGTGCGCATTCCCTGGCCCAAATGGCCTTCCACCTGATTTTTGCGACCGTGTTCTTTGGCTTCGGGCCGTACGTAGACAAAGGGCAGCCCGAGGAAATCGGCGACCAGCGCCCCGATGGCAACGGCGCCCGTGGCCACGCCGGCAATGAGTTCAGGACGTCCGTAGTGGCGTTCAATGACTGCGGCCAATTGTTCTCGGACATAGCTTCGGTGCTCCGGATACGACAACAAAACGCGGTTGTCGCAATAAATGGGCGACTTCCATCCAGAAGCCCACGTAAAAGGGGTCTCGGGTTGCAGTTGGATCGCCTTAATTTGAAGCAGAATTTCGGCCGTCTTCCATGCCGATGCTCGATCGATTGCCATGCGCCAAAACTACGAACTCTATTTGCCCTCCGGACGCTTGATTTGGTCGGCCAATCCGCCCGCATTTCCGCACCGAGCCCTGAGCGCCCCGGAACAAGACCTCTTGGTGGCCGACTTCGAGGAATTTATGAGCCCCCCTCGGGTGGGCGCACTTTGGATCTCCACGGCGGACCCCGATGCAGATTCCCAGACCCTTTTGACCCAACACCATCCGATAGAAGCGGCAGGGGGGCTGGTACAAAACCCTTCGGGCGATGTCCTGCTCATTCACCGCCTCGGACATTGGGACCTGCCCAAAGGCAAACTCGAAGATGGAGAACACCCCGAAGACGCCGCTTTGCGCGAGGTCGAAGAAGAGTGCGGGTTGTCCGGGCTGCAGTTGATCCGGGCGCTCCCCAAAACCTGGCATACCTATATTCAAGACGGGCACTGGAGGGTCAAAACCACGCATTGGTATCACCTGTTTACCGCAGACCCCCGAACCCCCCAGCCCCAAGAATCGGAGGGCATCGACCGCGTGGAGTGGATGGCCGAAGCCGAACTCCTCAACCACCTACCGGAAGCCTGGCCGGCGATTCGCGCTTTGCTCGAACAATTCCTCGACGAAGCAGAGTAAAGGGCGTCTTATCCCTTCAAACGAACAGCGTCTGGAACAAAAAGGGTATAGTCTCCCCCGTTTCGAATGACATCTCGGACTATGCTGCTCGAAACGTACGACAGCCCCGAACTGGTCAGAAAAAACACTGTCTCCATGCTCGGCATCAGTTTGCGGTTGGCGTGGGCAATCGCCTTTTCGAACTCAAAATCGGCGGGGTTTCGCAGCCCCCTGAGCAGAAACTGAACCCCTTTGTGCTTCATATAATCGGCGGTCAAACCGCTATAGGGCTCCACCTGCACCCGGGGTTCGTCGGCAAAGGTGTCTCGGATAAAGCCGAGGCGCTGGGCCTCCGTAAACATATACTGCTTGTTGGCGTTGGTGCCCACGGCCACCCAAACCGTGTCGAACAGGGCCACAGCCCTGCGAATGACGTCTTCATGTCCTTTGGTGATGGGATCGAAAGAACCCGGAAATACTGCGGTCATACGGTGCGGTTGTGGAGACTGCGCTCGATGAGGGCGCCAAACAACGAGCCGGCGTCGAGGCCTGAGGCGCGGATTTGCTTGGGCACAATGCTCTCGGGACCCAAACCAGGAACGGCATTGATCTCGATGATGTACGGCCCCTCTTCGGGGTGTACGATAAAATCGACCCGGGCTATTCCCTTTAAATTCAGCCGGGTATAGGCCTCTAGGGCGATGAACTTCAAGCGGTCGGCCAGGGTGGATTCGATGCGGGCCGGGGTAATTTCCTGAGAGGCCCCTTCGTATTTTGAAGCATAGTCGAAAAACTCGTGGTCGGGCACGATCTCGGTGATGCCGAGCAGTTCGGGCGTTCCCCGGTGGTCGGTAATCCCACAGCCCAGCTCCATCCCGGGCACAAAACGCTCGACCACCACCTGATCTCCGTGTTCAAAGGCTTTGTTGAGCGCGGCCTCCCAATCTTCGGGTCCTTTGACCTTGCTCACCCCAAAACTGCTCCCCGAGCGGTTGGGTTTGACAAAAACCGGCCAGCCGAGTTGTTCTCCGACCGAGGCCGCACTGGGAACCCGATTTCGAAAAACGAGTATAGAGGGAGAAACTGGCAGACTGTAGTCCCTCAAAACACTATTGCACTGCGATTTGCTAAAAGTCAAACCCATCTCGAACTGTCCGGAACCGGTGTAGGGGATGCCCATCAAATCCAAGTAACCTTGAAGAGGGCCGTCTTCTCCGGGGCTGCCGTGAATGGCGTTGAACACCACATCGATCGCATTCTCTTTTCCGCTGGAATCGGTCCAAACTCCGCGAGAACGGTCGAATTCGAAGGCCTCTCCATCGTCGATGACGTACCAAGCATCCCGGGACACATCGAGGGCATAGACCTCGAAACGCGACCGGTCGAGCGACTCAGCCACCGCCTTTCCGCTCATCAACGAAATTTCCCGCTCGGGCGAAAAGCCGCCCATGGCCACCGCTACGCGTATCATGAAGGTGATTCTATCGAATCAAATGTAGGGTTAGGCGCGGCATGCCCTTCAAGGTCCTTTCGGAAAATAAAAAACCGGGGGCCTGTCCTATGTGGGGCCACTTCGAAACGCCATCTGCCTCGGCTCCCCGAATTTCGCCGGTCCGTATCCCGGCACAAACCCTTGACCTCGTGGAATGCACCGCGCCTATCTTTGTGGCCCATAGTATCGATGCGGAACCTCCTCCTCTTTCTCCGAAGCAAGACATTTTTAGCCAATCTGGCCGTGGCCCTTTTGGGTTTGTTGCTGTTGGTGGGATTGGTTCAAGGCGCGTTGAATGTGTACACCCGCCACGGACGCTACAAGGTCGTTCCCAAAGTGGAAGGGATGAGTATGGAAGCGGCCATTGCCTTGTTGAAAGAAAACGGACTGAATTACGAAATCATCGACAGTGCCCGCTTCAACAGCGAATTCGAAGGCCATCAGGTGGTCATTCAGTTTCCCCCTCCCGAGGCTGAAGTAAAACGCAATCGGGCCATCAAACTCACGGTCAACCCCATCCGTCAACCCAGGGTGGCCATGCCCGACTTGATCGAAAAGACCGAGCGCCGCGCCAAACACGATTTGGAATCGAGGGGATTGATGATCGGGAAAATCCGCTACGTGCCCAATATTGCCAAAGACGTGGTACTCGATGTGCGCTACAAAGGGCAATCGATCAAGCCGGGCACCTTGCTCGATCCGGGCTCCTCGCTCGAATTGGTCTTGGGCCAGGGATTGGGGGATGTTCACCAACCCACCCCCGTGCTCTTCGGGTTGGGGTATAACGAGAGCCTCGACCGACTCAAACAATTGGGCATCAACATTGGCGTGGTGGTCTTCGACACGGCTTCGACCGACACGCCCGCGTTCAAGCTGTACCGTCAAATTCCCGATCCGCGCTACGAAATCGATCTGGCCGAAGGGGCCGAAATGGACCTGTGGTTTACCCAAGACCTCAATAAAATACCGACCGATACGTTACCTGTTGTGGTCCCCGATAGCGCCTTAATCGAATGAATGCCAAGCGACTTTCGTTTTTCGCCGGGCTGCTGTTCCTCGGTTTTTTCTGTGCTCCAGCACTTTGGGCGCAAAAGCCCACCGAACACCTGCTCGATGCCATCGCTTTTCCGCAACGAGCCGCTCAAGGCTCAGGATCAGCAGAATACATCGCAACGGTCGACACCCTCAACCTGCCGTTTGCCGATGACTTTAGCGATCGGGAGGGCCCTCCCAATGCCCAGAGATGGGTTGACGCCAAGGTGTGGATCAACAACACCTACGGACGAGACATCCCCACCCTAGGCGTGGCCAGTTTTGACGGATTGGACGAAAATGGGCTCGCCTACGACCTGGCCGACAACAGCAGCGACACCTTGGCCGATGTGCTCACCAGCGCCCCGATTCGCCTCAACCCTGCGATGGCCAACGTCCGGCTCAGTTTTGAATTCCAAGCCGGGGGTCGTGGAGAAGCCCCGGAAGCCAACGACCGATTGGTCGTCGAATTCTACGCCCCTTCCGACAGCAGTTGGACCGAGGTGTGGAGCGCCAACGGCCCGGGGTTTGACGGTTTTAAATCCGCCATCGTGGAGGTCGACTCGGCGATCTGGCGCGTGCCTGGATTTCAATTCCGCTTCGGTGCCTACGGAGCGCGTTCGGGTTCATTCGATGTATGGAATCTCGATTATGTGCAGCTCGGCACCAACCGCCCGGCCGACGACACCCTGTTTGTCGATGCGGGATTTACACGGGAACACCCGAGCCTCATCAATGGCTACCACGAAGTGCCTTGGGACCACATATCGAGTGGGCCAAATCGCTTTGTATCTCAGTTTGGGCTGCACTACCGCAAAAACGGCCCTCCCGGTTCGGCTTCAATCAACCTCGGGCGGTACGTCATCGAACAGGACGGAGGGGTGTTGGCCACGAAAAACGGGAACCCCGACAACGCCCCGCCCTACAATGTCGAGAACCTGCGCACAGTTTTGGTCGATCCTTTCGCAATCAACCCACCGACCGGGCCTTTCACGCTCACCATTCGCTCGATTATGGACGGGGCCAACGACGGCTTCCGAACCAACGATACCGTCGAAAAAATCCATCGCTTCGAGCGGCACTATGCCCTCGACGATGGGAGCGCCGAACGGGTCTACGGACTGAGCAACACTCCGGGAGCGCGCACGGCGGTGGCCTTTGCCCCCTTTCGCGCCGACAGCCTCAAAGGTCTTCAAATCTTGTTTGTACCCACCCAGTTCGATGCCCGTCTCAATTCGTTCCGCATCGGCATTTGGGAATACAATGCAGGGGTTCCCGGCAATTTGATCTATCTCAGCGATTCGCTGTACAAGCCCGCTTATTACGGTCAGGAACGCCCCATCAGCTACGCTTTAGACACTTCAGCACTGTTTATTTCGGGCCCCTTCTTTGCCGGCGTTGTCCAGACAACCGTCAACCCGCTCAACATCGGGCTCGATGTCAACCAGCCCGATTCGGACACCACGTCCTCGATTTTTTATGGCGATGCCGCCAATTGGTACAGCTCTTTGTTTCCCGGCCGACTCATTCTGAGACCCTACTTTGCCGAACAACCCGCCGATTTGGGCGCCGAACCTCTTCGATCCCGACAGGTCCTGCAGATCTATCCGAACCCTGCCACCTACCGCACAAGGCTCGAGCTGCCGTTTGAAGGCGAATGGCAAATTGATTGGATCGACCTCCAAGGGCGGATTTTGGATCAAGGCGTTCTCCGAACAGCCGAGGACTGGGACGTTTCCCGACTCTCTCGGGGATTGTACTTCGTTCGGGCCATTGAGCTACACACCGGGCAAATTTGGTCGACTTCCTTGATCAAAAATTGATGCAGGTCGAACGCGGACGCATCGAGCCCGAATTCGATCCCTTGGCCGAAGGTTTTGACGAAGGCGAGGAATTCTTCGAGCACTTTCGGTTTACGCCAGACCCCGGCCAGCAGTTGCTGAGGATCGACAAATACCTCTTCAACCTCCTCCCCCAGACTTCGAGAAACCGCATTCAGCAAGCCGCCAAAGCGGGTTCGATTTGGGTCAACGGCAAACCGGTCAAACAAAACCACCGGGTCAAGCCCGGAGAGCTCATTCAGGTGGTACTGTCAAAACCGCCCCGGCACACCGAGCTCTTAGCGGAAGACCTGCCCCTCGACATCCTGTTTCAGGACGAGCACCTGATGATTATCGACAAAAAGCCTGGCATGGTGGTCCACCCGGCCCATGGGCACCATTCGGGTACCTTGGTCAATGGCGTTTTGCACCTCATTCGACAACTGCCGCCGGGTACGGCCTCTGAGCGACCCGGGCTGGTGCACCGAATCGACAAAAACACCAGCGGCATTCTCGTGATTGCCCTCAACGAATACGCCATGGCGCATTTGTCGAAGCAGTTCTTTGAACGCACCACCCACCGCCTCTACGAAGCCTTGGTTTGGGGCGAACTCAAGGAGGACCGGGGTACAGTGGTGGCCCACGTTGGCCGCCACCTCAAAGAGCGAAAACTCTACGCAGCCTTTCCCGACGGGAGCCACGGCAAACACGCAGTAACCCATTACACCGTCTTGGAACGGCTCGGGTACCTGAGCCGGATCGAATGCAAACTCGAGACTGGCCGCACGCACCAAATCCGCGTCCATATGCAGTCGATCGGCCACCCGCTGTTTGCAGACGACTTTTACGGAGGCGATAAGGTGGTGTATGGACCCAAGACCGGCAGCTACGCGCATTTTGTCGAAAACACCTTTAAAGTCCTCCCGCGTCAGTCTCTGCATGCCAAGGTGTTGGGTTTTCAACACCCGGTCTCGGGAACGTGGATGGAATTCGAAAGTCCCTTGCCCGAAGACATGGCTTTGGGGCTGGATCGCTGGCGGAACTATGCCGCGGGTTCATCGGTATAAAACAAACACGTCTTTGCAGCGTATTTTTAACAGGAGATGAAACGCCCACGTTGGACATATCCTTTCCGCGCTGCACTGTGGGTCGCCATCGGTTTGTGGCTGCACGGGTGCGAACCCGATTCCAGCGATGTTCCACCCCCTTCGGCTACGCCTTATCCCTGGCAAACACCCCGGGGTTTTGTTCAGCCCACCTTCCCCCCCGACAACCCCCTGACCGTAGAAGGCGTGATGCTCGGGCGCCGCTTGTTTTACGACAAGCGCCTGTCGGGCGACAACACCCAGAGCTGTGCGAGTTGCCATCTGCAGGACGCTGGATTTTCCGACCCCGAGCGCTTTAGCACCGGTATTGACGGGGTGCAGGGAAACCGCAATGCCATGGCGCTCGTCAATCTGGCTTGGCAGGACTTTTTGTTTTGGGACGGGCGGGAAAACAGCCTCGAATCCCAGGCCATTCAGCCCGTGATCGACCCGATCGAAATGCACACCACCTGGCCCGAGGTCGAGGCCAAACTGCGCGCAGATCCGTTGTATCCCGCTCTATTTCAGAAGGCCTTTGGAAGCGATCAGATCAGCCAAGACCGCATTACCAAAGCCCTCGCCCAATTCGAGCGCAGCCTGGTTTCGGCCAACAGCAAGTTCGATCGTTGGTTCCGGGGAGAAGAAACGTTTACCGAAGAAGAATTGAAGGGTTATGAGCTCTTCAACAGCGAGCGGGGCGACTGTTTTCACTGCCATGGAGACCTCAATACGGGGCTCACTTTTGGGGCCTTTGGCAATGTTCAGTTCAGCAACAACGGGCTCGATTCGGTCTTGGTGCCCTGGTCGGGATACGAACGGGTGACGGGGAATCCGGCCGATCGGGCCAAGTTCAAAATTCCAACCTTGCGCAATGTTGAATACACCGCGCCCTATATGCACGACGGGCGTTTGGCTACCCTGAGGCAGGTGATCGAGCACTACAACTTTGGAGGGCATCCGAGCGCCACCCTAGACCCCAATATGAAAGCTGCGGGGACAGGGCGAAACTGGAGTGTGGAAGAAAAAGACGCGCTACTGGCCTTTATGTTGACGCTCTCTGATCCGGGCTTTTTGACCGATTCGAGCTTTGCCGATCCCGAGGCACCCTAAAATCCCCCTCAACAATCTGGCACGGGCTTTGTAGATTCGGCTTCGTAGAACAACAATCCTACTTCCTCATGAAAACAAACACCCTCGCCTCCGTCGCCTTCATCGCCCTGTTGGCGGTGGGTACCTCCTGCAAGAGCAAGAAAAAAGCCGTTGAACCCCCCAAGGGTGAGGTGGAAATGGTCCTGCCCTGCTCAGAGTACAAACCCGACTCCAAGCACTTCCGGGCCTATTCTTTCGGTGAGAGCACCGATGCCAACGTCGCCAAAAAGAAAGCCCTGAGCAATGCCCGGGCCGAGCTTGCAGGTCAGATTTCGACGGTGATGAAGGTGGTTGGGGACAACTACATCAAGAGCTCGGAATTCAACAACCAGGAGGAATTGCTCGAGCGCTTTGAGGAAAATGCCCGCACCATTATCAACGAACGCCTCGACAAAGTGGCTCCGATTTGCGACAAGCTGACCCAGGTTACGGCTACGGGCAAATTCAAGTACTATGTGGCCCTCGAAATCAACGCAGACGATTTGCGCGAAGCCGCCGCCCAAACCCTGAGCCGCGAACAGACGCTTAAAATCGATTACAACTACGAAAAGTTCAAGCAGACGTTTGACGAAGAGATGAAAAAACTCGAACAGCAGCGCTAATTCGAGTCCATCGAATAGGACCGCCTTCGGGCGGTTTTTTTTTTTTTTGCATCAGCGCTCAATATGCTATGCGTGCATAGAAAAATGCACTACCTTCGGAGGGTGAAGCCCGAAGAAACCATCGACTTTCAGCTCAAGACAACCTGGCAAATGGTGGCCCGGATGTACAACGAACTCGCGTCGTCCTACGGATCGACCATGGTCTCGGGCTATGTCCTGCTGAACATTGAACCCGACGGAAATCCTTCGACCTCCCTCGGCCCCAAAATGGGGCTGGAACCCACCGGACTGAGCCGCATCCTCCGGCAACTCGAGGAGCGCGGTCTGATTGTACGCCGCAAAAACCGCCTCGACGGGCGGGTCGTGATGATTCACCTGACTCCGGAAGGACTGATTTATCGAGAAAAAGCGCGCAAAGCCGTCCTCGAATTCAACGAACGACTGCGCCGACAACTCACCCCAGAACACTGGAACATTTTTTTTACGCTGATGAAGACCATCCGCCAAACCGCCGAAGAGACGGCCACCGAAACCCCACCTGCCCTATGAACCGCATCCTGAAAAAAACCGCCGTGCTCGGATCGGGGGTCATGGGCTCCCAGATTGCCTGCCACCTGGCCAATGTGGGGTTTGAAGTGCTCCTGCTCGATCTGCCCGGGGGCGAGTCCGGCACCCCAGATCGGAACAAAACCGCTGCCGAGGCCCTGGCTAAGGCCATCAAAATGAACCCAGCCCCGCTGCACGACCTCCGCTTTGCCGAGCGCATTCGCTGCGGAAACTTCGAAGACGATTTGCCCCAGCTCAAGGACGTCGATTGGATTGTAGAGGCCATTGTGGAGCGCATAGAACCTAAGCAATCGCTCTACGAGCGCGTAGAGGTGTTTCGCAAACCGGGCAGTTTGATTACCACCAACACTTCGGGCATTCCCATTTCCCTGCTGTCGGCAGGCCGCAGCCCCGATTTTGCCGCCCACTTTTGCGGGACCCACTTCTTCAATCCGCCTCGCTATTTGCGGTTGTTCGAGCTGATTCCGGGTCCCCATACCCAGCCCGAGGTCCTTTCGTTTTTCGAAGATTTTGGCGCGCGCATATTGGGGAAAGAGGTAGTCTTGGCCAAGGACACCCCAGCCTTTATTGCCAACCGCATCGGGGTTTTTTCCATGGTCGACTTGTTCCACGACCTGCGCACCAGTGGGTTGAGCATCGAGGATGTGGACGGACTTACTGGCACGCTGATGGGCCGTCCCAAATCGGCCACCTTCCGCACCTGCGATGTGGTTGGGCTCGACACCCTGGTGCACGTAGCCCGCGGACTGGAACAGCACTGTCCGAACGACGAGCAACATTCGCGCTTTGTCCTGCCCGAATACATCGGACAAATGATGGCCAAAAACCGATTGGGAAGCAAGACCGGGGCAGGTTTTTACCGAAAAAACGACCGTGGAGACATCGAAGTACTCGACCTCGAAACCCTCGAATATCGGCCCTCGGTGCGCAAGCGGTTTGCATTGGTCGACAAGCTCAAATCGACCGAACGCATCCTCGATCGATGGGCGCTGGCGATCGAAGGAGACGACGAAGCGGCGGCCTTTTTCCGCCGGATGTTGGGAGGGTTGTTTGCCTACGCCAGCCACCGGATTCCCGAAATTGCCGAAGAGCCGATTCAGATCGACCGAGCGCTCAAGGCGGGCTTTGGATGGGAGCACGGTCCCTTCGAACTCTGGGACCGCATCGGGGTACAAAAAGGCCGTCAACTGGCCGAGGCCTTGGGCCGCAGCGTTCCCGAATGGATTCTCGAGCTCGAACGCAGCGGAAAGGGCTTTTATCAACTCGAGAGCGAACAATTGTCTGGATATGTGCCTCAACTGCGCACCTACCGTCCGGATGCGGCTGCGCAAGGGTTGATCAAACTCGACTGGATTCGGGGTTCCCGGACGCTATGGACCAACGGCGACTGCTCGATCCTCGATTTGGGCGATGGCATCCTCGACTTCGAGATCCACAGCAAGATGAACACCCTGGGGGCCTCGGTTTTGTCAGGACTCCACCGGGCGCTCGACCTCGCAGAACAGCAATTCCGGGGGCTCGTAATTGGAAACGAAGGCGCACACTTTTCGGTGGGCGCCAATTTGGCGATGGTGTTGATGATGGCCGCCGAAGAAGACTGGGACGAACTCGGATTCGCCGTGAAGTACTTCCAGGACACCACCATGAGGCTGCGCTATTCGGCCATTCCAACCGTCGTTGCCGTGCACGGAATGACCTTTGGCGGGGGGTGCGAAATGAGCCTCCATGCCGATGCGGTCCAAGCCGCCGCCGAGACCTATATCGGACTGGTCGAATTCGGGGTCGGGTTGATTCCGGGAGGTGGCGGAACCAAGGAACTGACGGCCCGTGCATCAGAGCGCTACCTCAAGGACGATGTGGAGCTCAATGCCTTGCGCGAATACTACCTCACCATCGCCATGGCCAAGGTAGCCACTTCGGCCCACGAAGCCTTTGCCCACAAATTGCTCCTCTCTGGCCGCGACCGCGTCAGCATCAACAAAGACCGCTTGATCGCGGATGCCAAGCGCAAGGCCTTGTTGCTGGCCGAAGAAGGCTATGTGCAGCCCGCCCCGAAGAAAATCAAAGTGTTGGGTCGGACGGCGCTGGGCATGTTCGCCGCGGGTTCGTTTGCGATGCTCGAAGGTGGCTACATCAGCGAACACGACCGGCTCATCAGCCAGAAACTGGGCTGGATTATGGCCGGGGGCGATCTGTCCGAACCCACCGAGGTCAGCGAGGCCTATTTGCTCGAATTGGAGCGCGAAGCGTTCCTGAGTTTGTGCGGAGAACGCAAAACCCTCGAGCGCATTCAACACATGCTCAAAACCGGCAAACCCCTGCGCAACTAACCATGAGTCAAGAAGCCTATATCGTAGCCGCCAAGCGGAGTCCCGTGGGCAAAGCCCCCCGAGGTACCCTGCGCTTTTACCGTCCGGACGACCTCGCCGCCCAAGTGATTCGAGCGGTGTTGGCCGAAGTGCCCCAACTCGATCCCCAGCGCATCGACGACGTGCTCGTGGGCAATGCCATGCCCGAGGCCGAACAAGGGCTGAACGTGGGACGCCTTATCGCCTTGCTCGGGCTGGACACGGTAGAAGTGCCTGGGGTAACGGTCAACCGCTATTGCGCCAGCGGTTTGGAAACCATCGCCATGGCGGTGGCCAAAATCCGCTCGGGCATGGCCGATTGCCTGCTCGCCGGGGGAGCTGAATCCATGAGCTACATCCCGATGGGGGGCTGGAAGGTCAGCCCGAACTACGCCGTTGCCCAAACCCATCCCGACTGGTACAACAATATGGGGCTTACGGCCGAAGCCGTGGCGCAACAGTATTCGGTTTCCCGAGAAGACCAGGATGCCTTTGCCCTCGAATCGCACCGCAAAGCCCTGAATGCCCTGGCTGAAAACCGCTTTGCCGAGCACACCGTTCCGCTCGAAGTGGCCCAGGTGGTGCTGAACGAAAAAAACAAGCGCATTACCCAGACCCGGACGTTTGCCCAAGACGAAGGACCGCGCGCCGATACCACCCCCGAAGCCCTCGCCCGGCTCAAGCCTGTATTTGCCGCCAAAGGCAGCGTTACGGCAGGCAATTCGTCCCAAACCAGCGACGGGGCAGCCTTTGTTTTGGTGATGAGCGAGCGCATGGTGAACGAACTCGGTCTCAAACCCATCGCGCGATTGGTGAGCTATGCCGCGGCGGGGGTCGAACCCCGGATTATGGGCATTGGACCCGTAGCCGCGGTGCCCAAGGCGCTGCGCCAGGCTCAGCTCCGCCTTGGACAAATCGACCGCATCGAATTGAACGAGGCCTTTGCTTCCCAATCGCTGGCGGTGATCCGAGAACTCGACCTTGACCCTGCCAAGGTCAACCCCAATGGAGGCGCCATTGCCTTGGGCCATCCACTGGGATGCACGGGCGCCAAACTCAGCGTACAACTGTTCAGCGAACTCCGGCGCACCCAATCGCGCTACGGACTGGTCACCATGTGCGTTGGAACTGGTCAAGGCGCGGCGGGCATTTTTGAGCGATTGGACTAAACGCACTTCCCACACCCTTTTTATCCCATCTTTCCCATGAACCCCTCGACTTCAAGAACCCAGCGCGGCAGCGCCTTTTTAATCGAAGATCTCGACCCCCAGCGCATATTCGTTCCCGAGGACTTTTCCGACGATCAAAAGATGATGGCCGATTCCACGACCGAATTCGTCGATCGCGAAGTGTGGCCCCAGAAACACCGATTCGAAGCCCACGACTACGACTTCACGTTCGATTTGATGCGCAAAGCCGGAGAAATGGGGCTTTTGGGCATCTACGTCCCCGAGGCCTACGGCGGTCTCGGCATGGGTTTCAATACCTCCATGCTGGTCTGCGACCGAATTAGCGGGGCGAGTGGATCGCTTTCAACGGCCTATGGCGCGCACACGGGCATCGGCATTTTGCCGGTTCTGCTCTATGGAAACGAGGAGCAAAAAGCCTACTACTTGCCCAAGCTCGCGAGCGGGGAATGGATCGGCGCTTATTGCCTGACAGAGCCGGGAGCAGGGAGCGATGCCAACAGCGGCAAGACCCGGGCCGTGCCCTCGTCCGATGGGTCGTCTTATTCGATCACAGGACAAAAAATGTGGATTTCGAATGCAGGCTATGCACAGTTGTTTATTGTCTTTGCCAAGATCGAAGACGACAAAAACCTGACCGCCTTTCTGGTAGAGCGCGACAATCCGGGGCTGAGTCTGGGCGAAGAGGAACATAAAATGGGCATCCGCGCCAGTTCGACCCGGCAGGTGTTCTTTACCGATTGTGTCGTTCGCGCCGACCGCATGTTGGGCGAGCGCAACGGGGGATTCAAAATTGCCATGAACGCTTTGAACGTGGGCCGCATCAAGCTGGCAGCGGCCTGTCTCGATGCCAACCGACGCATTCTCCGAGCCTCGGCAGAGTACGCCCAGCAACGGCACCAATTCGGACAGCCGATTGCCCAATTTGGGGCCATCCAGCAGAAACTGGCCACCATGGCCATGCTCCATTTTGCGAGCGAGAGCGCGACCTACCGGGCCGGACAGGACATCGAAAACACCATTGGCGCGCTCGAGGCCTCGGGTATGGATCCCCAACAGGCCAAGCTCAAAGGGGTCGAAGAGTTTGCCGTAGAGTGCGCTCTGCTCAAGGTACACGCGTCAGAAGCCGGCAGTTGGATCGTCGACCAAGGGGTTCAGATTTACGGAGGAATGGGCTATTCCGCCGATGCCCCCATGGACAGTGCTTATCGCGATATGCGCATTGCCCGCATCTACGAAGGCACCAACGAAATCAACCGCATGCTGAGTGTGGGGATGTTGTTGAAGAAGGCTTTAAAGGGCGAATTGGAATTGATGGGACCGGCCATGAAGGTCGGAGCAGAACTGCTCGAATTGCCATCGTTTGACGGACCCGACCCCGAGGAGCTCTTGAGCGAGGAGCGGGAAAGCCTCGCTCAACTGAAGAAAGCCTTCCTGATGGTGGCTGGCAAAGCCGTGGAACAATTTGGACCGGGCATCGAAGAAGAACAAGAGATCTTAATGGCGGCCTCCGATGTGCTGATCCAGATCTACGTCTTTGAATCCGTCCTTGGCCGGGCGCTCAAATTGGCCGCGGCCAAGGGAACCCAAGCCGCGGCTCAGGAAATCGATCTGGCCCGCCTGTACCGATACGAAGCGGTCGAAGTGGCCCAGCGCAGTGCCCGAGAAGCGATTTCGAGTTTTGCCGATGGCGACGTGCAGCGCATGCTGTTGATGGGGCTCAAGCGGTTTACCAAAATCCGCACTCTGCACAATCTCAAAGAATTGCGCAGACGTGTAGCCCAGCGAGTTTTGGCAGGGGTTGCGTAGGCGTTCGCCGCTTGGGGCACAACCCTCAAACCGAAGCAGCCAATTCCAGACTGCGGGTGCACAGCGCGATTTCCTCGGGAACGTGGTTGGAACCGACCACCAGACTGCGTCCGTCGAGGTGATCGGCCAGCAGTTGCCGGTACCAGTCGCGCCCTGTGGTATCGAGGTTTGAGCAGGGTTCGTCGAGCAGGAGCAAATCGACTTCGCTGAGCACCGCCAGCGCGAGCTTCAGCCGTTGTTTCATCCCTGAACTCAAACTCGAAACGCGCTGATTCGGAGAAAGGACCAATCCCAACAGGGTCCGAAACGCCCCGAAGTCGAGGTGGTTCCTAAAAGGGCGGAAACCGCGCTGAAAATCAAAGTGTTCGGCAACGGTAAGTTCTTCGATCAACTCGGCATAGGGCGCGGCGAATCCCATGCGGAAGCACGCCTCCTCCACCTCCAAAACCCGTTCGCCCAGAGCGTAGGTCACCCGACCCGAACGAGGCCGTAGCTGACCCAACAGGAGTTTGATCACAGTCGATTTGCCCGATCCGTTCGGGCCCAAAATGGCTACGCGTTCGCCCGATTCGATCGCAAAATCAAGTTGGCGAAAGAGGATTTTTCCGGGAAAGGCTACCGAGATGGACTGGGCCTCAACCCGCATTCTTGGTCAACATAAAGCCCTTCATGATGCCGCGTTGAGAATTGCGGATAAACTGCAGAATCTCGTCGCGCTCGGGGGTGGCATCCAGTTCGGTTTCAATGATTTCCGAGGCCTGGGTGGTGTTGTAGTTCTTCTGGAACAAAATGCGGTAGATGCTCTGAATGGCGTTGATCTGATCGGAACTAAAACCGCGGCGGCGCAAGCCCACCGAATTGACGCCTACATAACTGAGTGGCTCTTTGGCGGCTTTGACATAGGGCGGAATGTCCTTTCGCACCAAAGAGCCCCCCCCGATCATCGCATGGGCCCCGATGTGGATAAACTGGTGCGCAGCCGAAAGCCCGCCCAGAATGGCCCAATCGTCGATGGTGACATGCCCCGCCAGAGACACCCCGTTGACGAGAATTACATGGTCGCCAATGATGCAATCGTGGGCCACGTGGGCATAAGCCATAATCAGACAGTGCTTGCCGATCACGGTTTTGCCCAGGGCCTTGGTGCCCCGGTTGATGGTCACGCATTCGCGGATGGTGGTGTGGTCGCCAATCACCACCAAGCTGTCTTCGCCCTCGAATTTGAGGTCTTGGGGAATGGCCGAAATCACCGCGCCCGGAAAAATTCGGCAATTCTTGCCGATTCTCGCCCCTTCCATGATGGTGACGCTGCTCCCAATCCAGGTGCCCTCTCCAATCTCGACGTTTTTGTGGATCGTCGTAAAGGGCTCAATCACCACGTTCGAGGCAATTTTGGCCGAGGGGTGTACGTAGGCGAGCGGCTGATTCATGAATTCGATTTATTGCTTGTCTCGGGCGATTTGCGCCATCAATTCGGCCTCTGTAACCAACTTGTTGCCCACAAAGGCCTGTCCTTTCATCTGAATGATGCCCCGGCGCATGGGTGCCATCATCCGGAGTTCGAAAATGAGGGTATCGCCCGGAACGACTTTGTGCTTAAACCGCACATTGTCGATTTTCAGGAAATAGGTCAGATAGTTTTCCGGGTCGGGATAAAAACTCAGTGCCAAAATGCCCCCAACCTGTGCCATAGACTCAATAATGAGCACGCCGGGCATGACCGGAGCCGAGGGGAAATGCCCCACGAAGAAGGCCTCGTTCATGGTGACATTTTTGATGCCAATCACGTGGGTATCGCTGAGTTCGGTGATTTTGTCGACGAACAAAAAAGGCGGGCGGTGCGGCAGCATCTTCATCACCTGATTGATGTCCATCAACACCGGGGCCTCGGGATCGTATTTGGGGATGCCGATGCGGCCCTCTTTGCGGACCTTTTCAAGCAGGAGTTTGGCGAAATCGGTATTGCCTTTATGCCCGGGACGGCGGGCAAAAAAGCGCCCTTTGAGCGGTCTTCCCACCAAGGCCAAATCGCCGATTACGTCGAGGAGTTTGTGCCGGGCAGCCTCGTTCGGATAGTGGAGCTCGAGGTTGTCCAGAATGCCGTTGGGCTTGACCGAAACATGGTCCTTTCCAAAGGCCTTTTTCAATTTCTCCATCGACGCTGGGTTCGGGGTTTTGTCGACGTAGACGATGGCATTGTTCAGATCGCCCCCCTTGATCAAGCCGTGGTCGAGGAGGTATTCGAGTTCGTGTAGAAAGCTAAACGTCCGTGCTTTGGCAATGTGCTCGACAAAATCCGACATCTGTTCGATATTGGCATTTTGACTCCCGAGCACGTCGGTATGGTAGTCGACCAGTACGGTTACTGAGAAACCGTCGTAGGGCATCCCGATGATTTCCACCCCTTTGACCGCATCGGAATACTGGACCAAATCCTGCAAAATCAAGTAGTCCCGGGCCGCGTGCTGCTCCTTGATGCCGGCCGAAGCAATCGCCTCGACAAAACCGATGGCACTCCCGTCCAAAATGGGCGGCTCGGGGGCGTCGAGTTCGATAAGGCAATTGTCGAGCCCCATGCCTACCAAGGCCGCCAAGACGTGCTCTACGGTGTGGACAAAAGCTGCGCCCTTTCGCAGGGTCGTACCGCGTTCGGTTTCGGCTACGTTGAGGGCGAGGGCTTCAATTTCGGGTTGTCCCTCGAGGTCGGTGCGGCGAAAGCGAAATCCGGTACCCTCGGCCGCAGGAGACAGCCGCATATGCACCTGATTGCCGGTGTGGAGTCCCACTCCGTGCACTTCGACCGGTTTGGCCAGGGTATGCTGTACTGCTTCGTTCATTTTGGGGTTGAAGTATCGGGATTCGCAGTGAAACCGCGCATCCACTGCGGCAGTTTCCGAAAATACACATAGGCCCTTTGGTAGGCTTTGAAGTCGAACGCAGGAGATCCCTGCACCACAGCCCCATCGGGCAAGCTTTGACCCACCCCGCTCTGGGCGGCGATGCGAACCCTGTTGCCGATGGTGATATGGCCCACAATCCCGACCTGCCCTCCAATCATGCAATTCGCACCGATCTTGGTCGAACCCGCTACACCGCTTTGAGCCGCCATAACGGTGTTTTCTCCAATTTCCACGTTGTGGGCAATCTGGATCAGGTTGTCGAGTTTGACCCCTTTGCGCAGAATGGTGGAGCCCAAGGTCGCGCGGTCTATGGTAGAATTGGCGCCAATTTCGACCCCGTCTTCGACCACCACGTTGCCGATTTGCGCCACCTTGTTGTAGCTGTCGGTTTGGTTGGGGGCAAAGCCAAATCCGTCGCCCCCCAACACCACCCCGGCGTGGAGGGTTACGTGGTTGCCGATCACCGTGTCGTGGTAAATCCGCACACCGGGGTAGATCTGAACCTCGTCCCCAATGCGCACATTATCTCCGATAAACACCTGCGGATGGATTCGTGCATTTCGTCCAATCTGCACATTCCGGCCGATGTAGGCAAAAGCACCGATGTAGGCATCCTCTCCGATGGAAGCGCTCGGATCGATGGAAACCGGTTGTTCGATGCCCGTGCGGTTGGGCCGGGTCTGATCGTAGTGTTCCAACAAGCGCGCGAAACTCTGATACGGATCGTCGACCGCAATCAAGGTGGCCGAAATCGGTTGATCGGGCTGAAAGTCTTTGGAGACAATCACCACCGACGCCTGTGTCCTGTAGATGTAGGGCGTATACTGAGGGTTGGCGAGAAAACTCAACCCTCTGGGGCCTCCCTCTTCAATTTTGCACAGGTGATCGACCTGTACGCCTTCATCGCCGAAAACGATTCCATCGAGGAATTCAGCCAATTGCGCTGCGGTAAACTGCATAGAATTACTCAGAATGGGGTCAAAAGTAGGAAAAGCGCGGCGCGGGCACAGCACCCAATGCCCGGAAGTCGGGTTCAAGGCTTGAGCAAAGGACGAATTTCCTTGGGATAGCAGATAAAGTGGCGCGCCACCGTGTTCGACAAAGCACTCAAATTGAGTTGATCGGCCGCCGAGGCCCAATCGACCGTAGTCCCGTCTTTGTAGAGCAAGGCAATCCGGTTTTTGGAGGCATCGTAGGCGCTGTTCGAAATGGAATCGACCCGAACCAAAAAGGCCTCTTCGCCTGCCTGAAATTGGAAAAAGGCGCGGGTGGCTTGGAGAATTTTCTGTTCGTACTCGGGCGGAATTGGCTCGTTGTGGAGTTCAATGCCCAGCAAATTGCGGTCGATCAGCCGATGCGACAGATCGGAGAGCATCACATCCTCGTGCAAACACCACTCTTTGATGGCCCCGAGCACATCGTAGTCGTCCAAGCGCGCAAACTGCTGGAGCCAACTCGGGTCGCGCTCAAAATCGACCGAGCCTTCTGGTGCCGTCAAAAAGCGGAGCAGGGCCGTGCTGCCAAACAGCTTCCCTCCTTTGACCGCTACATTTTTGGCGCGGTTGAGGATCATCATGAGCAGAAACTCGGCCGAGAGCACGGTTTTGTGCAAATAGACCTGCCAATACATCAGACGGCGGGCAATGATGAATTTCTCGACCGAATAAATGCCCTTGGAATCGACCACCAATTCGTCGTCGTGCACATTGAGCATGGTCAGCAAGCGCTCGCTGTTGATTTGGCCCTCGCTGACCCCGGTGTAGAAGCTGTCGCGCCTCAAATAGTCCAGCCGATCCATATCGAGCTGAGAGGAAATGAGTTGATGCAAAAAACGACGGGGATAACGCCCTTCAAAAATCTCGATGGCCAACCCCAACTTGCCCGAAAACTGTCGATCCAGATCGCGCATAAAATGGGCCGAAAGCTGCTCGTGGTCCGTGGGGACAATGCTGTGTTCTAAAGCATGAGAGAACGGGCCATGCCCGATGTCGTGGAGCAAAATCCCGATGCAGACGGCCTCTTCTTCTTCTTCGCTGATCGAGTGACCCTTGCGGCGAAGCACTTCGACCGCGCGCATCATCAGGTGCATGGCACCGAGGGCGTGGTGAAATCGGGTGTGGTAGGCGCCTGGATAAACCAGCCAACTCAATCCCAGTTGGGCAATTCTACGAAGTCTTTGAAAATAAGGATGTTCTACCAAATCAAACAAGGTTTGACTCGGGAGTGTAATGAAACCGTATACCGGATCGTTTAAGATTTTGTGGACTTTCGCCATGCCATCAGGTCGACAGATAACGGTCGACCGGTGCGAAGTACGCAGAAAATCCCAAGCCCTACGGAATCTCTATGGACGCAGAACGCATATTGTGGATCGACGACGAAATCGAGTTGCTCAAACCGCACCTGATCTTTTTGCGCTCCAAAGGATACGAAGTCGATACGGCCACCAACGGACACGACGCCCTTGAGCGCATCGAACACCACCGCTACGACTTGATCTTTCTCGACGAGAACATGCCGGGCATGGGGGGGCTCGAAGCCCTGGGAAAAATCAAGGCCCTCCGCGCCGCCTTGCCGGTGGTGATGGTCACCAAGAGCGAAGAAGAGCACCTGATGGAAAGCGCCATTGGGGCGCAGATCAGCGATTACCTGATCAAGCCGGTCAACCCCAACCAGTTGCTCCACAGCCTCAAAAAAAATCTCCAAGCGCGCAAACTGGTCGACGCGCATACCGAACAGGGCTATCAGCAGGAATTCAGGCAGTTGGCCATGGACATGGCGCAGGTATCCGACTTCGAAGCCTGGACCGAACTCTACCGCCGTTTGGTGCGCTGGGACCTCGAACTCGAACGCCTTGGCGACGGGGCCATGCGCGAGATTTTCGACGCCCAAAAGCAAGAAGCCAATCTGTTGTTTCGACGGTTCATCGAGCGCAACTACGCGGAATGGATCCAAGATGGCGCTCAGGCCCCCGACCTGAGTCACACCCTACTGCAGCGCAACTGGTTGCCCGACATTGGGGGCGGAGGCCCGCGCTTTCTCGTGGTGATCGACAATATGCGCTACGACCAGTGGAAGGTAATCGAACCCGAAATCGGGGAGTTGTTCCGGGTCGAAAGCGAGAAAATGTACAGCAGCATCTTGCCCACGGCCACCCAATACGCCCGCAACAGTCTGTTTGCCGGATTGATGCCTCTGGCCATCAAAAACAAGTATCCGCAGTGGTGGATCGACGAACAAGACGACGAGAGCAAAAACCAATTTGAAGGCGCGCTCTTCCAGGAATGGCTCAAGCGGAATGGCAAAGGCGAACTCAAGGTGGCTTACCACAAAGTGGTGCAGCTGGCCTATGGCCGCAAACTCGTCGATAACTTCAAAGACTTTTTGCGCAGCGATGTCGTGGTGATCGTCTACAACTTCGTCGATATGCTGAGCCATGCCAAGACCGAAATGGAGGTCATCAAAGAATTGGCGGACAACGACAAGTCCTATCGCTCTTTGACCCGCAGTTGGTTTCTCAATTCGCCCCTGTACGAACTGCTCCGGAAAATGAGCGAAATCGGGGCCGACGTGGCCTTGACCACCGACCACGGAACCATCAACGTCCAGGAACCGGTCAAGGTGGCCGGAGAGCGGAATTTGAACTCCAACCTCCGCTACAAGGTGGGCCGCAATTTGGGCTATGAGGAAAAAGACGTGGTGGTCTTTAAAAAGCCCGAGGCCATTCAACTCCCAGTGCCTATGCCCGGCAGCCATTTTCTCTTTGCGCGAGAAGCCGACTTTTTCGCCTATCCAAACAACTACAACCACTACGTCAAATACTACCGGAACACCTATCAGCACGGGGGCATTTCGATGGAAGAAATGCTGATTCCGTTTGTTCGGCTCAAAGGCAAAGGCTAGGACGAGCGCGAAGGGAATTGGGCTCGATTTCTTGGACCCATAGCCATCATAAGACCCAGATGTAAGACGGCCCAGACGCGCAGCGTCTCAACAAACACCCGCGCCTTAACTTTGGCCGCATCCATTTAACGACCGCTCTTCTATGGCTTCTACCGCCGACATCCGCAACGGACTCTGCATCGACCACGATGGTCAGCCTTTTCAGATCATTGAATTCCTGCACGTAAAACCCGGAAAGGGCGCGGCTTTTGTGCGCACCAAAATGCGGAACCTCAACAATGGACGGGTTTTGGAACACACCTTTCCCTCGGGTGCCAAACTGACCGAAATCCGGGTCGAAACCCGAGACTATCAGTACCTCTACAAAGACGGAGAGGGCTACCACTTCATGAACAACGACGACTTCAACCAAGTGGTCTTGCCCGAAGCCGTCATCAATGCCCCTCAGTTTTTGAAAGAAGGGATGAACTGCATGGTGGTGTTCCACGCCGACGAGGAACGCCCGCTGTCCTGCGATCTCCCGACCACGGTGACCCTTGAAATCACCTATACCGAACCGGGGCTCAAGGGCAATACCGCGACCAACGCCAGCAAGCCCGCCACAGTCGAGACCGGAGCTGAAATTCGGGTACCCTTGTTCATCGAGCAGGGCGAGCGGATTGTGATCAACACCCTCGACGGCTCCTACCGCGAACGCGCCAAATAAGCCTACCGATGAAGTTGCCCGAAGTCTGGAGATTGGAAGACATTGCCCAATTGTTGGGCTGCGACTTTGTGGGAACACCGGATTTTCCGGTACACGGCTTCAACGAGATCCATCGGGTCGAAGAAGGCGATATCGTCTTTGTCGACCACCCAAAATATTATGAAAAGGCCCTGAACTCGGCGGCCACGGTCGTTCTGATCAACCAAGAGGTGGAAGCCCCAAAAGGCAAAGCCCTCCTGCTGAGCGACGACCCTTTTCGTGATTTCAACAAGTTGCACGCCCGATTCAATCCTTTCCGGCCTTTTTCCGAAAGCATCGCACCGACCGCCACCATCGGTGAGGGCACTTGGGTAGGACCCAATGTCGTCATCGGCGATGGCGTTCGCATTGGCCGAGACTGCCGCATCCACCCGAATGTCGTTCTCCTGCCTGGCACCGAAATCGGAGACCGCGTTGTGATTCAAGCAAGTTGTGTACTGGGTTCGGATGCTTTCTATTATAAAAAACGCCCTGCGGGATTCGATCGGTTGTTGTCGAGCGGACGGGTCATTATAGAAGACGAAGTAGAATTGGGTGCGGGGTGTACCATCGACCGGGGGGTAACCCACGACACCCGAATCGGCAGGGGCAGCAAACTCGACAACCAGGTGCAAATTGGGCACGATACGGTTTTGGGAGAGCGCTGTTTGCTCGCCGCTCAGGTGGGCGTGGCTGGCTGCGTTACCATTGGCCATGGCGTGACCCTCTGGGGGCAGGTAGGGATTACCAGCGGGATCGAAATTGGCGACAAAGCGGTAGTTCTGGGACAATCCGGAGTCACCAAGTCGCTCGAAGGGGGCAAGACCTATTTTGGGAGCCCGGCTTCCGAAGCCCGCCGCATGTATCGAGAACTCGCCAGCTTGAGGGTCTTGCCCGAAATCATCGAGCAGCTCGACATCGAACTCTAACGGAAACGGTGCGTCCGAAAGGGATCAAGGCTGGGGCACATCGCGCACACAGCGAAAACCCAAGTGGCTTTGTCCCGAGTCAAAACTGCTCGCCATGCGCGATGTAGGGCGATAGTTTGAACAATATTGCTCGCTGCACAAAAACGACCCGCCCTTGATGACCCTTTTTTCGCTGGCATAGGGGTCGTTGGGGTCAAAACTCGCCGAGGGCCCCTTGGGGTTGTGGCAGTGGGAGCCGTCGGCATAGAGGGTTTTGGTATCGGGTCGATAGAAGTCTGAGGTCCATTCCCACACATTCCCGATCATATCGTACAGTCCGCGCTCGTTGGGGGGGAAACTGCGCACAGGTGCCGTGCGCTCAAACCCATCGGCAGCCGTATTGCGATGCGGAAAATCGCCTTGAAAATAATTGGCGAGATAGCGACCCTCAGGGGTGATTTCGTCTCCCCAGGAATAGCGGGCATTCCCTGCCGCTCCGCGAGACGCATACTCCCATTCAGCCTCGGTGGGCAGCCGTTTTCCGGCCCATTGGGCATAGGCCAGAGCGTCCTCGTAAGCGATGTGTACCACCGGGTGGTCTTCCCGGCCCTTCCAGGTCGAACCGGGCCCTTCGGGAGCCTTCCAGTGGGTTCCCGGCACCCACCTCCACCAGCCGCTGATGCCGTCGAGCGGGACGGCCTGAGCCGGTGGCGTAAAAACCAGGGCCCCGGGCACCAACAGGCTGTCTGCGGGTCGGGGTGCGCCTTCGGGCAGTTCGTTTTTCAGGGTTTCCCAATCGATAGGGCGTTCGGCCAAGGTGACATAACCCGTGGCTTCCACAAAACGCGCAAATTGCGCATTGGTCACTTCGGTCGGGTCTATGTAGAAGGAACTCACCTCGATCCGGACGGCGGGGCCTTCGTGCTCTTCGGCAAAGTCCTCTTCGCTGCCCATCACAAACCAACCGCCTTCGATCAACACCATCGAAGAATCAAACGGGGCTCGGGCCGCCTCGGGTGTCGCCGCGGCTTTGGACTCAACCGAATCACCGGAAGACGGGCCACAGCCTCCGAGGATCAACGAAACACCTAGGGTCCAAAAAAAACGGGTGCGTACTCTGCACATGAAGAGGAGGGTAAATTGGTTCAAAGTTCGTGCAAGCAAAGGTGCATTGGTTTGACAACCTTCAACAACGCCAGCGAAGTTGCGCAGCCCAACGCAATAGGTGGGATTTCCATCCCGGGGTTCCGCTTCGATAGGCGTCTATGGCGCGGGCAAACTCTGAGCGACCGTGCAAGACCCGGGCGCGTTCGTATTCCTTGCGCCTGCGGGCCTTTTCAAGGGTAGCAGCATCGATGTTCCACAACCCGGCCCGGGCATTCATCAATCGATCGACCCGTTGGAGGTGTTCGTCGAGTTGAGCAGACATGCCTCCGGTCCGGTAGCCCCCGAGCGGCTCGGAGAGACAGCCCAGCTTTGCACCCTGCACCCAAAGCCGCATCCACAAATCGAGGTCTTCGACCCCCAGCCACTCAAGTCCTTCGAGAAACCCGCCCAGTTCGCCCAAAATCGAACGCCGGACCACCACCGAACTGGGAATGATGGGATTGCCCCTGACGAGCAATTCCCGAGCGGTATTGACTTTCCACACCCGTCGAATTCTTCGGGGTCCGCCTCGGAGTTCCATGGCGTGATAGCACAGATCGACCTCCGCGTGGGCGTGAAGATATTGCCCAACGATTTCGATTTTGTGGGGATGCCAAACGTCGTCCGCATCGAGAAAGGCCACCCATGGGGTGTGCAGCGCCTCGATTCCCGCATTTCGGGCCGCTCCCAGCCCGCGGTTTTCTTGTTCGATAAGCGCCATCCAATCGGGATGGGTCCGAGCCCATTGACGGGCTTGTTCGAGGGTAGCCTCATCGCCCCCGTCCCAGACCATAACGAGTCGATCGGGTCGTACGGATTGACCGACCACCGAGTTCACGGCTTCGCCTAGGGTTTCGGCATCCCGAAAGGCGGGAATCACCACCCCAACCGAAAACCGATCTACAGGTACTTTTTCGGAAACAGCCACACCGCGATTTTTTTCAAAGGGGCTTTCAATGGCGTCTTGCCGATCAACTCGACCATCGGCTGGTATAGGGCCGTAATCAACATGCTCTTCCACAAATATTTACGATACTGCGAATACCGTCGGTACAACTGGCGATTGAGTCGAAAATTCGAACGGGTCCAAGCGTGGTTAAAGCTGCTTCCGATCCACCAATTGGCGTGTTCGTGCACGGCTTTGCGCACTTGCTCAGGCTCCGGATTTTCGTGCGCAACAATATCGTCGACAATGCGAAAAATCTCGAGAAAGGTATCCGGGCGCTCTCGGGCCCGGTGTCTTTGGGTTTGGTCGTGTTTGCGGAAGTAGTTGAGGGGCTCCGGGCGGTAGGCAATTTTACCCTGCCGCAACAACCGGGCGTAGAGCAGCCAATCTCCGTTGAGCCGCATATCGGTAGGGGCGCCTCCACAGGCTTCGTAGGCTGATTTGCGAAACAAGGCGGCGCTGGCGTTTGGAATGGTGTTGTGGAGCAAGAGGTAGTTGCGCACTTCTTCGGACCCTTCGGCCACAAAGGCATGCTCCCAGCGGTCGGTATGGAACACGAACTGGTAGTTCTCGTTGAAGTTGCGAATGGGGGTTCCGTGGGCGTCCACCAACACACTTTGATGAAAGGCCAAAACGACCTCGGGATCGGAGTGCATCATAGCGACATTGGCGCCCAGCAATCCCGGGGCACAGGCATCGTCGCTTTCGGCCATCCACACCAGCGGAGCCCGGGCCATGGCGACCCCTTTGTTCCACTGCGCAAAAGGACTTCCGCTGTTGTGTGTGTTGAACTCGGTTCGGATACGGGCATCGCGGGTGGCATAGGCCTCGAGCAGATCCTGGCTTCCGTCGGTCGAGGCGTCGTCGAGCAGGATGAGTTCGAAATCCTGAAAGTCCTGTGCCAAAATGCTCTCAAGGCGCTCCTCCAAAAAGGGGCGGTGGTTGTAGTTCGGCACAATGACGCTGACGGCGGGCGTATTCAAAGCGGTCGGGGGTTATCGGGCCTTCCAACGTTGATAGACCGGGCTGCCCTGGGCCGCTGTTTCCAGCGGCTCGGGAAACTCGGCCGGGGGGTTGGAAGCATCGCGCTTTCTCAGGGGTGCGGGCTGAAGCCCGACGCCCAACGCCCTTTCCAGATCTTTCCATCCCGACCCCTCGAGCAGGGCGGCATACGACACGGTGGCAAAGCGAAAACCCTGTTGTTCCCACTGCTCCATTTGGGCAAGATAGCGTTCCCATAAACGAAAGCAGAAGACCAAGTCCTTCAGTCGCGGATCGAAGACCTCTCCGGGCTTGCGGTTTCGATTCCACAAACTCATGGCCACTTCTCGGCCGTCCCGGTGCACATGGATCCAGCGCGCCTGTGGAAATCGCTCTTTCCAAGCGGGAGCCGAAAAAACATTGCGCGGGTCTTTCCAGCCCCAGCGGTAGTTGGCGCACAGGCGAATCCAAAGCCGGGCATTCATCCCCAGTTTCAAATGCTTCCGATACAAATCGACGGGAGACCATTGGGCGAAGGTTCCCGCATCGAGCACCAAGGGGTCGATCCAATCGCCTCCTCGGGCTTGCAATGCCTTTTGATTCAAACTCAAGAAGGGAATGCTTTCGGCGTTTTTTTCCTGGAACATCCCCATAAAAATCCCCGAATCGTGCAGGGTACGGCTTAGCCAGCTCGTGCCAGAACGGTGCATCCCCAAAACGATATAGGGGCGTGCCACCTCATTGCTCCACCATAGGGATGTATAGCGCAGGGTCTGCATGGTCTACGGAAATGGGGTCGCCCGAATCTCAACCGCCCCCTGTCGGACCACTTTGGGCCAGGACTCTTCGAGTACCCGAAAGGCCAAACCGCCCTCGAGTTTGTCCAACAATCGTCCACCCAAACTGAGGCGGGCGCGCACCACGTATTCTCCGGGTAAAAAAGGCCAGGGATCGATGCGGCAGCGCAGGCGAATTCCCTCGGCGCCCCAGGGTTCAAACCACACACCCGAGCGCAAACTGTCCAAACTGCCCACTACCTGAGCTCGTTCGTTCACAAAATTGAGGCTGAGCCCTATTTCGGCGGCCTGAGCCAGGGTTTCTTCCGCCCCTTGAGCCTCGATTTCGAGGATGTATGGAGCCCCACGCCGTGTCTCTTCGGGCTTCGATTCCCTTACATCCCCTTCTTCAAAAAGCCGAATCTGACGTATTCTCCACCCTCCGCTTCCCTTGCGCAATTCGGGGTCCGATGCCGGGGTTTCTCCTCGGGCGCGGTCCCTCAAACTGTCCAAATAAGCCCGGACCAATTCCGGAGTTTCGGCCTCCATGCGCACCCTGCCCCGTTCGAGCCAAAGGGCACGCTCGCAAAACCGCTCGAGGCTATCGAGGTGGTGAGATACCAACACAATGCTCTTTCCGCTCTCGCCCAGTTCTTCAATGCGCTGCAAGCAACGCGCCTGAAAGCCCGGATCGCCTACCGCCAGGACTTCGTCGAGCAACAGGATGTCGGCGTCGAGGTGGGAGGCCACCGAAAAAGCCAACCGAACGTACATCCCGCTCGAATAGTCCTTGACTTTTCGGTCGATGGCCGGACCTATTCCGCTGAATTCGCAGATTTCGTCGAAGCGGCTTCTCACCTCGGACCGCTTCATCCCGAGGAGGGTGCCACTCAAAAAGACGTTGTCCCTACCGCTGAGCTCAGGGTGAAAACCCGATCCCAATTCGAGGAGGGAAGCCACCCGACCCCGAAGAAAGGCTTCGCCTGAATCCGGCAGCAAGACCCGGCTTAGTATTTTGAGCAAGGTCGACTTGCCCGCTCCGTTGTTGCCCACGATGCCCAGACGGGAACCCGCCTCTAAGGAGAAGCTCACCCCTTCGAGGGCGGGTTCTCCCATGCCGCGAAAGCGCTTGCCCAAACCGCGGGCTTCGATGGCCAGCGGCTTCACAACTGCGCTCCGAGTTGGGGTCCGAGTTTCCAAGACCAAAGCGCGCCCCCGATCAGCAGCAATCCGGCCACCCACAGGGCTTCACCATGGCCCAGTTGGGTATGCGCTCCAAACCACAGCCGATGCTGCACATCCAAGGCCGGCAACAGGGGATTCCAAATTACACCTGGAATGCCCTTTAAACGCTGAGCGCCGAAAGCGACCGGACTGACGAAAAACAACAATTGAATCAAAGCCGGAAGACCAAAGCCTAAATCGCGCCAAAGTGCGCCGACATTGGCGACAACCAGTGCCAAGCCCAGACTGCACACAACTGCCATAGCCAGGGCAATAGGAAGCGAAGCCAACCACCCCCATTGAAAAGGGCTTTGGAACGAGGCAATCGCCATGCCGACCAATGCGCCGAGGACGAGCTCGGGCAAGGCGCCAAGGACTTTGGAAAGGGGCAAGACAACCCTTGGAAAATGGACCTTTTTAAGCAGGGCAGCGTTCTGCACGTACACCTGACTGCACTGAACCACCACGGTGCTGAAGTACTGCCACAGCGCCCAAGTCGAGGCGAGATAAACCGAAGAAGGCACCCCTCCTTGGGGAACCCGAAACCGCCCAAAAACCCAGCCAATAATGAGAATGGCGGCCGCAGGTTGCACGAGCGCCCAAAGCCAACCAAGACGGGTAGGGGCATAGCGCACCTTCCAATCGCGAAGCAGGAGCGACCACAACACATCGCGAGCGTCCCAGAGCTCCCTCCACGCCATGGCCGCTCCCGGACCTTGGGGGCGAATTGAGGTGAGGGCAACCTCTTTGGGGCGGCTCGGCGGGTTTTTAAAAGCCGTGGTGCGCAAACGCAAGGGTTGTTCCGGTGACAAGCCTCAAAATTGGATTATTTTCGGCACACTCCCGAAGCCTTGAGAAGGATTCGGAGACACCCCCCACTTTCGCTCAGTTCCCACCTATGTCTGCCCCCCGTTTTTGGATTCCCACCCATCCTTCAGGCTGGGTTCTGCTCATTGGCTGTATCCTCTTGGCCTGGATTCGCAACGACGCTTTGATTGATCCGGGCTTGGCGCCTTCTCAGATGCTCTTGGGCTTGATGACCGCCGCTTTGGGCACATTGGCGATGACGGGCAAAAAGTCTCCATCCTCAATACCCGGGTTTGTCCTCTTGCTGTTGCTGAGCTGGGCGCTCTCTTGGTGGAGCTGGTCGGGCTCCATCGACCGGGCCGACGGGCTCTATGCGCTGGCCAAGACCGGTTTGAATCCCGCGTTTGCCGGGATTCTGTGGGTATTGCTGGCTTCGGGCAAACTCGAACCCAGGGATTTGCTCCGGGCAGGTGCTGCTTTTGGGATCGCCACGATGATTCCAGCCCTGTTGGATTTGTTGAAAACTGCAAGCGGTGGCCACTTTCTCGAAGAGATCTATCAGGTGAAAGGGACGTTTCAACACAAAAACCTATTGTCTGGAGCCCTGCTCTTGGGACTGATTTTCAGTCTGATCAGCGCGAGAGAAACCGAACGTTCTTCGCTAAAGTGGATCGGCGGGGCGCTTTTGCTCCTGGTATTGGTCCTGCGAACCCGGGGGGTGTGGTTGGGCATCATCGTCGGCTTGACCTCCACCTTGGGATTGGTGGCAATTCTGCACAGACAATCGATACAAGCGCTCCGCATTTCGGGCTTTTGGAGAACGCTGGGCCTTTTGGCCTTGGCCGCATTCGTCTCGAGTCTGTTGCTCGAGGCGGGTCAGAGTACCCTGCTGGGAGGCGATACCCTCAACCACCGCCTCGGCTTCTGGAAAAACACCTGGGCCATGATTCAAGACCATCCGTTACAGGGGGTGGGGCCCATGAATTGGCGCATCCACTTTGTCGAATACGGTCTGGGGCACACCGACTACAATGTCATGAATGGCATCACATCCATTCAACGCCCCCACAACGACTATCTGTGGGTCTTGGCAGAACAAGGATGGCCTGGATTTTTGCTGTTTTTGGGCGCGCTGGCCATGGTGAAAATTTCGGCTTTAAGAAGTCTGAAAACGGCCTCTAACCCTCAGGAAATGCTACGAGCCGCTTTGGTCTTTGGCGGTTTTGTCGCCTTTGCTGTGTTTGCTCTGGGCGATTTCCCCTCAGAGCGCAGCCCGCATTCGGCGTTGTGGATGATGCTCTGGGTGGTTGCGGTGCATTCCGATTCAAGTGCTTGGTCGATCCCACTCCCAAACCGGGCGCTCCAGGGACTTCTGCTCGGGTTGATTGGCCTCGGAATCTGGGGGTTCTGGGCGGGGAAATCGCGCATGGAGGCCGAGGAGCGCGCCAAGATCTTGCTCGATGCCCACAGCCGCAGAAATGTGGCTGTGCTCGAACGCACCGCCAACGAAGTGCCCAATGCGTATTACGCCCTCGACAATTTCTCGAATCCGTTTGCCTACTACGCCGCCTTAGGCGCCTATGCTTCGGGCAAGGTGGAGCCGGCCCGAGCCGGATTTCTCGAGGCTTTGGAATGGAATCCTTGGCATGTGCTCAGCCTCAAACAGTTGGGAGACATTGAAAAGGGAAATCGGCGCTACGCAGAGGCGCTGGCGTATTACGAGCGCTGCCTAACCCTGAGTCCGGGCTTTGAGGCCGCCTTGCTCAACAAGGCCGAGGTACTTCATGCACTGGGCAGGAGCACCGAAGCCTTACACAGTTTGCATTTGTGCACTTTGCGGATACAGAATCCCAAATTTGACCAACTCAGCGCCCAGATACTGCCTGTTGTTCTCGAACAAAAACGGAATCAAACCACGGACTCCAAACTCCTCGAACGACTCCGTCCCTATGCCGGACAACCCGAACAACTGGCGGCAGAATACCGGGCCTATCGACTCGAGGTATGGAAACAATCTGCTCAGCTCGCGCGTTCGGCAGGGAAAAAAGACTGAATCAAGGTTTTGTATAGAATGTTGATATCCAATAAAATGGACCAGTTTTCGAGGTAGTACACATCCGCGCGAACGCGTTCTTCGAGCGATTCTTCTCCATCAATGACCCCTCTCCAACCGCTCACTTGGGCCAATCCGGTCAGCCCGGGGGGAATCAGATGACGGACCATAAATGCATCGAGTTGGCGGCGATAGTCCGAAGTGTGCTCGAGCATATGGGGTCGTGGCCCCACGAGCGACATTTCGCCCTTGACTACATTCCAAAGCTGGGGCAATTCGTCGAGGTTGTGTCGTCGCAAAAACCGCCCTACAGGTGTAGGCCCGCTGCCATCGACCGCAAACGTTCGGAACTTATAGAGCGTAAACGGTCGATCGAACCAGCCAGAACGCGATTGTCGAAACAGCACGGGGCCCCTTGAACTCAACTTGACCGCGATGGCCAAGGGAAGACCGAATACCACTGCGCACAAGACCAGGGCTGGCAATCCGACCACCAAGTCCAAACCGCGTTTCAACCACCGGTTGTGAACGGCTTCCAGTGGCTCCTCCCGTGGTACCACAACGGCATTTCGGCCCAGATAATGCAGGGTATAACTCCTTACCGCGGGCAAAGCTACCCGAGGAAGCAAGCGGACGCGAATCAAATTGCGGTCGGCCAATCGCTGCCATTCGAGCAAGACGCGATCGTCTTCGACCGCCAAATACAGTTCGTCGACCCCGGCATCCTGGATTTCCGACGTCGGGAGTACTTCGGCCTGAGCCCATCGGCCCACCACCGAAATCCCCCATTCCAGATGTCGGGCACACTCTTGGGCAAATCGGTCGGCTTCTGGGCTAGACCCAACCACCCAGGCGCGCACCCTTCCCTTTCCTATTGCTTGCCAATGCTCCTTGAGTCGTGTCGTAAAGACATCGCCCACAAGTAGATACAACATCCAAAACCCATAAAAATACAGGCCGAATAAACGCGAATAATAATACCCTTTCAAACTCACCACCAAGAGTGCGAACAACACGGCATGCATGAGCAACACGCGCAGCGATCGTCCGAATTTCTGTCGAAGCCCGCCTTCGAGTTTCAATCGATCGCCCTGTCGCATGAATGGCATCAACACCCAAGCCAACAAATTGAAAAACACCCACAACTGAACGTAGTAATCGTAGAACTGCGGATTGGTCTTTCGCAATTCGAGCATATTGAGCACGATGGCCTCCTGACCGAACACGGGGAGCGACCGAACATAACCCGCGCTCAGAAAGGCCGCGTTGAGCCCGAGCAGACCTACAATACGCTCGATCCAGCCCAGCAATAAACCGTACCGACGATTCACAAGGTCACCGAACTGAATTGCCTAAAAGCCTGTTTCTGGGCTTCGGTCCACAATTTGGCCGCGTTCTGTGCCAATTTCTTCGCCTTCTTTAAGGCTTCGGGTGGAGGGGCCTTCCAGTATCGCCTTGCGATCGAAGCGATTCTCGGATTGGGATCGAACACATCGGCCAATGTGGTCTGGGCAGTGACTTCGTCCCAGTTTTCCAAATCCACCAAAACGCGCAGCGCCAGACCCCGCACATCCGCGTCTCGTTGGGGTTCGGCAAGCGATTTTAGTACTTTCAGACCTTCTTCTCGGCCTGCAAGGGTCGCAACCTGAGCAGCCACAAGTTGTTCCTGAAGATCGCGCGAACTGAGTCCCCGGTCGATGCCTTTTTCGAGCAAATCCTTTCGCTCGGGATTGGATTTCGAGAGGTTCATCGCGCAGCGCAAGCCCGCCTTGCGGACGGGGGCTCCAGAGTGCGAGAGCATGCGGTCGATCCTCGCCGCAGGATGGCTCATTTCCCACCACATATCCAACTCACTGAGCTTAAGGGCCAACCAAGGTTCAGACTCCCTAGCCAGGGCCGATTCTATTATCTCCACGCGCCCAGTACTGCGCTGTTCGAACATCGCATAGACCGCCGCAGCCGCACGGCTGGCCGCCTCGGGACCCACAATCCACCGATCAAATTCGGCCGGTTTGTCCCATTCTGAACGCTCGAGTGCTATGGCAAATACAGTGGGATCGAGGGCCTTGGCCAATTCTGACCATTTCCCTCCGGCCAATTGCTGATTCCATTGGGCCCAATCCCATCCTTTGAGAACCACCTTGGCCAACAAGCGACCGTTTGGATCCGGAAGAACATAGTCACCCGGCATTTCCAACTTCGAATTGCCCTTGGGAAACAACCGCCTTTCGCGTTTCCATCCGCCCGCTTCCGTCCAAAACAAGACCTCAACCCATTGGGCACAACCAGGGCTCGAACGCTCGAGGATCCACTGATTTCCCTCCTTTTGAAGAACCCATTCCGGCAAGTTCCGCCCACGGACCCACTCTTCGAAAAAAGGACGAAGATCTTGGCCCGATCGGCGAGAGAGAAAGCGCTCGAATCCTTCTGTGTCCACTACTCCAAAGCGATTGGAATCCAACCATTCGCCGAGCACATTGCGAAATACCTCTTCGCCCAAATGCATTTCGAGCATCCCGATGACCCAAGCCCCCCGATCGTAAAAGGCGAGGCTTCCGGCTTCCTCGTCTTGAACCGAAAAGGGCTTTTTGGTGTGCTGGGCCGCCAACAATTCCCGCGATTTTCGACGGGTGAGCCACTCGGCCCAGCCCCCTTCAAATCGTCGCTTCGATTTCCATTGAAAATGCGTCGCAAATCCTTCGTGAAGCCAAAAATCGCGACCTCCGGGCGCCGTAATCGAGTTCCCGAACCAATGATGCGCCAACTCATGCACCTCTATTTCGGAAAGGGTACGGTCGGGGTGAGGATGGTCTTCCGAATGCAAATTGGTGCTGCCCACAATCACAACTCCGGTATTCTCCATGGCTCCATGTCGAAAATTGTCGACCACCACTTCGGTAAATTCAGAATCCCAGACGTACGACGAGGGAATCTCTGTTTCCAACCAACGCAGATAAGCGAGCAGCCGATAAGCCTTGGGTGCCGTTCCCCAGTCATCGGCCATGGGCTCAACAGCAGGGCCAAGATCGTGGGTATTGAAACGAGCCCAACGGTTTTGCTCTTCAAATCGACCTAAAGCGAGTGCGAGGAGATAAGAGGGCTGAGGAAGCCGTTGTTCATACGTCCAACGCTCTTCGAGTTTGTCGCGATCTACTTTGACCCGCTTGCCGCTGCTCACCAACTGAAAACCCCGTTCTTCCAGTTTTAAACCTTGGGGAAAACCCACTGAAAAGGTCCAATGCACCTTGTCGCGCTGATCGTCCTGATGCGGGATCCAGTGCCGGTGTTCGAGCCCCTGACCCTGGGTCCAGAGTTCGGGGAATTCAAAACCCTCTGCCCAACCCCGAGCATACAAACCCCGCCTCGGTTGGGCTGAATACCGAATTCGGATTCGCTGAAGACCTTTTCCATCCTTGACGCGCACTCCGAGTCGTTTTCCATTGTAATGATACCCCACCGATTGCCCTTGATAGACCACCGAATCGATGCGCATGTCGATGGCGTCCAACCAAAGACTGTCTGCATTCAGGGGGGCAAAGTCGATTTCGACCCAGCCCGAAACCTTGCGCGTTTCGGGATCGATGGTGAGATGAATGTTAAGATGGTGTTGATCCATACTCAGTCCTTCAAAGAACCTCGTAGCTGGTGCGGGGGCGTCTTGAAAAAGAGTCTGGGCCAAGAGTGCTGGCCCAGTCGCATACAAAAAGTATCCACTAAAGATGCTGATCAAGTGTTTCATTGCGTCCATGGCCGTCTGTGGGCTTAAAGAAACAGCAAAACCGCCCAAAGCGCGTCACCCGTACTTTTGAAACATGACCCGCAGCGCGCTCGACACTTCGCTCGGCCTATTGGCTGGAGTAGGTCCCGCCAAAGCCGATTTGCTCCGGGAGCAATTCGGGCTCGAAACGCTGGAAGATCTCCTGCGGTTCTATCCCTTTCGACACGTGGACCGCAGCCGTCTGAACACCGTTGCCGACATTGCTGAAGAAGGGACCGAAATTCAGTTGCTGCTCCGACTGGAGCCTGTGGTGGAAAAGCGCGGCACCAAGGGAAAACGAATGGTTACCCAAGGTCGAGATGCCAGCGGCACGGTTGAGTTGATTTGGTTCAAAGGAGCCCAATGGATTGAACGCCAACTTAAAAACGGGGGGCGTTACTTGATTTTTGGAAAACCGCAGCGATTTGGAACCTCCTGGAGTATTGCCCATCCGGAATTCGAGCCGGTCCCAGAAGGCTATGCACCGAAACTTCCGGGATGGCAACCCGTCTATCACTCCGGGGAGAAGTTGCAAAACCGAGGTTTGGGCAGCAACGGCATAGCGCGATTGGTGGCCAAAGCACTCGATTTGTGCGAAGCAGACCTCCCGGAGTTCTTGCCCGAAGAATGGCTCCTTCGATTTGGATGGCCGCACCGTGCCCGGGCCTTGCGCGATCTCCATTTTCCGCCTGATGCGCAGGCCCTGCGCAAAGCCACTGACCGCATCAAATTCGAAGAACTGCTCTTGCTTCAAATCCACATTCTGCAGCAAAAGCACCTGCACAAGGACGCGGTTCCCGGTTGGCCTTTGCCCGAAGTCGGAACGCACTTTCACCGATTTTACTCGGAAAAACTCCCGTTCGAGCTCACCGAAGCCCAAAAACGGGTGGTCCGAGAAATCAGGAGCGACACGCGAACAGGGATGCACATGAATCGGCTGGTGCAAGGCGATGTGGGCTCGGGCAAAACCGTGGTAGCGCTCATGGCTATGCTCCTCGCCTGGGACAATGGGCACCAATCCTGTCTGATGGCGCCCACCGAAATTTTGGCGCAGCAACACCACCGCAGCCTTTCGGAGCTCCTCGACGGCACGGGACTCGAATGTGGCCTTTTGACGGGGAGTGTAAAAAATGCCGACCGCAAACCCATCGAACAGGCTTTGTCCGACGGCACCTTGCCCATAGTGGTGGGCACCCATGCCTTGCTCGAAGACCGGGTTCAATTCCGATCCTTGGGATTGGCTGTTATCGATGAACAGCATCGTTTTGGGGTAGAACAACGGGCTCGATTGTGGGCCAAGAACCATCCTCCCCCGCATATTTTGGTTATGACAGCCACGCCCATCCCGCGCACCCTGGCTATGACGGTCCACGGCGATTTGGACCTCTCTGTTATCGACGAATTGCCCCCGGGGCGCAAACCGGTTCATACGGTCCACTACCGCGAGTCGAAGCGTTTGCAGGTGTGGGGATTCCTCCGCGATCAATTGCGCCAAGGGCGTCAGGCCTTTGTCATATTCCCTTTGATTGAAGAAAGTGAAACCCTAGACTATAAAGATCTCATGAGTGGCTTCGAATCGCTTTTGATCGAATTCCCGAGGCCCGAATTCGAAATCGCCTTGGTACACGGACGGCAAAAGCCCGAAGAAAAAGACGAATTCATGCGTCGGTTTGCCGATGGAGTATGCCAAATTCTCGTAGCCACCACGGTGGTGGAAGTAGGCGTGAACGTGCCCAATGCCACGGTGATGATCATTGAAAATGCCGAGCGATTTGGTTTGGCGCAACTGCATCAGTTGCGCGGAAGGGTGGGACGCGGTGCCGAACAAAGCCATTGCATTCTAATGACCGGAGACAAACTCAGCAAAGAGTCGCTCGTTCGGCTCGAAACCATGGTCTCGACCAACGACGGTTTCAAAATCGCCGAGGTCGATCTCCAATTGAGGGGGCCGGGCGACCTTCTCGGCACCCAACAAAGCGGGCTCATGGAACTCAAACTCGCCAGCCTCAGCGAAGATGCCGAATTGGTACAATTGGCCAGACGAGCCGCCGAACACCTTCTTTCTGAAGATCCCACACTCTCCGAACCCCGACGGGCACCCCTGCGCGCCATGGTCGAAAAGCGATATGCCCGTACCAAGGTGTGGGGACGCATCGGCTGAGCGTTTCTCCTCTACATTTGAGCAACACCCGTCCTCTCTTGAAAAAACCCATGCTGCGGCGCTTCCGGCTCAGTCTGATTCGTTTTGAGCGCCGTGGAGGCTATGGATTTTTACAAACCCATTTGCTCAAACTTACGGGAGCCCTGCTCTTGTTTGCCATTTTTGTCGTTATTCTCTTTGGCTGGGTCGTGGATCGCTCCGCTCTGGAGTTATGGATTCAGGCCCATCTGCATCCATTCTGGCTCATCACCACCTTATTGATCTCCGAGACGTTTACGGGCATTCTCCCACCCGATCTCTACATCCTTGTCGTTGGCTCGTATCCCAGTGCTTGGTGGTGGGTTTTTGGACTTGCGCTGACATCCTACATTGGGGGCATTGGAGCCTATTGGATCGGTACCCGCCTCGGAGACTTGCCGCGGATTCACCAGTGGATCACTGGAACGTATGCGGAACAGTTCGGGCAAATCCGGCGCTACGGGGGTATTCTGGTGGTGTTGGCTGCGCTCACTCCGCTTCCCTACAGCCCGGTGAGCACGGTGGCGGGGGCTGTGGACTATCCTTTTCGGTTGTATTTGCTATTTGGCTTGAGCCGTTTTGTCCGCTTCTTTCTCTATGCTTGGGTGATTTACAGTGTGTAGAAACGTTTCTGGAAGCCCAATCGAAATGGAATTCAAGCGCGTTGGCGAACTTCGCCCCTTTCTGACCGATTTTTTTGACGTTCATCCACGGTTTTAAAGGTCTATGCATCAATCTGCACCGGCTCCTTTTCAGGTTTTTAAATTCGGGGGCGCCTCGATTCAAGATGCGACCGGGTTGAGGCGGGTGGGCGACCTCCTCGATCGCTACGCCAGTGCGCGTCAACTGATTGTGGTATCGGCTTCCGGCAAAACCACCAATGCCCTTGAGCGTTTGCTCGAAGAACGGCTGCTGGGGCACGAAAGCGAAGCGGTGGCGGTTTGGGACCAAATGGCCCAGGTCCACCTCGAGATGGGGCACCTCTGCGATGCTCCTTTGGGCTCAGAATCGGTGGCCATGGCAGTCCAGAAGACATTGATCGATCTTCGGTTGCGTTGCTTTGCACCTTTAACCGGCAACTATGCGGCCGACTACGACCGAATTGTGGGCTGTGGCGAATTGCTTTCCAATGCCTTGGTGGCGGCTTATTTGGCTCAAAGACAGCCGAATGTTTCTTTGCTCGATGCCTATGCTGTGTTTCGAACCGATTCCAACCACCGCCAAGCGCGCATCGATTGGGGGGAAACGACGAAACGGTTGACGGAGGCTACCGAAATGTCCGGTTGGTATGTCCTTCCAGGATTTATCGGGGCGGACGCCCAAGGAAACCCGACTACGCTGGGGCGAGAGGGTTCCGACTATACCGCTTCGGCCGCTGCGTTCATGCTGGGAGCCCATTCCGTGACCATTTGGAAAGACGTTCCCGGTTTTTTGAGCGGTGATCCCAAGGCGTTTCCCGAGGTGCATCCCATTGCGCGGATGAGCTACGAAGAAGCCATAGAGCTGGCCTTCTACGGCGCATCGGTCATCCATCCCAAGGCCGTTCAACCCGTTAAGAAAGCGGGTATTCCTTTATATATCAAGAGCTTTCTGTATCCTCAGCACCCGGGAACCTGCATCGATGCTCAGCCCGGCATTGAACCAGCCTGCGTCTGTTTGATCCGCAGTGCCCATCAGAGTTTGGTTCGACTCTCGACTCGGGAGCTCAGTTTTGTGGCCGAAGACCACCTGATACGCATTTACAGGTGTTTCCATCGACATGGCATTAAAGTCAATCTCAGTCAGTTGTCTGCTGCACATGCCTCTTTTTGCTTTGCGTCGGACCCTCGAATCGAACCTGTGCTTTTCGACGAACTCCAAGCCGATTTCGACCTTGAACACCGCAACGGGCTTTCCCTGTACACAGCCTACCACCACGATGCCGATGCTCGGAAGTATCTCAGATCCCTGGGCCAAGTCGTCATAGAACAACGCTCCCCAGTCCATTTCCGGGTACTGCTCGAAGAAACCCAGAAATAAATCCCCAACGTCCCAACCGTCCCAACGTCCCCAACGTCCCAACGTCCCCAACGTCCCCAACGTCCCAAAGTCCCCGACGTCCCAGCAGTCCCCAACGTCCCCAAAGTCCCAACCGTCCCCAAAGTCCCAAAGTCCCAAAGTCCCAACGTCCCAACCGTCCCCAACGTCCCCAACGTCCCAAAGTCCCCAACGTCCCAACCGTCCCCAACGTCCCCAACGCCCCAACGTCCCAACCGTCCCAACCGTCCCCAAAGTCCCAACCGTCCCCAAAGTCCCAAAGTCCCAACGTCCCCAACGTCCCCAACGTCCCAACGTCCCAACCGTCCCCAAAGTCCCCAACCGTCCCCAACTGTCCCCAAAGTCCCCAACGTCCCCAACGTCCCCAAAGTCCCCAACGCCCCCAAGTCCCCAACGTCCCAAAGTCCCCAACGTCCCAAAGTCCCCAACCGTCCCCAACGTCCCCAAAGTCCCCAACGTCCCCAAAGTCCCCAACGCCCCAACGTCCCAACCGTCCCCATAGTCCCAACCGTCCCCATAGTCCCAACCGTCCCCCTCTGCGCATGCCGTCCAAGACCGTCAACATCTTTCTGCTGTCATCCCTTCTCCAAAGCATCTCTCTCTCTATGATTGTGCCATGGCACAAGACAATCTCCCGCAAGACCCCAAAATCATTGGGACTCATGGCGGCTATCGAAAATTACTGAGCTATCAGAAAGCCGAAATCATCTTCGATGGAACGCACTATTTCACCCAGAAATACTTCCGGCGATTCGATCGCACCATCGATCAGATGATTCAAGCCGCACGCAGCGGCAAACAAAACATTGCGGAGGCGAGTCTGGCATCCGCAACCTCAAAAGAGACAGAAATCAAACTGACCAATGTAGCGCGCGCCAGTCTAGAAGAACTTTTAATCGACTATCAAGACTACCTGAGAATCCATCATTTACCTGAATGGCAACCCGGACATCGCTGGGTCGAACAATTGTGCACAATCAATCGCCAAACCACCCATTCCAACTATCAGACTTTTAAATGCTTCATCGAGCACCCTGATCCTGAATACACAGCTAATACACTTATAACCCTCATCAAAATCTGCACCTATTTACTGTCAAAACAAATCGAACGCCTCGAATCAGATTTCTTGAAACACGGAGGCCTTCGAGAAAAAATGACCCAAGCGCGCTACAATTCTCTTCGAAAACCGAAACCCTAACCCTGTCCCAACCGTCCCAAAGTCCCAACCGTCCCAACCGTCCCAAAGTCCCAACCGTCCCAACCGTCCCAAAGTCCCAACCGTCCCAACCGTCCCAAAGTCCCAACCGTCCCAACCGTCCCAACCGTCCCAAAGTCCCAAAGTCCCAACCGTCCCAACCGTCCCAAAGTCCCAACCGTCCCAACCGTCCCAACCGTCCCAAAGTCCCAACCGTCCCAACCGTCCCAACCGTCCCCAAAGTCCCAACCGTCCCCAAAGTCCCAACCGTCCCAAAAAACCACCAACCAAAACAATCAACCAAAACGAACAACCCCTATTCACAAGATTTTACACAGAATCCTTGCTGGAATATATTATCTGACTACCTTTGCAGTCCCCTAAAAATAAGGGGTTGAACCGTAATTACAAGAAAACAAGCCGTTTATGCCTACCATCATGCAGTTGGTTCGCAAGGGTCGCGAGCAAATCGAAAAGAAGAGCAAGTCGGCAGCGCTGGAGTCTTCTCCACAGCGCCGTGGGGTATGCACCCGCGTGTATACCACTACCCCCAAGAAGCCGAACTCTGCGCTCCGCAAAGTGGCCCGTGTGCGTTTGTCGAACGGCAACGAGGTAAACGCCTACATCCCCGGAGAAGGCCATAACCTCCAAGAACACAGCATCGTTTTGGTGCGCGGCGGACGGGTTAAAGACCTGCCCGGTGTTCGCTATCACATTGTTCGTGGTGCCCTCGACACCTCCGGAGTCGATGGACGTCGCCAGCGTCGCTCCAAGTATGGGGCTAAGCGTCCCAAACCCGGACAAGCCGCTGCTGCCGCAGGGAAAGGCAAAAAGAAATAAGCGCCAAGCACCTTAAGACAACATGAGAAAGACCCGCGCCAAAAAACGCCCCTTGCTCCCCGATCCCCGGTTCAACGATCCGTTGGTGACCCGATTTGTCAACAATTTGATGTATGACGGCAAGAAGAGCGTGGCCTACGACATTTTCTATTCCGCCATCGATTTGGTGAGTGAAAAAACCCAGCGTCCCGATGGGCTCGAGGTTTGGAAAGAAGCGCTGACGCATGTGATGCCGCACGTCGAAGTGCGCAGCCGTCGCGTTGGGGGCGCTACCTTCCAGATTCCCATGCAAATTCGCCCGGACCGCAAGATTTCCATGGCTATGAAGTGGCTCATTCTGTACACCCGTCGCAGAAATGAGAAAACCATGGCGCAGCGCTTGGCAAACGAAATTATCGCCGCCTCCAAAGAGGAAGGCGCTGCGGTTAAAAAGCGCATGGACACCCACAAAATGGCCGAGGCCAACAAGGCCTTTTCGCACTTCCGATTCTAAAACCCACTCCACCACCCCCCGGAAACCATGGCACGCGACCTCAAGTTTACACGGAACATCGGCATCAGCGCCCACATCGACGCGGGCAAGACCACTACGACCGAGCGCATTCTGTATTACACCGGTATCAACCACAAGATCGGTGAGGTACACGATGGTGCCGCGACCATGGACTGGATGGTACAAGAGCAGGAGCGGGGCATCACCATTACGTCGGCCGCCACGACTTGCTTTTGGAATTATCCCACCGATCAGGGCAAGTCAACCCCCGAGACCCAACAGTACAAGATCAACATTATCGACACCCCCGGCCACGTAGACTTTACGGTGGAAGTGGAGCGTTCGATGCGCGTTCTCGACGGTGCCGTGGCATTGTATTGTGCGGTGGGCGGTGTTGAGCCCCAATCCGAGACGGTATGGCGCCAAATGGACAAGTACCGTGTACCCCGTCTGGGCTTTGTCAACAAAATGGACCGCAGCGGTGCGGACTTCTTCAAGGTGGTTGAGCAGGTGCGCGAGCGCCTCGGAGCCAATCCAATGCCGCTTCAAGTACCCATCGGAGCCGAAGCCGATTTCAAAGGCGTAGTCGATCTGCTCACCATGCAGGGCATCATTTGGGACGACAGCACCCAAGGCATGACCTACCAAATCGTGCCGATTCCCGCCGACCTCGTCGATACCGTGAACGAGTACCGCGAGAAATTGGTCGAAGCGGTTGCCGAGTACGACGATCATTTGATGGAAAAGTTCTTTGAAGATCCCAACAGCATCACCAAAGAAGAACTCCAAGCAGCCATTCGCGCGGCCACCATCGATATGAAGATCGTTCCGCTCCTATGCGGTTCGGCCTTCAAAAACAAAGGCGTTCAGACCATGCTCGACGCCGTCATGGCGTACTTGCCCGCTCCCTCCGACATCGAAGCCATAAAGGGAACCAATCCCAAGACCGACGAAGAAGAAGTGCGCAAGCCGATGGCTTCTGAGCCCTTTGCCGCCCTTGCCTTCAAGATTGCAACCGACCCCTTTGTTGGACGTCTATGCTTCTTCCGGGTCTATTCGGGCAAACTCGAGGCTGGTTCGTATGTGCAGAACATGCGCACCGAGAAAAAAGAGCGGATTTCGCGCATTTTCCAAATGCACGCGAACAAGCAGAACCCGATCGAGCTCATCGAAGCAGGCGACATCGGCGCCGGGGTGGGCTTTAAGGACATTCGCACCGGAGATACCCTCTGCGACGAAAAGTCCCCCATCATCCTCGAGTCGATGAGCTTCCCCGAGCCTGTGATCGGGATCGCCATCGAGCCCAAAACGCAAGCGGACGTAGACCGTTTGGGCATGTCTCTGGCGAAACTGGCCGAAGAAGATCCCACCTTCCGTGTCCACACCGATGAAGAAACTGGACAAACGGTGATCAGCGGAATGGGCGAGTTGCACCTCGAAATCATCGTCGACCGCCTCAAGCGGGAATTCAAGGTAGAATGCAACCAAGGCGCGCCTCAAGTACAATACAAAGAAGCGCTGACGGCCGTGGTCGATCACCGCGAAGTCTACAAGAAGCAGACCGGTGGTCGCGGTAAGTTCGCCGACATCGTCGTAAAAATCGGCCCGGCCGATGCCGAGGTGGTCGGATTGCAGTTTGTCAACGAGGTCAAAGGCGGTAACGTCCCGAAGGAATACATCCCCGCGGTCGAAAAAGGCTTCCGCGAAGCGATGAAAAACGGACCTCAAGCCGGTTACGAGATCGACAGCATGAAAGTGCAGTTGCTCGACGGTTCATTCCACCCGGTCGACTCCGACGCGCTTTCGTTTGAATTGGCTGCCCGTATGGCCTTCCGCGAAGCGGGTAAAAAAGCCAAGCCCGTCATCCTCGAACCCATCATGAAAATTGAAGTGGTTACCCCCGAGGAAAATATGGGTGACGTTGTGGGCGACCTCAACAAACGCCGCGGTCAAGTTCAGGGCATGGACAGCCGCAACGGTGCTCAGGTCATCAAGGCCATTGTGCCGCTTTCCGAAATGTTCGGCTACGTAACTCAGTTGCGTACCATCAGCTCCGGCCGCGCCAGCTCTTCGATGGAATTCTCGCACTACGAGGAAACCCCGAAGAACATCGCCGAAGAGGTTATCGCCAAAGTAAAGGGGCAACCCGCCTAATCGTTCTTTCCCCAACATGAGCCAGAAAATCCGCATCAAACTCAAGTCTTACGACCACAACCTCGTCGACAAAAGCGCCGAAAAAATCGTCAAGACTGTCAAGAGCACCGGGGCCGTGGTCAATGGCCCGATTCCGCTCCCGACCAACAAGCGCATTTACACCGTGCTGCGCTCGCCGCACGTCAACAAAAAAGCCCGCGAACAATTCCAGCTCTCGTCATACAAGCGCCTGCTCGACATCTACAGCAGTTCTGCCAAGACGATCGACGCTTTGATGAAGCTCGAGTTGCCCAGCGGCGTAGAGGTAGAGATCAAAGTATAATCCCAAGCACGTCAATTCACGCACCATGCCAGGCATCATCGGCAAGAAAATCGGAATGACCAGCATCTTCGCAGCAGACGGAAAAAACACCGCCTGCACTGTGATCGAGGTAAGCCCCAATGTGGTTACCCAGATCCGCACTGAAGATGTCGATGGTTACTTCGCCCTGCAGCTCGCAGCCGGGGAGAAGAAAGAAAAGAACACCGCTGCGGGCGAACTCGGGCACTTCCAAAAGGCCGGAACCGGCCCCAAACGGGTAGTGGTCGAATACAAAGACTTTGAACGCGATCAGTTCAAGCTCGGCGATACCATTGGCGTAGACTTTTTCGCCGAAGGCGAAGTCATCTCTGTGGTAGGCACTTCTAAGGGCAAGGGCTTTCAGGGCGTTGTAAAGCGTCACCACTTTGCGGGTATTATGCAGGCCACCCACGGTCAGCACAACCGTTTGCGCGCTCCCGGTTCCATCGGGGCCGGATCGGATCCTTCCCGAGTCTTCAAGGGACTGCGGATGGCAGGTCAGATGGGCAACGTCCGGGCCAAAATCGCCAACCTCGAGGTCCTCAAGGTCGATGCGGAAAAGAACCTCGTCGTGGTGAGCGGCTCTGTACCCGGACCGAAAAACGGATTTGTAATCCTCGAGAAATGATGGAACTGATTGTAAAGAACACCGAAGGCAAAGAGACCGGCCGCAAGGCGGTTTTGGCCGACGAGGTATTCGGCATCGAACCGAACGAACATGCCATTTATCTCGACGTAAAGCAATACTTGGCCCACCAGCGTCAGGGTACCCACAAGGCCAAGGAAAAAGGCGAAGTGGCCCGGACCACCAAGAAAGCCTTTAAGCAAAAAGGAACGGGCAACGCCCGTATGGGTTCCTACAAAAGCCCGGTTCAAAAAGGAGGGGGCAGCGTATTCGGACCTCGGGTGCGCGACTACACGTTCAAGTTGAACAAAAAGGTCAAGCAACTCGCCCGACGTTCCGCATTGAGCCTCAAAGTGGGCAATGCCCAGCTGACCGTGCTCGAGAACTTCGATTTTGCCGCGCCCCGCACCAAGGATTTTGTGCAAGTGCTCAAAAACCTTGGGATCGAGAATAAAAAGTCGCTCTTTGTGGTGGACGAAGCCGCAAAGAATGTATATTTGTCGTCCCGAAATTTTCAGGGTTCAGATGTCATAACGCCCTCTGAATTAAACACTTACCGCCTAATGAAGGCTCATACGGTGGTGTTTACTGAAGCTTCGGTCGCCAAAATCAACGAAGCTTTAAGCGGACAGTCATGAATATTCTGATCAAGCCGATCATTACGGAAAAGGCGACGGCCGACAGCGAGTTGCACAACCGCTTCAGCTTTGTTGTGCACAAAAAAGCCAACAAAGTGGAGATCCGGAAGGCCGTAGAAGAAGCCTACCAGGTTCACGTGGAAGCTGTGCGCACCATGATCATGCCTTCTAAACGCAAAGTGCGCTTTACCAAAGGAGGGGTGATTGAAGGCGGAACGGGATCTTACAAGAAAGCGGTGATCGACATCCGCAAAGGCGAAACCATCGACCTCTATAGCAACATCTGATCATGGGCGTACGCAAACTCAAACCGATTACTCCCGGGCAGCGCTTCCGCGTCGTCAATGACTTCGCATCAATTAGCCGCTCCAAGCCCGAGAAATCGCTCACGGCTCCCAAGAAGCAGAGCGGCGGACGGAACAATACCGGTAAAATGACCGTGCGCAACATCGGCGGCGGACACAAACAAACCTACCGGGTCATCGACTTCAAGCGAAACAAATTCGGCATTCCCGGCAAGGTGGCCGCGATTGAATACGATCCCAACCGCAATGCGCGCATTGCCTTGTTGCACTACGTCGACGGAGAAAAGCGCTACATCATTGCCCCGAACGGCCTCCAGGTAGGACAAACCGTTGTATCGGGCACGGGGTCGGCTCCTGAAGTAGGAAACGCCCTGTTCTTGAGCGACATTCCGCTGGGTACCGTCATCAGCTGCATCGAAATGCGTCCCGGTCAAGGGGCGGTCATTGCGCGCAGTGCCGGAGCTTTCGCCCAATTGGCGGCACGGGACGGCAAGTATGCCATCCTGAAAATGCCGAGCGGCGAACAACGCATGATTCTGACCACCTGCATGGCGACCATCGGGGTGGTTTCGAACTCCGACAGCGGACTCGAGCGCTCGGGCAAAGCCGGTCGCAGCCGTTGGTTGGGCCGTCGTCCCCGCGTTCGCGGTGTGGCCATGAACCCCGTCGATCACCCCATGGGTGGTGGCGAAGGACGCGCCTCGGGTGGACACCCCCGTTCGCGCCGCGGCATTCCGGCCAAGGGGTACAAGACCCGTACGCCCAAGAAGGCCTCGAATAAGTACATCATCGACAGACGCAAATAAGCCCCCCAACAAGGCAGATGGCACGTTCACTTAAAAAAGGGCCCTACATCCACTACAAGCTGGAGAAAAAGGTGCTCGACAATGTCGAGGCAAACAAAAAGACCGTCATCAAGACCTGGTCTCGCGCTTCGATGATTTCTCCGGATTTCGTGGGTCAAACCATCGCAGTCCACAACGGAAAGACCTTCATCCCGGTCTATGTAACCGAAAACATGGTCGGTCACAAGCTCGGTGAATTTTCTCCCACCCGCAACTTCCGCGGACACGGGGGCAACAAGAAAGACAAAGGCAAACGCTAAGCCATGGGCCAGAGAAAACAATTGAGTGCTAATGCACGCAAGGAAGCCCGCCGCACAGTGGCGATGGCCAGCCTGAACAACTGTCCGACTTCTCCGCGCAAAATGCGGTTGATGGCCGATTTGATCCGCGGAATGCGGGTTGAGAAGGCACTCTTCGTGCTCAAGCACAGCGGAAAAGAAGCGTCTGGACGTCTGGAAAAACTGCTTCGTTCGGCCTTGGCCAATTGGCAAGCCAAAAACGAAGGCGAGCGCATGGAAGACGCCCTCTTGGTGATCAGCGAGATTCAGGTGAACGGCGGGCGTCAGCTCAAGCGCGTTCAGCCCGCTCCCCAAGGTCGCGCCCACCGCGTACGCAAGCGCTCGAACCATGTTCAACTGATCGTAGGTCCCGCCCAAGCCACTGCCGCAGCCGAGCCGATCGAATCGAACCAAGCAAACTGATGGGACAAAAAACCAACCCGATCGGCAACCGCCTCGGATACATCCGCGGATGGGATTCCAACTGGTACGGAGGACGCGACTACGGCGATAAGATTGCCGAAGATGCCAAAATCCGCAAATACCTCTACGCCCGTCTTTCGAAGGCGAGTGTAAGCCGGATCATCATCGAGCGCACTCTGCGCCTGGTGACCATCACCATTACTTCGGCCCGCCCCGGCATCATCATCGGAAAGCAAGGCCAAGAGGTCGACAAACTCAAGGAGGAGCTCAAAAAGCTCACCAAGAAGGACATTCAGATCAACATTTTCGAAATTAAGCGCCCCGAACTCGACGCCAAATTGGTCGGCGACAGCGTAGCGCGTCAAATCGAAGGACGGATCAGCTACCGCCGCGCCATCAAGATGGCCATTGCCGCCACCATGCGCATGGGGGCTGAAGGCATCAAAATCATGGTGAGCGGACGGGTGAACGGAGCCGAGATCGCCCGTTCGGAGATGTACAAAGACGGTCGTACGCCTTTGCACACCTTCCGCGCCGACATCGACTACCACGTCTCAGAAGCCCACACTACCTACGGATGCATCGGCATCAAGGTGTGGATCATGAAGGGCGAGGTGTATGGCAAACGGGATTTGAGCAATATGCTCCCCGCGAGCAAGCCCACTCCGGGTGGCAAAGGACGCAACGAAGCGCCCCCCGCGAGGAACGAACGAGGAGGCGACCGCCGCGGTGGCGGTGGAGCCGGTGGTAACCGCAAACGCAAAGCCTGAGCACACCCATGCTACAGCCCAGAAAAACCAAGCACAGAAAGACCTTCAAGGGTCGGATGAAAGGGGTGTCCCAGCGCGGACACACGCTCGCCTTCGGCAGTTTTGGCATCAAAACCATGGACGAGCACTTTATCACCGCACGCCAAATTGAGGCCGCCCGTATCGCCGCCAACCGCTTCATGAAGCGGGAGGGTCAGATGTGGATCCGCATTTTCCCCGACAAGCCGATTACCAAGAAGCCCGCAGAAGTGCGGATGGGTAAGGGTAAAGGTGCCGTGGAATACTATGTTTCCGCGGTCAAGCCAGGACGCATTTTGTTTGAACTCGACGGCGTTCCGCTCGAAGTGGCCAAAGAAGCCCTTCGATTGGCCGCTCAGAAACTTCCGGTTCGCACCCGTTTCATCGTGCGCCGCGATTACGTAGAAGACACCCTCTGATGAGCACGCTGAAAGCATCTGTGGTCCGCGAAATGACCACCAAGGAAATTAAGGAAACCCTCGTTGAGGAGCAGTTGAACTACTCGCGCATGAAGGTTTCGCACATCATTTCTCCCCTGGAGAACCCTTTGTTGATCCGGCAAAAGCGCAAGCTCATCGCCCGTCTTCAAACCGAACTGCGCCGCCGGGAAATCGAAGGCGCAACCAACGAACGCGCCTGAGCCCGAACATACCCATGGAAGAGCAGATTCAAAACAGCACCGACCGCAACCTCCGCAAGGAGCGTACCGGCATCGTGACGAGCAGCAAGATGGACAAGACGATTGTGGTGAGCGTTGAGCGCAAAAAGAAGCACCCGATCTACGGAAAGTTCATCAAGTTCACCAAGAAGTTCCACGCCCACGACGAGGAAAACCAGTGCAACGAGGGGGACCTCGTGCGCATCATGGAGACCCGTCCCTTGAGCAAGACCAAGACCTGGCGATTGGTCGAGATCGTCGAGCGCGCCAAGTAATCCCCTTACCCAGACCATGGTACAACAGGAAAGCCGACTTAAAGTCGCCGACAATACCGGAGCCAAAGAAGTGCTCTGCATCCGAGTCCTCGGTGGAACGCGCCGTCGTTATGCCGCCTTGGGCGACACCATCGTGGTTTCGGTCAAAGATGCCAACTCGGGCGGAAACGTCAAGAAAGGGCAAGTGAGCAAGGCCGTTGTGGTCCGCACCCGCAAGGAAGTGCGCCGCGCCGACGGTTCTTACATCCGCTTTGACGACAACGCCTGCGTGCTGCTCAACGCCGCCGGCGAAATGCGGGGAACCCGCGTATTCGGTCCCGTGGCCCGCGAGCTGCGCGACAAGCAGTATATGAAAATTGTTTCCCTGGCACCCGAAGTGCTCTGAAGGCCATGAAGTATCCCATCAAAAAAGGCGATTTGGTTTTTGTCCTGTCGGGCGATTCCAAACACACCAAAGACGAAAAGCCCAGCAAGGTGCTCGAAGTCTTCTATGACGAAAATCCCCGCAAGCAGCACGCTTTGGTCGAAGGTCGCAACATCGTAAAGCGCCACACCAAACCCAGCGCGACCAACCCGCAGGGCGGCATTATTGAAAAAGAAGCCCCGATTCACATCAGCAATCTGATGGTGGCCGATCCCAAGACGGGTCAACCGAGCCGTATCGGCCGTCGGAAGAACGCTGAGGGCAAATCGGAGCGCTACGCGAAAAAATCCGGAGAAGCACTAAAGTGATGAAATACGTACCCAAACTCAAGCAGGATTTTCAGACCCGCATTGCTCCGGCCATGATGGAGGAATTCGGATATACCTCGGCGATGCAGATTCCCCGCCTCAAGAAAATCGTTCTGAGCCAAGGTGTAGGCCAAGCCACCGCCGACAAAAAGCTTATCGAATACGCCACCGACGAAATGACTCGGATTTCCGGGCAAAAAGCCGTCGCCACCTATTCGCGCAAAGACATCTCGAACTTCAAACTCCGCAAGGGGATGCCGGTTGGGGTGCGCGTTACGCTGAGGGGTGAAAAGATGTACGAATTCCTCGAGCGTCTGGTCTATACGGCTCTGCCCCGGATTCGCGACTTCAACGGCATCAAGGCCAATGGCTTTGACGGTCGTGGAAACTACAACCTCGGCATCACCGAACAGATCATTTTCCCTGAAATCGACATCGATAAGACGAACCGCATCTCCGGTATGGACATCACCTTCGTGACCAGCGCCGATACCGACAAAGAAGCAAAGGCATTGTTAACCCACTTCGGACTTCCCTTCAAAAAAGGCAAATAAGACCATGGCCAAAGAATCAATGAAGGCGCGCGAGCGCAAAAGAGCTGCGATGGCTGCCCGATATGCGGCCAAGAGAGCGGCATTGAAAGAAGCGGGAGACTACGAAGCCCTGCAAAAGCTTCCCAAGAATGCTTCGCCCGTGCGCGCCCACAACCGTTGCAAACTCACCGGTCGCCCGCGTGGATACATGCGGCAGTTCGGTCTTTCCCGGGTTACGTTCCGCGAAATGGCCCTAAACGGCCTCATCCCCGGTGTGAAGAAGGCCAGTTGGTAATTTTTTGATTAGACCCGAAACACGATGTTCACCGATCCCATAGCCGATTTTCTCACCCGAGTGCGCAATGCCATGATGGCCGGCCACAAGGTGGTAGAGATTCCCTCTTCGAAACTGAAGGCGGAGATGGCGCGCATTCTCCAGGAGCAAGGCTATATTCAGAGCTACAAAGTAGTCGAGCAAGCCCCGCAAAACCTGCTTAAAGTCGCCCTGAAATACGACCGCGCCACCAAAATGCCCGCGATCCAGAAACTCGAGCGCTTTAGCAAGCCGGGTCTTCGACGCTACAAGGGCTCGCTCGAATTGCCCCGCGTCAAAAACGGATTGGGCATTGCCATCGTGTCGACCTCGAAAGGAGTAATGACCGACAAACAAGCCCGCAAAGAGAACGTCGGAGGAGAAGTACTCTGTTTCGTCTACTAAAAATCGCCCCAGAACAGATGTCACGAATTGGAAAAGCCCCTATTGCGCTCCCCTCGGGAGTTGAATTCCGCAAGGAAGGCGATGTGGTTGTGGTCAAAGGCAAATTGGGCGAACTGCGCCAAGCGATTCATCCTGAGATCCAAGTTGAAATCGAAAACGGTCAGGTGGTCTTGAGCCGCCCGAACGACGAAAAGCAAAACCGTGCCATGCACGGTTTGTATCGCTCGTTGATCTCGAATATGGTCAAAGGCGTCAGCGAGGGCTGGAAAGAACAACTCGAGTTGGTGGGGGTCGGCTATCGCGCTGCGGCCGCCGGACAGACCCTCGATTTGTCGCTCGGTTTTTCGCACAACATCATGATTCAACTCCCCTCGGAAGTCAAGGTGGAGGCGGCCATGGAAAAGGGAAAAAACCCGATTGTCACCCTCACTTCGTTCGACAAGCAATTGTTGGGCATGGTGACGGCCAAAATCCGTTCATTCCGCCGTCCCGAGCCCTACAAAGGCAAAGGGGTGCGGTTTGTAGGAGAACAAGTTCGCCGCAAGGCAGGTAAATCAGCCGGTAAGAAGTAATCGATCATGGCACTGAACAAAGTAGAACGCCGCAACCGCATCCGCCGCAGAATCCGCGGGGTTGTGACCGGCACCCACGAAATGCCCCGCTTGTCTGTGTTCCGCAGCAACGAGGAAATTTACGCCCAACTCATCGACGACGTTCGCGGAGTAACCCTCGCGGCTGCTTCTTCGCTCGACAAAGAGCTCAAAGCAGAACAAGGCACCAAGACCGAGCTTTCGGTTAAAGTGGGCAAGTTGTTGGCCGAGCGCGGCAAACAAGCCGGCATCGAGCGCTGTGCGTTCGACCGGGGCGGTTATCAGTACCATGGTCGCGTCAAGGCCCTGGCCGAAGGGGCCCGCGAAGGAGGCCTCCAATTTTAATTCCGAGCTCAAGAGTCATGAAATTCAACAAGACCATCGAACGCGTCAAGCCCGGCGGATTGGAACTCACCGATCGTCTGGTGGCCGTGCAGCGCGTGACCAAAGTGACCAAAGGAGGTCGCACCTTCGGATTTGCCGCCATTGTGGTGGTGGGCAACGAAAATGGGGTGGCTGGCTACGGTCTCGGCAAGAGCAAGGAAGTGTCTGAGGCCATCACCAAGGGCATTGAAGACGCCAAGAAAAATCTGGTGCGCCTTCCGATTGTGAACGCCACAGTTCCCCACGAAGAAGTAGGCAAGTACGGTGGCGCTGAAGTGTTTCTTCGCCCCGCCTCTCACGGTACGGGTGTGATCGCCGGAGGTGCCATGCGCGCCGTGCTGGAAAGCGTAGGGGTACACGACGTACTCGCCAAGTCAAAAGGTTCTTCGAACCCCCACAACGTAGTGAAAGCCACGTTCGAGGCTCTGATGAAAATGCGCGATGCCCGGGCTGTAGCACGCCGCAGGGGGATCAGCATGGATCAAGTATTCAACGGTTAATCCGCACAACCCATGGCACGAGTACGAATCACCCAAGTTAAGAGCACCATCAAGCGCCCCGAGCGCCAGGTGCGCACCATGCACGCTTTGGGTTTGCGCAAAATGAACGCCAGCGTGGAGCACGATGCCACGCCCCAGATTCTCGGAATGATCGATCGCGTCCGGCATTTGCTGAACGTGGAAAAAATTGAGCAATAAAACGCCCAGAAAACATGGATCTCAGCAACTTAAAGCCCGCAGAAGGCTCGACCCACAACAGCAAGCGCGTGGGTCGCGGACAGGGTTCCGGCAAAGGCGGAACGTCGACCCGCGGTCACAAGGGCGCCAAGCAGCACTCGGGCTATTCGCGCAAAATCGGTTTTGAAGGGGGCCAGATGCCGCTTCAACGCCGCGTGCCCAAGTTTGGATTTACCAACATCAACCGCGTTGAATACACCGGCATCAACATCGATGTGCTCCAGCGATTGGTGGACGAAGGCAAGGTAACGGAAGCCATTACCCCCGAAATCTTGAACGAAAACGGCTTGCTCGGCAAACGAGACCGTCTCAAAATCCTCGGACGCGGTACCCTCAGTGCCAAACTGAACGTTACGGCCCACCAGTTTTCCAAAACCGCCCAGGCTGCCATCGAAGCCGCCGGTGGAACAGTTACGACGCTCTAAATCCCAGATCGAACCCGACCGATGAAGCGCCTGATCGAGACCCTCAAGAACATTTGGAAGATCGAAGAGCTCAAGAACAAGATCTTGCTTACGCTGGGTTTGCTGTTTGTGTATCGTCTGGGTTCCAACGTGGTGTTGCCCGGTATTGACCCCAAGAGTTTGGCCGATTTGCAAAGCCAGACCGGAACGGGACTGCTCGGCATTTTGAACGCCTTTACAGGAGGTGCCTTCGCCAATGCGTCCATCCTAGCGCTCGGCATCATGCCCTATATCTCGGCATCAATCGTCATTCAGCTGTTGGCCATGGCCGTTCCCAGTCTGCAGAAAATGCAAAAAGAGGGAGAAAGCGGTCGCCGTAAACTGAATCAGATTACTCGGGTGCTCACCATCGGTATTACGATTGCGCAGGCTCCCGGTTACATCGCCAACCTCATCCAACAGAACGTTCAAATTTCAATGCCCGCGGCCTTCTTCTGGCCCACGGCCATCATGGTGTTGACCACGGGTACAGTATTTGCCATGTGGTTGGGCGAGCGGATTACCGACAAAGGCATTGGCAATGGCATCTCGCTGCTCATCATGGTGGGCATTATTGCCAGCCTTCCCCAAGCCTTTTTCCAGGAGCTCGCTTCGCGCTTTGAAAACAAAGGCGGTGGATTGGTCATCTTTTTGATTGAGATCGTTGCCCTGTTGGTGGTTATCATGTTGAGCATTGCGCTGGTGCAGGCTACCCGTCGCATTCCCGTGCAGTACGCCAAACGCACCGCTGGTGGCGTGCAATACGGCGCCACAAGCCGTCAGTACATTCCCTTGAAGGTCAATGCCGCGGGGGTAATGCCGATCATCTTCGCCCAAGCGATTATGTTCATCCCGGTGACCGTTTTGACCTACGCCGGTTTGCAAGGAGAGGGCGCTTCGTCGTTCATCACGTTGTTCAGCAACATCCAGGGGTTCTGGTACAACCTGATCTTCTCGGTGCTCATCATTCTCTTTACGTATCTCTACACCGCCATTCAGGTGAATACCAACCAAATGGCCGATGATCTCAAGCGGGGGGGCGGATTTATTCCCGGCATCAAACCCGGCAAACCCACGGCCGAATTCCTCGACTTGGTTTTGTCGCGGATTACGCTGCCTGGAGCCATCTTCCTCGCCTTGCTCGCGGTATTGCCCGCTTTTGCCATGTCCGCTGGGATTATCAGCCAATTTGCCTACTTCTATGGGGGCACTTCGCTCCTGATTATGGTGGGTGTAATTCTCGACACCTTGCAACAGGTGGAGAGCTATTTGTTGAACCGACACTACGATGGTTTGATGAAGTCCGGTCGAATTCAAGGCCGTGCGGCCGTAACCACGCCCAGCGTATAACCCATCTATGGCGAAATCAGGGGTCATCGAACAAGACGGAAGCATCATCGAAGCGTTGTCTAACGCGATGTTTCGCGTAGAACTGGAAAACGGCCACGTGGTGACCGCCCACATCTCCGGCAAGATGCGCATGAACTACATCAAGTTGCTCCCGGGCGACCGCGTCAAACTGGAACTCACCCCCTACGACCTGAGCAAGGGGCGCATCACCTACCGATACTGAACCCGCGACAGCCCAACACACAGCAGCGATGAAAGTAAGAGCTTCTCTCAAAAAACGCAGTGCAGACTGCAAAATCGTACGGCGCAAAGGCAAGCTGTACATCATCAACAAGAAGAACCCCAAGTTCAAACAACGACAGGGCTAAGCCCCCATTAACTACGGTATGGCCAGAATAGCAGGCATTGACCTCCCGAGAAACAAGCGTGGTGAGATTGGACTCACCTACATCTACGGCGTTGGCCGCAGCAGAGCGCGGAACATCCTGAAAGAAGCGGGTATCGACTTCGATACCAAGGTTCAGGACTGGGACGACGATCAGCTCGCGGAAATCCGCCGCATCATTGGCGATGGATTCAAGGTAGAGGGAGAATTGCGGTCGGAAATCCAATTGAACATCAAGCGATTGATGGACATCGGTTGCTACCGCGGGATTCGCCACCGCTCGGGTCTTCCCTTGCGCGGTCAACGCACCAAGAACAACAGCCGTACCCGCAAAGGAAAGCGCAAGACTGTGGCCAACAAGAAGAAGGCCACCAAATAAGCACTGAACCATGGCAAAGAGCAACACCAAAGTCGTCAAAAAGCGCAAAGTCAAGGTTGAAGCCCATGGCGAAGCGCATATCAATGCGACCTTCAACAACATCATCATATCGCTGACCAACAGCGCTGGTCAGGTAATCTCCTGGTCTTCTGCAGGCAAAATGGGCTTTCGCGGCTCAAAGAAGAACACCCCTTATGCGGCGCAAGTGGCCGCCGAAGATGCCGGTGGACGGGCCATGGAAGCCGGTTTGAAAAAGGTCAAGGTCCTCGTAAAAGGACCGGGCAACGGTCGCGAATCCGCCATCCGCTCTCTGCACAACAGCGGAATTGAAGTGACTGAAATCGTGGACATCACCCCGATTCCGCACAACGGTTGCCGTCCCCCGAAGCGCAGAAGAGTTTAACCGCATTTAGAGCAGATCCCAACCCAATATGGCACGATACAGAGGCCCCAAGACCAAGATTGCCCGCCGCTTTGGCGAAGCCATTTTTGGCCCAGACCGCACCCTCGACAAGCGCAACTACCCCCCCGGACAACACGGACAGGCGCGCAAGCGGGGCAAAAAATCGGAATACGCGATTCAGCTCGCCGAAAAGCAAAAGGCGAAATACACCTACGGCATTCTCGAGCGTCAGTTCCGCAATATGTTTGAGCGCGCTTCGCGCCACAAGGGCATTACGGGCGAGAACCTCTTGCAGTTGTGCGAAGCCCGTTTGGACAATGTGGTCTATCGTTTGGGCATTGCCCCGACCCGTCGCGCCGCCCGCCAATTGGTCGGTCACGCCCACATTACGGTCAACCAGAACGTGGTCAACATCCCGTCGTATACCGTACAGCCCGGCGATGTGATCGCCGTTCGCGAAAAGAGCCGCTCCATGGAGGCCATCACCAATTCGGTGAGTTCGAGCCGCAGCCGCTATGAGTGGCTGGAGTGGAACCCCGAAACCCGGGTGGGCCGCTTTCTCAACGTTCCGGTTCGCGATCAGATTCCGGAAAACATCAAGGAGCAACTCATCGTCGAGTTGTATTCGAAGTAATTCATTCTCTCCCTAATCGATTTTTCGCCCTATGGCCATCCTCCATTTTCAGAAGCCTGAGAAAGTTCTGCTGAACCACGCTTCGCCCACCGAGGGCCAATTCGAATTTCGCCCGCTCGAGCCCGGATACGGTTTGACAATCGGAAACGCCCTTCGCCGGGTATTGTTGAGTTCGCTCGAAGGCTTTGCCTTTACTTCGGTGAAAATTGAAGGGGTCGAGCACGAATTCAGCACCATCAAAGCGGTGGTAGAAGACGTCACCGAAATTGTCCTCAACCTGAAGCAGGTTCGCTTCAAGCGTCAAATTGCCGACCTCGAACTCGAAAATGTCAACGCTTCCTTCCACGGAATGGAGGTGATTACGGCAGGCGATTTGGGCAAATTCATCACCGGTTTTCAGGTGTTGAACCCCGAATTGGTGATCTGCAACTTGGACCCCACGGTAAAACTCGAAATGCAGCTGACCATCGAAAAAGGTCGCGGCTACGTACCTGCCGAGGAGAACAAAAAGCCGAATACCCCCATCGGAACCATCTTCATCGACTCGATCTACACCCCGATCAAGAACGTGAAGTACAGCATTGAGAACTATCGCGTCGAGCAAAAGACCGACTACGAAAAGCTCATTATCGACATCGCCACCGACGGTAGCATCCACCCCAAAGAAGCCTTGACCGAGGCGGCCAAGACCTTGATTCAGCACTTTATGCTGTTCTCGGACGAGCGCATTTCTCTCGAAGAAGCCGCTCCTGCGGAAATCGAGAGCTTTGACGAGGAGGTGGTGCGCATGCGTCAGTTGCTCAAAACGCGCTTAGCCGATATGGACCTGAGCGTTCGCGCCCTGAATTGCCTCAAGGCGGCCGAGGTCGAAACCTTGGGTGAACTCGTGGGCTACACCAAGGCCGATTTGATGAAGTTCCGCAACTTCGGCAAGAAGTCGCTGACCGAACTCGACGAGTTGGTAGAATCGAAAGGCCTTCAATTTGGCATGGACGTGTCGAAGTACAAACTCGACAAGGAATAAGAGAAGATGAGACACGGTAAAAAGAACAACCACCTGGGGCGCACAGCTGCCCACCGAAAGGCCATGCTGGCCAATATGGCTTGCTCGCTGATTGAACACAAACGCATCAACACCACCGTGGCCAAGGCCAAGGAACTGCGCAAATACGTAGAACCCTTGATCACCAAGTCCAAGGACGATACCACCCACAACCGCCGGGTCATTTTCAGCTATCTGAAGAGCAAACACGCCGTAACGGAACTGTTTCGCGAAGTAGCAGGCAAGGTGGCCGAACGTCCGGGCGGCTACACCCGCATTATCAAGACGGGGAATCGCTTGGGCGACAATGCCGAAATGTGCCTCATCGAACTCGTGGATTTCAACGAGTTGTACACGGGCAGCAAAGAGAAGAAGACGGCGAGCCGTCGGAGCCGTCGCGGCACCGGCAAGCCCAAAGTCGAAGGAACCGCCCCCGCAGCGGCCGCTCCTGCAGCGGTTGTTTCGGCCCCCGAAGCCCCTGCTGCTGAGGTAGAAACCGCCGTAGAAACCGCCGCCGAAGCGGTTGCAGAGACGACCGCAGAAGGGATGCCAGAGGAGGTCCAAGAAGCCGCCGCCGAAGCGCCTGAAGCTTCGACCGAAACCCCTGAAGAAGACGGATCAGAAGAAAAGGCAAATGCCTGATCGGACAGAATCAATAAAATGAATCGAGGGATGGCGTCGGAAACGAAGCCGTCCCTTTTTTTTGGAGTTTTGCACCATGATTGAACAACGCCTCCAACCGGCCTTGCTCCTGCTCGAAGACGGGACAGTTTTTCACGGAACCACTACGGGCTGCGATGGCACTTCTTGGGGGGAAATTTGCTTCAACACCGGGATGACCGGCTATCAGGAGATCTTTACCGATCCTTCGTATTTCGGGCAAATTCTCGTCATGGCCAGCCCGCACATCGGGAATTATGGGATGCATCAAGATGAATCGGAGTCCGCCCAGATCCAGATTGCAGGATTGGTCTGCCGCTCGTTCAGCGATTTCGCTTCTCGACCTTCCGCTCATTCAGACCTGAAGAGCGCTCTAAACCAAGCGGGCAAAGTGGCCATTCAGGGAATCGACACCCGTGCCCTGGTTCGCCATCTGCGAGACCACGGTTCGATGAACGCCATTTTGAGCACGGAAACCCTCGATTTGGAGTCCCTACGGGCTCAACTCAGGGAGGTACCCTCCATGGACGGGCTCGAACTTGCTTCTCGCGTTTCGACCCGTGAAGCCTACGAACTGGGCGACCCCAACAGCCCGGTTCGCATTGCCGCCATCGACTACGGAATGAAGCGTTCCATTGCCCAGCAGTGGGTTCAGCGAGGGGCTTTGGTCAAAGTGTTTCCGATGAACGCTACAGCAGCCGAAATGGAAGCCTGGAACCCAAACGCCTACTTTTTGAGCAATGGTCCGGGCGATCCGGCGGCTATGGCCGAGAACATCGATCAGGTGCGCTCTGTTCAAGTCCTTGGAAAGCCGCTCTTCGGTATATGCCTCGGGCATCAGTTGCTCGCTTTGGCCAATGGACTCAGCACGGTCAAAATGCACCATGGTCACCGCGGCATCAACCACCCCGTGTTGAATCTGGAGCGTGGCCAAGGCGAGATCACCTCCCAGAACCACGGTTTTGTGGTAACCCACGATAGCCTGGAGGCCCATCCTGAGGTAATCTTGACGCACCGCCACCTCAACGATGGCACCATTGCCGGGATTCGACTGAAAGACAGACCGGTATTTTCGGTGCAATACCACCCTGAAGCCGGCCCCGGGCCCCGCGATTCTCGCTATCTTTTCGACCAGTTCATCGCCCTGATTTCACAAGCCGTCTGAACACTACACCCATGTCCTACATCAGCCTGATTCATGCGCGTCAAATCCTCGATTCTCGGGGCAATCCTACCGTCGAAGTCGATGTGCTCTGCGACGACGGATCTTTTGGCCGAGCCGCGGTGCCCAGCGGTGCCTCGACGGGCATCCACGAAGCCGTCGAACTTCGGGACGAAGATCCCGGACACTACCTCGGCAAGGGAGTTCTCAAGGCGGTACACAATGTCAATGAAGCCATTGCTGAAGAAATTGTCGGCATGGAGGTTACAGACCAAATTGGCATTGATCAGCGGATGATTCAAATCGACGGAAGCGCGAATAAAAAAAACCTAGGCGCCAACGCCATCCTCGCCGTTTCGATGGCTGTGGCCAAGGCAGCGGCCCAACACACCAACCAAAGCCTGTACCACTACGTAGGTGGCATGGGGGCGCGCACGCTTCCGGTTCCGATGATGAACATCTTGAACGGGGGTTCGCACGCCGACAACAGCATCGATTTTCAGGAGTTTATGGTCATGCCCTTTGGAGCCGAGAGCTTTGAGCAATCGCTCAGGATGGGCACCGAGGTATTTCACCACCTGAAGAAGGTGCTCAAGGACAAAGGCTATTCGACCAACGTGGGAGACGAAGGCGGTTTTGCCCCCAATATTGGCTCGAACGAAGAAGCCATCGAGCTGGTGCTCAAGGCCATCGAAAAAGCAGGCTACCGCCCGGGAGAAGACATCTGGATTGCCATGGATGCAGCCGCCAGCGAGTTTTACGACGAACACACAAAGCGCTATGTCTTCAAAAAGAGCGACAAGCGAGAACTGAGCTCCGAAGAAATGGTCGCTTATTGGGCCGATTGGGCCAAGCGCTATCCGATTGTAAGCATCGAAGACGGTTTGCACGAAGACGACTGGTTGGGCTGGAAAGCTTTGACCGATGTGCTCGGCGAAAAGGTTCAGTTGGTGGGCGACGACCTCTTTGTGACCAACGAAGCGCGGCTCAAAATGGGCATCGAACAAAAGGTGGCCAACAGTGTTCTGGTCAAAGTGAATCAAATCGGCACGTTGACGGAAACCTTGAACACCGTCAATCTGGCCCACCGAAACGGCTACACCTGTGTAATGAGCCATCGATCGGGCGAAACCGAAGACAGTACCATCGCCGATTTGGCTGTGGCCTTCAATACGGGACAGATTAAGACGGGTTCGGCATCGCGCTCGGACCGCATGGCCAAATACAACCAATTGTTGCGCATCGAAGAGCAGCTCGGCGATGTCGGGTTGTTTCCCGGTCGCTCGCTCCGTTTCTTGAAATAACCCGCTCCGCTAAATGACCCCAAACCCTATGGACAAGATCAAAGAGAAGTTTTCAGAAATCATCGAACCTGCCATCAAGGAGGTCAAGGACTTTGTGGCGGCCCGCGGAGACGAAAAGTTGGGCGAAATCACCGTCGCCCAAGTGTATCAAGGCATGCGGGGCATGTTGGCCTTGATTACCGAAACCTCCAAACTCGACAACGAAGAGGGCATCCGCTTCCGCGGCTACAGCATTCCCGAACTCCAGGAAAAACTCCCGAAGTATCCGGGAGGCGAAGAACCCCTGCCCGAGGGCATTTTCCACCTGATGTTGTTCAACGAATTGCCCACCGACGACGATGTACGCCGGATGAGCAACAACTGGGCTCGTCGCAGCGTGGTACCTACCCACGTATTCCGCGTCATCGACGCGCTTCCGGGGCATGCCCACCCCATGACGCAGTTTATTGCGGGCATTATGGCATCTCGTACCGAATCGGAATTCCAGAAGGAATACCGGGCGGGCATTGGGAAGAACGAGTACTGGATGCCGATGTTTGAGGACGCGATGAACCTGATTGCGCGCCTGCCGCGGATTGCCGCCTACATCTACCGCAGGACCTACCACAACAGCGAACACATTGAGCCGGATCCCAAACTCGACTGGGCCGGAAACTTTGCGCATATGCTCGGTTTTGAAAACGAGAGTTTCAAAGAGATGATGCGCCTGTATCTGACCATCCATGCCGATCACGAGGGCGGCAATGTATCAGCCCACGCCATCCATTTGGTGGGCAGCGCCTTGAGCGATGCGTATTTGTCGTTTACCGCGGGAATGGCAGGCTTGGCGGGTCCCCTCCATGGGTTGGCCAACCAGGAAGTGATTCGCTGGATTCTCGACATGCGCAAGGAACTGGGCGGCGGATTGCCCAGCAAGGAGCAAATTGCGAACTACTGCCGCAAAACCCTGTCCGAGGGACGGGTAATTCCAGGCTTTGGACACGCCGTGCTCCGCAAGACCGATCCGCGCTATACCGCCCAGCGCGAATTTGCGCTCAAGCACATGCCGCACGACGAGATGTTCCTGATTGTAAGCCGCATTTATGAAGTTGTTCCGGACATTCTCGAACAGACGGGCAAAGTGAAGAATCCCTGGCCGAATGTGGATGCGCACAGTGGCCAGCTCTTGATGCACTATGGCTTGACCGAATATGATTTCTACACCGTTCTCTTCGGGGTTTCTCGTGCTTTGGGCACCATGGCGAGCCTCGTTTGGGACCGCGTACTCCAAATGCCGCTCGAACGCCCTGGATCGACCACCACCGCGGCCTTGAAGAAACAGTTTGGGGTGGGGTGATGCGTTGGGATGGTCTCCCCTTTTTTCAATTCATTGACCGAAAACCACGCCACTCTGAAGCGTGGTTTTTTTTTACCATGCACCCTGTCGTGGGGAGATGAGGGGGATAGCGAACGAGCCTATTTTTCGTATACACCCGCTCAATCTGTGCAGGTGTTTGGGCATTTGGGCCTTGAGGCGTGAAGAATCGCGGGGGAGCAGTATACTTCTTCGATCTAGGGCTCGATGACCGGGGCAAGGCCGCGCTTTTCCCGATACACTTTAGCCAAATGCTCGGCAAAGGCCGCCTTGTCTTTTCTCAACAATTCCAGCTCGGCTCCGTTGGCCATGCCCGGGTGCAGGCCCCGTAGGTAACTGTCGCTCCAAGAGGCGAGCTCTACCAACAAAGGAGCCAATGCCAAGCCTTGGTCGGTGAGCAGATAGAGATTGGTTTTCTTGTTGTTGGGGCGTTGGGTTTTGAGGACGATTCCCGCTTCTTCCAAGAGCTTGAGCTTGCTCGACAAAATGTTGGTGGCTATGGCTTCGTCGCTCTCGGTAAATTCTTTAAAGGTTTCCTTGCCTTCGACCATTATTTGCTTCACGATGACCAACATCCATTTATCGCCCAATATATCGAGGGCGGAAGTGAACGGGCAATTGCATCGGAAATCGGGCAGCATCGTTTTAGGTTGGGTTCAATATTGCTTTCGGAACAAACGTTATTATTTTCATATCGCTTGCATATCAAAAGTTATTTGCTACTTTCGCTTTCGAAACAAAAGTAAAAAAAATGCTCCGATATGAGACAAATTGCATCGGTTCTCCTGATTGCTGGAACGATCGCCTCCTGCAATTCAGCCCAATCCACGGGCGATAACCCCACCAAATCACCTACCATGAGCAAGAAAGAAACCGTAGGCACCTTTCTGGGCGCCACTCTTCAAAACGATGTCGCCACCATGCGGGCATTGGCCAATGCCGACTACATTCAGCACAATCCGTTCATTCCGACTGGGCTCGAGCCCTTTATTTCATTGCTGCCCGTATTGGAGCAAAATGGCACCACGGCTGAGAATGTTCGAAGACGGCAACTTTGTGTTTATGCACAACATTTGGAGAAACGCAAAGCCGTTTGGCGCCGACGAAATGGTGTCTTTTGATATTATTCGCTTGGATGCGCAAGGCAAAGTGGCCGAGCATTGGGATGCGATGACTCCTTTGGTTCGAGAAACGGCCAGCGGGCGCACACAAACCGATGGGCCAACAAAGGTCACGGATTTGGCCTTGACGGAAGCCAATAAGGCCCTGACCAAATCGATGGTTGAGGATATTTTGATGGGCAAGAATCCCCAAAAAATAGGCGACTACATCAGCGCCGAACAATACGATCAACACAATCCGAACTTCAAGGATGGTTTAACAGGGATTCAGGAAGGAATGGAACGTCTTGTTTATCAAAACAATATGTTCCAGTACAACCAAATTCACACCGTGCTGGGCGAAGGCAATTTTGTCCTTGTTGTCAGCGAGGGTCAATGGAACGGTGGAACCCAAGTGTTCTACGATTTGCTGCGCTTTGACAATGGCAAAGCGGTGGAACATTGGGATGTTGTTCAGCCTATCCCCACCGAAGGTTTGGCGAACTCCAACGGAATGTTTGGTTTCTAATCGACTTGACTTTTGGTCGATTTGCACACAATTGGCTCTACCGAAAACCACGTTTCAATGGAGCGTGGTTTTTTTTTTGTGGTTTGTGCCTTTGAATGTCCTCGAGTTAGACCGAGGCCACCAGCGAGTTATGGGTCGGAAGTGCCGCCTATTTTGGGAGAGTACAACCATTTCGGGCTTGTGGGCCAAGATCTCGTTCCGTTCTTCGTTTATGCGAGAACCGCGATTTGGGCCTGTCGTCCAATTTCTCCTTCGGTTCCTTTGCCACAATACGTGTTGACGGCACGGATTCCTCTACGCCTTCTGTTTTGCGGTACCACCTTCCTCTACCGCAAGTCATGAAGTGAGTCGTTCACCTTATGTTCATTTCGGCTTCCGTGTACTGCTGCGTTGAAGACATCGCACAAAAACCCGAATTTCTAGTCTACATAAGACCCTTGAATCGCAACGATTTCTCCCATGGATGAACGCTCATTGAGATCTTTCAAAGTCTATGATTCTATGATGCATTTATAAAATGCATTGCCGTGTAGTTACAACCATAGAATTTTTATACAAACACCTGTTCTTCGGGAGTCATTCCGTCTTCCATTGAATCGCAACTTTATCAAGTCATTATCCTTAAACAACAAGAGAAACGAGGAGCACTTACACCTCTTCGGTTGAACACCATCAGATTCCCATTGTCCTCACCCTCAAGAAGAGCATATTGAACTCTTTAAAACATGCTTGCACAAGGACTTTGAGTTCTCGTTGCGGTCTTTTGACAATCCGCGGGATAAGGACAAATGGTACAGTAACAGCCATCATCAATATATTGCGGTTCGCATCCATTTTCCCCATGGTTTCCGCATCCTGAGCAGGTGCAGGTTAGACAACCCGGACCAAAACCAGCTCTTTTTTCACTGGTCAAGGTGAGTTTTGTGGCAACCAATCGTCCGTCACTCGCTTTCCCTACTACAAAATAATGAATCACCTCATTCTCGTCCACACCAATTCTGAGCTCAATATCATTGTACGTCAGTGAAGAAGCCAATACATTGTTCCAAAAGTTCGAGATTTGAGCATCTGTTGGAAAGGTTGTGTCACCGTCGCAATAGATGTACATTTTTACATCCGATCCCAGCGAAACTTGAGGCTGTGTTTCGGTGCGCGCATTTCCTTTGAAAACCTTCTGCTTTTCGCAACCAACATTCAAGGATAGAGCCAAAGTGATGAAAAGAAGTCCTAGTGTCACGTGATTTTTCATGGCTATATAGATTTTATTTAACAAATTAAAAAAAAAAAGAAGAACCTCAATATTTTCTGAATGTTAATTCTTCAACCTAACCAGTCTTCGCGAACACTCGGATTGCTTGAAACGACCAAGACGCATTATTAGGACATGACCTAACCCCTTTTCGGGCGTCAATTAGAGGAGCATCGTGATGGAATTTCACTGCAATGAGCCGTCGATGCGATCCGGTACTCATAAAAAACCTTCGCAAATTGGCCAAAAGCGCACGAGGAGCATCTGTTCCCAAAGATCTGCAGCCATTACAACATCATCCCCACCAAAACCGCCGTAAACAAACTCGCAAAGGTTCCAGAAATCAGGGCTTTGAAACCCAAAGAAGCCAAATCGGAACGACGGTTGGGCGCCAAAACCCCAATGCCCCCAATCTGTATGCCAATCGAGGCAAAGTTGGCAAAGCCGCAGAGCGCATAGGTCGCAATCAAGATAGAACGACTGCTCACAAAGACCCCTTCCGCTTTGAGCCGGGCCAGGGAAACGTAAGCCACAAACTCGTTCAACACCGTCTTTTCGCCCAGGAGTTGCCCCACATACAGCGCATCGGATCCATCGACCCCCAACATCCAAGCAAAAGGCGACAGTACACTGCCCAAAATGAACTCAAAGCTCAACCCCTTATAGCGCCCTCCGGTCCAGTCCACCACCCGTTCATTCACCCCCCACAACGAACCCAAACCCTCGCCTAAAGCTGCATTGAACAGCGCGATAAACGACACAAACACCAGCAACATCGCCCCAACATTAACCGCCAAAATCAACCCCTGTGTGGTTCCTGAAGACAAAGCCTCCAAGGCATTGGCCCCAAAAGACGAATGGTCCAACGTTTCTGCTTCGGTCACGGATTTTGTTTCCGGAATCAGCATTTTGGCACACAACACCGCGGCCGGGGCGCTCATGACCGATGCCGACATCAAATGCTTGGCAAACAACGCCTGCTGAACCGGATCGTCCCCACCCAAAAAACCGACAAACGCCGCCAGAACGCCCCCCGCAATGGTCGCCATACCGCCCGTCATCACACAAAACAACTCCGACCGACTCATGATCGAGAGGTAGGGCTTGATCAACAGAGGCGCCTCGGTTTGACCCAAGAAGATATTCCCCACCGCCGACAAGCTCTCGGCCCCGCTCAACCCCAAAGCCCGGCGCATTAACCGCGCCAAAAAGCGGACAAAGCGCTGGAGCACCCCGAAATAGAACAAAACCGTGGTTAGAGCCGAAAAAAAGACAATGGTTGGGAGCACCTGAAAAGCAAAGATATAGCCCAAATTTCCCCGCTCCTTGGCCAAATCGCCGAACAGAAAAACCGCCCCACGGTTCGCAAAGGTGAGGATCCACACAAACCCTTTGCTCAGGCGATCAAACGCCATTTCGGCCGGGGCCCAATACAAAATGAGCCAGGCAAACGCCGCCTGAATCAGCAACGCCTTAACCACCAATTCCCACCGAATGTATTTGCGGTGGCTGCTCATGGCATACAGCAAGCCCAACAACAACGCCAGGCCCAACATCCCCCGGAACAAATGAGACCATTCCCAGACCAAAGGAGGGAGGGCAGCCCCATCGGATGCCGACACAGCGCGCAACCCCGCCCCTGCCTCAGTCGCGAGCGTATCGGAAATCAGGTCCGGCATCAGGGGTTTTCTCGGCGGTCGAGTTCGTCCCGCAAACGAGCCGCCAATTCGTAGTCTTCGTTGGAAACGGCCGCATCGAGCAATTCTTTGATGCGCTCCACCGATTCATGCGACCAGCCGTGGGGCTTTTCGACAGGGGCATTTTCGAGCTCGTCCTCTTCTTCTTCAGATTCTTCTGGTGGGGTACCCGAAAAACCCGAGTACTCATCCATCATGACCCCGGCCTTGTCGAGAATGCTGCGATCTGTGTAGATGGGACAATCCAGACGCGCGGCAAGCGCAACGGCATCAGAGGTGCGGGCATCGAGCGCCACACTCTTGCCATGGGTGTCTTCACACAACAAATTGGCGTGAAACACCCCTTCTCTCAAATCGTGGATGTACACTTCGATGATGCGAATCGAAAACGCCCGCGTAAAGCTGGCGAACAGATCGTGGGTCAGCGGACGAGGCGGGTCTATCGAGCGCTCCAAGGCAATGGCAATGCTCTGTGCTTCAAAGGCACCGATGATAATCGGCAGGCTGCGCCCTCCTCCCTCTTCGCCCAAAATCAGCGCGTAGGCCCCCGTTTGGGTTTGGCTATAAGACAAGCCCTTGACCGTGAGCTTTACTTTGCCCATAAACCGTTAATGAGCCGACTTGAATGCCTTGACCGCCGCGGTCAACTTGGGAACCACCTCGAAGGCATCTCCGACGATACCGTAGTCGGCTGCTTTGAAAAACGGGGCTTCGGGATCCGAGTTGATGACCACGATGGTCTTGGACCCGCTCACCCCGGCCAGGTGCTGAATGGCGCCTGAAATGCCCACGGCGATGTACAAATTGGGGTTGATGGCAATCCCGGTTTGCCCTACGTGTTCGCTGTGCGGCCTCCAGTGCATGTCCGATACGGGTTTGGAGCACGCTGTGCCCGCGCCGAGTACCTCCGCCAGTTCTTCGAGCATTTTCCAGTTCTCGGGGGCTTTGAGCCCACGCCCGCCGGAGACCACAATCTCGGCTTCTGGAAGTGCAATGGTTCCCGAAGCACGTTCGACCGAAATCTGCTGCGTTTTTGGGGCTGCGACCGCCATTTCGGCCGTTTCAACCACCGCGGAGACCGGATGCTCCTTCAATCCAATGCCATTCGGAACAATCGAAAGCACGTGTTTCGGAGCCCGGCTTTCGAAATAAGCATACCCTTTGCCCGAAAAGGCACCGCGCTTGACGCGAACGGGCTGCGTCGATGTAGGCAATTCGACACATTGGGTAATCAAAGCCGCCTCGAGGGCCACCGAAACCAAGGGCGCCAGTGTCTTTCCGTTGAAGGATCCCGAGACGATCAAAACGTTGGCCCCAGCCCGTTCTACTTGGGCAGACAAGGCCGCGGCATAGCGAGAAGCTTCAAACGAATTCAAATCGGCCCCGGCGATATGCACCACCTTGGCAGCACCGTAGCGCCCGAGCTGTTCGAGTTCGTCGGAGCACTGCCCGAGGACCACTGCCACCGTTTCGGTGCCCATTTCACGACCCAAGGCCGAAGCATAGCCCACGGCCTCAAAAGTGGCTTTCTTAAAACGACCTTCCCAGGTTTCCGCAAAAACGACTACCGACATGGTTTTGAAATTGAATTAGATCACCTTGGCGTTTTCGTGCAATTGGCGCACGAGTTCATCGACCTGATCGGTCTTGAGCAACACACACGCTTGCTTACCCACGGGCTTCTCGAATCCCACCGCCCGGGTGCGTTCGGCACCAGAGGCCGCCGAGGGCCGAACGGTCAAGGGTTTGGTCCGAGCCGTCATGATGCCCCGCATGTTCGGAATGCGCAGGTCTTTTTCTTCGACAAGTCCTTTTTGACCCGCGATCACCATGGGCAACGAAGCGCTCAGCTTTTCCCGTCCCCCGTCGATTTCGCGCAGCAATTCCGCCGTTCCCGATTGGAGCTCCATCCCTACACAGCCATTGACAAAGGGCCATCCCAACAGCGCGGCTAGCATGCCGGGCACCTGCCCTCCGTTATAATCGATCGACTCCCGACCTGTCAATACCAAATCGTATCCCACCTCGCGTACCAAAGCGGCCAATTCCGAGGCCACGGCAAACCCATCGGTGGGCTCTACGTCGATTCGAATGGCGTCGTCGGCTCCAATGGCGAGGGCTTTGCGGATGGTCGGTTCGGACGAAGCGGGACCCACGTGGACCACCGTGACGTTGCCTCCTTGCTGTTCCTTGATCCAGAGCGCCCGTGTGAGCGAAAATTCGTCGTAGGGATTGATCACAAATTGTACACCCTGGGCATCAAAAGCGCTGCCATCGGGGGTAAACTGGATCTTGGACGTGGTGTCGGGAACATTGCTGATGCACACAAGGACCTTCATAGCGGTGACGTAGGGTTCGGAAGAACGAATGTACAGAGTGAATTGCGCGAAGATAAGGCGTTCCGCGGCTCAAGCAGGGAACGCCTGCCCCGCGCTCCAGGTTCACAAGAATGCCCGGATTCTCGACTTCACCCTTTTTTGTACAGGTATTCGGTGGCGAACTACCTTTCCGATCCAATCCAAATTTTGAGATGATGGTCCGTTTAGCGGTTGTTGTGATGGCGGTCAACCTCCTTTTTCACTCGGGGCTTTCGGCTCAGGAAAAAACCCGGGAAAACCGGAATGTCAAGGCATTTCGGTCGTTGACCATCAACGGGAGTTTTGTGGTGCATTTGCGGGAAGGGGCCGTGCCCGAGGTAATTGTGGTCGCACGTGGGGAAGAACACGAACAGATCCGCGTGGTACAAAACGGAGACGAACTCCGCATCGAAGGGCAAATTCCCGATTGGGGTGGTGTAGAGGCAGAATTGTACATCACGGCGAATCAATTGCAGAACATCAAGATTCAAGGGGCGGTCCAGTTGAAATCAAGCAATACAGTGAGGGCGGAAACCTTGGGCCTATACTGCAGCGGGGCTTCAGAGGTCGAATTGCTCGCGGAATGCAGTCGTATCCAATTGGAATGCAACGGCGCTGCGAAGGCATTGCTCAAAGGACAAAGCCAACAATTCGACACAGAATTGTCGGGTGCGGCATCTGTCGATGCGGTCAAGTTCCAAGCCGATCGAGCCAGCATCAAAATGTCGGGCGCCTCTGAAGCCCGTTTGAGGGTGGTTCAAAAACTCCAGGCAGACCTGAGCGGTGCCTCCGCGCTCAAACTATTCGGAAAACCTGTTGAACTGGTCCAAAACCTCAGCGGTGCGGCCCAAATTCTCTATTTATGACAACTCCTTCGATCGATCCCGAAGTGCTCCGAAGGGCCCAGGAATGGCTCGACGGTCCCTATGACGAGGCCTCCAAACAAGAAGTGCGGCAATGGATGGAACAAGACCCCCGCTCCCTGACCGACGCGTTTTACACCGACCTCGACTTTGGCACCGGAGGGCTGCGGGGGGTTATGGGCACGGGATCGAGTCGGGTCAACCGCTATACCCTCGGCATGGCGACCCAAGGCTTGGCGAACTACCTCAATGCCCAGGTGGATCAGCCTTCCAAAAGTGTTGCCATCAGCCACGATAGCCGGCACAACAGCCGGGATTTCGCTGAACAAACGGCCGCTATTTTGGCTGCCAATGGCATCGACGCCTATTTGTTTTCCGAATTGCGTCCTACTCCTTTGCTGTCGTTTGCCATCCGGAATTTGGGATGCGACGCCGGGGTGATGATTACCGCCTCGCACAATCCTCCCGAATACAACGGATACAAGGTGTATTGGAACGACGGAGGTCAATTGGTCCCACCCCACGACAAAGGGGTCATTGCCGAAGTCCGCAAAGTCAAACCAACCGAAATCCGGACCTCGGGTGGTTCGGGACGCGTTCGGGAAATCGGGGCCGAGGTGGAACGCGCCTATCTGGACTGGCTTCGGATGAGCGCCCTGAGCCATGCCGGCAAACAAGACCTCAAACTCGTCTTTACCTCTTTGCACGGAACAGGAATCACTGTACTCCCTAAAGCACTGAGCGAAAGCGGATTTACCCAGGTTCATCTGGTGGCGTCTCAATCGGAACCCGACGGCTCCTTTCCGACCGTTGAGAGCCCCAATCCCGAAGAAGCGGGTGCCTTGGCCGAGGCGGTGCGCCTCGCCGAATCCGTACAAGCCGATATGGTGATCGGGACCGATCCAGATGCCGACCGGGTGGGGATTGCGGTGCGCGACTTTGAAGGCCGTATGCGGATGCTCAATGGAAACGAAGCCGCAGCCGTGTTGGTAGATTACCTGCTCGAAGGCCATCGGGCTTCGGGCTCGCCCAACGAGCAGCGGTTTATTGCATCGACCATTGTGACCACCCAACTCCTCCCCGCTTTGGCCGAAGAGTACGGCGTGGAGTGCCCTCAGGTTTTGACAGGGTTTAAGTGGATAGCCGAATTGATTCGGCTGCGCGAAGGGCGGCAGCAATTCATCGGTGGCGGAGAAGAGAGCTACGGCTATTTGGTCGGAGATGCGGTTCGCGACAAAGACGCCATTGGATCGGCCGTTTTTCTGGCGGAAATCGCCGCCAAAGCCAAGGCCGAAGGCTCGAGCTTTTATGGGCGTTTGGTACACCTGTGGCTCAGACATGGACTCTACTTGGAGACTGGCCGTTCGCTGACCTTGAAAGGACAGAGCGGTGCCCAGGAAATTGCTCTGATGATGCAAGGAATTCGGGAAAATCCCCCTGCAGAACTCGACGGCTCTCGGGTTGTCGAAATACGCGACTACCAATCGGGAACCGCTCGCATACCGGGCACCACCACGACGTCCAACCTCGGATTGCCCGCCTCGAATGTCGTTCAGTTGCGCACCGAAGACGGCACCCTGCTCACCGCGCGCCCCTCGGGTACCGAGCCCAAAATCAAGTTCTATCTCGGGCTCAAAGCACCGCTGGGGTCGGTAGACGCCATCGATACCGTCCGCGCTGCCCTGCTGGAAAGAGCGCGTCGCATTCTCGATCGGATGGCTCAAGCACCGGGTACTTGAAGCCGATCGGAAACGCGGGGCTGTTTTGGCTGTGTGTCCTTTTCGCGCTGGTTGCCTACAGCGCGGGTTTGCACATCGCCCCGATGGATGTCGATTCGGCCCAATATGCCTCCCTGAGCCGCGAAATGCGCGATACCGGGTCTTTTCTCGAACTGCAGTTGCGGGGAAACGACTACCTCGACAAACCCCCGTTGCTCTTCTGGTTGTCTTCTCTGAGTTTTTGGCTCTTTGGGGTAGCGCCCTGGAGTTTTAAACTCTTGCCGCTTTTGAGCGCTTTTTTCGCGGTGTATGCCACGGCTGCCCTGGGTCGTTTGCTATATGGTCCCAAGGCAGGCGTGTACGCCGGGCTTCTGCTCGGCACTTGCCAGGCCTGGTTTCTCTTTACCCTCGACCTGCGCACCGACACGCTCTTGAGCGCCTGGGTCATCGGAGCCACTTGGAAACTGGCGTCTTATCAGAAAAACCGGCGGCTGCCAGATGCGCTCTGGGCGGGTTTGTTCGCAGGATTGGCCATGTTGTCCAAAGGACCGCTTGGCCTGATGATTCCCCTGCTGGCCATGGGCGGGAGCATTGCGCTCGAAGGGCAGTGGAAAACCCTGTTGCGGCCTGGTTGGTATGCGGGTCTTGGAGTGGCCATGCTCTGCCTGATTCCGATGGCCTGGGGCCTCTATCAGCAGTTTGACCTGCAACCCGAAAAAACCGTCTTGATGCCCACCCCTCAAGGTCTCGAGCCCCGCACCGGAATCTCGGGGCTCCGCTTTTTCTTTTGGGAACAGAGCTTTGGGCGCCTTACCGGAGAAAACGCGTGGAAAGACACTTCGGGGCCCTTCTTTTTTGTCCACAACTTTCTCTGGGCCTTTATGCCTTGGGCGCTGTTTGCCGTCGTTGCACTGGGTTGGAAAGTTGTGCGCGAATTCCAGGCTTGGCGGTCTGGAAATCCGATGGATGGTTTGGTCTTGTCGGGGTTGCTCTTGCCCTTTGCAGCGCTGAGTGCCTCCAATTACAAATTGCCCCACTACATCTTCCCCCTGTTTCCGTTTGCCGCCCTCATCTTGGGGCAGTTTTTCTCCGAACGGGCCAAGGACCATGCACGACGTCCGTTGGAAGCGATTTTGACTGTTGTGTCGTGGTTGGTATCCCTTTCGCTCGCCGGGATTCTGCTCTTCTGGGTGTTTCCCGGCACTTCGGCGGTCATCGTCCTGAGCGCCCTCCCCTTTGTGCTGGCCGCCGTATACGCTCTGCACTCCAAGCGCTACGAGCGCTGGTTGCTGGCAACGGGACTGAGTTCGGTGGGGATCAATTTGGTGCTCAGTCTGCACTTCTATCCGAGATTGCTCCAATATCAGAGCGGCACCGCCCTCTCGGAAGCCCTGGTTGCCCGGGGCATACCTCCGGAAGAAGTGGCCTACCTGAGCGTCCACGCCTACTCTTTTGACTTCGGGATGCGCTCTGCGGTTCCGGTCCGCCCTACCCTCGACGACGTCCAACCCACCGATCGGTTTTTGGTGGTAGACGAATCGGGCCTGCGCAGTTTGCGCGAGGCAGGCTACCCTCTGGGTTCTATCGTAGAGCGGGCGCACTATCCCGCCACCCAGCTCAGCGGCTCTTTTTTGAATCCCAGAACCCGGCCCGATGTACTCAAGCCTTGGTATGCAGTCGAATTGCGGGGGCGTCCTTGACCCGCGCACACCCTCGGCTCGGCGCGGACCTCGAATGTCGTCGGCAAGGCGACAATCGCTGAGCGAAAAGCAGTAGACCTTTGCACCGCATTGGCCCAAACAAAATAAAGCCCAATATGCTCATGACGTTTCGAAACACCGGATTTGGGATGGTGGCGGTTTTGATCGCCATCGGTTGTGGTACCCCTCAAAAAGAAGGGTCGAATCGCTTCGAAACCCGCACCCACCGAGCCGTCCTTCACATCAACGACAGCCTTGATTTACCCTTTGAAGTGGCCTGGGAAACGGGGGCAGATACCGCGCTGTTGGTCATCAATGGAAAAGAACGCATCCGGGTAGAAGAACTCAGGACCGAGGGCGACACCCTCGTGGTCTATATGCCCGTGTTTCCGACCTATTTCCGATTGGGGCCGAGTGAAAGCGGCTGGGAAGGCCACTGGTATGATCCCGATCGGGGCGCCGACTACCGCATTCCTGTTTCCTTTCAAACCGATGTATTTCGGCGTTTTCCCGGGGGAGCCGAACCGTCCTTTAGCCTGAACCACCGCTGGGCCGTGGCTTTCTATCCACAAGGGGCCAAACCCGGCAAGGGATTGGGCGAGTTTCGCCAAGACAGCGGAGTGGTCCAAGGCAGCATTTTGACCGAAAGCGGCGACTATCGCTATTTGACGGGCGTTCTCGACGGCGATCGGCTGGAGCTGAGCACCTTCGACGGAACCCATGCCTATTTGTTCCGGGCGCACATTCGGGCCACCGATCTCATCGAAGGGCATTTCTATTCGGGCAACCACCACAGCAAACCCTTCGAGGCACGTCGGGACGATGGGTTTGAACTCGGAAATCCCGACTCGCTTTCTCAGGTGATGGCCGACGGATTCGCCTTTGCCTTTCCCCGCCTTGATGGTACCGTGATGGACCAAAGCGACGCCCAACTCGAGGGCAAGGTGCGCATCGTCCAAATCCTCGGTTCATGGTGTCCGAATTGTATGGACGAAACGCGTTTTTTCAACGAACTGCATCAGCGTTATTCGAATCAGGGATTGGAGATTGTCGGCATCGCTTTCGAGCGCTCCGAAGAACTATCCAAGGCGAAGCCGGCCCTCGAAAAAATGATCCGCGATCTCAAGGTACCCTACCCCGTTCTCTTTGCGGGCAGCACGGCACAAATCGGCGAAAAACTCCCCCAGATTCAGCCCTTCCGCGGCTATCCAACCTCGGTTTTTATCGACGCCCAAGGCCGGATTCGAAAAGTACATGCGGGTTTTAGCGGCCCCGGTACCAGCCGATACGCCGACTATGTACAATCGACGGATGCGCTGGTGCGTCAATTGTTGAGCGAAATCCCCTCTCCGGCCCCGTGACGCCCCCCAAGGAGGAACACAGGGGCTTGGTGCGCCAGCTTAAAAAACGCCCTCCTTCCGACTTGGATGCGCGGATCCACACCTTGCACCACGAGGCCTTTGAGCAAATCGATTGTCTGAGCTGCGCCAACTGCTGCAAGACCACCGGGCCTTTGCTGATCGAAAAAGACATTGAGCGATTGGCGAAGCGGTTGCGCCTCAAGCCCGCCGAATTTCAAGAACGCTATCTGCGCAAGGACGAAGAAGGCGATTTGGTATTGCAGACTCTGCCCTGTCCGTTTCTCGGGGCCGACAACTATTGCTCGGTCTACCACGACCGCCCCAAAGCCTGTCGGGAATATCCCCACACCGATCGGCGCCGACAGGCGCAAATTCTCGACCTCAGTTTGAAGAACACGGTAGTCTGCCCTGCCGTCGCGTTCATTTTTGACCGCCTGCTCGAAACCCTCCCACCTCCTCGTTGAGCGTGTTCAACACAGCCGTGGTGGAGTGATACCGAATGCTTAGTATTGTTTCCACCTAAACCGAAACAACTTTTCTTTTATGGAACCCCGTCCCCACTTCGCAGCCATGGCCAAACGATCGCGCAACTGGCTTTACCTCAAGGGTGGGCTCTGGGTCTTGCTCGGAATACTGGCCTTGATTTTTAGCCAAAGCGTCACCCTGACCTTGGTGCGCATCTTTGGCCTCTTTGCGCTGCTGTCTGCGGCCAGCGGCTTCGCTTCGTGGTTTTCGATGCGCAAAGAACCCGAATCACGGAGCTTGCTGTTTCAGGCCCTGCTCGACCTCGGCATCGGGCTCATTCTGTTGCTCTACCCCAAAGCCACCGACATCCTCGGCATCGCCATGGGCATTTGGCTCGTTCTCCACTCGTTTTCCGAGATCGAGGCGGGCTGGAAATTGCGCCGTTGGAGCCCCGATGGCAACAGTCGCCTCATTTTTGGGGTGTTTTTATTGGCCTTGGGTGTCTTTATTGCGATCAACCCCAGCTTGGTTTTGCAGTCATTGACTTGGATTGCAGCCCTTGGGCTCATCGCCCTCGGTTCGGCCATGGTGTTTATCGCCACCCGACTGGGCAAAGCGCTTCGCCATCAATCGGAATAGAGCAAATAGGCCTTTCGCTTCTGCTTGAAGCGATCGAGTTCCGGCTTCCAACGACGCGATAGATCGTCGGCATCGGCACCCGCAATCAAAGCCAAACGGAGTTCGTCGGTTCCCGCCAACGTATCGAAATAGGCATTGAAAAAGGCGGATTTGTCCGGGGCTTGGCGATAGGCATCGACCAGCCAATACCAGTACAACCCGCGGTGAACACTCATATAGGCCTGGGCAAATGCACGCAGATCGGCACCATGGCAGAGTTCGTCCTCGTGCGAAGGCTTGGGCGCTTCGGCTCGTTTTTTAGGTTTGAAATCAAACCCCTGGGATTCCATCCAAGGCGCCCCCACCACTTGGAAGGGCCAATCCGTTCCACGGCCGATGCTGACGTCGGTGCCTTCAAAAAAACACAGCGATGGGTAGAGCCGAATGGCCTCCCAATTCGGCAAATTGGGCGAAGGCGGGACAAGGGGCACAAAAGGGGTGGAATGCGTCCAACCCGTGCACCGCACCACCGTTAGATTCAACTGCTCTGCCCCGGCAATCCAGCCTTCTCCCCGGGCCATATGCGCGTATTCGCCCAAGGTCAAACCATGAACCACAGGGACAGGGTGCAGGCCGACAAAACTTTCAAAACCCGGCTTGAGGACCGGACCATCTACGTAGTCCCCGTTCGGGTTGGGCCGGTCGAGAACGACCACCGCAATGCCCTGCTGAGCGCAGGCTTCGAGCACATAACTCAGGGTCGACACATAGGTGTAGAACCGGGTGCCTACATCCTGCAAATCGAATAGCATCACCTCGATGCCCTCGAGCTGGGCCGGGGTTGGTTTCTTGTTTTGACCGTAGAGGGACACCACAGGCAAATCGGTTTTGCGGTCTTTTCCGTCTTGAATTTCTTCGCCCGCGGCAGCCTTACCCCGAAAGCCATGTTCGGGCGCAAAGACCTTTTCTACCTGGATCCCGCGTTCCAAAAGGGCATCGAGCAGGTGCACTGTTCCGACCCGAGAACCAGCATTGGCCACCACGCCTACCTTTCGGTTGGCGATCAAATCCGCATAGGCCTCAAATCGCTCCGCTCCCATCCGGAGGGGTTCCGTGGGTTGTGCAACCGTCTGGGGCAGTTCGGGTGTAGCTAGGGGTTTGCGGCTTTTACAAGCCCCCAGCGCAGACAGCAGTCCGAGCAGGAGCAGGTTGCCGATGGATTTTTGCCTCCTCCAGCCCATATCCCAACCTCTATCTTTGGACGACCCCGCCCAAAACACGAGGGATTGCAGGGATTTCCGGTATGCGGTTCGAAGCATTTTTTGCAGCGCGTCTTTCGAGTGGGGACAATAATACGGTGTCGGGGCGGGCCGACCGCATTGGTACTGCGGCCCTGGCCTTGGCGTTGGTGGTCATGTTGGTTTCTTTGGCCACAGGGGTGGGTCTGCAGCGCGAAATCGCCGCCAAGCTCACCGGGTTTGGGGGGGAACTCAGCATTGTAGACTATCCCAAAAACGACGAAAACACCGAGCCACTCCGGCTCGACAGCGCGCTGGAAAACGCCTTGCGCGCCCATCCAGGCATCGAATCCTACCAGCCTTCCGCCCGAAAGCAGGGCCTGCTCAAAACTCAGGACGATTTTGAGGGCGTTTTGCTCAAAGGCATCGACGAGCGCTACAACACTGGTTTTATAGAGCGCTATATGGAGGCGGGTTCTATTCCGCACTACGCCGATTCAACCTACAACGACAGCGTGGTCATCAGCCGAACCTTGGCCGACAAAATGCGGTTGGGGCTCGACAGCGGATTTGCGGTGTTCTTTATCCGTCAGGCACCCGACCCTCCTTTGGTCCGGAACTTTTGGGTTTCGGGCATCTATGCCACGGGCATGGAAGAAATCGATGCCCGTTTTCTGATCGCACACCTCAAACACCTCAACCGGCTCAACAAATGGGATTTCAACCAAGTGGGCGAAGTCGAATTACGGCTCAATCCCGGTTTTGATGCTGCCGTGGTAGCCGATGAACTCCTCGCCGAGATTCCTGCGGAAGCCGATGTGTGGACAGCCCGAGACCGCTACCTCGCGGTATTTCAATGGCTGGATTTGTTCGATTTGAACATTTACCTCATCGTGCTCATCATGACCCTCGTCGGACTGATCAACACCCTGACCGCACTGTTGATTTTTATGCTCGAACGCAAGCGCACCATCGGATTGCTCCTCGCCCTCGGCGCGCGCCGAACCCAAATAGCCGCGGCCTTTCGTCGCCATGCGCTCAAAATGGTGGGCCGGGGCATGGCGATCGGGAATGTTGTGGGGCTCGGCTTGTGTGCGCTCCAAAGGCACTTTGGCTGGCTGAGGCTGGATCCGGAAGTCTACTATGTGGATGCCGTACCGATTGCATTTGCTCCCCTCGCCATCCTCGGGCTCAACGCACTGATTTTTCTCGTGGCCTACCTCAGTCTCACGCTTCCACTCCGCAGTTTTGCGCGGATTCCGCCCGTAGAAGCCCTCAAGGCGTTTTGAACCCGAACTACCTTTGCTCTTCAACCCAAGAACTGCTCCATGCCTGCCCCGAACGTACACCACAACATTCTCGAAACCATTGGCAACACTCCGTTGATTCGGCTCAACAAGGTGGTCTCCGACCTCGAAGCCGAAGTCTGGGCCAAGGTGGAGTACTTCAACCCGGGGCATAGCGTCAAGGACCGCATGGCGCTCAAAATGGTCGAAGACGCCGAAAAAGATGGTCGTCTCAAGCCCGGAGGCACCATTATCGAATGTACCAGCGGCAATACGGGTATGGGGTTGGCCCTCGCGGCCGTGGTCAAGGGCTACAAACTGATCTGCACCCTGAGCGACAAGCAGAGTAAGGAAAAAATGGACATTCTGCGCGCCATGGGCGCCGAGGTGTACGTATGCCCGACCGCCGTTCCTCCCGAGCATCCGGACAGCTACTATTCGGTGGCCCGTCGGTTGAACGCCGAGATCCCGAACAGCTTTTTTCCGAACCAATACGACAACCTCAGCAATACTGCGGCCCACTACGAAACCACCGGTCCCGAGATTTGGGAGCAGACCCAAGGGCGGATTACGCACTTCGTGGTCGGAGTGGGTACCGGGGGAACCATTAGCGGTATTGGGCGCTATTTGAAGGAAAAGAATCCGAACATCCAGATTCTCGGGGTCGATTCGTATGGTTCGGTGTTCAAGAAGTACCACGAAACCGGAATCTTCGACGAGAACGAAATCTACGCGTACATCACCGAGGGGATTGGGGAAGACATATTGCCCAAAAATGTCGACTTCAGCGTCATAGACGCCTTCGAAAAAGTCAGCGACCGAGACGGAGCCTTGGCCTGCCGGGAATTGGCGCGCAAAGAAGGCTTGTTTTTGGGTTACTCCTGCGGTTCGGCCTTTCAGGGGCTGCGCCAAATGAAACACCGGTTCAAAAAAGGCGACGTCGTTGTAGTCCTGTTTCACGACCACGGCAGCCGCTATGTCGGCAAGGTGTACAACGACGACTGGATGCGCGATCGGGGGTTTTTGAGTCCGAACAACCGCCTCGCCAAAGACCTGGTGGACACGCATCGGGGAACTCCGTTGCTCACCATTGGGAGCGGAGAGCCGGTCAGCAACGCCATACAGTTGATGCGGCGCTATGGCATTTCCCAACTTCCGGTCGTCAAGGATGGAATCTTTGCCGGTTCGCTGGACGATGCAGCCCTGCTCCTCGCCCTGAGCAGCGATCCGGATTTGGTTCACAAGCGCTGCGAAGAGATCATGAACCCACCCTTTCCTGTGGTAGGGCCGACTACGGGTACAGACGAACTCGTCAAGCTCTTCGACAAGCACACCCCGGCGGTTTTGGTCGCTCTGGGCACGGGTGGGCACCACATCATTACCCGGCAAGACCTCATCCACGCCCTGAGCTAAGCCCGAGGCGATGTCGTTTTGGTTGGGACCCTGCTTGGACGCTCCACCGCAGCGCATTGTGTGTCTGGTACCTTCCCTGACCGAATGGCTGTGGCACTTGGGGCTGGAAAATCGGGTGGTCGGAATTACCCGTTTCTGTGTACACCCAGCACATTGGCAGAAGACCAAAACGAGGGTCGGCGGCACCAAAGATGTTCGCATAGAACGCGTTGCAGCCCTCAACCCCGACTGGATCATCGCCCATCGGGAAGAAAACACAGCAGAAACCGCACGGGCTTTGGCCCTATCGACCCCGGTTTGGATCAGCACGATTTGCGACCTACCGTCTGCCTTAGAAGAACTGGCTGAAATCGGTCAGGTTTGCGGTTTGAAGGAGGCTGCAACCGAGTCGGTGCGTTCGATAGAAACCGCCTGGTTTGGCCGGAAGCGCGAAACCAAACGGCCGCGCACCCTGTACCTGATCTGGAAAAATCCGTGGATAGCCGCCGGAACAGGAACTTTTATCGATGCGAGCCTGCGCAGCATCGGGCTCGTAAACGCCCTCGACCAACCCCGGTATCCGACGCTGACCGAAGAAGACATCGCAATCCTGAACCCCGAACGCATCTTGTTGTCCTCCGAGCCCTTTCCCTTTTCAGAGGCCGATCGCGCTGCCGTGGAACTGGCGTTCCCCAACACCCTCGTCCAAAGGGTCAATGGGGAATCGTTTTCGTGGTATGGTGCCCGGATGCTGCACTTCGAGCCTTGGTGGATCGCCGAATCCGACGGCAACCAAACCCGTTTATAGCTTGGGTTTCGGGATATCTGCCTTGACGCGTTCTTCGAGTAGCCCTTGCTGAAAAGCGCGGAGCAGGATGTTCTCGATGAGCCGATCTTCCTCGTCTAAGGCGGGATTGTAGGGCTTTTTAAGGTCGATGTCGTAGTACGAGGCCGTGGCCCCATACCAAAAGGCCGTCCAACCGCTGCGGTATTCTTTGAGCAGGTCGTGGGGGGTTCTGCTGGTTTCCCGGTAGACGAGTTTGCAGAGAATCTGACCTTCGGTTCGGGTCAGTTTGCGCAATTCGGGTTCAAACGTTTTCTCGAGGTAGTCTTGAAACTCCCGGACGTACTTTTTTCGGTCTCGCTTCTTTTTGATTTTCGACAGCCGCATATTGAGGGTATCGACCTGGGTTCCCGCGAGCACCGCATAAGGATAGACCTTCATCACTTTGCGTTTGAGCAGGTAATAGCGACGGCGCGCCTCGTCGGTGTTGAAGCTGGGCGTCGTAATAAACAGCACTTCGTCGAGCACCACCAAGGGGATGGTATCTCGGTCGATGACCATGGCTTGGGTAATGGCCCGGTCTCTGTTTTTGCGGATGTAATCAAAAGTGGAATCTGACGCTCCTCGAAGCGAATCGGGCTGGGCCCCCAGTGCGGATAGGGCCAGCGAACACACCGCGATCAAAAGCGCTCGAATCAAGACAGGGGTCCTCTTTGGGTTCTCCAAGCCGAGACAGCGGTTCGCTCTGGGGTAGCCACCACCGGGGCATCCGAACCCGATCGGTTGTGTTCTAACCACTCCGTAAGCACCAACAAGGCGGCGCGTTCTTCGTCTTCGCTCCACTGGGGTTGGAGCACTTCGGGTCGGAAATATTCCTCGACAAAATGCGTATTGAAATTCCCGCTCCGAAAAGCGGGATGATCGATGGCAAAGGCACCAAAACCGAGGGTGGTTTCTACGCCGGTGATGCGGTATTCCCGAATGGCGCGCAGCATGCGTTCGATGGCCTCTTCCCGATTGGCTGCGCAACAGCTCAATTTGGCGATCATCGGATCGTAGTACACCGGAATCTGCATGCCGGGTTCAAATCCGTCGTCGACCCGAATGCCCGGGCCATCGGGGCGAACGTATTCGGTCAGGGTTCCGATATCTGGCAAAAATCCCGTGGCCGGGTTTTCGGCATACACCCTCAACTCGATGGAATGACCCCGAATAGAGAGATCTTCTTGTCTGAACGACAAAGCCTTGCCCTCGGCTACCCGGATCTGTTCCCGAACCAAATCCACCCCGGTAATCCACTCCGTGACGGGGTGCTCTACCTGCAAACGGGTGTTCATTTCGAGAAAGTAAAACTTGTGGTCGGCATCGAAGATGAACTCAACCGTACCCGCTCCCCGGTATTGGCACGATCGGGCCACATCCACAGCTGCTTTGCCCATTTCTGCCCTCAACTCGGGTGTCAGCACCACCGAGGGTGCTTCTTCGATGACCTTTTGGTGTCTGCGTTGAATGGAACATTCACGCTCGAACAAATGCACCACGTTGCCGTGGGTATCGGCCATCACTTGGACTTCGATGTGACGAGGGGACAAAACGTATTTTTCCACAAACACGGACCCATTGCCAAAGGCCGAGGTCGCCTCGCTCACCGCGAGCTGCATCTGCTCTCGAAACTCCTCCCGACGGTGTACAATGCGCATTCCCTTGCCCCCGCCCCCTGCAGCCGCTTTGATGAGGACCGGAAATCCGATGTCGTGAATAAGGGCTTCTGCCTCGTCGATGTCGTGTACAGCGCCCGGGGTGCCGGGCACCAGGGGAACCGAAAAAGCCGAAGCCGCTTTTTTGGCCGACAGTTTGTCGCCCATCAGCCGAATGGCTTCGGGGGTCGGCCCGACAAAAATCAAACCTGCCCTTTCGACCATTTCAGCAAAATCGGCATTCTCACTCAAGAAGCCATAGCCCGGATGGATGGCCTGGGCACCCGACTTTAGCGCCACTTCAACGATTTTATCCATGCGCAGATACGACTCGCTCGAGGCCGCGGGTCCTATCAGAAAGGCCCGATCTGCAAAGCGGACAAAGGGCGCGTCCCGGTCGGCTTCCGAAAAAACCGCGATGGTCTCGATTCCCATCTCCCTGGCCGTTCGCATGATGCGCAGGGCGATTTCGCCCCGATTGGCCACCAATAAACTCCGTATTTCCATTTCGACGGTATTCGTTTGAATCAAGCCACTTCTCCAAAAGTACACAGCCCGATGCGCAACCCTCCGCATCCCGTGGCTCGCCCCCCGCAATTTTTAACACCCTCGCTCGATTCTTCCGGTCTAACGTATTCAGAATCTCGTTATATTTGACATTAACGATTTTTTAAACAATTTCTCGCCAACCTACCATGCCCTCTGCTCTTCGGCATCCGATGCGCTCACTGTGGGCAGCCATTCTCGGCCCGGTATCGGAGCGGAAAAAGGTGGGTGTTCTAGCCACATTCTTGGTTTGGGGTTTGTGTGGCATGTCGGCCCGCGTTTTAGGGAGCCCAAGTCCTTGGTTGGATGTCGTTCCCAACAGCGATTGGACCTTTCCTATCCACAGTCAACTGCAGGAATTTCGGGGACTTTCGCTCGACTTACCCTTGTTCACGGCTCAAATTGGCACTCTGGACGCCAACGGGCACTCGGAGATTGCCCTGCCCCACCCCGACGGCGGCTTCGATACCTGTATGGTCTGGGAAGATCCAGTTCTCCCTCCCGGTTTGGCGGCCAAGTACCCTGAGATCAAGACCTATTCTGGTTACCTCAAGCGCGATCGAAGGGTTTCGGTTCGGGTGGACCTCGGGGTACGAGGAATGCATGCCATGGTGTTTGGCAATGGGGCGCACTGGTTTGTCGATCCGGGGTTGAACGGAGCCTTAGGTCAATACGCTTCTTATCACAAAGAATCGGCCAAACCGTACTACTCCTTCGTCTGCTACAATGCCGACCCCATTGAATTTCCGGGGGTTGGTAACGCATCGGTCGAAAAAACAGAAAGTACTCAGCTGAGCGGATTGAGAACCTACCGCCTGGGTGTTTCGACCACGGGAGAGTTCGGTGCTTTTCACAGCAGCCACGTGCCTACAATCCTGTCGGCTTTGGTCACCCAAATTCACCGGGTCAATGGGTTGTACACACGCGATCTTTCGATCAAGTTTTTACTGGCCGAAAAGACAGACTACTTGTTGTTTACAAATCCCGCTACCGACCCGTTCACCAATCTAGACCCCTTCTCTATAGCGGCAGATAATCAACAAGTTATGGATTCCATATTGGGTGATTCCCTGTATGATATTGGACACAATTTTGGAACCGGTACTGGGGGCTACGCCCCTGGATTGAGTGGTGTGGGGGGGGAAAAAGCCCAAGGTCTCATTGGAGGGCCCATACCGGTGGGCGATGCCTTTGACATAGACTATTTGGCCCACGAACTCGGGCATCAATTTGGCGCCAACCATACCTACAACAATCCTTGCAACCGAATTGCTTCCGCAGCCTATGAACCCGGAAGCGGAACGACGTTGATGGGATTGGCCGGGGTGTGCGCTCCGAACCTCCAAGACCATTTCGATTCGTACTTCCACCACCACAGCATAGGAGAAGTTCAAAATTTTCTCCAAAACGGGCCGGGAGCCCCCTGTGTTCTTTTAGACACCAACAGCAATGCGGCGCCTGGGGTCTTGGTACCCAATTCGCATTTTGTCCTGCCGCATTCTACCCCATTCCGATTAAAAGGATCGGGCTTAGATCTAGGCCAATTGGGATGGTTGACGTATACGTGGGAACAATACAATTTGGGACCCGCTGGTGCCCCGACCAATCCTTCGGGCAATGCGCCTCTCTTTCGGAGCTTGGCCCCTACGGCTTCCAGTGAGCGGGTGTTTCCGTCCATGAAGAGTCTTTTGGACGGAGTGACCTCTCCGGGCGAACACCTGCCCACCTACGGACGGTCGCTGCGCTTTCGGTTGGTGGTCCGCGACAACTATCCTTCCGCTGGCGCGTTGGGTACCGGACAGGTCGATTGCACGGTCGATGGCAATTCGGGGCCATTTGCCATCATTCAACCGTCAGCCACTCAGTCCTTTCACTGCCTATCCAACCACGCGGTTCAATGGTCGGTCAACGGAACGCACCTGCCTCCGGTTTCGTGTCAGTTCGTCAATATTTACTTCAGCCCTGATAGCGGAGCACACTATACCGACACCTTAGCCACGCATATTCCCAACAACGGGTTGTGGAACTGGACCATTCCGGCGGGCTATGAAACAACAACGGGCCGCATCATCGTTGAAGCGGTTGGCAACCACTTCTTCGCGCTTTCTGAGGCCTTTTCGATTCTTCCGAGCATCGGTCTGGACGACCCCTCTCAGGGATCTTCTCTCCGGGTGTTCCCTCAACCCGCTCGCTCTGGTGGGTGGGTGCACATTTCCGCTCCCGAGCTCGATCGCACAGACTGGACGCTGTGGGATTTGAGCGGCAAGGCTCTGGACCGGGGACAATGGGTGTCCATGGAGCCCCGATCCGTGCGCCTGCCTTCTGCGTTTGCGGGCCACCTGATCTTGGAAATGCGCGCGGACAATGGTTCCGTACGCAGGGCCAAAGTTTGGGTCATTCCCGAATAGCCCGCGCAACAAATTCAGAATCAGATCGAACCGCTCTTTTGATCGAGAGGGCGGGCTGGGATTCCAACGGCCGTTGTATCAGGGGGTATAGAATGCGTGACTACGGCACCAGCCCCAATTTTGGAACGTGCGCCCACTGAGGAATGCTGCAACAAACATGCTCCGGTTCCTATCATCACCCCAACACCCAGCGCTACATTCCCGCTCAAATGCACCCCAGGCATCAAACTGCTGTAGGAACCAATGCGCGCATTGTGCCCCACGGTGGTGTTGAGATTGAGCAACACAAAATCTCCGATTTCGATTTCGGTGGTCAAAGCCACTCCAGCCGACAACACACAACCCTGTCCGATGCGGTTTCGGGCTGGGTCGAGGTTGTGCACCGAGGGATGAATCAAGGTGGGGAAGCGCAATGGTAAACCCTGAATTCTCTGGTAAATTCGTGTTTTAAGCTCCGGATCGCCCAGAGCCAATACCACCGAAATAGGGCCCAATTCAGCGACCCCATCGATTGCACACAACACCGTCCAGCGCCCCACCTGTGTTCCCGGAGCGAGCGCATCGTCGGCAAAACCCACAATGCGGTACTGGGCGCCCAGCGAGGAACCCGCTACCATGGCGGCGATTTCCCGGCCCAGACCACCGGCCCCCAATATGACCAGATCGGTCAAGGAGCGGGCGTTTGAGTAGCCGAAGGGGCCATCCCAAGGGCTTGGATAAGCAAGGGTATATAGACGGCCACACCCTGTGCGTTGAGGTGACCACTGTCGAACCACAATTCCGGACGGGCGAAACGCTCGTCGTAGCGTAAATCGGGAATCCCGGGATAGCGCTGGTGAAAATCCCGCATGTCGACATCAAAATCGCCAAAAGGGATGTACACGACCAATTCCAGTCCAGAAGCCCGATAGCGCTCTTCGAGGAGTTCGAGATACCGCATCACCGGATCCAAACCCAAATCGGGTTGGGTCAAAAACGAGGTCCCCTGAACAGCCACACGGTATTGCTGCATCAATTGCGCCCGATTCTCTGAGAAATACGCGGCTCTGCGCTGCAGCGTACCATCGTCTGGATGTTCCTCGAGCTCTCGATCGAGGGGATAATACTCGGGGCGCTCCTTCCCTTTGACCGATTTTGTCAGTGCGCCTGTAATCGCATCGTAAATCAGGTAGGACAAGAAAGGCTTTTTGAGTCCGACCTCTTGGAGCAAGGGACCGCGCATCCGGCTGAAATAATAGGTTTCCCGAAAGTTGAACCCCAAACCCAATTTGGCCTCCAGCCCAAAATAAACCCGGGTGCCGGGACGTATTGCCCCTTGTTCGGCGCGTTCGGCAATGGCCTCGAGGTAGAGCAAACTCTCCGTAGTGTACTGGCTTGGGCCCGAAATCAAGGTGATGGGTCGTCCAGAAGCCGCGCCCCACACCACCGGGTCGACGTGCCGATAGACGTGACTTGAACCCACCATCACATCGCTCCCAGTTTGGACCTGTTGGAGCCGGCGCATATTGGCCTCGTAGAGGTCGTTCCCGATCGGATCGCGCCCCCAATGTTGCCAGGCATACAGGCCCCAGACAACCACCAAAGGAATGCCGACCACCTTCAATACCCACAGCAAAAACGAGCGCATCAGAATTGGAAGTAAATGAATTCGGTTTCGATGTTGCGGAAATAGGCGAACAAACAGAGCAAAATGGAAGCCATCAACAGCAGGTCATTGTTCATCAGCCGCGGCCGGCGTTCGTCTTTGCGCTGCACGTATTCGGCCAAGACAAAGGGAACGAGAATCAACAACCCCAAGGCGTACTTCTTGGGTAGGTGCAGATTCCATCGACCCATCCCGGCCAAATAGTCGATGGCCTGAGCGGCGCTCTCGGCCCGGAAAAAGACCCAGGCCAAAGTGACCATCACAAAGGTGATCAAGACCCCTGTTAGTTCCGAAAAACTCGGAAACCAACTGTTCTCGGCCAATACGCCCCCCGTGTTCTTCCGGTTGAGATTAAAGACAAACAAGGGAACGTAGAGCAAAGCGTGTATGCCGCCCCAAATGACAAACGTCCAATTGGCCCCGTGCCAAAAACCGCTGACCAAAAAAATGATAAAGATGTTGCGCAGCGAAGCGTATTTCCCGCCTTTTGACCCTCCCAAGGGTATGTAGACATAATCGCGAAACCACGTAGACAATGAAATATGCCAACGCCTCCAGAATTCGGCAATGTCCCGTGAAAAATAGGGAAAGCGAAAATTCGACATCAGTTCAAAACCAAACAGCTTGGACAAACCGATGGCGATATCGGAATAACCGCTAAAGTCTCCGTAGATCTGAAAGGCAAACAATATGGCGCCAGCCAGCAGCACTGCCGTTCCGTGTTCGGTGTGGTGATCGAAGATCTCGTTGACCAAGGGAGCCAGCGTATCGGCAATGGCAATCTTCTTAACAAACCCCCACACCATCAACCGAATCCCATCAACGGCTTGCGTCTTGTCGAATTTGCGCGGCTGCAGAATTTGGGGCAACAGTGCCACGGCCCGTTCGATGGGTCCGGCTACCAATTGGGGGAAAAAAGACACGTAGGCCGTAAAGGACACAAAGTCGCGGGTGGCGCGGAGTTGCCGGCGGTATACGTCGATGGTGTACGAAAGGGTTTGGAAGGTGTAAAACGAGATGCCCACGGGCAAGATGATCCTCAGGGTCGATACCTCCATGGTTACCCCAAAAGCCGCCCAGGCATCGACCCAAGACTCGATGAAAAAATTGAAATACTTGAAAAAGCCGAGCAATCCCAAATTGCCCGTCAACGACAAACCCAAAAATAGATTGCGCCTCCTGGGGTCATCGGAACTTTGAATGGCCAGCGCACAGAAGTAGTCGAGGAAAATACTAAAGACAATCAGCCCGAGAAAACGGTAGTCCCACCAGCCGTAAAAGACCAAGGAGGCCGCGGTAATCGCCAGATTCTGAGCCTTGAGATTGCGATTGAGCAACCAATACAGTCCGAAGACTATGGGCAGAAAAATCAGAAACTCCGCGGAATTAAACAGCATTTTCTCTCAGTCTCTAAAGAATCCAAACACCGGGCGAAGTTCGAACAAAGTGCATAAAAAAAGCCCCTCCGAGGGGAAGGGCTTTTGTACCAAAGCGAAACTTTAGAGTTTCAAGCTCAAACCAATCGAAATATCGCGCCGTGGCTGGATTACAGCGTTGGTTTGATCATTCTTGATTTGATCGTTGGTGAGTTGCCCCGCCACAGTTGGTCGCTGCGGATCGTCCCATTTGCCATTGTCGTTGGTGTCCTGATACAACACCCTTGGCGCGTTGATGATATCAGGTAGACTGATCGACGCGCTCAGGCGCTCAGTAATGCGCTGGGTATACTTGAAATCGAGCACGGGACGGGGGTTTTCATAAACATCAAGGAAGCGTTGTCCACTCACAAAAGTTCCGACGATGGCGATCCTTGCACCGGCTTGATTGAACAACAAGGCAAAATCGCTGCCCCATTTGGGTTCGGAATATTGCAAACCGAAGTTCAAAATGTATGGCGACTGTCCAACCATGGGACGTTCAAACGTAGCCGGTTGATTGGGATCCAAGGTGACATTGACCACTTCGACGATGCTGCGAATAAAAGCTACGTTTCCAAAAAACACCCAGTTCTTGAGGTTGGGATTTTCCCCAAACATGCCAAAGTCGGCCCTCCAAGAAACTTCCGTACCATAAGCCTGAGCCTGTTTGGCGTTTTGCCAAGAAACCAGTCGCGGCTCAAAAAATCCAGACCGCGTGTCGAAGAATTGTTCAATGGGCTTTTGAAAGTCCTTATAGAACAAGCTCACCGAGACCATTTGACCTCTCGGAAAATAATATTCGTAGCGCAAATCGTAATTGGTAATCTCCGTTTGTACCAATTCTGTATTACCCCGTACGTCAGCGAACAAGGCATAGTCATAAAATTGGAAGGGCGCCACCTCTCTAAACTCGGGACGAGATAACGTCTTTGACCACGAAGCGCGTATGTTGGAATTTTCGTTGGGCGAAAAAATCAAATTCACAGACGGCAAAGCATTGCCGTATTCACGGAAATACCGAATTGGCCTATTCGAGACGTCAATGGAATTGAGCTCCTGACTAAAAGATTCATACCGGAGACCACCCACCAATCTAAACCACTTGAGGGGCTTCAAATCGATTTGACCATAAAAAGCAGTGTTTTGAGAGTTCCCATCGTATTCATCGATGGGACGAGTGATATCAGACAACTGAATCCCCGTTGGGTTAATCAAATTCCACGATCCGAAGATGCTGTCGATGGGTTGAATTGAAATGCTTTGATCGTACAAGCTGTTGCTCGCCCGGGTATATCCTAAAACTCGAGCGCTGAATTCGCGATCTCGCTGTTGTCGATATACCCCTGCTTTGATCGCCTGATCCAAACCCCACAGTTTAAAACTGCTTTGTACATTCCCAAAAAAATTGTTGTTGTCTTCGCGCAACGTACTCGTGAATCGCCCACCTCCTTCGAGAAAAATGTTGCCTCCAAAAGGAGCCCCCCATGCGGGGGTTTCTGACGAACCCTCGGTTCTTGAATAATTCATCCGTTTCAAGTCAGGCAGAATTTTATCGATATGGCTGAGGGATGCACCCCAATCGAAGTCCCATTTGATTCTGCCCTCGGGATTGACCTTGTGTCTTCCCAAAAGCTGATGCACCCTAAGTTGACTGCTGCTATAAAAATATTCTGTGTTGAATACTTCGAGGCCCTGATTGCGTCCATTCCGAATGGCGAAATCGTCGTCTGACACTACAGAAAAACTCGAGTTTAGAGAGATCTGATTATTGCCAAATTTGGCAGAAACACTGCCCAAAGCCCCCCAGTTCCTCTCTTGCGAATTGATTTGACCCTCGTCCAAAATATCCACCACTTCGTTGGTGGTGGAGGGATCGTCGTATGGGCCGGTGGGTACGTTCCACTTGTAACTTTCCACATCCTCTGTGAAATTCTTGCTTTGATAATTCAGCGCAACAATGGCTCCCAGACTCCATTTTTCATAGTTCTTTCTCAAGCCCCCATCGATACCGAGATTCAGAAAAGGCATGGCCGTAAGGTCTCTGCGCTCCCAAGAATTGTCGAATTGACCCGCTAAAGCCTGGCGCTCATCCAAACTCAACTGATTGTATTCTGTTGAGGTCGCAGGGAAATCGGCAGGCAAATCCCTACTTTCACTTACCAAACCCAATTGGTCTTCAAAACCTCCACTTTTATAGTGTTGAAAATCGCCAAAGGTGGTTCCCAAGTTCATCCCCGTACCCAAATTCACATTGAGATAATTTTTGTCCGGAAAGTCCTTTGTTTGGATTTGCACCAAACCACCGGCAAACTCCCCGGGCAATTCAGGCTGGGCCGTTTTGTAGACGTATAGATTGTCGATCATCGAACTGGGATACAGGTCGAACGAGAAGACTTTGCGGTCGGGGTCGGTGCCGGGCATTATGGCACCGTTGACCATGGCCATGTTGTAGCGGTCGTTCAAACCGCGCACGATCACATACTTGCCACCTTCAATGGTGGTCCCGCTGGTTCGCTTGAGAATATCGGCCGAGTTGTTGTCGGGCAATTTGCGAATCTGCTCGCTCGAAACCCCTTCGAGCACAATGGCACTGCGCTTTTGGGTCAATTGAATGGCTTGAACCGAATTGCGCACCGCTTCTGCGGTTACGGTGATCTCTGCCAACTGATCGGACGCAGGCTCGAGCAATACGTTGAGCACCGTAGTTTTCCCCGGGTTGACCTTAACCCCAGAAATGGTGGTTTTTTGATAGCCCACGTATTGAACGACCACATTGTAGGTACCTGCGGGAATCCCTTGGAGCGAATAGTTGCCATCAAAGTCGGCATAGGTTCCCTTGCCTCCTTCGATGCTGATGCCCGCATTGAACAAAGTCTCTCCGGACTTTTTGTCCGATACCTTGCCAGCAATGGTGCCCGTTTGCGCCTTCAGGCCAAAGCCCAACAGCAAACCGAATACGATTAGAGTAATTTTTTTGCTCATACTCTTGATTGAATTTGGGGCCGAAAGTAGCCCGAAGCCACGGCCTGTAAGCGATTCCGAGTGCATCATAACAATTTCTTAATACTCGGCACTTTCGGCTTAACATTCCTTAAAACTTTGGTAACAGCAAGGAAACCACGACAGGGGTCGAAGGGGGTCAATTTTGCTCCAAACCAAAATCCACCGTTATGTTCAACTCTATGAAGAAGGCCGGTCTGTTTGCAGCGGCTGTTTTCGCGGGTTCTGCGGCTTTCGCCCAGCTTCCCACCAAGGTTGTGTCGGGCAACATCACCGCCAACCGCACCTTTGTAAACGACACCATCTATCAATTGGATGGCTTCGTGTACGTTAAGAACAATGCCACCCTCACCATCGAGGCGGGTACCATTGTACAAGGCTACATCAATGCTCAGAACGTGAACACCAAAGGCACCTTGATCATCACCCGCGCTGGTATGATCGACGCCCAAGGTACCGAGTGCCAGCCCATCGTCTTTACTTCTGCCCGTCCTGCCGGATCGCGCGGAACCGGCGACTGGGGTGGTATCATCATCCTCGGAGAAGCTCCTATCAACCCTGCCGGCGGAACGGCCATTATCGAAGGTGGTTTGACGGGCGACGTCAACGACCGTACCTACGGAGGTCAAAACCCCAACGACAACAGCGGTATCATGAAGTATTGCCGTATCGAGTACTCGGGTATTGCCTTTACCGCCAACAACGAAATCAACTCGTTGACCATGGGGGGTGTTGGTGCTGGCACGCAGATCGACTACATCCAGGTTTCTTTTGCCGGCGACGATGCTTATGAGTGGTTTGGCGGCAACAACAACCACAAGTATTTGATCGCCATCGGAATCGTAGACGACAATTTCGACTGCGACTTTGGCTACAGCGGCAAAGTTCAGTATGGTTTTGTAAAGCAGTTCAGCGGCATCGCCGACATTTCTCAGTCTGAAGGTTGGGAAACCGACAACGACGGTACCGGAACGGGTAATACGCCGCTCACCTCGCCCAAGTTTGCCAACGTAACCATCGTAGGCCCCGAGGCCGACGGAGGTCCCGTTAACGCATTGCACCAGCGCGCTGCCCGCATCCGTCGGAACAGCCGCACGGCCATCTTCAACTCGGTCATCATGGAGCACAAAGTAGGCCTCCGTTGGGAATCTTCAGGCACGCAGAACGCGGTTCGCGCCAACACCACCGGCATCTACGGCAGCGTATTCAGCGGCAACACCGCCAACTATGCTTCAGAAGGAACCTTCTCGACCATCGACTCTGTCGCTAAGTATGTTGAGATGCCTTCTCGCGGCAACACCGTATTTGCCGTAGGAGGTGCTTCGGCTACCGAACTCGGTTTGCCCGCAGACTACTACAGCCAAACCGGTTGCAGCCACACCACCAACAACGGTTCGATCCTGCGCAGCGGTGCTGCTTGGACCTACCCCGGCGTAAGCGGCGATCCTTTCTTCGACAACGTCGCTTTCCGCGGTGCCTTCGGTGCCACCAACTGGGCCGAGACTTGGGCTGAATGGAATCCCCAGACCATGGTGTACACCTTCGGTGCCGTTACCCGCGCTCCCCAGAGCGTTGCTGTTGCCTTCACCTCGAAGTACAACTTCACCGTGACTTATTCCGCTGTAGCCGGTGCTACGGGATACAATGTGCAGTTCCGCGAAGTGGGTAGCCCTTCTTGGTCGAACCGTTCCGCGGCCGGAACGAGCAAAGTGATTACCGTTCCCGGACCCGGCGACTACGAAGTACGCGTAGGTGCTTTGGTTGGCAACTGCTACTACTACAGCTGCCCCATCGAATTTACGGCCGACTGCTTCCCTGTTAACGCTGGCATCGTGGTCTTCAAGGCTCCATTCTGCGCAACGTCTCCCGCTACCTACCGCGTCAACTTCAGCGGAGGTGTAGGTACCAAGACGTTCTTGTGGAGCACCGGTGCGACCACCCGTTCGATCACGGTGGCTCCCGGTACCTACAGCTGCACCGTAACAGATGTTTATGGTTGCGACACCACGGTATCGATCACCAGCAGCGCACCTGCCGGTTCGTTTGAATCGACCACCTTGGTCAGCGTGATCAAGAGCGGTGCCAACTTTACGGTCAACTGGAACCCCAAGGTAATCCCCGGTGCTACGGTATTGGGCTACCGCGCTGGCTACCGCTTGCAGAACAGCGGCTCTCCCTTCACCAACAGCCCGCTGTTGGGAGGTACCAGCCACGTATTCAACTTGAGCAGCGAGTGCAATGGCAACTACGAGTTCACTGTAACGGTTCGCTATCAGTACACCGCCATGCCCGCTCAAACCTCGGCGCCCGCTTGCTCGATCAGCCGCGGTCACAACTTCGGACCCTGCAAAGGCGAAGAAGGCATTGCCGCCAACGACGCTGCCAACAGCCTGAGCGTGTATCCGAACCCCACCAGCGGCGACGTTTTCGTAGCCCTGAACGGAGAGGAGACCATGGTTGAAGTCCTCGACATCAACGGTCGCGTGGTGATGAGCAACGTCTTCAACGGTGTTGAAGCTCAGTTGAACATCGCTGAATTGGCCAACGGTATGTACATCGTCCGCGCTACCGCCGGCAACGAAGTGGCTACCGCCAAAATCGTCAAGGAGTAATCCTCAGAAGCTTTTAAGCCGAAAGGCCGCCATCGGGCGGCCTTTTTTTTTGCTCATTCCTTTACTCTTCGCGTCCGTGCAACTTTCGATTCGCATAACACCCACCCAACACCCTCCTAACGTTGCCGAACGTCCTTTGCCGTCCAAACCAACACGCGCTCATTACCATGAAGCAGTTCTTTCGAATCTTGGCGTTGGGCCTGGCCACCAGCCTGGGCTTAAGCGCCACCGTGCACCAAGTCTCCAACCAGGGACAGACTTTCGCACCCCAAACGGTTATTGTCCAAGCAGGCGATACCGTGAACTGGGTCCTTGCCGGCACGCACAACGTCAATGGCCAGACTTCCGTGTATCCTGCCAACCCGGTGGGTTTCTTTAGCGGAGCAGCCTCGTTGAACCAGACTTTCTCGTTCCAATTTACCGTAGCCGGAACCTATACCTACCAATGCGATCCGCACGTGGGCAATGGCATGATTGGCACGGTAATCGTTCGCCCGAGCCTCAGCAATAGCTTGGCCGCCGGAGACATTATGGTGACGGGCTACAACGCGGACGGTCTCGATGGCTTTGCCTTCGTGGCCCTCGAAGACATCCCTGCCTACACCACGATTTGGTTTACCGACGAAGAGTGGACCGGTTCTGGCTTTGGCACGGGCGAAGGCGATGGATACTGGTACAATACGGTAACCACCCCAAAGGGCACGGTAGTCGATTTGAGCGGCTTCCAGAGCTCTCCTTTTGCCATGATTGCCACCACCGGTTTTGCCGGACGCGGTACCAAAGGCGCTCCCAACTTTGGCGCCAGCGACGAGCAATTTTATATCTACACGGGGCGCGAGCGTGCCGTTCAAACATTCCTTACGGCCTTCTCTAACGAAAGCTTTACGTTTGGAGGCGCGACCTTGGCGGGCACTGGTCTGACCGATGGTGTCAATGCCTTTAATATCTCGGGAGACGAAGACGTAGCTGAATACACCGGTACGCGCACCGGACAGACCAAAGCACAGTATCAAGTACTGTTGACCAACGCCACCAACTGGATCAGCCAGGACGCCAGCGGCAATCAGGACGCCGATGGCACTGCCCCCGATGCGCCCTTTAGCACCACTTCGTTCTCCATCAATGCGGGAGGACCCGGTTTGCAGCCGGTAACGGGTCTTTCTGTGGTGGCCAATGGCACGGACGAGGTTCAAGTGAGCTGGACCAAGCCGATTGGAACCAACGGTACGGATTGGGATGGAGTGGTGGTGTACATCAGCGAAAACCCCTTTAGCGGTCCCTTCTTTACCAACAACACCCCCGAAGCCGCCAACTTTACCGGCAATTTCAGCTTCGGAGGCGGCACCCCGGTCAATGCGAACGGAACGCCCAACACCGGTTTCACCATCTATCGCAGCAACGCCGATGCCAACGGCAACATCAGCATCGATGGGTTGACCGACAACACCACCTACTACGTTCGCGCTTATGCCTACACGGTCGAAGCCGGCAACGACAACTTCAGCGCCGAAGCCGACGCCAACGGAACGACCGATTCGAACACCCCGCTTGGATCGGATCTGATGATTGTCGGTTCGGTTGACGGTCCCTTGACCGGAGGTGTACCCAAGGTCATCGAACTCTACGCCATCAACGCCGTGGCCGATTTGAGCGAGTACTCGCTTAAACTCTATGCCAACGGCAGCGCCACCCCGACTACGACCATTTTGACCAACCTCGGCAATGGTAGCCTGAACGCTGGCGACCGCTTCTATGTGGAAAGCACCACCACGGGATTCTTCAATTATTTCGGCTTCAACCCTGACACCACGGGTTCGGTCTTTTTGAACGGGGACGACGCCGTAGCCCTGGAGCGCAACGGTGTTACGGTCGACGTTTTGGGTCAATTGGGTCAGGACGGAACGGGACAGTGCTGGGACTATGTGGACGGATGGATCTACCGCAACAACGGCTCTTCGCCTACGGCCACGTTCAACTGTGCCGATTGGACCTATTCGGGCATTGATGCACTGGATGGAACGACCACCAACGCCTCGGCCTCTAACCCCTATCCCATCGGTACCTACGGCATTGTGGCCACGGTCGATCTGCAGATCACCGAAGTCATGGCGGGTTCGGTGCACAGCAACAGCAATATAAACGGCGACTGGTTTGAAATCACCAACGTGGGGGCCTCTGCCGTCAACCTGGCCGGCTTCTCTTGGGACGACGACAGCAAACTGGTCGGCACCTATGTATTCCCGAACATCACCCTCTTGGCCGGTCAGAGCTTGATCGTCCTCGACGAAGACAGCGTCAACGTACAAGCCTGGACCAACATCTGGAGCCAAACTTCGAATGGCATTAAGGTGGTGGCCCGCGATCAAATGACGCCTTCGGGTTTTGCCGGTCTGAGCCAAAGCGGCGACCGCATTTATTTGTGGGATGCCTCGAATGTGATTGTCGACACCATTGCCTACACGAGCTATACGGCCGGTTCGAGCTTGGTGTTTGCCAACGGGGTCAATCAGGGCCAAAGTGTAAGCGGTGTCAACGGAGCGTATACTTCTTTGGGCAACGACATCGGATCTCCCGCCAACTTGGCGCCGGTGGCCATCGTGATTCCCGATTACACCATTGCGGACATCAACGACGTCAACAATATGACCGGTGTAGCCGATTCTGCTGGCGTATACTGCGCCATTACGGGTGTGGTAACCAGCTGCGATTTTGACGGCAATGCAGGCTACAGCTTCTTTATCACCGACGGCACGGGTTGGTTGAACGTCTTCAACTTTGTCGATGTCAATGGCTATCAATCGAACATTGGCGATTCGGTTCGCTTTGTAGGCACTCTGACCCAGTTTAATGGACTGCTCGAGATCGTGCCGGACTCGTTGGTCGTTCTGGCCACCAATGCCACTGTACCTGCTCCAGCCGTCGTGATGCACCTCGACGAAAGCACCGAGAGCCAATACATCCGCCTCAATGGGGTTTCTGTGATCGACACGACCACATGGCCCAGCGTAGGTCAATCGGCCAACGTGGCGATTCTTTCAGGTATGGACACCCTGACCTTGCGCATCGACAGCGATACCGACATCGACGGAAGCCCGGTTCCCACCGGAACTTTCGACCTGATCGGCCATGGCAGCCAGTTCGACGCCAGCAACCCCTTTACCAAAGGCTATCAAATCCTGCCCTGCAGCCTGCTCGACATCGTTCAGGATACCTGCCCCACTGGCTACAACGTCATGGTGAACTTTGTCAACAAGTACGACTACTCAGTGGCCTTCTCGGCCATTCCTGGCGCTACGGCTTACACGGTGGAGTACCGTCTGGTAGGTGACCCGAGCTGGACCACCCGCAACACCGGTGCCAGCCCAAAAACAGTCACGGTACTCGGCCCCGGCACTTGGGAATTCCGCGTCGGCGCCTTGATCAATAGTGTCTACGAATACTCTTGCCCGGTAGAAGTACTTGTCGATTGCTTCCCCGTCAACGCGGGCATCGTGGTCTTCAAGGCTCCTTTCTGCGCGACCTCTCCTGCAACCTACCGGGTCAACTTTAGCGGTGGTGTGGGCGCCAAGACCTTCTTGTGGAGCACAGGTGCTACCACCCGTTCGATTACCGTAGCCCCCGGCACCTATAACTGTATTGTGACGGACGCCTATGGTTGTTCAGACACCGCCAGCATTACGAGCAGCGCTCCCGCCGGTTCGTTTGAATCGACCACCTTGGTCAGCGTGGTCAAGAGCGGTGCCAACTTTACGGTCAATTGGAACCCCAAATCGATTCCGGGAGCCACCGTTATTGGCTACCGCGCCGGATACCGTTTGCAAAACAGCGGTTTGCCCTTCAACAACAGCCCGTTGTTGGGAGGCACCAGCCATGTGTTTGACTTGAGCAGCGAATGCAATGGCAACTACGAGTTCACCGTAACCGTGCGCTATCAGTACACCGGTTCGCCCGCTGCTACTTCGGCCCCCGCTTGCTCGATCAGCCGCGGTCACAACTTCGGGCCCTGCAAAGGCGAAGAAGGCATGGCCGCCGACGACGCTGCCAACAGCCTGAGCGTGTATCCGAACCCCACCAGCGGCGACGTTTTCGTAGCCCTGAACGGAGAAGAGACTATGGTTGAAGTCCTCGACCTCAACGGTCGCGTGGTGATGAGCAATGTCTTCAACGGTGTTGAAGCTCAGTTGAACATCGCTGAATTGGCCAACGGTATGTACATCCTCCGCGCTACCGCCGGCAACGAAGTGGCTATCGCCAAAATCGTCAAGGAGTAATCCTTCAGCGCTTTTAAGCCGAAAGGCCGCCTTCGGGCGGCCTTTTTTTGTTTCTAAATGGGACGATTGTTTCGAAAATGGGAATCCCCATTTTGGGGGATAAACACTTCATAAAGTATTGAAATCCATAAGGATATTCGAATTTGCTGCTCGTTTTTCTTACAGGAAGTGTGAATAACCTTGTTAACAAATAGATTATAAAAACTTCTGGATAGTTGAAAATTTTTTTCGTCTGAAAATCATCTGATTACAATTCTCGTGTCCGTTTTTAATCGGCCTACACGTAATAGGTCAATCTCGCTAGTTTAAAAAACTCTTAAAATTGACTCGAACAATTAACCTCAGAGTTCCACTAACCTCAAACCTATGAGAAAGTCTACCTCGTGGGGCCTTCGTGGCCTTGCGGAGGTAGGTGTTTCGCTAGTGCGGAATGCCTGCCCCACCCTCGTACAAGACTGGTCGACCCGCATTGCGGCGCTGACTGGTCTTTATTTGTTCGTTTCCGCAACCGCCTTTGGACAATACTGCGTAAGCGGGGTGGGTCCAACGACGGCAGTCGACTCAAACATCGACACACTGTACATCGCGGGCGACAGCTACAACATTGCCAAAACCCCAGACTGTCTGGCCACGGGTGTTGAAGACTACACGGCCACCGACTCGGTCAATCTGAGCGCCTTGGGAAACTACACTCTTCAGGTAGGGCTGGGGTCGTGTAGCTTTAGTTATTTTACAGGTCTAGCCCAAGCATTCATCGACTGGGACAATGACCAGATCTTTGAGCCCAGCGAGTCGATTGGCAGTGTTTCGTACTTGGATACGGACCTCCCGTTCACCTCCAATTTTGCCTTTCAAGTACCCGCTTTCGCCCCCAGTGGCGAACGCCGCATGCGGGTTATTATGTGGGAAGGAGCCGCTGGGTTCCCGTTGAATCCCTGCGGTAGTTTCATTTGGGGTACCGTGGCGGATTTTAAGGTTAATGTGACCAACAGCCTTCCTTGTCCTGCGCCGTTTAACGTCGTTGCGACGGGTATCACCCAAACTGGAGCCAACATTGGGTTTACCTCGGGCGGTTCGACCCACCACGACTTTGAATATGGCGCTCCGGGCTTTGTTTTGGGAACGGGAACGCAAGTCCTCAACCAAACGGGCAATCCCTATGCCTTGGGTGGCCTTTCGGCGGGAACCACCTACGACGTCTACGTCCGCGACAACTGCGGTGTAAATGGAACCAGTGTCTGGAGTGGACCGGTGACCTTCACCACGCTTTTGGCGTGCAATCCTGTTTCGGGTTTGGTGGCTTCGCCGACCGGCGATGGGGCCAATCTGAGCTGGACCCAAACCGATCCGGCGGACACCTACGACATTGAATACGGTCCCCTCAATTTTGTGCAAGGCGCCGGAACCACGGTGAGTTCGGGCACCAACGAGAACTACACAATCACTGGTCTGGCCGCGGCGACCGCATACGATGCCTATGTACGCAAAAATTGCGGGGTCAACGGCATGGCGAGCTGGGTCAAAGTGAGTTTTACAACGGCGCGCCCGGTACCTTACACTACCGATTTTGCAACCTATCCACCAGCAGGTTGGACCGAACGCGATGGCAACATTGCCAACCCCACGGTCTTTACCAGCACCACGAGTTCGGACTGGATTGCAGACGGGTTCCGCAACGTAGGCACTACAGGCGCTGCCCGTCTCAATCTGTGGAGTACCGCACGCTTCGAGTGGATGTGTTCTCCCACAATTTTTGTCCCGGCCTCCACAGGCTACACGGTCAAGTTTGACATTGGCTTTACCGATTTCTCGAATACGAACCCTCCAGATGTGGTTACGGCTACCGACGATACCGTTTTCGTGGTGGTTTCTACCGACGGTGGCAATACATGGAACCGGAGCAATGTCATCAAGACCTATGTACAAGGTTCGATGCCGAGCCATTTGGGACAAACCGAATACCTCGATTTGACCGGGTTTAGCGGTCCGATTCAGATTGGTTTCTACGGCGAGTCTACCGTGTCCAACTGGGACAACGACCTGCACGTCGACAACTTCAGCATTATTCCTTCTCCGACCTGTACCGAGCCCACGAGCATCTCGACGACCAACGTGACCTACAATGCGGCTACCATCAATTGGTCTCCCGGCACTGCTTTTGGCACCGCTCAGGACTTTACCATTGAGTACGGCACCAGCGGATTTGTCTTGGGTACGGGCACCCAGGTTACGGTGGCTTCTTCGCCTGCCACTTTGAACATGTTGAACGGCAGCACGGCCTACCAATACTACATCCGCCAAAATTGCACGGGTGGCGATGGCAGCAGCGCATGGGTAGGTCCGTTCGCGTTTACCACCAGTCCGCTGGTGAGTGGCGTACAGTTCTGGAACTTTGAGAGCGAATCGACTACGGCCGTGGTCGGCGCCAATCCCGCCGCAGCATTGGTCAACGGATGGAGGTTGTTCAACTTGCAAACCAGTTTCCGTTGGGAGACCGAAGATGCCAGTGGCACCGATGAAAACTCGACTTTGACCGGTCCCCATTTCGACAAAACCACAGGCGCTGTCGGGGGTAAATACATTTTCACGGAAGCCAATGGGGTTTTGAACGACTCCACTTTTGCCATAACTCCCTTTGTGGACATTACGGGCATTAGCGGCCCCGAACTCAACTTCTGGTATCATATGTACGGTGCCACAACGGGTACTTTGGCCGTCGATATCTGGAACAATGGTTCGTGGAACCGCAATGCGTTCTCGCTCAGCGGACAACAACAAACTTCTGGCACGGAAGCGTGGCGCCAGGGCAAAGTGACCTTGGTGGGCTACACCGGGGTGATTCAGGTTCGCTTCCGCGGCATTCGCGGCTCTAGCTTTACCGGCGATATGGCCCTCGACGATGTGGGCATAACCAGCGAGCCGTGCCAGCCTGCGACCAATGTATTTGTGGACAACATCACGGCATCGAGTGCGCGCATCAACTGGACGGCGGGCTTTGGGGTAAACCAATACCGCATTCAATACGGCCCCACGGGCTTTACCCCCGGTACCGGTCTGAGTGTACAGACCTCGGGTACCGTGCGCAACCTGACCAGTTTGCTCGCCAACACGAGCTACGACTACTATTTTGAAAACCGTTGCTTCGGCATCGACACGGTTTTGAGCGGACCCTTTGCCTTCCGCACTTTGTGCACGGGTCCTCTGAACGGCACTTTGACGGTTGATCCCGGCATGCCCGCCAGCGCGACGAACTTCCAGAGCTTCCAGGCCCTGCGCGATGGTTTGTTCTTCTGCGGGGTCAATGGACCGGTCACAGTGAATGTCAAAGAAGGAGTGTATCAGCGCTTCCAACTCGACAGCATTCCAGGTTCGTCAACGGTCAACACGGTCACGATTCGTTCGAATCCTTCGAACACTTCAGATGTGATTTTGCGCGACACGGCCTTGGTGTCCGGCGACAACTACCTGATCCGGTTGTTCGATGTAGACCACGTGCGCATTGACGGTTTGGTGTTTGATCCTCAAGGGGGTACGTATGGGCGCGGGGTGTTGCTCGAAGGAGGCAACAACAACATCCATATCACCAACAACACCTTCAATGGAGAAGGATTGGGCAGCAGTACGTTGAATGCCGCCATCTTTGACAATACAGGTTCGGCCAACCGCTCGAACGACATCTTGATCGATGGCAACACCATCGACGATGCAGCCTACGGGGTCTATGCGGTTGGGGTGGGCACCACCGACTTCCAGCGCAATTGGACCATCACCAACAACACCATTGGCGCCGCCAACTATGGCGTGTACTTGCAGTACATGGATTCTGTGTTGGTGGAAGACAACACCATTCAACCTGCCACTGTTTTGGCCTCAAACAGTACCTCCTATGGGGTATATGCCTTGACCGAAAACGGCATGATCGATGTGATTGGCAACAACATTGTCCGCAATGGTTCGTCGACCAACTATGGTGTGTACTTGATCAATGCAGAAGGCTTCAGCCTGAACTATATGCAGATTGCCAACAACAGCATTGCCTTGATCAATGGTTCCGCTTCCTCGACCCAATACGGAATCTGGGTGTCGAACTGTTCGTTTACCGAGGTGCTGTTTAACTCGGTCAATGTGACCATCGGTTCGTCGACTACTTCGCGCCCTCTGTACGTCACCCGGCTTACCACCGGCGCCATTGCCACCGATCTGCGGATTTTGAACAACGTGTTCGACAACAATACGGGGTACGCCATTGAACTGGCCCCGCCAACGTACACGGCGTACATCACCGAGATGAACCACAACGCTTATTTCACCACCGGAGCGAATATTATTCGCGCCAATGCGGTGAATTACACCGACATCGAGTCGTTCTTTATCGCCAGCAACTTCGATGCGAATTCGCTCTTTGGCAATCCGGGATTCGTCAGCACGAGCAATTTGCTCCCGACCAATGGTCTGCTCAACGAGGCCGGCATTCCCTATGGCGACATCACAGACGACATCAACGGTACTGTTCGCAGTCTGACGGTACCCGACATCGGTTGCTACGAATACACCCCACCGGCATGTCCCGTCGCGATCAACGTGGGTACTTATGCACTGGATGACTCTTTGTACACACTCTTCAACCACCTCGGTATTCGCTGGTCCAATGGGGGTGGAGCCACCCGCAGTCTTCGCTGGGGCCCAAGCGGAACCGATCCGGATTCGATGACCAATATTGCCACGGGCATTACTGACTCGTTCTATGTGGTATCGGGTCTGACCTCGGGTGTGGCCTACGATTTCTATGTCCGCGAAATCTGTTCGGCATTTGACTCTTCAGATTATTCTGCAGTATTTACCGCCACTCCGGTCTGCCCGGTGGCTACTGCGCTTTCTGTGGTGAGCGGCTCGACGACCTCGTCTTCGGTTCAACTCCGTTGGAGGGCCGGCAACTATGGCAGCGGATTTACCGTCGTCTATGGCCCCGCCAACTTCAACCCCGTGGGAGGAGGAACCTTGTTGGAGAATGTGCTCGATACCTTTGTTACGGTAATCGGCTTGATGGGCAACACGAACTACGACTTCTATGTACGCAGTTTCTGCTCGGCCAACGACAGCTCCAACCTGACGACCAAAGTGACCCAGCGCACCGCCTGTGGTGTGTTCCCGGCTCCTATCAGTGCCAACTTCAGCGATGTTGCGGGCAATTTGCTCGGCACCCAGCCGAATTTGTTGCAACTGGCCAACTGCTTCTTTATTGGGGCTGGAACCAGCAGTGCCAGCTTCCGTTGGGAAACAGAAGCTTCGACCGGAACGGACAACAACAGTACCACAACGGGTCCGGCTTTTGACAACACGACACCGACCACGGCAGGCGGCATCTACATCTTCCTCGAAACTTCGAGCGGAACCACGGGCGACCGCGCCTTTGTGGTGAGCCCAGAAGTCGATTTGAGCGGAGCGTCGAATCCGGTCGTACAATTTGCTTATCATTTGTACGGTGCAACCATTGACTCTCTGCGCTTGGATGTAAAAGGCAGCGACGGAGTGTGGGACAACAACGTGTGGTCGATTTTCGGGCAGCAGCAGACCTCTTCTGCAGCACCCTACACCACCGTTCAGGTGCCCATTTGGGGCTTTGCCGGAGACACCATTCAGATTCGCTTTATGGGTCGCAAGGGCTCGAGCTTTACGGGCGATATGGCGTTAGACGACATTTCGATCTTCGACGGACCGAGTTGTTTGCAGCCCTCGGCTTTGGTAGCCGATTACCTGAGCAGCAGCAGTGCTTTGCTGTCTTGGACCGGTAGCGGTGGAAATGAACAAGGCTTTGTCGTCACCTATGGTGCGGCTGGATTCAATCCGGCAACCCAAGGAACCACCGTATCCGTGAGCAACGATACCCTCCTGCTTACCGGATTGACGGCGTCCGACAGCTATGATTTCTACGTTCGCAGCGATTGTGGTTCCGGCGACAGTTCAGCAGCCCCAGGGTCATTCGTCAATCTGGCGCTGCCCTGTCTTTCCGTGAGCGGTGCCGCTACCACGGCCTTGAGCAGCACTTCGGCCAGAGTTCGTTGGAACGAAGTTCCCGGTGCCTTGGGTTATGTCGTCACTTATGGTGCGACCGGTTTTAATCCTGATGCTGCTGGCACTACGGTGTTCTCTGCAAACGATACGATCGAGATTTCCGGTTTGACTGGAACCGATGCGTGGCAGTTCTATATTCGGACTGTATGTTCCGTAGGTGACACTTCTGCCGGAAATGGAACTTTGGTGGCAGCCAGTCTTCCTTGTTTGCTGCCTACGGGCTTGAGTGCATCCAATGTGCAGGTAACAACTGCTGATCTCAGCTGGAATGCCAACCAATTGGGCGATGGATACGAAGTCGAGTACGGATTGAGCCCATTAACCTTGGGAACGGGAACTCGGGTGTTCTTGGATACCAATTTCCTCAGCCTCGCTTCTTTGACCGGAAATACCAACTATCAGTGGTTTATCAGAAGGGCCTGCGACACGGCATCGGCTGATTACTCCGCATGGAGTACGGCTCAGAACTTCAGCACACTGTGCTTGATCTCAGCTCCGGTGAATGAAACATTTACGGGCGTAGCAGGCAATCTGTTCCCTTCTACAGCTCAAGGCTCTGTGAAGCTGAGCAATTGCTGGTCGATTTTTGCAGGCGCATCCAGTGGCTTCCGTTGGGAAACCGAGGCTTCTACGGGCACCGACAACAACTCTACAGCTACGGGCCCCGCTTTTGATGCCACCACCCCTGCTACGGTTGGCGGTATCTACCTCTTCCTCGAAACCAGTTCGGGTGCATTGGGAGATTCTGCAGAAGTGTTCAGCCCGATCATCGACATTTCGTCTTTGACCAACCTTGAAGTTGACTTCGCGTACCATATGTACGGAGCCACCATGGGCAATTTGCACCTCGACATCTGGAGCCAGGCTACAGGTTGGGTTCGGAATGTGGCCCAGTTCAATGGACAGCAGCAGACCAGTTTCAACGAAGCGTGGAGAATCTCAAAGAGTTTCCCGACGGCGAGCTTCTCTGACGAGATTCAATTGCGCTTCCGCGGAACCCGTGGCAGCAGTTTTACGGGTGATATGGCCATCGATGATATCAAGGTAATTGAAGCACCGAGCTGTCCGTTCACGGGAACAACGGCGGTTGCAGCGATTACTTCAAGCACGGCTCAGGTCAACTACACCCCCGGTTTGCGTGGAACCAGCATGTTGATCGAGTATGGACTGGACGGGTTTACCCCCGGCACCGGAACCTTTATGACCACTGCGGGCAACAGCTTCGATTTGACTGGACTGAGTGCAAACACGCTCTACGACTACATCGTACGGACCATTTGTGGTGCCAGCGACACCTCTGTAGACGCGTTGCTCGGTAGCTTCCGGACGGCTGCTATCCCTGCAACGGCGCCCTTCAGTCTCAACCTCGACGGGGGTCCCGGAAGCAGCGTTGGTCTGAACACCAATGCGCAAGCCACGCTCACTTCAGGAGTCGCTTGTACGGGCAATGGTTTGGTCTTTGGAAGTGCCAGCGGAACGACGGGTTGGACGGGTACCTCTACCGGTACCACGGCCGCCAACGCTTGGGTGAACAATACGTTGTATCACTCTGCGGCCACCATCGAAGTCGATGCCACTGGGGTTCCGAGCGTAGACAGCCTCGCTTTGAATTTCGATTTGAAGCAGACGTTCTCGTTCGGCAACAAGTTTGCTTGGTTCCGGGTGTTGGTCAATGGGGTGCAAATCAGCCCGGACTACAACCCGACTACCCAGGCGGCCGACCCCTGTGTCAACCATGGTTTTGATCTCTCGGCCTATGCAGGAACCAGCTTTACGCTGACCTTCCAGGCGGCGAACAAAAATCTGAGCGGAAACAACGGCACCGACAAGGCGTTCTTGGACAACATCTCGATCAGCAGCTTTGCCTGCGACGAGTTTGATCCGAGCGTGAGCATCGGCAACCGCTATCTGGCCACGTTTGGTTGGAATGTCATTCCGGGCGCTACCAACTACCAGTTGCAGTACCGCCAGGTGGGCGACACGATCTGGACGACCAAAACCACGA
>WGMI01000037.1 GCA_016125155.1 bacterium
TATTTGAATTACCGCGCAGAGCTTTCGAGTGCGGTCGATTATACGGTATATAACGCATTGGGCATTGAGGTTTACTCAGGTACAATAGAACCAAATACGGAAACGGAACTCTCGACAGAACAATGGCCCGAAGGCGTTTATTGGTTGGGCTTTCACAGTAGTACGCTTCCGACATTGCGATTTATTTGTCGTTAAATGAATCTGTTTTTGAGTAAGGCAGCACTATCCATATTGCTCGTGCTGCCTTTACAGTCCTCAGGCCAGCATAGAAAAAATATGCTACTTAATGGATCGTTGGAACTAAGTGACGAAGTTTGTCAATTGGGAGGCAAAGGGGACTTAAAAAGGGTTCCGAACTTTGGCATAATAAGAACGCCAGATTTGGTGTGTTTATGTGATTCAAACACGAATGGAATATGGGAACCAAATCCAAGGAGTGTTCCCGAGGGTTATTGTTACGGGATTATTGGAATAGCTCGCAACATAGAGCCGTGGTGGGGCTATAAAGAAGCCATAATAGGCAGACTCGATTTTCCTTTAGTGGAGGGCAGAATGTATTGTCTCGAATTCTACTATTCTTTTTTAAAATTTGTTTCGTACTCTACAACGAACATCGACGTGCGTTTTGAAGAAATGTATTTGGTAGACAATTATTCTACAGATCAGGATTTTCTTCCATATGTCCCCGACATGACAGTAGAATTAGAGTATGACACGGTCAATTGGAGAAGGGGATATTTTAAGTACGTCGCTCGTGGAGGAGAACGCAGTTTGGTATTGGGTTTTTTAGAGAATCCCAATAGGGTTTTTATCTCATTAAACAATTCGTACAATGAGGAAGTAGGTATCGTCATCGACGCCATTTCCGTATACGACTGCACCGAGGGGATAGAGTTCGCGTTGCCGAATGTATTTACGCCCAATGGAGATGGGGAGAACGATGTATACCGGGCGGAGCAGTTCAATGTAGACAAAGTGGAATGGGTGGTGCTGAACCGCTGGGGTCAGGGGGTCAACGCGGGCAGTGGGCCGGTGTTGGAATGGGATGGGCGGGACTGGAATTCGGGTCAGGAATTGGCTGAGGGGGTGTATTTTATCCGCGCTACGGCCTACGGAAACGACGGCAACACCCGCACCGAACAGCAAACCGTGCATTTGATGCGGTAGGTAAATCCGAAAGATAGTACGCCTTTACCCCCCCGCACCCCCGACCTTTGCCCCATGAACTACCTCTCCGTCGACGGGCTCTCCAAGGCATTTGGGGAAAGGGTGCTGTTTACCGATCTCAACTTTGGTCTGAGCAAAGGCGATAAGGTGGCCTTGATTGCGCAGAACGGAACGGGTAAATCCAGTTTGCTCGATATGGTGTGTGGGGTCGACGTACCCGATGCCGGAAAGGTGGTGTTGCGCAAGGGCATTCGACTGGGCTATCTGCGTCAAGAACCCCAGTTTCCGTCGGGGGCTACCCTGCGCGAAGTCCTCGAAGTGAGTCAGTCGCACCTCAGGGCCCTGCATTCCGACTACGACCGCATCATCCACAACCGCGACGGGCTCAACGAGGCCGATCACGCCCGCGCCCTCGAGCAAATCAGCGCCCAGATGGACGCCCTCGAGGCCTGGGACTACGAAGACCGCCTCAAACAACTCCTCGGCAAATTCCGCATCCATGACCTCAGCCAACCCATCGAATCGCTGAGCGGGGGTCAAAAAAAACGGTTGTCCATGGCCTTGGTCTTGCTCGACCATCCCGAAGTCCTCGTCCTCGACGAACCCACCAACCACCTCGATGTCGAAATGATCGAATGGCTCGAAGGCTCTTTGGGTCAAGCGAACATCACGGTGCTGATGGTCACCCACGACCGCTACTTTCTCGACCGGGTGTGTACCCAAATCCTCGAGCTGCAACACGGGCAGTTGTACCGCCACGACGGGAACTACAGCTTTTTTCTCACCAAGCGCGAGGAACGGGAAGAAGCCCATCAAACCGAAGTAGACCGGGCCAAGCAACGGCTCAAATCCGAGCTCGAATGGATGCGCCGGCAACCCAAGGCGCGATCGACCAAATCCAAGGCGCGGATCGATGCGTTTTACGAACTCAAAGACAAGGCCAACAGCGGGCACAAAACCCCCGAACTCCAGCTCGATATCAAAATGAGCCGATTGGGGGGCAAGGTGCTCGATTTGAAGAAAGTGTATAAGTCGTTTGGCGAAAAGGTCATCCTCAAGGGCTTCGACTACACCTTCACCAAAGGCGAGCGGGTGGGTATTGTAGGCAGCAATGGCTCGGGCAAATCGACCTTTTTAAAGCTCATCACCGGGGCCCTCGAAGCCGATTCGGGCAAAATTCAGCCGGGCGAAACCGTGGTAACGGGGTATTACACCCAGGAAGGTATTGTGCTCAAAGAAGACCTGCGCGTCATCGAAACGCTCAAAGAAGTGGCCGAGGTCTTGACCCTGAGCAATGGGAAAAAGATCGGCATTGCCCAGTTTTTGGAGCTCTTTCTGTTTCCGCCCCATATGCACTACACCTATGTGTCGAAGTTGAGCGGGGGAGAACGGAGGCGGCTCCATCTATTGCATGTACTGATCCAAAATCCGAATTTTCTCATCCTCGACGAGCCCACCAACGATCTGGATTTGTTGACGTTAGAACGGTTGGAGGCGTTTCTCGAAAGCTATGGGGGCTGTTTGGTCCTCGTGTCCCACGACCGGTATTTTATGGACAATTTGGTCGACCACTTGTTGGTGTTTAAGGGGGAAGGCGAGATTCAGGATTTTCCGGGCAACTATACCGAATACCGCGAATGGCAGACGGCCCAAGACAGGCGGGCGGCCGAAGAAGAACGACGCTGGCAGTTCGACAAAGCCAAGGCAGAAAAGCCCAAGCCCGTTAAGATTTCGTTTAAAGTCAAGCAGGAGTACGCCGATTTGACGGCGGAAATAGAGGCACTCGAACAACGCAAAATGGCGTTGAATCAGTCGATTCAGGAGTCGGAGTCGGATTATGAAAAGCTCCAGGCCTATCTCGAAGAAATTAGCGACGTGAGCCAACAACTCGACGACAAATCGATGCGGTGGTTGGAATTGGACGAGTTGATGGGGGCAGAAGCCGGTTAGATTGGAACGCCCTGTGCGGGTTGTACAGATGTGAAAAGCTTGAATCCGGGAACCTTCGAAGCCGGAAGAGTTGGTTAGGGCGTAGGTATTCATCGTATTTTGATCGCACAACTGGAATGCGCGCATGAACCAATTCTACGGTCTTGAATTTGCCCAACAGGTGTTTTGGGTCACAGCCATTTCTTCGACCTTGGTCTTTGTGGTTCAGACTATTATGACTTTTATGGGCGCGGATGCCACCGACGGTATGGGGGCCGACTTCGAAGGGCTCGAAGACAGCTCGGGGCCGTTTCAGTTGCTCTCGCTGCGCAGTTTGGTGAACTTCGGATTGGGGTTCGGCTGGACCGGCTTGAGTTTGCGCTACGTCATCCCCCAAACCCCTTGGTTGATCCTCGCGGCAACTGCAGTAGGACTCGCCTTTGTCTTTGGCATGATCTGGATGATGGCTCAGTAGCACAAACTGCAGGAAAACAACAGCTTCCGCATTGAACAAGCCGTAGCGCACACCGCCGAAGTCTATTTGCGCATCCCCGCAAGCCGCAGCGGCAAAGGCAAGATCAGCCTGAGCATTCAAGGCAGTTTTCGCGAAATCGACGCGGTTACGGAAGGTGCCGAAATTCCCACGGGCGCCTTGGTCCAAGTACAAGCCATCGAAGGCCCCAATCTCGTTTTGGTGCGTATAACCTCTACAAGCCCCTCCTAAATCCTCCTGTTTTACATGCTTACCCCTGCCCTTATCATCGTCGTTGCCGTCGCGGTTCTGTTCGTGACCCTGAGTGCCATCGTTGCCCGATATAAGCGGTGCCCGTCCGACAAAATCCTCGTCGTCTACGGTCGCACGGGTGGGGCATCGGCACGATGCATCCACGGTGGAGGCGCCTTTATTTGGCCGGTCATTCAGGATTATGCCTATCTGGACCTCAAACCGCTCAGCATCGAGGCCAACCTGACCAATGCGCTGAGCCGTCAAAACATCCGCATCGACGTACCCTGCCGGTTTACCATTGCCATTTCGACCGACGCCGACACCATGGGCAATGCGGCCGAGCGACTGCTGGGGCTCACCCCCGAACAGATTCAGGAACTGGCCAAAGACATCCTCTTTGGTCAATTGCGTTTGGTGATAGCGACCATGACCATCGAGGAGATCAACACCGATCGCGATAAGTTCCTCGACAATATTTCGAAGAACGTAGACACCGAGCTCAAGAAAATCGGCCTCAAGCTCATCAATGTCAACGTGACGGACATCAAGGACGAGTCCGGCTATATTGAAGCCCTCGGCAAGGAGGCCGCGGCCATGGCCATCAACGATGCGAAGATCAGTGTGGCCCAACAGGAAAAAATCGGGGAAACCGGAAAGGCCGTGGCCGATCGCGAACGCGATACCCAAATTGCCGAAACCCACCGCGATCGAGACGTTCAAATCGCCAATACCCAAAAAGACCGGGAGGTGAGCATTGCGCTGGCGGTCAAGGAAGAATCGATCGGAAAGGCAGGAGCCGACCGAGACACCCGGATAAAGACCTCTGAGGCCAATGCCATCGCCATCAAGGGCGAAAACGAGGCGCGTATAGCGATTGCCGATTCCGAAGCCTAGAGGAGGGAACGCGAAGCCGAAGCCCTGCGCAAGGCGACCATTGCGGAAAAGGTGCAACAGGCACGGGCTTTGGAAGAAGCCTATGTGGCCGAAAGAGCGGCCGAAGAGGCCCGTTCGGAACGAGAGCGCGCCACCCAAATGGCGAACATTGTGGTGCCGGCGGAAATCGCCAAACAGAGGGCCATAATCGAAGCCCAGGCCGAAGCTGAGCGATTGCGCGAAAATGCCAAAGGCGAAGCCGACGCCATCTACGCCAAAATGGAAGCCGAAGCCCGGGGTTTGTTCGAAATTTTGACCAAACAGGCCGAAGGGTACGAAAAGGTCGTTCAAGCCGCGGGAGGCAGCTCGGCCAATGCCTTTCAGCTCTTGATTCTCGGAAAGCTGCCCGAGTTGGTCCGCACACAGGTCGAAGCGGTCAAGAACATCAAAATCGACAAGGTCACGGTGTGGGACAACGGCAAGGGCGGAGCGTCGGGCCATGGAGCCACAGCCGATTTTGTCTCCGGACTCATGCGCAGCGTTCCCCCCCTAAACGATCTGTTCAATATGGCGGGTTTGGATTTGCCCAAGTATTTGGCGGAGCAGAAAGAACAGGCCGAAGAACCGGACGCCCAGAAGACCCGGGAAGAATAGGAGGTATTCGATCGAGGGCTTGAGCTACGCGAAAGTGCTGCTTTTAAACCAAAAAGGCCTCCGTACGATACGCCCAAACCAGTTCGGTTTCGCCGGGCAGGGTGGTTTCCTCGACAAAGCGAAAGCCCAACTTTTCGAGGAGTTTTTGGGAGTCGATGTTGTTCGGATTGGTGATGGCGCCGAGTTGTTTTATGCTAAACACCGTTCGGGCCGCTTCCAACAGTCGGTGCGCGGCTTCAAAGGCATACCCCATTTTCTCGTATTCCGGCAATAGCGCAAAGCCCAATTCGATGCCTGGCGGGTCGTGGCGTTCGTACAATCCGCAAATCCCTATCGGAGTCTCATCGGCTCGCCGAAATACGGTGTAGTTCGAAAAGCCGAGGCATTCCATTTGGGGCATCATCCTCGATTCGATATACGCCTCTGCCTCGGCGAGGGTGCGCACGTGGCGATCGCCGATAAACTGCATCCATTTGGGGCTGTTGAACAAGGCCAACAGAAAGTCGGCATCCGTCGGTTGGGTGGGGCGGAGCAGAAGAGGTTCGGTTTGGAAGTTGGAGGACATTCTGGTCGAGGTGCTCCGATTCAAGGCAGTTCGATCAGCATGTATTCAAACAATTCGACATCTTTTTCGTCGGGTGGAACCCCTTTGTACAGCTGCAAGGCCAGGTGGTTGGGCCCGGCAAAGAGCAAGGCGTGGATCGACCATTCGTCAGAACTCCATCGGAGCCAAGGAACCATTGAGTCCAGTGTCTTTTCGGAGCCGAAGTGGAAGAGGTACACCACAGAGCGAAATGGCGCTACAAAGTTCCAATACGGGTTGTCATAGGAATCGTAGACCACGAAGGTCTTCTTGTCCGGCGAAAGCGATGCGCCAATTGGACCCCAATCGAAATACGAAGGGAGCAGAACCTTCAGGGGTTTGTTGCGGGAGATCAGCCAATCTTGGCAGGTTTCAGATTGGCAGTGGGTCAATGCATAGGCATCGAGGTCGGGCCACTGACCGTAGACCATCAATCGAATTGGGTGATCGTTGTGGTGAAACAGCGACAGATATTGTTTGCCGATAGGAATGCTGTACAATCCGCTGAGCGAATCTGCAGAGTATTCTGGAGCGGCTTCCAGGAACGTGTGCTCCCTTTCCACCATAGTGAAGAACAGCTCCGAAGGTATAGGCTCGGGTTCCGATTCCAGAGGCACAAAAAGGGAATCTTCGAAGAAGATGGATTGCAGTTCTGGGTAGGTAAGAGTATCCTGAGCCTTCGCCTCAGATCCCATCCAAATCAAGCCAATGGTCCATCCTGTGCAGAAGATCGAGCGATTCATCTCTTTCCTTGAAACGAACGGAAATACTCAGGATTCCCTAACCATCAACGCATCGAGCGTCTCTTGAGCCACGGCGTGGTAGCCCGGTCGGGCCTTGGTGTAGAGCGCTTTGGCTTGGTTGACCAGCCCGGCTTCAATCAAGGCTTTGTAGATGGGCACAATGAACTTGCGTCGGCCTACTTCCAGTACAAAGCGCTCGAGGTGAGCGGAATATTCGGGATGGGTCGGGGGCACATACGTCCAATTCCCATCAGCCGATGGGGCCGCTTTCAAGGTGCGCACGTACCAGGCCGCAGCGATTTCGGCATTGCGCGAGGCACACAACCCATGCAACCGGTCGATGTCGTACAGCAGAGCCACTGGTGCCCCTTCGAGGCGTTCGACAAAACGCAGCCATTCGTGGGTGCTCCAATCGCGGGTTACGGCCTCGTCTTCGGGCATACGCCCGGTCTTGAGACATTCTGCTGCAAGGGCGTCGATTTTTTCGAAACGCACCGCTTTGGGTACGGGGAGGTTGTCGGGCAATCCAGTTTCGTAGACCCAGCGATCTACCCCGATTTGGGCCGATTCCTCCGGGCTGAGCAAAGCGGTATTTAAACGCGCCAAAAAGCGCTCGGTATCCATCACCTTGAAGGCGTTTTCGGCGAAATAGGTCTTTAAAAACGCGTCAAAACGCGGACGACCTACCGTTTCTTCGATGAGCCGCAAAAAGTGATAGCCTTTGTCGTAGGCAATGGCGGTGACCCCGTCGTCGGGATTCCGACCGTTCAGGTCGAGCTTGAGTTTGGTGTCGTTCGGGGCCGAGGCCATCATTTCGGCCACAGTGCTCTTCAGTTCTTCGTGGCTCAAAGCAGCGAGCATTTCGCTGTACTCTCGTCCATAAACCGCTTCCATGATGCGGTTTTCGAAATAGACCGTAAAGCCTTCGTTGAGCCAAAAGTCGGCCCAATGCGCGTTGGTGACGAGGTTGCCCGACCAGGAATGCGCCAATTCGTGGGCAACGAGGGCCACCAGAGAACGGTCGCCCGCCAAGATGGTCGGGGTGGCAAAAGTCAACCGCGGATTTTCCATCCCGCCAAACGGAAAGCTGGGCGGTAGGACGAGCAAATCGTACCGGCCCCAGGCGTAGGGTCCATAGAGGGCCTCGGCGGCGGCAATCATCTGTTCGGTTTCGGCAAATTCATAGGCCGCTGCGCCCAAAATCCCTGGAGGGGCATAGACCCCGCTCCGCGCACCCAGGCTTTGGAATCCGAGATTGCCAACGGCCAAAGCCAGCAAATAGGAAGGGATGGGTTGGGGCATTTCAAACGAATAGCTTCCATCCGCGCTCGGGCTTTTCGGATTCGAGGCACTCATCAAAGCCAACATCCCGGGCGGAACCTGAACCTTGGCGGTATACGTAAACCGAATGCCCGGAACGTCCTGACAGGGCACCCAGGTGCGGGCCAAAATGGCTTGGCTTTGGGTAAAGAGGAAGGGAGTCGTGGGGACGTCGTCCGTTTCGGTGGAAGCCAAAGAATGGCCCAACCACTGCAGAGCTTTGGCTTCGGATCCGGTCCGGTAGCGGATCACAACCGATGTGTCGCCTGCCTCGAGGGCAATGCGGAGCGCCTGTCCCAAAACCGGATCGGGGGTGTCGAGTTGGTAGGAGCGCTCAGCGCCATCGGTCCCGGCAATGCCCAGAATCTCGAGACCGTGGGTGTCGAATACCACGCTGTCGCCATCGCCGTGGAGGGTCCATAGCGCCGTGCCTTCGAGGATTTTCTGTTCAAAATCGACGCCGAGTTCGAGGTGGAGGTGGGTTCCGACCCGTTGGTCAGGGCGGGCAAAGCTGTGCGGATCGCGGAGGTTCATGCCGGGGGTTTGGGCGGAATCGTTGTTCTTTTCATTTTGTGTGCAGCCGAGCGCCAACAAGGCCAGACTGGAAATCAAGGGAAATCTCATGGGAGCGAAGGTAAAAGTCTCCTCGGGGTTTTGGCCGCGTTAACTCCATGACCAATGTCATTTTGGAGCGATTTGTCTGGGTGCACCTTCGTCGGCATCATGAGCTATCTGAAACTCCGCGATCGCCTCGTGCAGCGCTTTGGTAAAGAAGGCCCGCTCAAACCCGCTTTTGAGTTGGCCCAGGGGGTCGATTTTGGCCGGCGCTATCTGTGGTATGAGCACTTCGGCAGAGATCGGCATCGCCCCAGCACCCGAGAATTATTTGTAGAGTGGGTCAACTATTGCAATCTGCGCTGTGCGTTCTGCGCCCTCGATCACGGGGCGCCCAAACAACGCATGAATCCGGGCACATGGGCTGAGCTTTTGAGGCAGCTGGTCGAGGATCGCCGCTGGTCTAAGCTCGAGCGATTGCATTTGCACAACGGGGGCGAAACCCTGTTGCACCCTTTGTATGCGACTCTGTTCCTCGAACTCGATCGGTGGAGACAACTCGGTCTCGAGCGCAATGGGCGTTTCCCCGAAGTGCGTCTGCTGACCAATGGCATGCTGCTGGACGAGGGCCGACGCTCGGCTATTTTGTCCACAAAGGCCCTGACGCACATCGGTTTGAGCATGGACGGAGGGACGCCAGAGGCCTATGAACGCATGCGGGTGCGCGCCGATTGGGAACGGTTTACCACCGGGGTATTGGCCTTGCTCGAAGAAAATGCGGTCTTGGCGCAGCCAAAGAAGATCTTTTTGATTTCCGCTTTTCAAACCCGGGAAGAACTCGACGAAAATCGCTTTGATCGTGATTTTAAGCGCATTCTACACAAGGCCGATCAATACGAGTTGAGGCTGATCCACGACTGGGGCGGTCAGTTGGAGGGGGTGGAAGGGGTGCCTTCTTCGCGTTCCAAACCCCACAAATGGGGGTGCAATATGATGCTCGATCAGTTGGTGGTGTTTCCCGAGGGCAAGGTGGGGATCTGCTGCAACGACCTCAACGCCCGTTCGGTGGTGGGCAACATCCACGAAGAAGGCTTGTACGGTGCCTATGCCAGCCCCCAGCGCAAACAATGGCTCCGCCTCATGGCCCGCAACCGCCACCGCGAGATCCCGATTTGCGCCGGATGCGAACGGTTTTGATCGGGGACTATTGAAGTTTAAAACTGATGGGCACGGTAAAGTGCATTCGAACCGGTCTACCATCATTGATCGCCGGTTCCCAATTGGGCATGGATCGAACCACTCGAACCGCCTCTTTGTCCAATAATTTATGCGTCGATTTTGCCACTTTTACTTGGGTTATACGACCATCTTTTTCTACAACAAAGTCGACGTATACTTTTCCCATAATTCCTTTTTTCCTCGCCTTAAACGGATAAACGGTATTGGAAGCAAAGTAGCGTTGCATATCCATGTGAATGTCCCCACTCGTACTGGGAAAATAGGCCCTTTTCCCGAAAAGATAATAGGCCGTATCCTGTCCAGTAGAAGTCTAACAGTGCCCTTCTATCAACAATCCGTTTTGGTAGAAATCGCGTCGCTTTTGGACCCCGTTTTCAAAAAAGGACTCAGTCCAGCCATGTAAATCAGACGAAAACGGATTTCGGGTTGCACGGTATTGTCTCGTTGTCCTGTGCTTAACTTGACCTGAATCCCAGTAGTATTCTTGAACGCCATCCAGTTGCTTCGGGGTCGTGCCAGAGGGTTTTCGGAATTCTTCTTTGGATTTGATGGTGCCATCCATCTTTTTGGACCAGAGCACGTAATGATCTGGATCGTCCTCCAATTCAGTGTATTCGTGATAGTATTCAGCCTCTTTAATAGTGCAGCTGTCCTTGTCTTCATCAAAATAATACCGTCGACCGATTTCTTGAGCGTGGATCGCACTCATGTCCATCATCCCGATTAAAAGAAGAAGGAAACTGAATTTTTGGATAACAAGTGTTTTCATCTGCAGTGTTGGGATTATTTCTTCTTTGACGCGATCAAATCATAGGAGTGATGAAGGAGTTCGAGCAAGAGCGCATCGCCCACGTCGAGGTCTACGCTGTTCCAATGCTTTTTACTCATGTGATACCCCGGGCGGATGCCAGGATGATCGATCCGGAGTTCTTCGGCCCGGTCGGGGTCGCATTTGAGGTTGGTGTAGGGTTCGGGATTGTCTAACCCGAGCAGGGCAAACATTTTGCCCCCCACCTTAAAGACGAGTACATCGGGGCCAAAAGGGGTTTCCTCCGAAACATTCGGCAGGCGCAACACGGCTTCGCGGAAGGATTCGAGGTCCATGAGACCCGTCAGGAGTGCAATCGATAGAGAATGGGCCTACTCGGCGCGGCGTCCATGCGAAACGGGGCCAGTTGCAGTTCGAGGAGGTAGATGCCTAGTTCGAGCGCTTGGGGCACGTAGACCAATTCGGTGATGGTGCACTGCGTCCGAGGCTGTCCGCGGTCCAGACCCCAAAACACCTTGTGCGCACTCAGCCGTCCTTCGTCCACCTCGGGGTCTACTGAGGGCAAATCGATCAGGAGGTGTTCCACGCCCTGTTCCACCCAAAAACGCATCAACTCGGGATCGATCCAAGCAGGGTGCGTATTCGAATAGTCACGGAATTTGTCCTCGGGTCGGTTCGGAAGCGTGCGAATGATGAGGGCCGGAAATCCAGAATTTTCTGTAGATCGAACATTGTCTGCCCGAATGCCTCCGTCCGCGCTGGGCGTGGCCTCGATCAGGAGCGCGGGCCAAAACGAATGGGTCAGGGCGGCGCCCACGTGCAAGGGGCTGTCCGACACATGGCTGAGGCATTCCGTATGCGTGCCATTGCCATGCGGATTGAAGCGCACATTCTGAAAATTGACCGGAGCCCCCGCTTGTATCGAGCCCACCCAATCGCCCATCACCACGGGTTCGATGGCCACAGGAGGGCAAAACCAAGCTGTGGCCGAAGGTCCAGGACCCAAACCGATCGATAAGTCCACCCCCGCTTCGAGTGTGCTTTCGAACCGTTTTCCCGCCCATTCCAAAGCCATGTGCCGCTTCATGATGCGGCCAAAATTAAGGCTTAGGCAAACAAATCCCGGCACAAAGCATCGGTGGTGAGCCATTGGTGCTCAGGTACCCGATAGCAGCCTTCGTCCCCTTCCACACGGACCAATTGTCCCCGGTCTATCGCCTGTTGCCAAGCGCGTCGAGCGGGAATCCGTTCGGACAACACAAGCCCTTCGAGCCACCCTTCGTCTATGCCCCGGGCCGTTCGCAACCCCGTCATTACCCGTTCATTATAGGCCTCTCTGGACCCGAGTACTTCTTCTTCCGAGCATTCTTCAGAAAGCTGTATAGCCCGGATATACCGGGCGTTGTTTGCTACATTGGCCCAACGACGATTGCCCAGTCGAGAGTGTGCCGAGGGCCCCAGACCGAGGTAGTCGCGGTTTTCCCAGTAGGCACTGTTGTGCAAGGCGCGGTGACCGGGGAGCGCAAAATTGGACACCTCGTAGTGTTCGTAGCCCACTTCAGTCATCAAAGCGCAAAGCAGTTCGTAATCGCGCACCACCCGATTCTCGGTCGGAAGGGGGGTCAAGCCCTTGCGGACGGCGTGGTCGAGCGCGGTTTTGGCCTCCACAGTTAGAGAGTAAGCCGAAATATGCTCCGGTCCCCACGACAAGGCTGTGCGCAGGTCGGATTCCCAAACATCGGGCAGGGTGTGGGGCAATCCGTAGATAAGATCGAGGCTAAAGTGCTCGAAGCCCGCTCGCTGAATTCGCTCCAAGGCCTGTGCCGATTGGGCGGCGTTGTGGGCCCGGTTCATCCATCCCAAAACGGCATCGTCAAAGCTCTGTATGCCGAGGCTCAATCGATTGACCCCCCAGTTTTTCCAAGCTGAGAGCCGATCCTCATCCAAATCGTCCGGATTGGCCTCCAAGGTCCATTCATCAACCGAATCGAGCGTTCCAATTTGGGCGAGGTCTTCGATTAAAGGATCGAGGAGTCTGGGATCCAAAACCGAAGGCGTCCCCCCCCCGAAATAGACCGTTTTCAGAGAATATTCGCGAAAAAGAGGTGCGCGGAATTTCAGTTCCAACCGAATGGCATCGATCATATCGCGGGCACGATCCCATTGGGTGCTGAAATGAAAATCGCAATACACACAGGCCTTTCGGCAAAAAGGAATGTGTATGTACACACCGAAATCCCTCGAACCATCCATGCTACAAAAATGGGAGCTAACAGAAGGTTAACCCTCGTTCTTCTTAAAATGAGTTTCTTTGCGGCACTTTTGAACCATCCAAACTGAATCCTGTGAAAAAGCTCCTGCTTCTCTCTGCGCTTGTACTTGCGTTTTCCTGCAGCAAAGACGACAACAACGACAATCCCAATACCCAGCCGACCATTGCTCTAGCCGACGTGATTGATGGCTACTGGAATGTAACCGGCATCCAACGCATCGACGAAGGCAACGTTCAAGGCAGCCCTTACTATTTGGACTATGTCATGGACACGGTAGGCGTTTACTTCGACTTCGATACCACCGCGCGCGAATTGGATTTTTGGCAGTACTATATCGGAACCGATGCAGCCAGCGGTACCAGCGTCAACACCAACGACGAGTTCTTTGATGTGCCGTTCCAAATTACGGGCAACAACACCGTGGATTTGTATGCCTTGGGCGATACTGTCACCATGACGGCTACGAGCATCCAACAAGACGCAGTCACCTTGCGTTCTATCCTGGAGTTTACGTTCCCCGGTTTTTATGAAAAGCAAACATTGACGATCAACCTGACGCGTTGATCAGACCACTCATGGATTGAAAAAGCGGCTCCGATAAGGAGCCGTTTTTTTTTTGTTTCGGCAGATGTTCAGAAAAAAAAAAGAGGATGCGTTGATTCCGCAGCAAACAGCTTGGCAGTACTCAGGAAGTTGGATGGGGTGCTTTTCGAAACGAAAGAAGGGTACGTTTCCATATCCTCAATCCGAATAGGGGATAATCCGGTAGGTGCAGCCGTTCTTTTACCCCATATCCGCAATCCGAATATGGGATAACGCGGATGGTGAGGAGATTAGGGGGTCGGGCTCGATTGTTTTGTAGTCCTTTGTTTCGGCCGCTCTTCCACGCGATATCCTCAATCCGAAAAGGGGCATTCAGATGGTGAGGGAGATAATGGGATCGCACCTTTTTTTGTCGTCGTCCGTCCCCAACTTCACCACCCAACGTCTATGCGAAATCTGAACTGAGGAACATGCAGATCGACCGTTGGAGAAGCTCTTGAAGGGCCAAGAGACGTCCCCCTCTCAATCGTTCCGTTGGTGTGCATCAAGACCCCAAAACGTCGGAGGAGTTCGAAGAATCATAGTCCCCTGAATTGCCCCATTCCATGCTCAAGGCGATTATTCTTTTTTCGAGCTGGAGTTCGAGCCCGTGGCATCGATTTGATTTCTCGGCGGTCCACGCCGGATTGCCAAAGATTGAATCCGCCCCAAATCCGCTCGTCGACAATAAAAAGCCGAGAAGTCTTGGCCCGAGAATCTATTTGAGGGCTCTTTTCAGGACCCCCCTGATTCTCAGATGCCCGATCGATATCGGGGCCTGAGGTGCTCCAACATATCGGTCACCATTTCGGCCATTCCGAATCGGGGCTTATGTCCCCAATCGCGGCGGGCGGCTTCGTCGGAAATGGAACTGGGCCACCCATCGGCAATCTGCTGCCGAAAATCGGGGCGATAATCGATGGCAAAACCGGGTCGCTGACGGGCTATTTCGGCGGCCAATTCCGCAGGCGTAAACGCGATGGCCGATAGGTTGTAGCTGGTCCGTATCCGCACCTGCTCCGAAGGGGCTTCCATGATCCGAATCGTCGAATCGATGGCGTCGTCCATGTACATCATGGGCAAGCGGGTATCGGGGCCCAGAAAGCAGGTATAGTGATTGGTTTTCAGTGCTTCGTGAAAAATCTCGACGGCATAGTCGGTCGTTCCTCCCCCCGGTTCGGCCTTCCACGAAATGAGACCGGGATAGCGCACCGAGCGCACGTCGACTCCATACTGTCGGTGATAGTAGTCGCACCACAGTTCACCCGACAGCTTGGAAATTCCGTAGACGGTGCTCGGATCCATCACCGTGTATTGGGGGCAATCGGTTTTGGGCGAATTCGGACCGAATGCCGCAATGGAACTCGGCCAAAAAAGTCGTTTGAGCTTTCCGTTTTTCGCCAACTCAAGCGCAATGAACAAACTCCGCATATTCAGGTCCCATCCCCGGTCGGGGAATTTCTCGGCCGTGGCGCTCAACAGGGCCACCAAATGGTAGAACTGCTCTACCCCTTCGCGTTCAATGACCGCTTCGAGACCTGCGGCATCGAGGGCGTCGAGTTGGATGTATCGACCGTATTCGGGTCGAAGGGGTTTCTTGTCAGAAGAAATCACGGCTTCGGCACCATATCGGTTCCGAAGTGTTTCGACCAAATCGGTGCCGATTTGACCCAAGGAGCCGAGCACCAAGATGGGGTGCTCTTTGGATGGGGTGTGGAGTGGACTCATGCGGGCAATCTGAAGCCGCTAAGATATTGGGCAAGGGGTCTGAGATTGTAGGCCGGTTGGGGTGTGCGCCCGAATTATCTTTGCAAGATGAAACGCCCTCGACCTGCGCTGGTTAATAAATACGGCCCGACCGATTTGCGCCAAAAATTGGCTTCGGAAACCTTTGAGCGAAAAACCCTGAGTTTCTACCGGTACGTTCGCATCGAAGATCCGCGCAGTTTTCGCGATGCCCTGTTTCTCGATTGGGATGCCCTGGGTTGTTTGGGTCGCATCTATGTAGCCCGAGAGGGCATCAACGCCCAAATGAATGTACCCATTCCCCAATGGGATGCCTTTTTGGAAAGCTTGGAACGCCAGATTGAACTGCGGGAAATGCCGCTGAAAATAGCGGTAGAAGAAAGTGTGCCCTCCTTTCTCAAGCTGACCATCAAAGTGCGGCACAAAATTGTGGCCGACGGCTTGGCGGACGACGCCTTCGATACCAGCAATGTGGGAAGGCACTTGACTGCCCGAGAATGGAACGAAATGCTTCGTCAAGGCGCCACAGTGGTCGATATTCGGAATTTTTACGAGAGCGAAGTGGGCCATTTTGAAGGCGCTTTGTTGCCTCAAGCCGAGACCTTTCGCGACGAGTTGCCCGAGGTGCTCAACTTATTGAAAGGACGAGAGGATGAGCCCGTTATGCTCTATTGCACCGGGGGGATTCGCTGCGAAAAGACCAGTGCCTACCTCAAGCACCATGGTTTTCGCAACGTAAATCAGTTGTATGGGGGCATCATCGACTACGCGCGACAGGTGCGGGCAGAAGGCTTAGACAATTTGTTCCGCGGCAAGAATTTCGTGTTCGACCAAAGGCTGGGGGAACGAATTTCAGAGGAGGTCATTGCGCACTGTCATCAATGCGGCTCGGAGTGCGATACCCACGTAAACTGTGCCAATGCCGAGTGCAATGTGTTGTTTATTCAATGCCCCGCTTGCGCCGCAGTGCATCAGGGCCGCTGTTCTGAGTGCGACGGGGTAGAGGGTTCGGCGCCCACGGCTTCCAACCTTGATTCTGCAGGAGAGCACAAAAGGCGTGTTCTTCGCGTAGGGACTTCTTCTTTTTCCGGAAGCCCGGTTCAGAGATAAAGTGCCCTAGATTGTGGATGCCGCATTGAGCAAAAAGCTACAGTACAAGTCTGATTTTCAGGGATGGGTATTTGATGTGCCCCAAGATTGGACGGAACGTCTGGGCGGGCTTGTGGCGCAAAGCGGAACCAATTGGGCCTTGTTTTTTGTCCGGGATCCGGAAGGAGTGGCCGAGGCAGCCACCTGGGCCCAAGCACATCTGGTGGACGACGCCTTGTTGTGGATGGCCTATCCCAAAAAATCGAGCCGACGCTACACCAGCTCCGTATACCGAGATGCCGGCTGGGAAGCCTTGGGCGCTGCGGGTTGGGAGCCGGTAAGTCAAGTGGCGTTGGACGAGGACTGGTCTGCCTTGCGGTTCCGCAGGATTGCATTTATTCCCCGCTTTAATCGGGGTTTTGCCATCAGCGCAGAAGGCCAACGGCGCATCCAAGAACGTTGAGTATTTCGCTCAGCGCTTCAGCAAAATGTAGTTGTTGAACCCCCCTATGGTTCGGCCGCCGAGCAGGTTTTGTTCGATCCATGTCAAAACCCGGCTTTTTAGGCGATCGTGCGCCATCTTTTCCCGGTTGGGGTTGCGTTCGGATCGAGAATAATTGAGCTCTTTGGCCCAGTCAAAACGCTGCATCCACGATTCCATGACTTTGGGATGGGTCCCTTTAAAGCGGCTCACCCGACCCAAGGGGCCATAATCGAATTCGCTGGGTCGGTTTTGATACATCGCCTGTACTGCCTCGCTTCCTTTGTGGATGGTAGCCAGCGACTTTTGCTTGCGCTGCATCAGCCGGGGCGGACGCACATAGCCGTAGTGGTAGATTTCGGCGTGGGCCCTGGCCACCTTGAGCTTGAGGGTGCCTTCTTTGACGCGGTAATTCACTCCGTCGAATTCGGGAATGCGCCGAAACGACTGGGCTGAAATCCAGCTGTGCATATCGGGGAGGTTGCGGACGATGCGGATTTCGTCTTTGTACCAATCGTGGCCCAAGTGGTGGTGGTCGAAGTCGCCATAAAAGTGGACATAGTCAAACAACAGCCCCTCCACTTCCCTATCTTCGAGCAATTCCGCACACCGCTTTTGGAGGATGGGCAAATAGCGCTCGTGCACCACCTCGTCCGCCTGTATATAAAACAGCCAATCGCCGGTGCAGGCCTTCATGGCGATGTCGGTTTGGTGGGCATTTTCCATGCCCCGCGGATAGCGCTCCAAATCCCAGACCGTATCGATGATTTTAATTTTGGGCGACCCAATGGCTTCAATCCGCGCCCGGCTGTCGTCGTCGGGATCGTTGTCTCCCAAGGCCACTACAAACTCATCGCAGATCGGCAAGATCGACTCGATGGCTTCCCTCAGAGGGTAAAACAACTTTCCGGCGTTCTTCGCCATGGTGAAACCACTGATCTTCATCCTCTCGACAATGTTTCGTTCAAAGTAACGCCTTAGAGCAATTGGGCCGTTTCTCGCGGAATCCAACCCACTTTGCCGTCTTCGAGCCTCAGGGCCCACCAGGTGTCGGTGCGGTCTACCAGCCTGAATTCGGTGCCCTCGTGCAGCACAAACCCAATCGGGGCATCGGGAGCGGGTTCCGTGCGCACGTCGGTTCGGGCGGCAATCATTACTCCGGTTCGGTTCGAGGCCGTCCAACTGCGATCGAAGAGGGCGCCCATACCGGTCAATCCCCCGAACAGTGCACCCAGGGCAATGAGCCGAAGGCCCCATCGCCGTCGTTCCCATCCCCACAAGGCTATGCCGATTCCGAGCAACAAAGACGTCAGACCTGTGATTCCAGCATATTCCAGAGGGCCCAGCCGCTCGAACAGCCATCGCATTTGCCGTTCCAACCACCCTTGGCGCAGAGGGACGAGTTGATCGACCGCAAGCGCACGGGCGCGTTGGACATTGTGGGCAATGTCTGGGTCAGAAGGACGGAGAATTTGTGCCTTTCGATAGCTCCAAATCGCCGAGCCGATGTTTTTGAGACGGTAGTGGCAGTTGCCCAGATTGTACCATGCCAACGCTTGTTGGGGATCGCTCTGGGCCAACGAGTCGTACAGCGCCGCCGCCCGGGCATAGTCCTGATCGCGATAGGCGGCTTCAGCCCTATCCCACGCATCGGGGGCCACTGCTGCCTCCGCGTTGTGCAGGCCGAAGGCCAAGAGTAGCAGTATGGAAGCGAACCCGCTCAAAGTTTGGTGCATAGGTCGGCAAAAGTCGAGATCCATTGGGCAGATTGGCCCTCTGTTGATGCGCCCGAATAGCGCAGCGATTCGAGCTTCATTTTGAGCGCGAGCAATTGGTCGACCACTGCAGGGTCCAATCCATGGTCCAACAATGCGGTCCGGGCGCGATTCTGGTTGAATTCCGCAGCCGAAATACCAGCCACTTCGGTACAATAGCGCCCGATGAGTTCCAATGCGACTTCAGGGGTAGGTCCTGGGCCGCGCTTCGAGAGAATCCCCGATTGTTCAACCTGTTTTTTCCACCGCTCTTTTGGGGTGTCGGTTCGGCGAACGCGCGCCCTGCCGAGGGCTCCCACCACCAGCCCGAGCATCAAAAGAGCACTGGTGCCCCACCACAAAGGCGCAGAAGATACCCGTGAACGCGACTTACCTGAGGGTTTGCGCACATAGCGAATGTCTTCGGCCAAGGTGGTCACCGATTCTTTGGCTGCTCCAGCTGGGGCGGCTTCGGATGTACTGCCCTCTTCGAGCTCGAACTGAAGGGGTTCGCTTTTCAAAACCACATAGGTGGCTTTTTGAGGGTCGAAGTAGCTGAAGGAAATCGAAGGAATGGTATACACCCCTTTGTGCCGGGGAATGAGGAGTATCTCGATCCACTTGCTCCCCGAAAATCCGTTCGAACCCAGATTCAGGCGTTCGCCTCGCTCGGGTTCAAACGATTCGACCAAGGCGGGAAGCTCTGGGCGCTCGAGCTCGACGAGTCCGAGGTTGCCCTGGCCTTTGACCTCGACCCGCAGTTTGACAGGACTTCCTGGGCCCGGTCGTTCGGTATCGAGGGCGGCAGAAAGGGTATATTGCCCTACAGCACCACTAAAGTCCGCGGGTCGGTCGCGTTCTGGAAGGGGTTTGATTTGAATGGATGGGGCGGGTCGGCGGTCTGAAAAGCGAGCCCCTTTTTGCATCGGCCATCCGAAAGGATCTCGAGCGTATCCACCCTTCAGGGCGACACCTTCGAGCGAAAGCGCTCCCGTCAACGCAGCATCGGGAATTTGGGGAATCACCATAAACCGCTTTTCGAGCGACCATTGATAGGGAATTCCGTCGAGGGTGCGCCGGCCCTGTTTGCCCGCATTGGGTATGTCGAGTTCTCGTTTGTAGTATCCCTTCCACTCTACGTCGTCCCGGGCATTGACCTGCTGTACTGTGCCCTGGGTGTAATACACATAATCCAACAACAAGGGCTCGCCTACATAGACCGAGTTTCGGCTGGCTTCAATGCGGTACAGAGCCGGAGCTGGGGCTTTCGGAGCCGATTCTTGATCCGAAGGGTCTGCTTGAGCCACCTCGATCTGCAAGGGTTTGCTCGCAATCGCCGCTCCGTTGACCTGGATGTGCGCGGGGCCAATGGTCAAGGTGCCTGTGCGCTTCGGTCGAACGACAAACTGGTACGCCAGCTCTATGCGCATCTGTCCTTGCACAATCGTGGTGCTTTGAGAGACCGAGGGCCCGGCAAGGACCGTCCAGTCTGCATTCCAATCCGGGGCAACAAAGTTGCGCCCGCTCGCGTTGCACGCGAACTGAACGCGAATGTCCTGGTTCAGCCCGATGGCATACCGACTGGCAGTTGCCAACAGCTGGGGTTGGGCTTGCCCGGTCAGCCAAGCGACCACCGATATACAGCACAAAACGAGGGTAGACCGATTCACCAGTTCTTGCCGTCCAGGCCTTGTTTAGGAGGTTGTTTGTCTTCTCTCAACTTCTTCTGTACCCGGGCATCTTCCTGTTCCAACGCATCGAGCAGTTGTTCGACCTCTTCAGGACGCATTCCGCTCGATCCCCGTTTGGGCTCGTTTTTTTCAGGCGATCCCGGTTGGTCCTGGGGATTTCCGGATTCTGGAGAGGCACCTTGACTTTGAGGAGAAGCGTCACCGTCTTTCTCTTCGGGAGATTCCTGAGGCTGGTTTTCTGCACTCGAAGGTGGTGGAGGGGGGGCGCCCAGTTTCCGAAGACTTTGCGCCAGATTGTATTGAGCCAGAGGATCGCCGGGTTGGAGTTTGAGCGATTCTGCATATCCTTCGGCCGCACCCTTGTAGTTTTTTTGTTGGTAGCGTGCATTCCCCAAATTGTGGAGCGCCTTGGCGCGCAGTTGCCGATCGTCGGTGTGTTTCAAAGCCTCGGTATAGGCCTTTTCTGCTTCCGCATAGCGTTCCTGTCGATAGAGTGCATCGCCCAGGTTGAACGAGCGCATTGCCTCCCATTGGGGTGATTGACTCCCAGATTGATAGGCTTGTTCGGCCGCGTCATAGGCTCCTTTTTGGTAGGCGCGGTTGCCTTTGCGCAGGGCTTCGCGCGCATCGGTCTGTGCCGAAGCATACCAAGGCAGAGCCATGGCGATACACCCCATCCAAATCGCAGCCGTTAGGCGGACTGTATTCGTTGCCATTTTTTAGAGGTTTCCGGAATCAGAAAATCGATGAGCAAAGCGAGTGCCGCGAGCGCCACAAAAATGGGAAACAGCGAGTCTCTCTGTTTTAAATCGTTGGTTTCCAGAATCATTTTGTCCATGTTTGCCCATTCACCTTCAAGTTGTTCGGCGGTTTTGCGGGTGTCGTCGGCTGACAAATAGACACCTCCCCCTCTGGAGGCCAGTGCATTTAATAAATCGGGTCGAGCGCGTGTCAAAACGGTTTGGCCCTCTGAATCTTTGAGATAACGGTTCATTTGGCCGAAATCGTCCCGGAGCGGAATAGGCCCTCCCGTTTCTGTGCCTACACCGAGCGAAAACAGTCGTATTCCCTTTTCCTTCAGTTCCGAGGCAACGGCTTCGGACGCCCCAGAATGGTCTTCACCGTCCGAAACAAGGACGAGGGCTCTGCTCATCCCCGATTCGCTGCTGAACAGTTCGGCCCCAGTGATCAGCGCGTTGTCGAGTTGGGTGCCCTGTCGATCGACTTGATCGGGCTGGGCGTCGGCCAAGAAGAGCGCTGCCGCCGCATAATCGTGGGTCAAAGGCAGCAAAGGGTAGGCGCTCCCTGCATACACCACCAGCCCCACCTTGTCGCCGGTGCGTCGGTCCAAAATGGACTTGATGAGTTGTTTGGCCTTGAGCAAACGGCTTGGTTGGACATCTTCGCAGAGCATGCTGTTCGAAACATCGAGGGCAAAGACGAGTTCCATCCCTTTGCGTTCCATCGGCACACTTTCAAAACCGAGTTGGGGGTTGGCCAAGGCCACGATGGTGCAGGCCCAGGCCGTGGTGTGCAAACCGACCCTCCCAATGTACCGCCCTGTAGACATCGGCATGAGCAACCGCCGGGCATTGTCGGGATGCATCACGGTTTCTATACGCTTCTGACTCCTGAGTCGATGAACCCCAAGCAGCCACCAGAGCAGGGGGAGGGCCGCCAGAGCCCACAACAACAAAGGGCGTTCCCATTCCATCAGGACAGCGCGCTTTTAAACCAAGTGAGCCGGAGCAAGACATCGAGCATCAACAAAATGCTTGCCGCCCATACCCAGCCCCGGTAGTGTTCTCGGTAGTTCAGGTAGCGGGTTTCTTCTACTTCGATTTTCTCGAGGCGGTCGATTTCGCGGTAGATCTCGTCGAGCGAGGCATTGTCCGTGGCCCGAAAATAGCGTCCGCCAGTGGCCTGAGCGATGCGCTTCAGCAAGTCCTCGTCTATTTCGACCGGGGCCATGCGGTACAGGAGTCCTCCCCCGGGGGCATAGGCATAGGGAGAGGGCGCCATACCCGTTGTTCCCACCCCAATCGTATACACTTTTAACCCCGTTTCCTTTGCGAGGACAAGGGCGGTTTCCGGATCAATGGCGCCTTGGTTGTTGACGCCATCGGTGACCAGCACAGCGATCTTGCTTTCGCCTTGGGTATTCCGAAGTCGGTTGACCGCATTGGCAAGCCCCATGCCGATGGCGGTTCCGTCGGTGATTTTGCCAAAATCGAGCCGCCCCAAGGCATCGATAAGCAACCTGTGATCGGTCGTCAGCGGACAGGCCGTATAACTCTCTCCGGCAAAAGCCACCAATCCAATGCGGTCCGTAGGGCGCCCCTCGATAAACCGCTGAACCACCGCTTTGCTGGCTTCCAGCCGATTGGGTTTAAAGTCCCTGGACAACATACTGGCCGAAACATCGAGGGCAATGGCGATGTCGACCCCGGTCTTCGATTGGCGCTCTACGTTGAGGTCTTCGCTCCTTGGTCGCGCCAAGCCCACAATCAGAAGCCCAAGTGCACCGAGGCGCAGGCCATCTAGCCCCCGGTATATTCGGGTTTTCCAAGTGTTTCGAAACGGGGAATGGCCCGGACTCCAACCGGTAAAACGCACCTCGGGTTTGCAAAATCGCCGGAGCACGACCACCGACAATACCAACCACGGCAGGAGTAGGAACAACATCCCTGGAAGGGCAAAATCGACGGGAGTAAAGGGCAGGCTCATCGCTCTTGATCCATCGATTCGACTTCAGAGACGGTCATCTTGTTCCGATCTTCCTCGTGCCATTCGAGCAGTTGTTCGATGCGGTCCAAATCCTGAGGATCGTTGTTGCGAATGCGGTCTTCGGCATATTTGGCCAAATCGGCGCGCTCCGCCAAGGTTTGCAACGCACTGCGCTTAAGGAGGTTCCATGCGCTCAAGTCCAACAATCCCGCCAGCTCCGAATTGGTTCGCTCGAGGGCGTCAACCCCGAGGGCGCGCTTTAAATAGGCCCTGTACACATCGGTGGCTCGGGTGTAAAAGGCCTCGGGCGACAACTGCTCCCAGGAGCGTTCTTCCCTCAATTGGCGCAGAGCCTCGAGCGCCTCTTGGTGCGGATCGACAACCCTATCGGCTTCGTGCAAAGTCGCTTTTGGAGCCGCCAAGAGCTTTTTGCGGATTGCGTAGAGAACAAAGGCGCCCACCATCGCGATCAAAAGGACGACAAGGGCGATGATCAGCCAATTGCGTCCGGGATCGAGGGGCTCGTGAATGTCTTCGAGTTCTACCTCGGGGCGGGGGGGCGGCAAAAAGACCCCGATGGAAGTGCTTCCCGATCCAAGGGTTTCCCCGGCTTCCGAAAGGGCGTATACCGTGAGTGCCAGCAATCCGGAATCGAGCGCCATAACGCGCAACCGAGTGGTAGAATCGGTGGCGGTGCCCGTACTGTCGAGCAGGATCCACGAAGAATCTGGAGAAACCCTCCATTGGGCGGCGCGCATACCCGCTGTCAAGTTCGATTCGGTTCCAATCGCGACCGCCTGTGTATCGGGCCTTAGGTCCAACGTTTGTCCCCAGAGCGCGGCAGGCATCAACCAAAAAGTACAGACTATGGACAGGAGTTTCATCGTCTCGCGCGTTGGGCAAACAATTGGAACAAGGGGGTCGCCACATCCCGACCCGGCACGAGTTCGATCAAGGGGCTGGCGCAAGCGGCAAAGGCCTGGTTTCCGTAATCGTTAAAACCGGCAATGGACGTTTCGTAGAGCCGTCTTTGGGCGGGATCGCCGGTGTCAACCAACACCGGGGTTCCGGTTTCCGGGTTCAGCATTTGAACCAAACCCCAGCGCGGCAGGGTTTTTTCGGCCGGGTCCATGACCCTTAGCCCCATCAAGTCGTGCTTTCGCCCAAAGGGTTTCAAAACGTCGGCATAGGGTTTGCTCAAAAAGTCCGACATCAGGAAAACAATGGTCTTTCGGTGGGTTACCGATTGCGCAAAGCGCAGTGCGGCTGCAATATCGGTGCTACCGCTTTGAATGGGCTGTTCGATCAGTGTGCGCAGAATGCCGAAGGTGGCCGATTTTCCCTTGCGCGGGGGCAAATACACTTCGGTCCGATCGCTAAAGGCAATCAACCCCACTTTGTCGTTGTTTCGCAGCGCTGATACCGCAAGCAGGGCACAGGCCTCGAGCAGGGTTTCGCGCTTCGAGCCCAAAGCGCCCCCAAACCCCGAAGAAGCACTCAAATCGACCATCAACAATACGCTCAACTCCCGATCTTCTTCGAGCACTTTCACATAAGGCTCACGAAGACGGGCAGTAACGTTCCAGTCGATGCTGCGCACCTCGTCTCCCGGTTGATAGGCACGCACCTCGCGAAACGACATCCCCCTGCCCCGAAATGAGCTGTGGTAGGCACCCGAAAACAAATTCTGACTGCTCTTGCGCGCTTTGATTTCGAGCCGGCGCACCCTTTTGATCAGTTCCAGCGTATCCATACCCCTGGGTTCAACCGCGCTTATGGCACTTCTACTGAATGCAGCAAGTCGTCGATGATGTTTTGCGCTTTAATGTTCTCGGCCTCCGCTTCATAGGTCAGCGCAATCCGATGGCGAAGCACATCTCCGGCTATGTTGCGCACATCTTCGGGAATCACAAAAGAGCGATGGCGGATAAAAGCCAATACCCGGGCTGCCTTGGCCAGATTGATGCTCGCTCGGGGCGAGGCTCCACAGGCGATCAGGGGCTGTAGACGCTGGAGTTTGTAGCGTTCGGGGTGGCGCGTGGCCTGAACCAAATCGAGGATGTAGGTTTCGATTTTGGCGTCCAAATACACATTGCGAATCGATTGCTTGGCTTGTTCCAGTGTCTGCAATCCGACTACAGGGCGAATCGGAAGCGGCTCGTCGTTGATTTGTCTGCGGACGATTTCGCGCTCCTCTTCCAAACTCGGATAATCGATGACCGTCTTGAGCAAAAATCGATCGAGTTGCGCCTCAGGTAAGGGATAGGTTCCCTCTTGTTCCAGCGGATTTTGGGTCGCCAAAACCAAAAAGGGCCTTGGGAGCGGAAACGTTTGATCTCCAATCGTGATCTGTTTTTCCTGCATGGCTTCGAGCAGGGCGCTTTGCACCTTGGCCGGGGCCCGGTTGATTTCGTCAGCGAGGACGAAATGCGCGAAAACAGGCCCCTTTTTTACTTCAAAGCTGTGATTTTGAACATTGTAGATTTGCGTTCCGATCAAATCGCTCGGGAGCAGGTCGGGGGTGAATTGGATCCGAGAAAAGTCGGCTTCAAACGCTTGTGCCAAACTTTTAATGGCCAGTGTTTTGGCCAATCCAGGTACCCCTTCGAGCAGAATATGACCGTTTCCGAGCAACCCGATCAGCAGGCGTTCCAGCATGGCGTTTTGCCCGACCAAAACCTTGCCGAGTTCGGCAGAAAGGGCATCGACAAAGGCACTGTCTCGCACAACGCGTTCTTCTTGACCCAAGCCGCCCTCCGCAGAGACAGCCGGGCCGAGACCATCTTGATGTTCCATCGTTCTTGTTTAGGCCGTTCTGGAATCCGCAGTATTGAATTCGGGTCTTGGCAGGGGACCCATGGCAGATTCAACCCTCGCAAATCTGCACAAATCTGTCGACAGTTCTCGTTAAAAAGGTGTTAAGCTATTTCGCTCAAATCCTGTTAAAAATGCCGTTCAACGCACTACCTTTAGTCGATGTTTCGGCAAACTGGATTCTTAGGGTTCGTTTTTTTAGGGCTGTTCGGTTGTTCGCTGGGCACCCCTCCAACCGATGTGCGCATCGGGCTGGGCGAAGACGGCCGCTGTACCCCCTTAGAAGGGCCATGGAATTTTTTCCCTTTCCAATGGGCGGAGCCCACGGACAGCTTGCAACCGACTTCGCTGTCGGTTCCCCTGGGGACCTTGTGGAATGACATGCCCGAAATGGAGCGGGAAGGGGTGCGCTCAGGGTATGGCTATGCCACGTATCAACTGACCCTTCGGATTCCCGCCGGGATGCGCAACCCCGCCGTATTGGTCCCTGAAGTATACACCGCGCACCGGCTGTTTGCCGATGGGGTCCTCATCGCTTCAAATGGACGGGTCGGAAGCGATCGCACCCAATCAGAAGCCTATTGGTTGCCCAAAATTGCTTTACTCCCTCCGGGCAAAACCGAATGTGTGCTCACCTTTCAAGTGAGCAATTTCGAACACTTCAAAGGAGGGGTCTTTGATCCCTTGGTGCTCGGTCCGCTCCAGGTGCTCCAACTGCAAAGGACGCGAGAGTTTGCTTGGGTCAGCTTGCTGTCCGGTGGTCTGTTGATCGGAGGATTGTTTTTTCTCGGTTTTTTCCTCTTCGATCGCTCCGATCGAACGGTGCTCTACTTTTCGCTTTTCTGCATTTTCTACGCATATCGAATCCTGGGGACCGATGCCTACGTACTCCACGAAATTCTGCCCGGTCTTCGCTTTCCATTGGCCGTACGGCTCGAGTACGGAAGTTTGTATTTAGCCGTCATGATGTTTGCGGCCTTTTTACGCAATCTCTACCCGCACGACCTCCATCCGGGTATCGTTCGTTTTTACTTGTTTTTCAATGCCTTTCACCTCTTGTGTCTCTTTCTTCCAGTCTATTATTTTTCGGGTCTACTGACCTATTTCTTGTGGGGAACGGCCTTTTTTATTGGCTATGCGCTCTACGTGTACATCCGGGCATTCGTTCACTCCAGAGTAGGTTCGGGTTGGGCGTTGTTCTCTGGAATTTTTATCGGTTTGTCGAGCATGATCCTCCTTCTCGATTATCTCCAATATTTCTCGCCCGATAAAAGCCTGTATTACAGCTTGTATGCGGCATTTTTCATCTCTCAATCGCTCATTCTCAGCTATCGATTTGCGCGCAATCAATTCAAGCTGCTCATCAAAACAGAGTCGCTCCAACAAAGCCGCAACGATTACATCTCCACCCTCGGTCACGAGTTGAGAACTCCGCTCAATGCCATCTTCGGTATATCGAGCATGCTCGAAAAGCAGACCGATTTGCCCGAGCTCCGTCAACGAATGGGCAGCATCCGGCAAAATGCGGAACAGCTCACCCAGACCATCTCAGAGCTCCTAAGTTTTTCGGATACCGATCCCGAACAATTTATACCGGTTTACGAATCGTTTTCGCTCGAGGAGCTCTTGGAGCGCCAACACGGAGTGGTCCGGCCGTTTCTCGAACAGATGCCTTTGACCTTTCAGATAGAGCGTGTACCAGAGTTGTCGGTAGTATATGTCGGAGATGCCATGCGCATTCGTCAATTGTTGTTTTTGTTGTCTTCCTATTGTCTGAGGAGGCTTAAGTCGGGCGTGTTGACGTTGCGTGTTTCGGTGGCGGTTCCCGGAGCCGTTCGCGAACGGCTCCGCTTTCAATTTGCCCATAGCGATTTGACGTTGAGTCCCGAAGTCCGTCAACTTCTAGACGACGGAGAGTATGCCAATTTGGACCCGAAGAGGCTGCGGTACAATCGACAAATGCTGGCTCTGACGACTGCCGTCCAGTTGGTGCGCGCCTTGGGTGGAAAAATGATCTGGTCCGAGCACCCCGACCCTTATTTGGGGTTCGAGTTGAGCGTACGTCCGGGCGATGCGCCCGAAGAGCGTTTGAGCGTGCGCCCCATCAACGTCAAACTTCGCGTTCTTGTGGTCGACGACCACCCTACCAATATTAAATTGATGGAGTTGATGTTCGGTAGTTTGGGTCTTTCCATCGATACCGCTTCAGGTGGGGAAGAAGCCCTAAGTCTGGCCCGTGCCAAATCCTATCACATGGTGTTTATGGATTTGCAAATGCCCGACATGGATGGTTTGGAAACCACGCGCAGAATGCTGTCCGATGCGTTTCAGCGTCCCATTGTCATAGCGCTTACGGCCAACACCACCGAAAGCGATCGACGGAGGGCCTTAGAAGCGGGCATGAGCGATTTTATGGGCAAACCGGTCAAGCTGGCCGATCTCAAAGCCACTATTTTGAAGTGGCAGAGTTTGAGCGAATTCGTCGATCCAGATTGATCACCCAAAGATTGCTGAGCCCGCCTTGATTACAGCTGTTTTTCGAGTTCTTTTTCGCGGTCAACTAAAGAGCCCAGCGAGTTTTTTTTCAAGAATTCGACCGTTTCGTTTCTCAGTTCTAGAAACGCCTCTCGAATGGCACAACGCACTTCGTTCTTACATTCCTCGCAGCGCTCATAATACTTGTACGTTACACAAGGCAGCAAGGCAATGGGTCCGTCAAAAAGCCGCATCACATCTGCCAAATTGACCTCGTATGGGTCGCGAATCAAATAATACCCTCCACCGGGGCCCTTTTTGCTTCCCAAAACCCCTGACTTCCTGAGATCGAGCAAAATGGCTTCGAGGAACTTCTGCGGAATGTGTTCGCTATCACTAATCTGGTGAATGGGGACCGGGTGTTCCGCCTTGAGCCGCGTCAGATATAGCAGCGCGTTGATGGCGTATTTGGCTTTTTTGGAGAGCACGATTAAGAGGTAGTGGAACTGCGTTGCCTTTCCCTGCGTTCCACAATGTCATTGGTACGCTCTATAGCCCGTTTCAATTTGAAGTTGCTCCAGTTGTTTTTATAGTATTTGTTGATGAAGTAGTCCAATTTTCGGATCACCATCACGTTGTAGGCTCCTTTGATCTTGTCGAGATTGGAGTCGCTCAAAGAGCGCAAGCTCAGGGAAAAACTTCCGTCCAGGTACTGGATGTAGTGCCAGATGCCGCTCGGCATAAAGAGGGTCTCCCCGTGTTTCAGATCGTGCTGGTACCCTTTGACGTATTTCAACGCGGGATACTTTTCATAGTCAATGTTCGATAGATCAGCAGCGCTGTGGGTGGTGAAAGGGAGCTTATACAGATACTTGGTCTGATCCTGATTGAACAAGGTGATTCGCTTGGTGCCTTGAAACTGGGTAATAAAAACGTGCGATAGATCGATATCGTAGTGCAGGCGGACATCGCTTCCGGCACACCCAAAGAACATAAAAGGAAAGTCCTTGAGCCAGCCTTCGGTCACGGGCGGAAAGTCGAAGTCGTTTAACAGCTCCGGTGCCAATTTGAACAGGTTGAACAGAAAGATTCGCAAATCGGACGGAGTGTCATCGGCCAGCATTTGCAAATACGCCCCAAAGGCCATCTCTTGGGCCGGAGGCATTTCGATCATCGTCGGCTCGTTGTCGAGCCAACGGCCGTAGAGTTTGACCTTTTCCTGCCCGGCCACATCTTGCAAATGGAGGTAGGTCCAGCGGTCAAAAGCCGACCAATTCTTGCCGAATTTGCGGATTACAAGCGGCTTGAGTGGCTTTACGTAGTTGTGATAAAAGTCGTCGCGGTCGATATCGTCGACCACATCGATGGGTTGAAGCTCCATTTGATTCATTGAACGACTCGCTAAATTCCCGACAAAAATACCAAAAACCGAGCCTTAGCTCTTGGGCAAAGCGACGCACACGTTCTTGGGTTCTGTAAAGAAACGCAAGACTTCGAACCCGCCTTCTCGCCCAATCCCGCTCTGCTTGACCCCGCCAAAGGGGGTTCGCAAATCCCGTACCAACCAACAGTTGATCCATACTATTCCCGTGTGCAAGGCGGCGGCCACCCGATGTGCTTTTTCCAAAGATGAGGTCCACACGGTCGAGCTCAGGCCATAAGTGGTGTCGTTGGCCAGTTGAAGGGCCTCTTCGACCGTATCAAAGGCCTGCAAGGTCACAACAGGGCCAAAGATCTCTTCTTGATTGACCCGGCATTGCGGACCCAGCCCTTCGATTACAGTCGGTTCGAAATACCAACCCCCGGCCCACTCGCCTTCGAGCTGTACCGGAGCCCCCCCGCACAAAATGCGCCCCCCTTCTTCCCTCGCCAAGTCCACGTAGTGCTGGACTTTTTCGAATTGAGCCTGAGAGACCAAGGCTCCCAGCTTGCTGTCCTCCCGGCTCGGTGGGCCCACCCGCAGTTGTCGAACCCGTTCTACAAACGCATCTCGGAAACGCTCGTACATAGACCGTTCAATCAAAATTCTGGACCCGCAGAGACAAATCTGTCCTTGGTTGGCAAATGAAGATTGGAGCGTGGTTTTGAGCGCCAGGTCAAAATCGCAATCGGCAAACAAAATGTTCGGGTTTTTTCCCCCCAACTCCAGCGACATTTTTTTAAACATCGGAGCGGCCACTTGGGCTATGCGCTTTCCCGTTGCCGTACCACCCGTAAACGAAAGCACCGGAACTTCCGGATGGGAACAAATGGCCTCGCCTACCTTGGGTCCAAGTCCGTGGACAATGTTCAATACACCGGGCGGAAAGCCTGCCTCGATGCACAGTTCCGACAGCATGAAGGCGGTCATAGGCGTTACTTCAGAAGGTTTGGCCACCACGGTATTGCCCGAGGCCAAGGCCGGGGCAATTTTCCAGCTAAACAGATAGAGCGGGAGGTTCCAAGGTGCAATGCATCCCGCCACCCCAAGAGGATGCCGTAGCGTATAGTTGAACCCAGAGGTTCCCATCAAATGCGCCTCGCTCTCTTCGTGGAGAATGGCGGTGGCGTAAAACGCGAAATTGTCCCGGGCCCTGGGAATGTCGACCACGCGGGCCAGCCCGATGGGCTTTCCGTTATCTCGGCTTTCGGCCGAGGCAAGTTTCTCCAAATCGCGTTCAATCAGGGCGCTGAGTTTGAGCAAAAGCTTAGAACGCTCCGAGGCTGGGGTGTCTTTCCAGCCGGGAAACGCCCTTTGGGCGGCGCGCACAGCCCGCTCCACATCGCGGTTGTCCGAATCGGGCACCTGGCTGTACACCTGACCCGTAGCGGGCTCATAACCATCCAAATAGTCGCCTGATTGGGGCTCTTCGAGACGACCGTCAATATAGTTTTTCAGCCTAATCATAGGGCACGTTTAAATCCAACGTTGTCTGCGAAAAAAGACCAGCAAACCTCCGCTGATGGCCAAACACACTCCCCAGAACGCGGGGTAGGCCCAGCGCTCGTCGATTTCGGGCATGTACTTGAAGTTCATTCCATACACTCCAGCCAAAAAGGTAACGGGGGCAAAGAAGGTCGAAATGATGGTCAGAACGCGCATCACCTCATTGAGACGGGTGGTGACGTTGAGGTGGTAGAGGTTGTAGTAGTCGTTGAGTACTTCGCGGTAGCTGTCGATCGACTCGACACAGTGTTGGGTGAGTCCGTAGAGATCGTCGAGAAAGGGTCGCGTTCCCTTGTGGAGCAGCGGATGGACCGACCGATTCATCCCGCGCACCAAGGCCACTGCTGGACGGGTCAACTTCACCATAAAGTGGAGCTCCTGTTTGTAGACGTTGATGTGCGATAAAACCCTTTCGCTCGGTTTGCGCAAGAGCTTCATCTCCAGATTGTCTATGCGTTCACCGATTTCTTCGGTCAGGTAGATATAGCCGTCTACGATGCTGTCGAGCAGTTCATAGAGCAAATAGTCAACGTCGTTTTTGCCCGTTTTTCCATGGCGAGTGCGGAGCCGTTCGCGAATGGACCCAAAGGTGTCGCCGCCTTGTTCCTGAAAACTGATGAGCAGATGCTCTTTGAGCACGAAACTGATTTGCTCCGATTGAACCCTTGTGGTCCCCGGCTCGGCGCTCAGCATTTTAACGGTGACAAAACACTGGTCTTCGTATTCGGCAAATTTGGCGCGCTGCCCCGTGTTCAGTACATCTTCCAGAATCAGGGGATGGATCTGATAGTGAGACCCTAAGACGTCGATCAAAACCGGGTCGTGGAGTCCATCTACGTCAATCCAAAGCCGTTCGCTTCCCCCGGAAACCGGCACCCCTGGAAGCGGGTCTTCCCGATTCCAAACGCGTTCCTCTACCGACTCTTTGCTGAACGAAAAGACCCGAATGCTCGGTTGATCCACTTTGCGCGTGCCGATAAAGACCAGCGCGCCGGGTGGCAGATTGCGGTTTTCGACCCGTTTGCGAAACAATCGGGCCATGAGATCAACAGTTTCGCAGAGAGGTTAGACGAACCCGGATTTACTCTTCAGCCTCGTCAGATACGGGCTCGGGCATCCCCTCTGTGGCGGCCGGGGTTTCAGAAGAGGCCGGGGTTCCCAGGGCCGGAGCCGAAGGGGTCGCATTGTTGTCGATTTGTTCCTTGATGAGCGAGGTGGGCGCTTCCTGGTCCGAAGCGGTTTCCGCAGGACTGGTGAAGAGATTGGTCATCAGAACCAAGGCGATCAGACTGCCCGCCAACACCCAGGTGGCCCGATCCAAAACGTCTGTGGCTTTTTTCACCCCGCCGAGCAGTTGGGTGCCCCCCGTTCCGAAGGCCGACGAAAGACCTCCGCCTTTGGGGTTTTGAATCAAGACAACTGCGATGAGCAGAAGGCAAACCAAAAAGATAAGGATGGCGAACAAATAGCTCATAATCGGGGTGTTTCGAGGCGATTCCGCAATTCGGAAATACGGGCGGCAAAGAAACTACTTTTCTCTGGGAATCTCAAAAGGAGTATTTCGTAGGCTTCGAGGGCTAGCGTATAGTGCTTTTGGGCAAAATAGAGTTCGGCCAGGGTTTCGGTCATCAGCCCTTCGGTTCCGCCCGCTTCCGCGTTTTTCGCCCCCAAACCCTCAGCAGGAGCTGGCTTTTCTGAAGCAGCCGATTTTTCCGGTCGGAGCTCTGGCAGTTTTTCGATGAACTGATTGATGAGTTCGAACTGGACTTTTTGTCGATCGGGTTGTTTCAAAGTGACTTCGGCCTCTTTCTTTCGACCTTTTTTGTCGAGTTTCTTCTTCTTCTTTTCCTTGCGCTTTTTGTCTCGAACGCCTCGCTCACGTTCCGCTTCCGAGCGTTCCGGAATGCGCCCCAATTCATTGGAACCCATCCGTTCCCCAGAGAAGCGCTCCTCGGCTTCAATCCGTTTAAGCCACTCTTCCAAGCTCAATTTCAAGTCTTCTGTCTCGAAGGGTTCGGTGTCCCCTTTCGCCCCAACGGGCTCGCTTTCCGGGGTATGGGGTTCTTCAGTTGTCGGATACAATGGACTTTGTCCAATGGGCCCTTCCTTGGGAGGGAATTCTGCTTCTCGCCCTTCTTTTTTCGGTGCAACCGAAGGCCGGGCAGAGGGGGGAGCCTCTGGGAAAGCGGCTGCCGGTTGCGGAAAGGAGGTTGATCCGCCGGCGCGGACTACGGATTCGTCTTGGGGTGGTCGTTCTGCCGATGCCTTGGGCTTAGACTCGGGAAGCGATGGCAGAGGGGAAGTGTCCTCGGTTTGGCCTGTCTTCAAGGCCGCGAGGTCGCGCATTCGCCGATTTTCTTCGAGGATTAGACGCACCTTGCGCCGAGCCGCTTCCATGGGGTCCTCCGGATGAGGGAGGCGCTCAGAGGATGACTGGATTGGAGGCGTAGTCCCCGTGGGAGGGGTGTCTATGGGCGCAAAGGGACGCGCCAATGGCAGGTGAAGTCGATCAGAGAGACGATCTCTTTGGGGAATGCGCACGGCAGCGGCTTTGATGGCCGCTTCGTGGGTGTTCGGCTCGGCGTCTCGGGTGTGGAAGGCGGTCAGCAAAAAGGGAAGGGCGAATGCGGGAAACTCCATTTGGAGCGCCTTGAGCCAATCCAATTCGCTCGGGCTAGCCGTTCGGCCGGGCTCCCACAACTCGAGCAATCTGCGGCTGTCTACAGTCACCAGTTTACGAGGGCTTGGTTGGTAATATCCTCGCTCAATTGCCTGCAAATCTGAGTGATGAGCTGCTCTTCTACTTCGCTGAAGTTTTCGTTTGCCTCGAAGTTGGCAAACTGGGTAAACGTGCGCTCAAAACTCTTGGTCGGTTCGAGGGTATTGGTGTAGGCCACCTGAACCGTTATGGTCAATCGGTTTTGGTCGATGGTTCCGTCGCCTTGGGCGCTCAAGGGCTCGACCACATAGCCCAAAATGGCGCCTTCAAATTGAAGGTCGGCCTCCTCACGGCTCAATTCCAAGCGGGTTTGTTGGTTGATGAGGTTCCGCAGCGATTCCGCCAAAATGATGCTCAGGTTAGGTTGAAACAACTCGGCATTGTTGGGAAAGTCGCCCACCGAAAAGGTTTTGGCGCTTCCGGTATCGCCCCCGCTGAACGAATAGCCCCCTCCGCAACCGGATACGGCTGCCATGGCCCACATCACCATCAGGACCCGAGGAAGCCTACAACCCATAGTGTTTGATTTTTCGGTATAAAGTCCGCTCGGAAATTCCGAGTTCTTGGGCCGCTTCCTTGCGCTTGCCGCGGTGTTTCTCCAAGGATCGGCGAATCATATCGATTTCGTTTTGTTCGAGAGAGAGCACCTCGTCGATTTCGGAATAGTCGTCGGATTCTTCGATCACTTCTACGGTTTCCCGATAGACGTTCCGGGGGGTCGGGACGGGCAGAAGCGCGCTGTTGTTCGGGGCATCTTCTTCGTAAATGCGCGTGATCAATCCCTTGTGATCGTCCTGAAAATGCTCACCCACCCCATTTTTCATCAATTCGTGGGTCAGCTGTTTGAGATCGTTCAGGTCGTTGCGCATATCGAACAGAATCTTGTACAAAATCTCGCGTTCGCTGGCAAAATCGGCGCCTCCCTGACCTCCGTTGCGGTTCAGTGCCATGGGCAAACCGGGTGCGCCAATTTGGGGCAAGTAGTGTTCGAGGGTGGTCCGGCTCACGCTGCGCTCGGTTTCGAGTACCGACAATTGCTCGACCAAATTGCGAAGCTGTCGAATATTGCCCGGCCAGCGATAGTCGGACAAGGCATCCACCGCGTCGGAGTCGAGACGAACAGCGGGCAATTTGTATTTCTCGGCAAAGTCTTGGGCGAACTTTCGAAACAACAGGTGGACGTCTTCGGGGCGTTCGCGTAGGGGGGGAAGATGGATTTCTACGGTATTCAATCGATAATACAGATCCTCCCGAAAACGGTTCTTTTCAACGGCCTCGACCATATTGAGATTGGTCGCAGCCACAATCCGGACGTCGGTTTTTTGGATTTTGGAAGAACCAACCTTGATAAACTCTCCGGTTTCCAGTACCCTCAGGAGCCGAACCTGGGTCGAAAGTGGCAGCTCTCCCACCTCGTCCAGAAAGATGGTCCCCCCATCGGCCTCTTCAAAATAACCCTTGCGGACACCGGTAGCTCCCGTAAACGAACCTTTTTCGTGTCCAAACAACTCGGAATCAATGGTCCCTTCCGGAATGGCTCCGCAGTTGACCGCGATGTACGGCTTGTGCTTGCGGTGCGACAATTGGTGAATGATGCGCGGAATCGATTCCTTGCCCACACCGCTCTCACCCGTCACCAATACGGAAATGTCGGTGGGGGCCACCATCATGGCCTTGGTCAGCGCCCGATCGAGGAGCCCTGACGAACCAATGATGCCAAAGCGCTGACGTACTTCTTGAGCACTGTTCATTTCAGGGTTATTTTGAGTTCCATCGGTTTGCTTTGGTGGATTCGTGCCCCGCTGCTGCGGTTGACCACGAAGGGTTTGGTGGCACGAATCAACATGGTTTGCGCTTGGGGCAACGCCTTGGAAAACTGAACCCGTTTCTTTTCACCCATCCACAAACCGCTCCAAATTTCCTTGCCCGAGGCGTCGTAGACCAGGGTTTCATAGGCCGCCATTAGATTCTCAATGCACGGACCTTGGGGAGCCCGTGCAATGCACAACTCAAACGAACCGTCGGTGCGCACCGATTCGCTGACCATGGAAAAACGGAGCGCATCGTCGCGCACGGGCTCCTGGGTTTGGGCGCTCAGTAGGCCCAGACCGAGGCTCAACCCCATCCCAGCCAAAAATTGCTTCATGATCGCGCTGCGGTTTGCCCCAACAGGGTCGCTGCGCTGCAGTCTTCAATCGCTACCCAAACCAAATCGCCAGGTTTTTGACCTGGTAGTTTGGGGAATACCACGACGGTATTTTGGGTCGTCCGGCTCGTCCAATGATGTTCAGAGCGCTTGGAATCGCCTTCGATGAGCACTTCCACCACGCGTCCCACTTCCGCCTGGTTGCGCTCGAGCGAATGCCGCTGCTGGAGCTCGATAATCTCGTTCAAACGCCTTTTTTTGACTTCGAGCGGAATGTCGTCCACCAGGGTTCGGGCCGCGTGGGTTCCGGGTCGTTCAGAATAGTAAAACATAAAGCCGAAGTGGTAGCGCACGGCCTCCATGAGGCTCAAAGTTTCGGCGTGGTCTTCTTCGGTTTCTCCGGGAAAACCCGCGATCATGTCCATGCTCAGCGCCACTTCGGGCAGAATGCGTCGTATGCGCTCTATACGCGCCAAGTAGTCTTCGCGGTCGTGTCCTCGGTTCATCGCCTTCAGGATCCGGCTGCTCCCCGACTGCACGGGCAGGTGAATCGATTTGCACAAGTTGGGATATTTGGCAATGGCATAGAGCACATCGTCGTGCATATCCTGCGGATTGCTCGTCGAAAAGCGAATCCGCATCTCCGGAACCGCTTCGGCCACTTGGCGCAGCAACGAAGCGAAGCCTACCGCCGAGGCCTGAGCCATGGCACTCGCCTTGGCAAAATCCTTTTTCGGCCCACCACCATACCACAAATACGAGTCGACGTTTTGCCCGAGCAAGGTCACTTCCCGGTAGCCCTGATCGCGCAGACTACGCACCTCGTCGAGAATGGTTTGGGGATTGCGGCTGCGCTCCCGTCCCCGGGTAAAGGGCACCACGCAAAAGCTGCACATATTGTCGCAGCCCCGGGTAATCGAAACAAAGGCCGTGACCCCATTGCTCCCCAACCGAACGGGATTGAGGTCTCCGTAGGTTTCTTCTTTGCTCAACAAAACGTTGACCGCCTTTCGCCCTCCTCCGATTTCTTCGAGCAAATGCGGCAATTCCCGATAGGCATCCGGACCGACCACCAAATCGACGAGCTTCTCCTGTTCGAGCAGGTCGTGTTTGAGGCGTTCGGCCATGCATCCGAGCAATCCCACCACCATATGCGGTTTGTGCGCTTTGATCGACTGGAAGTGCTTGAGCCGGTTGCGAATGGTCTGTTCGGCCTTGTCCCGAATGGAACAGGTGTTGAGCAAAACCAGATCGGCTTTTTCGAGGTCGCGGGTGGTTCCGTAGCCTTCCTTGGCCAAAATGCCAGCGACGATTTCGCTGTCGCTAAAGTTCATTTGGCAACCGTAGCTTTCTATAAATACCGAGCGCACGGCCTCTGGGGCTTCAGAGACAAGGGCTTCGCCCTGTCTGTGGTCGGGAAGGAGTTCGTCGGAGTGGCCGCGCATGGGAGGTTTCAACCGAAATGGGGGGGTAAGTGGTACCGGGCAAAACTACGAAGGATGCAATGCACCCGTGACAACTTGACAGGGTAAGGCGCTTTTGAGCCCTGGGTTCGATTCCGAGGTCTTCTATTCTTATAGGTCCTGAAAACAAGCCAATTCGGCCAACCATCGGGCCTTCCTCGGACCTTGGGTCTTTGCCCGCTGGACGAATGCCTTTTCTTTGCACGGTCCCATCATTCGATTTCCCCTGCCCATGCCCAAGAATTTAGTCATTGTGGAGTCGCCCGCCAAGGCCAAGACCATCGCGGGGTTTTTGGGTTCCGATTTCGAGGTGGAATCGAGCTTTGGACACATTCGCGACTTGGTGGAAAGCGGGTTGGGGGTGGACGTGGCCAACAACTTCGCCCCAGAGTATGTCGTGCCCAAGGAAAAGGCTGAGGTCGTCAAAAAACTCCGCAAAAAAGTCAAGGAAACCGACATCGTTTGGTTGGCTTCCGATGAGGATCGGGAGGGAGAAGCCATTGCCTGGCATTTGGCGGAGGCCCTCGGGCTCGATCCGCTCCGAACCAACCGCATTGTCTTTCACGAGATCACGAAAAAAGCGATTCAAAAGGCGGTGGAGCAACCCCGCACCATCGATCTGAACCTGGTCAATGCCCAACAGGCAAGGCGGGTCCTAGACCGCTTGGTGGGCTACCAACTCAGCCCGGTTTTGTGGAAAAAGGTAAAGCGGGGGTTGAGCGCAGGACGGGTACAAAGCGTTGCCGTGCGCTTGCTGGTAGAGCGCGAACGCGAAGTGCAGAAGTTCCAGGCGGTCAGTGCCTTTCGCGTCGTGGCCGAATTCGAGGTCGGCAAAAAGAAATTCAAGGCTGAACTCGATCGGCGCTTCGACGCAGAACCCGAGGCTACGGCTTTTCTCGAATCCTTGTTTCACAGGGGGTTCTCGGTTCAAAACGTGGACGTAAAGCCAGCCAAAAAGAGTCCCAGCCCACCGTTTACCACGTCTACCCTCCAGCAGGAAGCCGCGCGCAAATTGGGCTTTTCGGTTTCGATGACCATGCAGTTGGCGCAGAAACTCTACGAAGAGGGGCATATCACCTACATGCGAACCGACTCGGTCAACCTCAGCGACGAGGCATTGGCCGCGGCAAGGGCGCAAATCATCAGCCATTACGGCGATTCTTTTGCCCAAACGCGCAAGTTCCAAACCAAGAGCAAAGGAGCCCAAGAGGCCCACGAAGCCATTCGCCCAACGTATTTTGAGCGCGTCTCCGCCGGAACCGATGCCCGTCAAAAGAAGCTGTACGAGCTCATCTGGAAGCGCAGTTTGGCGTCTCAAATGAGCGACGCCCAACTCGAACGCACCACCATCTCAATTCCTGCTCCCGATCAAACCCAGTTTGTCGCCAAAGGAGAGGTGATTCGCTTTGAAGGTTTTTTAAAGCTTTACCTCGAGGGTCAGGACGACGAAGATCCCGAAGGCGACTCGGTTCTGTTGCCCGCAGTCGACCCAGAACAAACGCTGGCATTGAACACAGCCGAGGCCGTGGAGCGCTATACCCGACCCCCGGCCCGCTATACAGAAGCCAGCCTGGTCAAAAAACTCGAAGAACTCGGCATCGGACGCCCATCGACCTATGCGCCCACCATTTCTACGATCCTTAAGCGGGGCTATGCCGAAAAATCGGAACTCGAAGGCGTTGTGCGTTCCTACCGACGGCTTTGGCTGGAATCGGGAGGACTCAAGGCCGAAACTCTGACCGAGCGCACCGGAGCCGACAAAGGCAAACTGATTCCCACCGACATTGGAGCGGTGGTGAACGACTTTCTCGTAGAACACTTCGCCCCGGTGCTCGATTTTCACTTTACCGCCCAAATCGAAGAGGAGTTCGACCGCATTGCCGAAGGCGAAGAAGACTGGGTGGAGATGATGGACCGCTTTTACAGCAAGTTCCACACCACCATCGAGGTCGTTGAAGAGACTGCTGGATACGCCAAAGGAGAGCGGCTGCTCGGCACCGATCCCAAGACCCAACTCCCGGTCTATGCCAAAATTGCCCGATACGGACCCGTCGTTCAATTGGGCAGTTCCGATTCGGAAGACAAACCGCGTTTTGCTGGACTCATCAAAGGGCAGAGCCTCGAGACCATTACCCTCGAAGAGGCGCTCAAGCTCTTTGAACTCCCGAGGAGTCTGGGCGAATTTGAAGGCAAGAAGGTCAAGACTTCGGTGGGGCGTTTTGGCCCCTATGTGCAGCACGGAGACACCTTTGTCTCGCTGAAAACCGACGAGGGCGACAACCCATATTCGATCGATTTGGATCGGGCCATTGCGTTGATTTTGGCCAAGCGCGATCAGGCCGCCAAGAGTTTGATTCGCCGCTTCGAAGTCGATCCTCCCATCGAAATACTCGAAGGGCGTTGGGGTCCTTACATCAAAAGGGGCAAGGACAACTTTAAGATTCCCAAAGGGCAAGACCCGCTCGCGCTCGATTTGGCGGCTGTAGAAGCCCTCATCGAGGCGGCGCCTCCACCCAAGAAAGCCCCTGGCGGGCGCAAAGGCAAGCGTTAACCAACCTCTTTCTCCCCGTAGATCGACCTTCCGATGTACCACGAATTTTTGGCCCCAGTTCGCGCTGGGCTCCTCGATCTCTACGCCGGATCGTCCAAACCCCAAATTGGTGCCCGGATCAAAGCCCACGAAGAAATAGGCGGTTTGCCCGAGCTCGACGCCCCGGGCATTGCGCTCATCGGGGTGTGCGAGGGGCGGGGTTCCGGGATCGAGCGCACCCAAGAATTGGCCCCCGACGTGGTTCGGGAGGCCTTGTACGCCTTGTATTGCGGTCCCTGGACAACGCCTTTGTACGACTTGGGCAATCTCTATGCTGGGGAACGGGTAGAAGATACCTATGCCGCCCTGCAGGAAGTCTGCGCAGAAGTACTCAAATTGCGCATGGTTCCCTTGGTCATCGGGGGCAGTCAAGATCTCACGTATGCGCTTTACCGGGCTTTTGACGCCCTCGAACAAACCGTCAATCTATGCGCCCTCGACAGCCGGCTCGACTTGGGGCATTTTGAAGGGGGGTTGAATGAATCGAACTATCTGAGCCACATTGTGCTGAACAAACCGTATCGACTCTTCAACTTCGTCAATCTCGGATATCAGACCTATTTCGCACAACAAGAAGAGCTCGAATTGGTGGAACGCATGCATTTTGACGTCCAGCGGCTCGGGCTACTTCGCTCCAACCTGGCGCTGGCCGAACCTCTTTTGCGGGACACCGATTTGTTGAGTTTCGATTATTCGTGCATCCGGGTTTCGGAAGCGCCCGGGGCCGTCCAACCCTCTCCCAATGGATTTACCGCCGACGAAGCCTGCCGATTGGCGCGCTATGCGGGCATGAGCGACAAGGTGAGCGCGGCCGGTTTGTTCGGCTTCGACCCCAGTCTCGACCAGCGCGGTGCAGGTGCTATGTTGCTGGCCCAAATGGTGTGGTACTTTGTCGAAGGCTACGACGGTCGCGTCGGAGACTATCCTTTTGCGAGCAAGAAAGACTATGTTCGCTTTACGGTTTTGATCAACGATGGCGAACACGAATTGGTGTTCTACCGAAGTCCCTTGAGCGATCGATGGTGGGTAGAGGTCCCCATACCCGCAGAAAGAATCGGACAGACCCAGCGCCATGCCCTGCTGCCCTGCACCCACGACGACTATCAGATGGCCTGCAGCAACGAAATTCCAGAGCGCTGGTGGATGGCTTTTCGGAAATCCATTTAACCCCATTCGACGATGAAGTCCCTTTTTTTAAGATTCCCTTTTGAAGAAGTCGGTGTTGAAAAAAATCAAAAATCCCGAAATTCTCTATCTTTAGCGGCTTACAAAGGATTCCGGATGCGATTGACCCCCGTTACCCGTTGGTTTTTATTTTTCGCAATGTCTTGTTCTTTAGGCTTATCGGCCCAGCAGGACATACAGTTTACCCAGTTTATGCACAACCGCCTGCTCTACAATCCGGGCTATGCGGGGAGTCGTGGGTCGATTTGTCTGGACTTGTTGCACCGCAGCCAATGGGTCGGTTTTGAAGACGCTCCGACCACCCAAAACTTCAATGCAGACATTCCGCTCAATTTTCTCCATGGAGGGATCGGCCTGATTATCACCAACGATCAGATCGGATTTTTCCAAGACATCTCAGCCGGATTGGCCTATGCCTATCAGATGCAACTCGGGCAAGGCAAATTGGGCCTGGGTTTGATGGTCGACTTTAAGAACAAGGCTCTGCGCTCCGGAGAGTGGATTGCGCCAGACGGAACCAACGGAGGTACGGACCCTTCCATCATTGCTCCCGGTTCTTCGGCGCTCTCTCCCGATTTGAATTTTGGGGTGTACTACGAAGAAGAGCGCTTTTGGGGTGGGATTTCGAGCACCCGGCTCATCGAAGGCAACTTTGCCCTTCCCAACCAAAGCGCAGGAGAGACTCAGTTTCGCAGCACCCGGCATTACTTCCTCATGGGCGGCTACAATTGGTTCATCCCCAATACGAATTGGGCCGTTTTGCCCGCCGTCATGATGAAGTCGGATTTCGCCGGACCCTCCACCTTTGATCTCAACGTCAACGCTATGTACAATAACCGTGTGTGGGGGGGCGTTACGTATCGCACCCAGGACGCTTTGGCAGTGATGGCCGGGGCCTACATTATTCCTTCGCTGAAGTTGGGATATTCCTACGACATCACGCTGTCCGATTTGGCAAACAGCAGCAGTGGAAGTCATGAGATTATGCTCGGTTATTGTTTCAAAATCGAAGTTCCGGAACGCGAAAGAGGTAGCTACCGTAACATTAGATTTTTGTAATATTGCGCTACGTGTTTTCCCCCTTCACGGCCTTCATCCGTTCATGAACCCCCCTATGAACAGCATCAAAAGTTTATTAGCGGCTTCGGCCATCCTCGTCCTGTCCGGCTGCAGCAGCGGCGATCACGGCGAATTGGTGGGCGTTCAGGACCGCCCTTTGTGGTTTCCCTCGGAGCCCTTTGGCATGGTCTTTATCCCCCAAGGCTCTTACAATATGGGTTCGGCCGATCAGGACGTGCCCTATGCCTTGACGGCTCCGACCAAGACGGTCTCGGTACGCGCCTTCTATATGGATCAAACCGAAATCACGAACAACGAATACCGCCAGTTCGTCGATTGGGTGCGCGATTCGATTGTGCGCTTCCGCTTGGGCGAAGACGGTTTGGTAGAGGAGTATGCGCTGATTGACTATACCAATCTCGAGGATCCGACGTTTTACGAAGAATACATTGCGTTGAACTATCCGGACAGCCTCCAGCGCCGCATCAATTGGGAACCCTATTTGGAGTGGGATGTAGAAAAGTATCCCAGCGCGGAATACACCGAAATCATCGAGTCCATTTTTATTCGCCCCGAAGAGCGCTTTATGGGGGGTAAAATGGTCGACGCCCGCCAGTTGAACTACGTGTATTTCTGGATGAACAAGCAGAAGGCCGGCAGAAAAGAAAATCGGGTTGAATACGACTACTACGATTCCGATGGAGACGGTCGTCAGTTCAGCTATCGCGACTATATCAAAGAAAATACCGAGGTTTCTGACCGCAGCAGCTTCATCGAAAAAGAAGTCATCAACGTCTACCCAGATACCCTGGTGTGGGTACACGATCTGACCTATTCGTTCAATGAACCCCAACACGACAAGTATTTCTGGCATCCCGCCTACGACGAGTACCCTGTAGTAGGCGTCAATTGGAAGCAAGCCCGCGCGTTTACGAACTGGCGTTCCAAGTACCGCAACGACTATCTGCGTCGCGAAGGCGAAATGCTCGAGCACGACTTCCGCCTGCCGACCGAGGCCGAATGGGAATACGCGGCCCGGGGTGGACAAAACCTGGTCACCTATCCCTGGGGCGGTCCTTATGCCACCAACAGCTCGGGCTGTTACTTGGCCAACTTCAAACCAGTGCGCGGCAACCTGACCGCCGATGGAGGTTTTTATCCGGTCAAAGCGACCTCGTACAATCCGAATGGTTTCAACCTCTACTGCATGGCAGGAAACGTATCGGAGTGGACGAGCACGGCGTATGAAGCCGCTTCGTACTACTATGTGAGCGACATCAGCCCCGACTTCCAGTACAATGCTTCAGAAAACGACGACGAAACCCTTAAGCGCAAGGTGATTCGCGGTGGTTCTTGGAAAGACGTGGCGGCCTATATGCAGGTCAGCTCGCGCGATTTCGAATACCAAGACACCGGAAAGAGCTACGTAGGGTTCCGCACCATTCAAGATTTCCTCGGCCGCGACGCCAAGGACTATTGATGGATTCCTTTCGGGCAGCAATCGACTTTTCCCAACCCCTCAACCCCTAAACCCTCAAGACAATGGCACTGATTGATGTGAACGGCAAAGGCTTCAAGAACTTTATGGCAAAGCTGTACGGATGGGGTGCAGCGGTCGTCATTCTCGGGGCGATGTTTAAAATCCTCCACCTTCCCGGCGCCGACATCATGCTGGTAGTAGGTTTGACCACCGAAGCCGTCATCTTCTTTTTCTCTGCCTTCGAAAAGCCGCACGAAGAGGTCGATTGGTCGTTGGTCTATCCCGAATTGGCCGGAATGGAAGACCCCGATGCCAAGCACAAGCACTCTTCCACCAAAAACAACCAGCTTTCAGTAACCCAGGAGTTGGATCATATGTTGGAGTCGGCCAAGATTGACGGCGAACTCATCGAGAGTCTGAGCACGGGTTTGCGCAAATTCGGCGATGCGGCCACCAAATTGGGCGATACCTCCGAGGCTGCTCAAGCGACCAACGAGTACGCCAGCCAAGTGGCTATGGCCAGCAAGAATATGGAGTCGCTCAATGCCCTTTATGCCGTTCAGCTCGAGGCTTCGGCCAATCATATGGAAGTGCAAAACAACCTGATTGGCAAATTGAGCGGAACCATCGAAAACTCCGAGCGTCTCTCTACAGAAGTCACCGATTTGGTCCGCAACATCTCGAATTTGAATGCCGTCTATGGCGGTATGTTGGCAGCCATGAACGGCAACCGCAACTGATCTCGACTTCTGAACGTCCTCGTTGTAACAAGAACCCCCTAACACAACTCCCATGGCAGGTGGCAAACTGAGCCCGCGTCAGAAGATGATCAACATGATGTATTTGGTGCTAACAGCCCTGTTGGCATTGAACATCTCCAAAGAAGTCTTGAACGCCTTGGTGGATCTCGAAGATGGTTTGGACAAAACGGCCAAAACCGTGGCGAGCAAGAATGCAGACGTATACGAACAGTTCAAGGCGGCCGCCCAGAACAACCCGGCTAAGGTGAAGCCGTGGATGGACAAGGCCTTTGAAGTGCGCGATGCATCCAACAGCATCGTAGAAGAGGTCGAGCTCATCAAGAACCAGTTGATCGAAGAAACCGGGGGCTACAAAGACGAGTCCAATACGGTTCCCAAGGGGTTGGAGAACCTCGAAAAGGCGGCCGATTACCTCCTCAATCAAGGACATGGTGAGGACTTGAAAAAGAAGATGGAAGCCCACCGCACCAAATTGTTGACCTACGTTGGCGAAAACGAGCAGCTCAAAGCGAGCATCTTAAACTCATTGAATACCGACGACATCCAGGTAGGAGACCACAAGGTAGACTGGACCCACGGAAAGTTTGAGCACTATCCGATGGTCGCCATTCTGGCCTTCCTTACAGACATTCAAGCCCGCGTTCGGAATGCCGAAAGCGAGGTGATATCTGAATTGCAGGCCAATATTGACAAGGGAAGTCTGAAGTTCACGGGTGTTCGCGCGGTGGTGATGCCGAAGAGCAATTACTTGCTCCAGGGCGATCAATACGAAGCCGATGTATTTCTCGCGGCCTACGACGATACCCAAGAGCCCGAGGTCATTATCAATGGCACTCCGCTGCCCAAAGATCAAGTTGTAGGGGGCATTGGCAAGGTCAAGTTTCCAGCGAGCGGCGTCGGCACAAAAAAATGGGCCGGAGTGATCAAGTTGAGTGCCAACGGAGAGGTCAAGGAATATCCCATCGAGAACGAGTACAACGTGGCTCCCCCCATGGCGGTGATCAGCCCCACCAAGATGAATGTCTTGTATCGCGGGGTTGAGAACCCGCTCGAGATCGGTGTTCCCGGTGTAGATCCCGCCAAAGTGGTCGTAACCGGCCCCGGGGTGCGCCAAGTAAAGCCGGGCGAATACGTGGCCGATGTGACCTCGATTACCGGCCAAAAGGAAGTGGAGATTTCGGTAGCCGTTAAAGACGAGGGTGGAACCAAGCAGATGGGTAAGAAAATGTTCCGTCTCAAGAACGTACCCCCTGCTCAAGGCTCTATTTTGGGCGTGTCCGATGGATTAAAGTCAGCCAGCTTCATCAAACAAGGAACCATTCAGGCCAAGTTGGCCGACTTCCCCTTCGAAATGGAGTTGAATGTAGTTTCCTTCGAAGTGGTGATTCCGGGTTTTCCCCCGACGAAAATTCAGGGCAACAAGCTCGATGGAAACACCAAAACCCTGCTCGACAAGGTCAAGAACGGATCTACAGTGGTATTCCGCGGCATCAAGGCCACGGGTCCCAAAGGATTGCGCGTAGATGCGAGCAGTTTCTCGATAGACGTCAACAACTAAGGAGTCATGAAAAAGCTTTTCGGGATTTTCACGCTCGCGCTGTCGTTCCTACTAGGGGTGGCACGAGCGCAGGTATTGACCCCCCAAGACGATGGTCTTCTTCCGGAACCCGAAAAGTTCCACCACAACAGCCGGGTGGTTCAATATCCTTTTTTGCGCCAGGCGGACATGATGTGGAGCACCCGTCATTGGGAGCGCATCGACTTGCGCGAAAAGATGAATCTGCACCTCTATTATCCACTCAAGCCGGCAGTAGACCGAAGGTCTTTGTTTGATGTGTTGGTGGGTGGCATCATTGAAGAGGGAACCATTGTGGAAGTGTTTCAGGACGACCGGTTTCAAATTCCGCTCACTCCGGAAAAACTGCAGCAATTGGTGCGGAGCTACGACACCGTTTATCCGGACCCAGACGACCGGACGGTCTATATTGTGGACACCATTACGGTTCGCGCCAACAACGTGATTGCCTATAACATTAAGAGCGACTGGTATTACGACAAGCAGCGGGGCGAAATGAAGAACCGCATCATTGGTTTGGCGCCTGTTGTGCGCGATCCCAAGAATCCCGCCAATGTCTATCCGTTGTTTTGGGTGTGGTTTCCCGATGCCCGCTTCGCCATGGCAACGCATACGGCTTTTAACCGCGGAAACAATATGCAGCGGCTCACCTACGATGAAGTCTTCCACCTGCGCTTTTTCCAGGCCATGATATACAAGGAGGAAAACGTTTACGATCGGACCATAGAGGATTATCGACGCAACAACACCCTCGATCAGTTGCTCGAAGCGCAGATGATTCAGCAGAAACTCCGCGACTTCGAACACGATTTATGGGAGTTTTAAACGAACTGTTCCCCTTCAACCGCCTCCCTTGGGGGCGGTTTTTTTTTAACCCCACGTTCTGGTCGTGAGCGGTATTGTGCGCATTTCGGGCGGAGGCATTGCTGCATCGGTTCTTGCGCTTCAGGCCTTGAGGAGAGGCCTGCGGGTGGAGGGGTCGACATGGGCTCCTGCTGCCAGTTCGCTTTTGGCTTCCGGCATCTACAATCCCATAGTGCTCAAGCGCATGAAGTTGGTGTGGCGTTGGAAGGAGGCTCTGGACGAATTGGAGGCGCTCTACGGCTGGGTAGAGGACACCTACGGTTCGTCATTGCTCGAGCCCGAACAGGTTTATCAGCGACTCGACAACGCCCAAAAGCTAAACGAATGGGAAGGGCTCAGAGCCGATGCCCCCTGGTCTGAATTGCTCGGCTCTCCTATGCGCTGGAATGTACAATGGGTCGCCCCCGTGCTCCGAAGCGGATGGGTTCGAGTACCTCGATTGTTGGAATTCTCTCAAACCCTAATGAAATCCGTTACTGAGGAGCCGGTTTTGGCGCGGGTGCATTGCCACGGTTGGGCCCAGGGAGTGCGCAGGGACGGATTGTCGGAACGGAGTTTCAATCCGGTCAAGGGAGAGGTATTGAGGGTGTTGTTGCCAGGCTATGAAGCCCCGGGCATAGTGCACGGGCCGGTATTCATTTTGCCGTTGGGAGCGGGCCTCTATCAGGTGGGGGCCACCTATCAATGGGATGCGCTGGACGAAGTTCCTACAGCAAAGGGAAGCGATGAGTTGATCCGAGGGCTGCGATCGCTCTGGGACGGGCCTTTTGAGCTCGTAGAGCACCGGGCGGCTGTGCGTCCTGCCACGGCCGATCGCAGGCCTTTGGTCGGGGCTGTGGGACCGGGGGAATGGGTCCTCAATGGACTTGGCAGCCGGGGAATATTGCTCGCGCCCCTCTTGGCCGCCGAGTTGCTCGATCAGATTTTGGGCGTGGGAGCGCCTTTGTCCGAAACCGATCCATCGCGTTTTGCGGGTTCGTAGCGCACGAACAGATGGATCCAAGTAGAGCGCGACAATCGGAACAGGATGGGGCCCAGGGCGAGCAGTACAGTGGCCAATATTCCGACCACGCTCCAGATGCCCAGACCCAAAACCCCGTAGCCCAGAATAAAAACAGCTACAAAAATGGCCACGGTATAACCATAGCTCACGTACATTGAACCGTAGTAGAACGAAGGCTCGAGCTGAAAGGGCTGCCCACAGACCGGGCACTGTTCGGGCATGGCGCCCAGAGCTCCTGTTTTATAGGGGTTAGACTCTTTGAACAAACGGCCTTCCCGACAGCGGGGACAGCGCTGTTGCACAATGCTCGCAACCAAACTCCGGCCCGGATTCGACCTTGATTTCATGTCGGCAAAGGTACCGTGGGCAGGGGGGCACGCAGTGTAACTTTGCGCACATGGTTTCGCTCAACAAAGTATCGCTGGAATATACCGGCCGCGTGCTCTTCAACGAGATTGGATTTTTGATCAATCGGGGCGATCGGATTGGATTGGTGGGCCGAAACGGGGCTGGTAAATCAACCTTGCTCAAAGTGTTGGCGGGGGTGTTGCGTCCCGATTCGGGCGAAGTGGCTCTGAGTTCGGGTTGCTCCATCGGGTATTTGCCCCAGGAGCTCGATTTGGAAGACCGCTACGTCTTGATGGAAGAAATCGAGCACGCCTTGCCCGAGATCAAGCCCCTGGAGGCCAAAATAGACGCCATAGGTCACGAACTTTCGGTGCGCACCGACTACGAAAGCGAGAGCTACCTCGAACTCATTCAATCGCTCAACGACGCCAACGACCGCTATCAATTGGTGGGCGGCTATACCTACAAAGCCGACATCGAGCGCATTTTGTTCGGTTTGGGCTTCACCTCAGCCGATTTTGGCCAACCCACGGAAACTTTTAGCGGCGGCTGGCGGATGCGGGTAGAATTGGCGAAGCTCTTGCTCCAGCGACACGATTTGCTCTTGCTCGACGAACCCACCAACCACCTCGACATCGAGTCGATTTTGTGGTTGGAAGACTTTATGAAGACCTATGCGGGGGCGGTGGTCCTCGTGAGCCACGACCGCAGTTTTCTCGATGGGGTCACCAACCGAACCATCGAATTGTCGTACGGCAAGGCCTATGATTTCCCGGTTTCTTATACCAAGTTCGTCGCCTTGCGCGAAGAACAGCGAATGCTGCAAGCGGCTGCCCGTCGAAACCAGGAAAAAGAGATCAAGCAAACCGAACAGCTCATCGATCGGTTTCGCTACAAGGCCAGCAAGGCCGCTTTTGCCCAGTCGCTCATCAAAAAACTCGACAAAGTTGAACGCATCGAAGTAGACGACGAAGACACGCGTCAAATGCGCTTTCGCTTTCCTCCAGCAGTCCGTCCCGGCAAGGTGGTAGTCGAATGCCACCGACTCGGCAAGACCTACGGAGACAAAACCGTACTTAAAAACATCGATTTGGCCATCGAGCGCGACGAGCGCATCGCCTTTGTGGGGCAAAATGGACAGGGCAAATCGACCCTGGTCAAGCTCATTCTCGGGAAAATCGAAGGCGAGGGTACAATACAGTTGGGACACAACGTGAAGGTGGGTTATTATGCCCAAAATCAGGCCGATAGTCTTGATGGGGAAATCACCGTGCTCCAGACCATCGAAAACGTCGCCTCCGATGAGCTGCGTCCCCGTTCCCGCGATTTGCTCGGGGCCTTTTTGTTCAGCGGAGACGATGTCCACAAAAAGGTCAAGGTGCTTTCCGGGGGCGAAAAAGGGCGTTTGGCACTCTGCAAAATGCTGCTCGAGCCCTTCAACTTGCTCGTGATGGACGAGCCGACCAACCACCTCGACATGCGCGCCAAAGACGTGCTGAAGCAAGCGCTGACGAATTTTGAAGGCACTTTGATTGTTGTGTCTCACGACCGCGATTTTCTCGAAGGGCTGTGTTCCAAGACCTACGAATTCCGCGAGGGCAAGATCAAGCCTTATTTGGGCGACATACGGTACTTCCTCGAGCAGCGAAAGGTGGACAACCTGCGTCAAATCGAGGCCAAGTCACCGGTCAAAACCCCTGGTGATGCCAAGAGCCCAAACGAGTCCTCCAAGGTTCGATCTAAAGAGCGAAAGCAACAAGAGCGCGAATTGAAGCAAATCGAAAAGTCCATTGAAGAAATTGTCCATTCTATTGCCGCAGAAGAAGCCGCGCTCGAAGAATTTGATCGGCAATTGTCCGATCCTGAATTGTTCAAGGCATTGAGCGCCGAACCAGGCTTTTACGACCGTTACGAACGGCAAAAAAAGGAGCTCGATGCCAAAATGGAGCACTGGGAAAAACTCGAGCATCAACAGCGAATCTTGCTCGAAGAACTCGATCAGGCAGAGGCACTTTGAAACCAAGCGAATACGAACTGCGCACGCTTTCTTCGGGAATGCGCTGGGTTCATCGGCGCAGCCCTGGAGCCGTGGCCCATTTGGCATTGGTCATCAAGGCGGGTTCCCGGGACGAGTTGGAGTCGGAGCAGGGTATGGCCCACTTCGTCGAACACTGTTTGTTTAAAGGGACCGAAAAGCGCAAAACCTACCACATTCTCAGTCGTTTGGACGATGTAGGCGGGGAACTCAACGCCTACACCTCGAAAGAAGAGACACTGCTCTACGCCACGGTGCTCCGGAAAGACGCCCGTCGAGCCCTCGATTTGCTCGTCGACATTGCGTTTCGATCGGTGTTTCCCGAACGCGAAATCGCCAAGGAACAAGACGTCATCATCGACGAGATCAACTCCTATAAGGACGCGCCTTCTGATCTCATTTTCGACTATTTCGACGAGCTTTTGTTCGATGGACATCCGCTGGGACGCAACATCTTGGGCACCCCCGAACACCTGCGCAGTTTCGATCAAGCCAAGACCCGGGCCTTTCACCATCGGCTGTATACCCCAGAGCGGGTCGTTATCGCCACGGCCGGGAGCTTTGGGATCGATCGACTCTTGCCTTGGGTAGAAGAACTCGTCGCTTCGGTGCGCTTTCGAGAACCTGAGGTGCCCCGCGAGCCCGTCAATGGTTATGCACCACGCCACCGGGTAGAGTCCATGCCCTATGTACAGACCCACATTGTTTTGGGAAACAGGGCCTTTGGAAGCAAAGAAGAACCAGCTCTGCCGCTGTTGTTGCTCAACAACCTCTTGGGTGGGCCCGGCATGAACACCCGATTGAATCTCAATATTCGGGAGCGTTATGGACTGACGTACAATCTCGAGTCGTTTTATACGCCCTATTCCGACAGCGGTTATTGGGGGGTGTATCTCAGCACGGATCCCGAACAAGCCGATCGGGTACTCGATTTAGTACACAGGGAACTCAAGATCCTTCGAGAAAAACCCTTGGGCATATTGCAGCTGTCTAAAGCCAAACACCAACTCCAGGGTCAATTGGTCTTGGGTCAAGAGAATCCGGGAAGTTCCGTCTCGGGTATTGCCAAGTCGTTGCTCCACTTCGATCAGGTTGAAAGCATGGAAGAAGTCCTAAAGCGCATCGACCAGATTCAAATGGAAGAGCTCGTCGAGGTAGGGCGGACGGTGTTTGAGCCCAGTCAGTTTAGCGAGGTCCGACTCAATGGACAAAATCCATAATGCAAGCAGGAGCGTTGGTGACCAGCGTTGAACGGGCGTTTCGCACTCATGCTCGATCCGACCAGGCCGGGGCCATGGAGGCTTATATGAAACATCAGTTTCCGTTTCTCGGACTCAAACGCCCCGAGCGAAACGCCCTGATTTCGGACATGCTGAAGCATTGGAAGCCCGAGGCCGAAGCCTTGATGTCGGCCGCTGAACAACTCTGGGGCCTGGAGGAGCGAGAGTTTAAGTATGTGGCACTCGATGCCTTGATCCGGTATCAAAAACAGCTAGATGCAAGCCATGTAGATCGGATTTTAGCCTTAGTGCTTACCGAATCCTGGTGGGATACGGTCGATCTGCTGGCTGGTTCGGTATTGAGTCCCATGGCTTTGCGCGACAGAAACATCCACGATGCCCTATTCGACCTCAAGGACCGTGAAGAATTGTGGCTCAAGAGGACTTCGTTGTTGTATATGCTGAAGCACGGACCCAAGACCGATCGGGAGCGACTGGAAGCCTTGGTTCGCGCTCATGCGGCTGAGTCGGATTTCTTTCTGCGCAAGGGAATCGGTTGGGCGCTGCGCAATTTTGCTCGGGTCGATCCCGATTGGGTTCGCGCGGTCGTAGCCCGCAATGCGCTTTCTCCACTGAGCGTACGAGAGGCGCTCAAGCACCTCTAAAACATGCTTATAGGCTCAGCTCAAAATCGACGTTGAGCTTGCGTGCCATCAAACGACTCAACCGCTGACGGAGTTCGGGGAGGGGTACTTTGGCAATAATTTCTTCCCCAAAGGCGTAGAGCAGGAGCGCCTGGGCTTCGTGGGCAGGGATGCCCCGGGAGCGCAGGTAAAACAGCGCGTCTTCGTCCAACTGACCAATGGTGCATCCGTGGCTGCATTTGACGTCGTCGGCAAAAATCTCGAGTTGGGGCTTGGTATCCACGGTGGCCTTTTCGCCCAAAAGCACGTTGTGGTTTTGTTGAAAGGCATTGGTTTTTTGCGCTCCAGGCCGCACCATAATCCGTCCGTTGAACACCCCCTGCGACTTGCCATCGTAGACGCCTTTGTACAATTCGTCGCTTTGGCAGTGTGGCGCAACGTGATCGACCCCAGTGTGGTGATCGACAAATTGGTCTGCGTCTACGAGGCTCAACCCGATCATGCCAGCGTTGGCCCCTGGGCCTTCAAGCTTGAATTCCAATTCGTTCCGTACAAAACGTCCTCCGAAGACAAAAGTGCCTACATCGACGCGGCTGTCCCGTTCCTGCACAATAGAGGTGTGGTCGATCAGGGCCGTGGTGGGAGAGTCGTTTTGGATTTTGAGGTAGTGAAAGTGCGATCCCGCTCCGGCAAAGACTTCGGTCACCGAATTGGTCAGCACCCGGGCGTTTCCGAGGTTTTGGTGCCGCTCGATCAGGGTAGCCTCGGCTCCTTCTTCGAGGACAATCAGTCCCCTCGGTTGGTTCATAGAATCCCCAATGCTCCCCGTCGAGATGTGCATAACTTCGATGGGTTTTTCCACCACTTTGCCGGCGGGGATCCGGACAAAGGCCCCTTCCCGGGCAAAGGCGGTATTTAGGGCCACCAGAGACCGCTCGCCCCAGGCTGCCTTGGAGAAGTAGGCATCGATGACCGACCTGTGCCGGCGCAAACCCGCGGAAAACGTACAGATATCGTAATTCTGATGCGTGGTGCTGCTCAGCCAACTGCTGTATCGGCCGTCGACAAAAACGATTTTGTAGGTATCGAGTTCGTTGAGGAAAAATCGCTTGATTTCGCTGAACTCCAACCCTTGTTCGCGATCGGCAAAAACCGTGTAATCTCCCTTGACAATGGGCTTGAGATTGGTGTATTTCCAGTCCTCGAGTTTCACGCTCGGAAACCCCTGGGCTTCGAACCGCTTCATCGCCTGCCGACGGATGGAGTGCAAGGGGCTGCGCGTCTCTTCTTTGAGCTCGTTTTCAAAGACGATAAAACTCGATTGAAGCCGATCCTTGAGCGAATCCATACTCATACTTCGGCTTCTTTTTCTTTCAGCCAATCGTATCCGCGTTTTTCGAGCTCGAGCGCGAGGCCCTTATCGCCCGATTTGACGATCCGGCCCTTGTGCAATACGTGGATAAAATCGGGTTGGATGTACTCGAGCAACCGCTGATAGTGCGTAATGACCAGAATAGAGCGCTCCGGGCTGCGCAGCGCGTTGACCCCTTCGGCCACGATGCGCAGAGCATCGATGTCGAGTCCCGAGTCGGTCTCGTCGAGAATGGCCAATTTGGGTTCGAGCAAAGCCATTTGGAAGATCTCGTTGCGCTTTTTTTCGCCTCCCGAAAATCCTTCGTTGAGCGAGCGAGAAAGAAAGCCTTTGTCCATGCCGAGCAACTCCATTTTTTCGCGCATCAACCGAAGCATGTCTTTGGCCTCCATGGGCTCCAAACCCTTGGCCTTGCGGTGTTGATTGATCGCGGTCTTTACGAAGTTGGTCACGCTCACTCCGGGAATTTCCACCGGATACTGAAAGGACAAGAACAATCCGAGATGGGCGCGCTCTTCGGGCGCTAGCTCCATCAGGTCGGTTCCTTCAAATTCGAGGGAGCCCGATTCGATCTCGTAGTCTTCGCGACCCGCGATAACATTGGACAAAGTACTCTTTCCAGAGCCGTTGGGCCCCATAATGGCATGGACTTCCCCCCTTCCTATTTCGAGGTCTATTCCGTTCAAAATGGGCTGACCATCAATAGAGGCTTTCAGCCCTTGAATTTTCAACATATCCGTTCGTTTAAGGATCAACCCACGCTGCCTTCGAGGCTCAACGCCAGCAGTTTTTGCGCCTCGACGGCAAACTCCATGGGCAACTGGTTGAGTACTTCTTTGCAATACCCATTGACGATCAGTGCAATGGCGTCTTCAGTAGGGATGCCCCTTTGGTTGCAGTAAAAAAGCTGGTCCTCGCCGATTTTCGAGGTGGTGGCTTCGTGTTCGACTCGGGCCGTGCGGTTTTCGATCTCGATGTACGGGAAGGTGTGCGACCCACAGGCATCACCCATCAAGAGCGAATCGCACTGCGAAAAATTCCGCGCATTTTGAGCCCTCGGCCCCATTTTCACCAAACCCCGGTAGCTTCCATTGCTCTTTCCGGCGCAAATGCCCTTGGAAATAATGGTGCTTTTGGTATTGCGTCCGAGGTGGATCATTTTGGTTCCGGTATCCGCCTGCTGATGGTGGTTGGTCACGGCCACCGAATAGAATTCCCCCACCGAGTTTTCGCCTTTCAAAATGCAGGAGGGATATTTCCACGTTACGGCCGAACCCGTTTCTACTTGGGTCCAACTGATTTTGGCATTGCGTTCGCACAGACCCCGCTTGGTCACAAAGTTGAACACTCCGCCCTTGCCCTGGGCATCGCCGGGGTACCAATTCTGAACCGTAGAATACTTGATTTCGGCTCCGTCGAGGGCAATCAATTCGACCACCGCGGCATGGAGCTGGTTTTCGTCCCGCATGGGTGCGGTGCATCCTTCCAGATAGCTGACATACGACCCTTCTTCGGCTACGATCAAGGTGCGCTCAAATTGACCCGTTCCCGCTTCGTTGATGCGGAAATAGGTGCTCAACTCCATCGGACAGCGCACCCCTTTTGGGATATAGCAAAAGGAGCCATCGGTAAAGACCGCCGAGTTGAGGGCAGCATAGAAGTTGTCGGTGCGCGGAACCACGGTGCCGAGGTATTTGCGCACCAAATCCGGATGGTCCCGAACCGCTTCAGACATGGGGCAGAACAAAATCCCCATTTCTTTCAATTTGGCCTGAAATGTGGTTTTGATGCTTACAGAGTCGACCACCACATCCATGGCTACCCCCGTAAGGCGCTTCTGTTCATCGAGCGAGATCCCCAGTTTCTCAAAGGTTTTGAGCAATTCGGGATCGACTTCGTCCAAGCTACCGAGGGTCTTCTTCGGTTTGGGGGCCGAGTAGTATGAAATTTCCTGAAAATGAGGTTTTTCATAATGGACATTGGCCCATTCTGGCTCGGTCATTTCCTGCCAAATTCGGTAGGCTTCCAACCGCCAATCGAGCATCCATTGGGGTTCGTTTTTCTTGGCGGAAATCAGTCTGATAACGTCTTCGTTTAAACCGGGTGGGACCTTGTCCGACTCCACATCGGTCGTAAAACCGTAGGCGTATTCGTTGCGCGTAATATGCTCTAATACTTCCATGGGAATTCTTTAAACGGCAAAACTCTCACCACAACCGCAGGTTCGGGTTGCATTGGGATTCACAAAACTGAACCCCTTGCCATTCAAGCCGCCTTGATACTCCAACGTGGTTCCCACCAAATACAACAGGCTCTTTTTGTTCACGGCAATCCGAACCCCACGCTCTTCATAAACGCGGTCGTCGGCCAGGAGTTCATCGGCAAATCCCAACTCATACGACAAACCCGAGCATCCGCCACTTTGCACACCCACGCGAACGTACGTGGCTTCCGGATTCCGCCCTTCTTGTTGCATCAGCTCGGTCAGCTTGCGTTCCGCTTCAGGGCTTACCGAAATCATAGCCTGCACAGATTGCGTCACTTTGGGTCTTGTTTAGAACGTTTGCAAACGCAAAGGTAGTCAACGCCGAGGTGTAGCCCCAAAGTCATCGCCGGTTCAATTTCAATCCGCACACCGAACATCGGGTGTAAGACACCAGCCTTATTTCCTACCTGTTCCTGCGGTTTGAAAGCTAAGTATAACACTACAATAAAACATGCTTAACGCGCCGTTCATCTTGTGCAGGCCGTGTTGGAACTACAAGATTTTGAGCGATACAAGTCAATTAAAGTTGTTAAATTCGGTGCGTCGCAAAAAAAGGGAAACCAGCGCGGCTTTTTCGACCGAGAGGTTCGAATTCTGCCGGGGCGCAGCATTTGTCTTAACATGCACAAGGCCATTCGTTTGTGGAGTGTTTTCGCTCTGCTGCTTTTGTGCGGCCTCGGACAGATGCTGGCCTGCGTCCCAATTGTAAGCCTGGGAACGCAAATATTTATTTGTCAAGGTTCTTCGATTACCCTTTCGGCCTTCAATCCGAACAGTACCTATGTGTGGCACAATGGGAGCACGGCTCCCACCTATACAGCCAGCAGCAGTGGTTTGGTCTATGTGACGGTCACCAATGCCTGCGGCTCGACCACCGATTCCATTCAGGTGAATGTCTTGCCCGCCCCCAATGCCTCGCTTGGGCCCGACACCTTTTTGTGTCCGGGTCAAAGTCTGAGCCTAAGCGTTTTCCCCCAGGCCGGGGTCAATACGGTTTGGAGCACTGGGGCGTCGGGATTGAGTACAGTGATTTCGGCTCCGGGAACTTATTGGATTCAGCGGTCAAACAGTTGCGGTATAGATCGCGATACCTTGATTGTCTATGGATTGGCGCCCCCAACTGCGGTATTGGATCCGGATTACTGGCGCTGTGGTTCGACCCCTTTGACCCTTTCGGTACCGGTGGGGCCCTTCGACGCGGTGTTGTGGAGCAACGGAGCGACCACAACGTCCATAGCTGTCTCAGATACCGGGGCGTATTTGGTCACCCTCAGCAATCCCTGCGGTTCGAACACCTACTCTACCCATGTGGGGGTCTTGCCCGATCCGCAAGATCTGCTTCCCGATGTGGCTTATTTGTGTCAGAGCGGCAACAGCGTCCTCGATCCCGGCCTGCCCCCCGGACAATACGCATGGAGCAATGGGAGCAGCGGACCTACCTTCAATTTGCAACAAAGTGGTTTGATCTGGCTCACCTACAGCGGGCCTTGTGGAACCTTTACCGATACAACTACCGTAATCGTTGAGCCCAACCTATCCATCGACCTAGGGGCCGATACTTCTTCGTGCAGCCCGATCCGGATCGGGCTGAGCGCCATTCCTGGTATCAGTCTTTTGTGGAGCGATGGGAGCAGCGGAGACAGCCTTACGTTGACCCAAAGCGGAACCTATTGGGTGACGTACACTTCAAATTGCACTTCGGGCACCGATACGCTCGAGTTTGTCTTGACCACCCCACCTGTGGTTCCTTCCCTTGATACGCTTTTTCGATGTGCGGGCACTCCTCTGAGCTACAGCGTCCCCGTACAGCCCGGCACTCACATTAGCTGGAACGATCCCTCGCTCAATGGGAACAACGTACAATTTGTCCAAGACGGCAACTACATCCTCACGGCTCAGAACGCCTGCGGAACGGCAGCGAGGTCGTTTTATGTGGTAACAAGCACCCCACCCTTGGCCAATTTGGGGCCCGACAGCGTTTTGTGCGACCGGATTTGGATCAAACCCGCTCAATTCAACTACAACAGCATTGTATGGAGCAATGGATCGACCGCCGACAGCATCAAGGTCCTGAATGGCACATTTTGGGTAAGCGTAACCAATGGTTGTGGGACCGATCTGGATACCATCGTGTTTACCACCAACATACCGCCAACCCCAACCCTTCCAGACACCATCGAAAGTTGCCAAGGGCAAAACATTGCACTCTCGGTGCCTTATCGGCCTTTTGCTTCCTATTTGTGGAGCACCGGAAGCACGACCCAGAATGCGGTCGTCAGTAGTTTGGGGATGCATTGGGTTCAGATTGGCAGTGTTTGCGATACGCTGTACGACACGGTATACGTGGTTCCCGTAACCCCCTATGCCTTGCCAAATCTTCAATCCCAGTATTCGCTTTGTCCCCAGGACACCTTTGTGATCGAGCTCGACAGCGTCATTCCCAACAACCACGTCTCCTGGAGCAATGGCATTCAGGGCCGGCGGTTCAGCACAACGGTGCCCGGAGTCTTCATCTTGAGTTTGAGCAATAGCTGCGGTACGGTAACCGATACGTTTTCAGTTGTTACCGGGGCGCCGCCTTTGGATGTGATTGGAGACACCATTTCGATCTGTGTCGGACAGAGTCAGATGATTACTGCCCTTGGCAGCGGGGCCGATTCGGTGTACTGGTTTGACGGGACCAGTGGGGTTCAAACCACGGTGAACAGCGCTGGTTATCATCGGGTGGCACTGCACAACGACTGCGGGGTGCTCGTCGATAGTTTTCTCGTGGTCTTGGAACAAGGGTTGCCTGTTCTGAATTTAGGCCCCGATGTCGTGGTATGCGGGGGGGGCGCCGTATTGAGCACGGGGCTGGGTGGAAGCGTCAACCACCTATGGTCGACCGGACACACCAGCAGCAGTCTTTTGGCCACTGCTTTAGGAACCTATTGGGTGCAGGTGAGCAATGCTTGTCAAACGAGTTATGACACGGTTCAGGTCGATTTGTTGCAGTTTCCGACCACCAATATTCCGCCGGTTTTGACCTTTTGCAACGGAAGCACGCTCAACATCGATGTGACCCAACCTCTATCGACTTATTTGTGGAGCGACGGGAATACCAGTGGGGTGGGGACGTTCACCGGTGCCGGCGATTATTGGGTTCAAATCACCAATTTGTGCGGAACCCTGACCGACAGCTTTGACCTTCAGTTCTTTGATGCCGTTACCGTCGATCTGGGCCCCGATACCACGTTGTGTCTGGGCGACACCCTGGTACTCGATGCCGGGGCCGACAATTTGAGCCAGCTTTGGAGCGATGGAAGCACAGGACGGTTCTTGAGGGTCTACCAATCGGGCAGCTATTCGGTTGCGATTCAAGGTTTCTGCAATTCAGCTACAGACTCTATTCAAGTGCAGTTCTTGGGCGATCCCGTTTTTTCTTTCGGCCCGGAAATCCCCGTGTGTTCGGGAGGCGATCCGGTTCCCTTGGTGGGTCCCCCCGGTATGGTGACCTATGAATGGAACACGGGGGCCACGACCCCTACTATAAGCACCAACGCCTCAGGGGTCTACTGGTTGCGGGTTTCCAATGGTTGCTATACGTGGGTGGACTCGCTCACGGTGGTACCCGACAGCGCAGTACCCCTCGATTTTGGACCGGATACCCTGTTGTGCCAAGGCACCTTGCTTACCCTCGACGCGGGAACGCCGGTCAACTGGTCGAATGGAGGGTTTGGCTCGGTCTACCAGATCGGAAGTCCGGGTACCTACCGGTGTTGGATTGTCAATACCTGCGGCACCTTTGGTGATACCATACGGGTCGATTACGTATCTCCGCTCGAAGAACTGGGGCTTTCCGGAAGTGCGTGCAGAGATTCTGCCCTAAAGGTAGAGTTGCCCGCAGAAGGGGACTCTGTGGTTTGGTATGACGGATTGCGCAGCTACAATCGAACCCTGACAGCGCCAGGCTCGTACGGATTTACGCGCTACAATGCCTGTGGAGGTAGCCCGGGTCGCTATGAAGCGGTTTTTGTCGATTGTGAGTGCGGATTGTTTGTACCCGAAAGCTTTTCCCCCAATGGAGATGGGGTCAACGACTTCTATGAAATCGGCCACAGTTGTACGCTCCGCGATTTCGAACTGTTGATTTTCGACCGGTTTGGCTCGGTGGTGCACACCGAGTTGCGAGACGATTTTCGCTGGGATGGTACCGTCCAAGGCCAGCCATTGCCCGTTGGGTTGTACCATTGGGTCGCCAATTATCGGTACACCCGCAACGGAGTAGACCCCGGATTTAAGACCCAAAGGGGCTCACTCATCTTGATTCGATGAAGAAGACCACAACACCCCTTTCCGAACTGGGCGAATTCGGTTTGATCGAACGCATTGCCGCTCAGTTCCAGCCCCAACGCAGCGAAACCGTCTTGGGCATTGGAGACGATGCGGCCATTGTCGAAGCCGCGGGCAACGAATTGTTGATCAGTACCGATATGCTCGTCGAGGGCATTCATTTTGACCTCACCTATACCCCCCTTCAGCACCTTGGCTACAAAGCGGCCGTGGTCAATTTTTCAGACATCGCGGCCATGGGGGGAGAGGTGCACCAATTGCTGGTATCCATGGCCTTGTCCAATCGCTTCGGATTGGAAGCGGTCGACGCGTTGTACGAAGGCATGGCCAAAGCCTGCGATCGGTATGGGGTCGATTTGATCGGCGGAGATACCACGAGCAGCAAGACCGGTTTGGTGCTGTGTCCAACCGTCATGGGGCGCAGCGCTTCGGGGGGAGCCATTCGACGTTCGGGGGCCCGGCCCCGTCAGCTCATTGTGGTTACGGGCGATTTGGGTGGTGCTTACATCGGGCTTCAGGTCTTGGAAAGAGAAAAAATAGCCTATACCGGAAACGAAGGGGCGCAACCCGACCTCTCTCCCTATGCCTATGCGGTAGGTCGTTTGCTCAAACCCGAAGCCCGATTTGATGTGATCGAATGGCTCAGGGAGCAGGGCATCGTGCCTACGGCCATGATCGACCTCTCTGACGGTTTGAGCAGCGATCTGATTCACTTGTGTCGCAGCAGCCGGGTGGGATGCCGCATTTATGAAGAGCGCCTGCCGATTGCCGAAGAAGTGTACGCGGGCTGTGAAGAATTTCGTTTGAATGCCACCACGGTCGCATTGAACGGAGGCGAAGACTACGAGTTGTTGTTTACTGTCGACGTGGCGCATTACGATGTGCTCAAACAGAGCGCTCTTGTCACCCTGATTGGAGAAACCACGGAGTGGGAAGAAGGCATGCATCTGATCGCCAATACCCAAGAGGTCATTCCCCTCAAGGCCCAAGGGTGGAATCCCCTCTTGGACGCGGAATCTGTGAACACAGAGGACGAATAAGGGTTTCTGTTTTTTATGAGTACTATGCGCATTGTCTTGATTTCCGGGGCCCACCGCACCGGAAGCCGTTCAGCCCAAGTGGCACGGTATCTCTTCGAGCAATTGAGCGCCCATGCGTCCCGACCCGAAGTATCGCTGATCGATGCCTCCGATTCTCGCATTCCGCTGTTTGACGACCGAATGCTTTTGTCAACGGAGCACGCTGAACACCTCCGATCGATCGAAGTGGTTTTGGGTTCCTCTGATGCGGTGGTCATGGTCAGTCCCGAATACAACGGGGGCATGGCGGGTTCGCTCAAAAACCTCCTCGATTTTTACCGCAAGGAATACGAGCGCAAACCCATGGGGCTGGTCTCGGTGAGCTCTGGCACCTTGGGCGGTGTCCATGCCCTCCACCAAATGATTGATTTTGCGAGCTATGTCGGGGCGTTTATACTAAACAAGCGATTGATGGTGAGCGAGGTGGACAAGGCTTTTGACCCGGTGGGCGGGATGGTTTCCGAGCGCTTGGGCCGAAACGCCTCGATGTTTGTCGAAGAGTTGATGTGGCTCACCGAGGCCATTCACCACCACAAAGAGCGCACCGGTCTGACCGTTTAAACGGTTCTCAAAAAAGTGCGCAGGTGTTCCAATCCTTGTGGCCCTGCTTCGAGGGGGCCCATATGGCCGTGGGGCAGGGTGGTCGATTGGAATTGGGATGAGAGTTGGTCGATAGAGGCTCGAATCTCGGGTCCAATGACAGGATCTGCTTGACCGTGGAGGAGCAAGACAGGTTTGCCGCTCTCCCGCAACAGCCCGCTTCGGTCGCTGCGCAACCGCATACCCTCCAGACTGCCCAAGATGCCTTCCAACGACGCCTCCAAACCCCAGGTGGTGGCTCGATCGACGGCTTCGGGTCGGGCGATTGCACATTCGGGGTCGAAAAGCCCCCGAACGGTGGTGCGAACGTAGTGCTCGCGATGCGCCCGCGCGGCGTCCATGGCCCGAAGTCGAAGCATTTTGCGCTCCTCGGAATCGGCAAAGGGACTGGAATTGATCAAGGTTAGGGAGCGAACCCGAGCCGGGAACCGCTCGAGGATGGCCAAGGCGATGTATCCCCCCATGCTGTGTCCGATCCAGTGGGGGATTGCGCCGGGGTGTTCCCTTTGAAAGCCTTCGAGCACCCAATCGGCCAGTGCCTCCATCGATTGAACCTCGCTCAGTGCCGCTCGGCCTGCATGACCTGGAAGGGCTGGAGACCAGACGGTGAATTCGGGGTGCACAGCAGCGGCCCAAGGCTCCCAAAGCCGGGGAGTTCCGAGATAGCCGTGCAGGAAAACAAGGGTTGGGGTCGTTTGACTCATAAACGGTGAGGGTGCAGGGACAAGAAGGGGGGTTCGAGGCAGTCGGATTCGAGGATCAAGGGCTCCAGTCCCGTTTGCCTCAGGGCGTGGACCAGGCTGATTTGGTCACGTTCGCTGCCAGATTGATAATATTCCCACCAGCATTCATTGAACGCAATGACCCGTGGATCGCGATTGCGTCGGGCAATCAGACCCCCGTTGAGCAAGCCCGCGCCTTCGGGCAGACCTTCCGCCCGGAGGCGTTGCACGGTTTTCTGAACCCGATCGGCCCGGTCCTTTTGGTGGGCGATGCACCATTCGGCTTCGGCGTACGCACAGTGGCGCTCGGGGTGCCGTGTAAGGACGATGGGGTGGGTGCGCAACCCATCTATGAGGAGCCCGAGGAGGTCGGTGCCGATAAACTGCATATTGGCGTCGTGCCAAAGAGAGATCTCGACCTCGGGAAGGACGCGATGGGGTCGGATTTTATAATCACGGCTGCTTCGACGGGGATCGCCGAAGTGATCCACAATGGCCGTCCAGCGATAGGGCGTTGCTTTGGGAGGTTGATCGGAAAAACAAACCCAGTCGATGGGGGGGCGACTGGGTTGGTCAGAGAGCGCATCTCGCCCGCCAAGGAGGGCGGTAAACGCGACGATAGACGATTGTGCTTTTGGGTTCACAGACCCAAAGCTATCAATCCGTCATAATGGTCAAACCCAAAGTGGGGCTGAATGCGCGGTTGACGAAGGGGCTACCCGCGTAGTAGTTCCAATGCAACCGAAATTTGGAGTGGATGGCAAAGCCCACGCTCAGTTGATTGAGCACAAAGGCATCGGCATCGCCTTTTCCGAGATTGTCGTAGAACGACATATTCCCCCCGAGAACCCCGAGCCGGTCGCTGACAAAAAAGCTGACCCCGGGAACGATATCGGTATAGAAGAACGTGGTGCCCAATGCAGCTTCGTGCATCAAGCCCACTTCTTGACGGCCGGCTCCAATGACAGGCATGTCCAGACCGAGTCGCGCTATTCCCTCAAGACGGGCGTTGACTTTGCCGTGTTGCGCACAATAGGTGGCGAGCGGATACGATACTTGACCTGTAATGTTGGCTCCGCCCCCGACCAGCCGCTGAATAGCATCTTGTTGTGCCCCGGTGGGCTCGCCGGATTTGAGGTTTTGGTTCGGATCCAAGTCTCGATCCATGGTGGAAAGGGCAGTTCCCACGGCAATGCGCAATGCTCCGGCATAGGTGGCATAGGGCTCGAAGCCCACAGTGTATTGTTCCGTGGCCGGGTTGTACGACATCCAGGCCGTTTTGAGGAAGCGATGCGGGTCGCCCAGCCTCTGGCCGAGATAGAACAACTCGGTATGCGTCGTCTTGGACGCGGGCAACCAAGCCAGTTTTCCGCAGGCAATGTGGCGATAGCGGAATTCCTCGGCGATGGCGTCGATTCGGTCGAGTTGCTCGAGTTTGCGCAGGTGTTCGGTTTCCAAATCGAGGAGTTGATGGCGGAGTGCATTGACGGCTTCTGGGCCTTTGTCCGAATCTTCGAAGTCCATCAAAAGCTCGCTTTTCTCAGCCAAATAATTGTTGACCAATTTGTTGCGAGTCGTGTCGGCCATCATATAGAGGCGGGTATAGACCTGCAAATCAAAGTTGGACTCGGGACTCTCGTCTTCGTTGAACTGGATGCTCGGAATGCTTGAGAGTTTTTGAAGCGCGTGGATGGCTTCGTCGTCGGTAGGATAGGGGTGGGTGCTGTTGTTGGCGCGATTCCCGAAGTGAAAGGGCTGTACCTGGGCGGCCAGACCCCCGCTGGCCAGAAAGAGCAAAACAATGGAACGTTTCATGATGTGTCGGTTTGGTTACGACAAATCTACATATATTCTTACAATGAAAAAACAATATTTTGAAAAAAGATCAGAATATGATGTGTAAATTTTCAGTAATGTTTTGAAATACAGAGTTTATAGTTTGAAGTTTTTAGAAATACATTTTTAATAAAATGTAATATTAGTGTTATTCATAAAAACAATAAATGGACGGAAAGGTCTCTGCGCACCCCCCTTAACCCGGTCGCGAAATGAATAATATCGATCGCAGTGCACGATCCTTCCCAATGGGCGAGAAATCGAGCGGCCTTTTCGGGAAAGCCCTCGAGCACAGGACGATCAGCGTCAGTTCATCCGCTCTTCGATCGCATCGACTTCCTTGGGAATGGCCGCCGTGAGATTTTCGTTGTGTTCGGCACCAATCACAATGTTGTCCTCGATGCGAATGCCCAATCCTTCTTCGGGAATGTAGATGCCGGGCTCTACTGTAAACACCTGACCCACTTCCATTTTTTCGGTCCACAAGCCCACATCGTGCACATCCAGACCCAAATAATGGCTGGTGCCGTGCATAAAGTACTTTTTGTAGGCAGGCCAAGCTGGATTTTGGTGTGCGATGTCGTTGCGGTCGATCAAACCCAGTCCGAGCAATTCCGATTCCATGATCTTGCCCACCTCGGCGTGGTAGGTGTGGAGTTGATTGCCCGGTCTCAGCAGTTCCATGGCGGCTTTTTGAACGCGCAATACCGCTTCGTAGACCGCCCGTTGACGGGCGGTAAAACGCCCATTGGCGGGAAAACAACGGGTTACATCGGAGGCATAGTGCGCATAGCTGCAGCCCACGTCAAACAGGACCAAATCTCCGTCGGCCACCACTTGATGGTTTTCGATGTAGTGCAGAATGCAGGCCGATGCGCCCGAGGCGATAATGGGGGTGTAGGCAAAGCCCTCGGCCTTTTGCCGGAGGTATTCGTGGGCAAATTCAGCTTCGAGCTCCCATTCTCCCACGCCGGGTTTGAGAACCGTGAGAATCCGGGCGAAGGCCTCCGTGTTGATCTGAGCCGAGGTGCGCATTAAATCGAGTTCTTCGGTCTGTTTGACCGAGCGCAGACGGTGTAAAATGGGCGCCGAACGCTCGTAGGCGTGCAAGGGAAATTCGCGAAGCACGGTTTCCGCAAACCGATCTTCCCGGGTTTGAATCTCCACTTTCGCGCGAAGGTGCTCGTTGCGGTTGAGATAGACCCGCTCGCACTGGTTCATCACATTCTTAAACACCGACTCGAACTCGCTCTGCCAATAGACCGTGGAGATCCCAGAAAGCGCGGACGCCTGAGCCTTGTTGAGCTTTTCGCCCTCCCAGCGCGCGAGGATTTCATTGGTTTCGCGGACAAACAGCATGGCCCGGTGTTCGGGCAAAAACGCATCCGGAAAGAGCACCAAGGTGCTTTCCTCCTGGTCGATGCCGCTCAAAAACAGCAAATCGCTGTTTTGTACAAACTTCATGGTGCCGTCCGCGTTGGTCGGCAGGATGTCGTTGGAGACAAAAACCGCCAGCGACTTGGGCTTCATGAACTTCGTGAAGCGTTCTCGGTTTTTGACGTAGAGCGCCGGGGGAGCAGGAGTGTATCGCATGGTTCGGAACGATTCCAAATAAAGGAACGGTTCGATTTCAGCTCGCAGTCCGCCCTTACTTTTGTCCAAAGATAAGGGGACCCTTGTCGCAACGCTGCCTGACCAACGCTACAAAACCATGGCCGGAAAGAAGTCGGTTTTCAGTTCTTCCATAGTCCGCAAAGTGTGGATGTCGCTCACGGGTCTGTTCCTGTGTAGTTTTCTGGTAATCCACTTGTTGGGCAATTTCAAATTGCTCGGCGAGCCGGGACATGCCCGGCAGGCTTTCAATGCGTATGCGCATTTTATGACCACCTTTCCTCCGATCAAGATAATCTCTTACTTGCTGTATTTCAGTATTTTATTTCACGCAGTATGGGGCATTGGTCTCGAGATTCAGAACCGTGCTGCCCGTCCTCAGGGCTACGCTTATAACAAACCCTCGGCGAATTCGGACTGGGCTTCGCGCAATATGGGGCTCCTCGGAACAGTCTTGTTGGTGTTTATCGTCACCCATATGTACAACTTCTGGTACGTGATGCACTTCGGGCCCATCGGAACCGACGCTGCGGGCAACAAGGATTTGTATGAGGTCGTGACCGTCTTTTTTCGCCAACCGGTATGGGGTGCCGTGGGATTGGTGTTTTATGTGATTTCCATGGCCGCGCTCAGTTTCCACCTTTGGCACGGCTTTCAAAGCGGTTTCCAAACGCTCGGTTTGAACCATCCCCGCTATACCCCGATCATCAAAACGGTCGGTTCGTTTTTCTCAATTGCGGTCCCGGCTTTGTTTGCGCTGATTCCGCTCGTCATTGCATTTACCTAACGCCAAGGCATCCCTGGAACGTACCGCTATGAAACTCGACGCACACATTCCCGAAGGCCCGCTGGAGTCCAAATGGATTTCGCACAAAGCGCATGTTCGACTTGTCAACCCCGCCAACAAACGCCATATCGAGGTGATCGTGGTGGGCACCGGATTGGCAGGGGCTTCGGCCGCGGCTTCTCTGGCCGAAATGGGCTATAAGGTCAAGGCCTTTTGCTTTCAGGATTCTCCGCGCAGGGCTCACTCAATCGCGGCTCAAGGCGGCATCAACGCGGCCAAGAACTACCAGAACGATGGGGATTCGACCTATCGGTTGTTTTACGATACGATCAAAGGCGGTGACTATCGCTCTCGCGAAGCCAATGTATATCGATTGGCAGAGGTATCGACCAATATCATCGACCAATGCGTGGCCCAAGGGGTTCCTTTTGCCCGCGAGTACGGAGGACTGCTCGACAACCGCTCGTTTGGTGGGGTTCAGGTAAGTCGTACTTTTTATGCGAAGGGACAAACCGGTCAGCAATTGCTGCTCGGAGCCTATTCTGCCCTCGAACGGCAGGTGGCCAAAGGAACCGTGAAGATGTATGCCCGTCACGAAATGCTCGATTTGGTGGTGGTCGACGGCAAAGCCCGGGGCATCATTGCCCGCAACCTGATTACCGGCGAGCTCGAACGCCATGGAGCACACGCCGTTTTGTTGTGCACCGGGGGCTATGGCAATGTGTTCTTTTTGTCGACCAACGCCATGGGCTCGAACGTAACGGCTGCCTGGAAAGCCCACAAGAAAGGCGCATTGTTCGCCAATCCTTGTTTTACGCAGATTCACCCCACCTGTATTCCCGTCAATGGGGAACTTCAAAGCAAATTGACTTTGATGTCGGAATCGCTGCGAAACGACGGACGCATTTGGGTGCCTGCCCACAAAGAAGACGCGGAGAAGGTGCGTCAAGGCACGCTCAAACCCACCGACATTCCGGAAGATCGCCGCGATTACTACCTCGAACGCCGCTATCCGGCCTTTGGCAATTTGGTGCCCAGAGATGTGGCTTCCCGAGCGGCCAAGGAACGCTGCGACGAGGACTTGGGGGTAAACGCCACGGGCGAAGCGGTTTTCCTCGACTTTTCGGCTGCGATAGAGCGATACGGGAAAACAGAAGCCAATGTACGCGGGTTGGAGAATCCGAGTCGGGAAGAAGTGCTCCAATTGGGTAAAGCAATCGTCGAAGCCAAATACGGCAACCTCTTCCAGATGTACGAAAAGATTGTGGACGACAATCCGTACGAAACCCCGATGAAGATTTATCCGGCCGTCCACTACACCATGGGCGGGCTGTGGGTCGATTATAACTTGATGACCACCGTTCCGGGCTGCTATGCCTTGGGTGAAGCCAATTTTTCCGACCACGGCGCCAACCGTCTCGGGGCTTCGGCTTTGATGCAGGGCTTGGCCGATGGGTATTTTGTCGCACCGTATACCGTAGGAGAATATTTGGCCGACGAAATCCGCACCGGAGCCATTTCGACCCAAACGCCCGAGTTTGAAGAAGCCGAAGCAAAAGTTCGAGCACAGATTCAACACTTTGTGGGCAACAAGGGCAGCAAAACCGTCGACAGCTTCCACAAAAAACTCGGCAAGATTATGTGGGACGAATGCGGCATGGCGCGGAGCGAGTCCGGTTTGAAAAAAGCCATGGAGCAAATCCGGGCCTTGCGCGACGAATTCTACCGCGAAGTGCGGGTTCCGGGCAGTCCGGACGGGGTGAACCCCGAACTCGAAAAGGCTTTGCGCGTCGCCGATTTCCTTGAATTGGGCGAGTTGATGTGCAAAGACGCGCTAGAGCGCAACGAGAGTTGTGGAGGTCATTTTCGGTTAGAGTACCAGACTCCCGAAGGCGAAGCCCTTCGGGACGATCAAAACTTCACGTTTGTATCGGCCTGGGAGTATACGGGAGATCCGGGCACTTCTGTGTTGCACAAAGAAGAGCTCAACTATCAGTTTGTGGAAGTCAAAACGCGGAGCTATAAGTAAACCGTTTGTTGAACCTTTCCGGTTGGCAATTGTCTCAATGGTAAAGATGACGTACCCCTCTTTTAAAGCACTTTGACCATGAATCTCACACTGAAAATTTGGCGTCAGGCGAGTCCCAAAGCCCAAGGTGCCATGAAGACGTATCCGGTTTCGGGAATCGAACCTGATATGAGTTTTCTCGAAATGCTCGATGTGCTCAACGAGCAACTTGTCGTGAAAGGAGAGGAGCCTGTAGTGTTTGACCACGATTGCAGGGAGGGTATTTGCGGCAGTTGTTCGCTCTACATCAATGGAGAAGCGCACGGACCGGGGCGGGGCATTACGACCTGTCAGTTGCATATGCGTTCGTTCAAAGACGGGGACACCATCTATATCGAACCATGGAGGGCCAAGGCTTTTCCAGTCATCAAGGACTTGATGGTGGACCGAAGCGCCTTTGACCGCATCATCGCAGCCGGGGGGTATATCAGCGTGAATACATCGGGCAATACCCTGGATGCCAATGCTATACCCATCCCCAAAGAAGATGCAGACAAAGCCTTCGACGCGGCGACCTGCATTGGGTGTGGAGCCTGCGTAGCGACCTGCAAGAACAGTTCGGCCATGCTCTTTGTTTCGGCCAAGGTCAGCCAACTCGCGCTCTTGCCCCAGGGCAAGGTCGAGGCCAACGAACGCGTGCTCAGCATGGTGGCTCAAATGGACGCCGAAGGGTTTGGAAGCTGTACCAATACTGGAGCCTGCGAGGTGGAGTGCCCCAAGGGGATCTCGCTCGAGAACATTGCGCGCATGAACCGGGAATATCTGCGGGCCGCCGTGGTGACAGAGTAAAACGCATCGCGCTTGGAAGCAGGTGGACTGGACCCAACATTGGGAGCCGCGCTAAAGAAGCGGTTGTTGGAATTGGGTGGCGTGCGCGAATTTGAGCGGGGCGAAGTGCTGCTCGAAGAAAATGCCTACATCCGTTCGCTTCCATTGGTCATCTCAGGAAGCATTCGGGTGATGCGCACCGACGATGAGGGGCGGGAAATCCTGCTCTACTACATCCAGGCGGGCGAGAGTTGCATCATGTCCTTTTTGGGTGGACTGCACAGAGACCGCAGCCGAATACGGGCGGTGGTGGACGAAGCCGCCGAGGTCCTCATTGTTCCTTCCGAACATATTTCGAGCTTGGTGCGCGAGCAACCCGAGTGGTTGGACTACATTTTTCGGCTGTATCAAAAGCGGTTCGAAGAGCTGCTCGACGCTGTAAACGCGGTGGCCTTTAAGCGGATGGACGAGCGCCTCTCCGATTTTTTGCGCAGGCGTTCGGAAGTGGTAAAGTCCAAGACCCTCGAGATTACCCACGAGCAAATCGCTCAGGAATTGGGAACCGCCCGGGTGGTGGTGTCGCGTTTGCTCAAGGAAATGGAGCACAAGAACCTGCTGAAACTGGGCCGCGGAAAGATTGAACTCGTGTAACACAGGTAGCACCCGAGCCGAGGGAATTGAGTGACCTTTGGGGACTAATTTGAAACATCATGCTCGGAATCAGTCAAAAGAACATGGGCAATACGGACCGCATCGTGCGCATGGTATTGGCCGCTGCCATTGTCGCGTTGTAATTTTTAGGGGTGCTGCCCGTGGGTTGGGCGATTGGACTGTTTTTGATCGCCGGCATTTTTGTGGCGACCAGTTTTATGTCGTTTTGCCCGCTCTATTTGCCCTTTGGCATCTCGACCCGGCGCAAGCGCGTCTAAGCCTTCTTCGAATAAGGTTCGCAACCCAATGGAACAATGGCTGTATCCTGCCCTGATCGGCACTGCCGCGGGTTTGCTTGGCGGCTTGCTGGGATTGGGAGGAGCTATTGTGATCGTTCCGGCTCTGGTTTTTTTTCTGGGTTATAGCCAGCCTCAAGCGCAGGGAACCGCCCTGATGATGATGGTGTTGCCCACGGGTGCCTTGGCCGCTTGGTAGTATTATAAAGAAGGCTATGTCGAAGAGAAAGCGGCCTTGATTATGGCCGTTTTCTTTTTCGTTGCTGGCTTTTTTGGCGCCCGGATGGCAACCCATATGCCTCAAACTCTGCTGAAGAAGAGCTTTGCTGTCTTGTTGGTACTCATTGCCATTAAAATCTGGAGCAGTGCCAAAAGGCCTTAGGGCCTTGGTAACTTGGGTGGCGGTGAGGGTTGAAGAACTCCCTGAAATTTGCAGTGCATTCGGTTCCGATGTTTTAACCGAAGCGATGTTCGACACCTAAACCACAACATTTCCATGGAAATCATTCAATTTGAAGACCGCAACCTTTCTCATTTTTCGTACGCCCTCGTGAGCGGTCATTCGATGGCGCTCATCGATCCCGCCCGCGATCCGGAGCCCTATCGAGCCTTGGCCCGCGAAAAGGGCGCAGTGATTGAGCACGTCATAGAAACCCATCCCCATGCCGACTTCGTGAGTTCCCACCTCGAACTCCACCGGAGCGAAGGCTCGATCATCCATGTAAGTCGGCTGGTTGGGGCAGAATATCCGCATCAAGGGTTTGACTCTGGAGATGTGGTCCGCCTCGGCGGGGCCGAATTGCATGCCCTCAATACCCCCGGCCACTCTCCCGATAGCATCTCAATCGCCGCCTACGACGAAAACGGGAATCCGGTGGCCGTCTTCACGGGAGATACGCTGTTTATCGGCGATTGTGGTCGCCCCGACCTGCGCGAAACCGCAGGAGCCATCACCGCCAAGCGTGAAGAACTCGCCAAGCAGATGTATCGTTCGCTCCGAGAGGCGTTCAACCACTTGCCCGACTCAGTGTTGGTCTATCCTGCTCACGGCGCGGGCAGTTTGTGTGGCAAAGGTTTGAGCGCTGCATTGAGCAGCACCCTGGGCGAGGAGCGCGTCTCGAACTGGAGCCTCCAACCCCAAAGCGAGGCAGAATTTGTCCGAGCCTTGCTCAGCGACCAGCCTTTTGTTCCCAAGTATTTTGTACACGATGTAGCGCTCAATAAAAAAGGCGCCCCCGATGTGGAGCCTTCGCTCCGGGCCGTTCCCCGCGCCCAAAGCGCTGTGCAGACCCCGCTCTGGATCGACACCCGAAATCGGGAGGCCTATGCCGCCGGTCATCGCCCCGGAGCGCTCCACCTGATGGACGATGTGCGGTTCGAGACCTGGTTGGGCAGCATAGTGAGCCCTGAGGAGCCCTTTGTACTGGTCGTCGAAAGCGAGGCCATGGGCGAGACCCTGTTGCGCCGCATTGCCCGAATCGGCTATGAGGCTCAGGTGGCCAATGTGGTCGTACAGACCCAGCCGGAACCGGGAGATGTAACCACCATGCCCTTCGACACCAGCGCATTCGATTCGAGTCAATACACCGTGGTCGATGTCCGCAATCCTTCTGAAGCGGCCCAACCGATTTTTGCCCATGCCATCAATATCCCGCTCAACGAATTGCGGGAACGGGCCACAGAGCTGCCTTGGGACACGCCCCTTTTGGTTCATTGTGCCGCTGGATACCGAAGTGCTGCGGGTTCGAGCATTTTGAGGGCACTCCGCCCCGGTCAAACCATAGAAGACCTCAGCGTGGCCGTCAAGGAATGGGCCCAGCTGGTGTAATTCGCTTTGAGCATAAGCCGACTATGGGAACTGCAAGGGCAGTCGTTCTCAGCGTTCGGATGGTCGCTCTGACTGCCCTGTACTGTTCAAACCGTTAAATTTTTTTTCACCATGGATGCAGCCACGCTCATCAAAAACAAACAAGGAACCCTGATCGACGTACGGACTCCGGCCGAGTTTATGGGCGGACACGCCGAAGGGGCCATCAACATCCCGCTACAGGAAGTGGCAGAGCGCATTGAAGAGTTGCGCGGCTTTGACGCACCTTTGGTGCTGTGCTGCGCTTCGGGAGCCCGGAGTGGAGCCGCGACCCAATACCTCAATCAGCAGGGGTTGGAAAGCGTCAATGCCGGCTCGTGGCTCGATGTGCACTACCTACAAACCCTTTGATCGTATGTGGAATAACCTTAAAAAATGGTTCTCGGGCGGAAGCGCCGTCAACTATGCCGAATTGGTGAGTCGCGGGGCCGTTGTTGTCGATGTGCGCACCAAGGCCGAATACGCCTCGGGCCACATCAAAGGGTCGATCAACATCCCGCTCGATCAGCTGGGGTCCAAAATGGCCACCCTGCCCAAAAAGCCGATTATTACGTGTTGTGCCAGTGGAATGCGCAGCGCTTCGGCCCGGTCTATCTTCAAGAGCAAAGGCTTCGACGAGGTGTACAACGGCGGAGGATGGTCTGCACTCAACCAAAAGTTGAAGTCCTCCCAATGAATCGGCTTTTCTTTAGTATTGGCTTGTTGATCATTGCCTTAGGGAGCGGTTGCAGCCCGAATTCTGAATTCGAAGTTCCCGTAGAGGTGTTTCAACAACAGCTGAGCGAGCGGGTCGATGCCCATCTGCTCGACGTGCGCACCCCGGAAGAATTTGCCACGGGGCACCTTCCTGGAGCCATCAACGTCGACTGGAACGCTTCGAATTTTGAGGCTGAGGTGGACAGATTGGACCGGAGCAAAAAGGTGTTTGTGTACTGCCTCAGCGGTCCGCGCAGCGCGGCGGCAGGAGCGCGTTTGCGGTCGATGGGTTTTCAAGAAGTGGTTGAGCTCAAAGGGGGAATGATGGCCTGGCGCAAAGCGCGTTTGCCGGAAGAAGGATCAGGGGCCGATGGAGGAACCGACGCCTCGGCTTTCGCCCGGATCACTTCGAGCGAAATACCCGTGTTGGTCGATTTCTACGCCGAATGGTGCGCCCCGTGCAAGAAGATGAAACCCGATTTGGAGCAGCTCGAACAGCAGGCCAACGGAGCCTACCGTGTGGTGCGCATCGATGCCGACGCCAGCCGCGCCTTGTGCGCCGAGTTGGGCATCGATGCCCTGCCCGAACTCCGCATTTACCATCTGGGCGACGAGATCTGGAACCACCGAGGCTATTTGGACCGGGCAGGGATGGAGCAGGCGCTGCAGTCCGCACTTCGGGGCCAGCTGTAACGGCTTGCTCGGCCCGCTTGGCTTAGATTTGGCCAAAAAAGGGATTGGACGTCCATCTGCTGCTATCGAATCTGACCAACCCGACGCTGCTGTTTTTTGCGCTCGGCATTTTGGCTGTGTGGGTCAAAAGCGATCTCGAAATACCCCAAACTTCGGCCCGGTTTATTTCGCTGTATCTGCTGTTTTCCATCGGTTTTAGGGGCGGACAGGAATTGGCCCACAGCGATTGGGAACCCGTCATTGGGTGGTCGTTGCTGTTTGGACTGGCACTGGCCGCGGTGATTCCCATCTGGGTTTTTTATGTGCTTAAGACTCGGATGAACCCCAGCGATGCGGGGGCCACGGCGGCGGCCTACGGCTCGGTAAGCGCGGTCACGTTTGTGGCGGCTGCATCGTATCTGGAGGTCGTTCAGCTCCATTTTGGAGGCCATATGGTGGCGGTAATGGCCTTGATGGAGGCCCCGGCCATCGTCATAGGTATGGTCTTGCTCATGCGGTATGAGACCGATTTGGATCCGCGCCCGAGTTTGAAGCGCATTGCAGGCCACGCCCTGACCAACGGGAGCGTGTTGATGGTGCTTGGGAGTCTGGTGATTGGTTATGTGGCCGATACCAAGCAAGCCGAAGGCATCAAGCCCTTTACCACCGATATTTTTAAAGGTTTTTTGGCCATTTTTCTCCTCGATATGGGCATGGTCACAGCCCGTCGCTTTGGGGCGTTTCGTCGTTACGGAATATTCGCAATGGCCATGGGGCTGCTGATCCCGGCCATCAACGGCTGTGCTGTGGCCTGGATGAGTGGGTGGATCACGGCCGTTCCGGGAGACCGCTTCATCTTTGCTATTTTGGCGGCCAGTGCCAGCTACATCGCCGTTCCTGCCGCCATGCGCATCGCTGCGCCCAAAGCCGATCCCGGACTCTACGTGCCCATGGCGCTGGGTTTGACCTTTCCGTTCAACATCACCTTGGGCATGCCGCTCTATCATTGGATTGTTCAGCAATCGCCGGTATGAATTCTGAGGTAGAATGGATTTGGTTTGTGGACAACCCGCTGCATTCGGCCGAATTTTATGGTTCTGTTGTGGAACGCGCCCCGCGTTTGCTCTTGCCCACTATGGTCGCGTTTGACATAGGGCCCGGAATGGTCTTGGGTCTGATGCGTCGTCAGGGAATAGAACGTCTGTTGGGCATCGAAACAACCTCCCCTCGGCAAGCCGGCGCTCAATCAGAGTTGTATTGGCTGCGCCCCGATGCTGCTGCGCTCTACCAACGCGCGCTCTCGGCCGGAGCCCGCAATCTGAGCGATTTTCAAGACCGAGATTGGGGTCATCGGGTGGCCTATGTGCTCGATCCCGATGGGCATCTTTTGGCTTTTGCGGAAAGCATCTGAGTTATTCTCGGAGGACCTTGAATCGACCCCAATGGTTTTGATCGGCCATAACTTCTACAAAATAAATTCCTGGAGGACCGAGCCACTCAAGTTCAAGGGTATCGGTGAACCGGTGCTCTACTTGGTAGAGTTCTCTTCCCCAGGCGTCATAGATCCGAACGGTACAAAGACCCACGATGTAGGGGAGCCGCACATTCAAGGTCTCTGTATGGGGATTGGGGGCGATTAAGACCCGTCGATTTAGGGTTTCTGAAAGACCTATACCGGTTATGCTGATGCAGTCAGAGGTGTCGATGCAGCCGTTTTCTATAAGTTGTACCGCATACATTCCATTGGCCAAAGGCTGAAAGGTGGCCATGGTTTGACCGGGAATCGGGACAAATTGATTGCTACAATCCAGCCATTGATATTCAGCCTGAGTATTGTGCGCCACCAATACGCCCATTTGCAGGGAAACTGTGCGATCGCTGACCGAGTCGATGTACAGATTGAGGGTAACCAAACTGTCGCAACCCGAGCTCTGGACGTGGGTGTCGGTATAGGTCCCCGAGGCGGTGTAGAGCGTGCCGTTCCAGAAATAGCTGCCACAGGCGGTGTCGGTCAGGGTACCCGATCCGATGGACAACACGGTCAGATGGAGCGTCACAATGCTGTCGCAACCCGAGCTATGGACGAGGGTGTCGGTATAGGTCCCCGAGGCGGTGTAGAGCGTGCCGTTCCAGAAATAGCTGCCGCAGGCGGTATAGGCCGAGGACACAGAGTCTGTCGATGACAAGGTTAAATTGAGTTGAAGCACACTATCGCACGAAGAGGCGGAGGTCAGCGTGTCGTAGTACGTGCCCGAAGCGGCATAGTTTTGTTGATTGACCGGCCAGTAGTAGCTATCGCAACCAGCAACTTGCATCACGGTGGGCAAGGGACACTGATTGAATTTGCTGATAAACACGTCTTCCATTCCCAGGGCAACCAACGAGTCAGCCGTTGAGGTTGCGGGGTTCATATAAGCCACCCCCCGGAATCCTCTGATGCACCACAGATTGTTCTGAACGTCCAGCCCCAGGGCATTGCCGAAATCATCGTCGTACCCTCCCCAGCGTACGGACCATTCCACGCTCTGGAGGCTGTTCATCTTGAATAGAAATGCGTCTTGAAGACCCGCTGAAGCGAGGTTGCTTACCCCAGGACCCGGGTCAAAATCGACCGTCCCGCAAAGAACCCCGTGGTATAGAGGGAGCCATCGGAACCCGAACACACACCGAGCCCGAAGTCGTTGCCCGTCGATCCAAAACAGTGCGCTGACTGATACAGTCCGGAGGCGTTCAACCAGAGCACGAAAATGTCGCTCATTCCGCCCGATGTCAGGTTTTGGATTCCCGACCCCGGATTGAAGTCGACCGTCGATTCAAAACCGCCGGTTATACAGATGTTTCCGCTGGCATCTTGTGCCCAGGCATTGGCGTAATCATAGCCTGACCCCCCCCACTTTGATCGACCATAAATGGCTGCCCGAGGCGCTCAGTTTTACACAAAAGGCATCGGTTTGGCCCGCTGAAGAAAGCCATTGGGTGCCACTTCCCGGATTGAAGTCTACGGTCCCGGCAAAATAGCCCACCACGAGCGGATTTTGTTGGGCATCTACCCCTACCGTTAGCGCGATAGTAGAGGCTCCACTTCCACCCCAGGTAGACGCAAAAGCCAGAGTCCCAGAAGACGAAAGCTTCAGGACAAACGCATCTGAAGTACCCGAAGCCGTTCGGTTCAAGGTCCCGCTTCCCGGATTGAAGTCAACGGTCCCTTGAAAGCTCCCGGCCACATAGACCTGATCTAGGGTATCCACGGCCATGTTGTAGGCGTATTCAATACCGATGCCTCCAATTTTACGGGCCCAGACCAAGGCACCTGTGGTGTCGTATTTCGCTACGAACACATCGGTTTGCCCCGAACTGCTCAACTGAAAAGTCGTGCTCAAAGGGTCAAAGTCGACGGTTCCGCTGAACACTCCAGTCACATAGACCCCATCGCCTTGAGCTACCACTTTGTATGCGCGGTCCAGATTCGAGCCGCCAATGCGCCGGGTCCAGCGATGCGTGCCGTCCGGGTCGAATCGAGACAGGTACACATCCCGGCTGTTGGATTGAGCGCTCTGTATGCTCAAGCCCGGCCCTGGGTCGAAGTCAACATTGCCTTGAAAAGCCCCCGATACATACACCTGATTGAATTCATTCAGGCTGATGCTTTGCCCGAAGTCGTCGTTGGTTCCTCCAAATCCCAAGGCGAAATCGAAATTTTGCGCCTGAAGTCCAAGGGCAAGAAGGCAGGACAACAAAAGAACCCGGTTGCGATAACGAATAACCATCAAATCTGCACTAGAGTGGGGGCTGCTCGCTAAATATCGGATTTTTGGTGCAAAAGGGGGCGACGAATCGGAGGGAGACTCTGCAGCCCATGGCCAAAATCCCGGCGAGCCCACTCTGCAAGGCAGCAAACCCGGCCTGCGTCCTGTCCACTTCCTGCGGTTCAAGCCACCTTCCCAACCCCTATTCAGGTCCGGTTGTTATCCACTCGCTCCGCCGTATCGGGGGACGACAGTTGTCCGGGTGTTCGACAGAGAACGAGACGACTTTTCGAAAAAGTTTTGGACGTAGTGCGCCACCGGATCGAGCGGTTTTCCTCCGAAATAGTCGTCGCTCGATAAAAGCGTGCCCCTGAGCCAACTAGGATTGGCCCAAGGGAGTGCACAGCTCACGGACTTGCTGTCCCCCAACCCCCTCAGTGCTTCATCCGTGTTTCCGAAGGAGCAGCTCCCGGAGCACTTCGATTTCCGATTTCAAACTCCGGATGTGCTCCTCGAACGCCTTGCGCTCGATCTCGCCCAAACCGTGCACGTACATCACCGTACTCGCCTGCCCCCCCTGTTGATGAAAATTCTGTTGGACATACGAATCCTCTTCGCCCAACACCGCGGCAATGGGGCTGTTGAGCACCTTGCCCAGTTCTTTCAGCCGTTTGAGCGAAATCGAATCGGGGTTCTTTTCGAGGTTGCTGTAGGCTTGCTGGCTGATGTTCAACTGGCCTGCCACATATTCCTGACTGTAGCCCAGGTTTTCGCGCAACATGCGGATTCGGTGCTGCGTAGAATAGAGACGCTCTTCTTTGGGTGCAGAGGTTACGGGTGCATTCATAAAGCGAATATAGTTCTTTTGGTAAAATACAAATAGAATTTGTGGGATATCGTTTCGTTTTATCTCAATTTGAAAGAATTCTCGCTCAAAGCAAAGGCGGAAGAACTCAGGTGAACAACGTTCATGAATACAATGAAAAGAATAAAAATGAACTTGGTTTGGGGGCGATATGAATACGGCGTCAATCGGGTCGATTCCCAATTGTATGGTTATTTTCCCTACATCATCTACCAGCGATACTTGTGGATTCGATGGCCGTTGACCCAGTGGTGCAAAACCGAAGCGGAAGCCCGTGCTCTGTGCGAACAACTCAATCGAGCCCGGATTCGACGATAAAGACATTTTGGGCAAAGCGCTCCGAGACCGGCACCCGTCGGTCGTCTATACCCAATACCAAGGAGCGATCGAAGCTGCGGCGTTCGAGGACTTCTATTTCCGAGCGCAGCCCCAGACCCAATTCTGTGAGGTACTGTAGAAAGGCGACGGAACTGTCGCGCACCGAAGCAATACGGCATTTTTTGCCCATGTCGAGGTCGTCCAAAGTCCTTTTCGGAGCAGGATGGTATTCGCCTTCGGCGTCGGGAATGGCATCCCCGTGCGGATCGGTCCTCGGACGCCCCATAAACCAGTCGAGCTGTTCAATCAGCTTGGGCGATCGGATGTGCTCTAGTTGTTCTGCCACCTCGTGAATTTCGTCCCAGCCAAAACCGAGATGACGATAGAGAAATGTTTCCCACAAACGGTGTTTTCTCAGCAAAATCAAGGCGGAACCCCTTCCGGTTTCACTCAGTTGGAGTTTGCCATAGCGCTCGTAATCCACTAAGTTTTTCTCCTTGAGCTTTTTGAGCATGGCGTTGGCTGAAGCCGGACTCACCCCCAAATGCGCAGCCAGTCGATTGGTCCCCGTTTCCGTTTCGCCTTGATCAACCGTCAAATGAAATAGGGCCTTGAGGTAGTTCTCCTCGGTCGAGCTCATTTCTGGCAGGGTGTTCATCGATGCTTTATGCGTTTGTTAGATTAATCAAACATTTTATCTTTGCCTGGTCAAATCGCTCCAAATGTCTGTTTTTTTCCGATTCCCTGTGTTGGGGTGTCTGCTGTCCCTTTTGTATCCCTCGACAGCGCTTGCCCAAAACGTGGTGAGCGTTCGTTCGATGGGTTCTGTCCCAGGCGAGGCGGACGGAGTGTTGGAAGGGGCCGCAGTATGGATCGAGGGGCAAAGCGTAGGGGGTTTTACCGACAGTACCGGAACCCTTGTAATCGGAAGTTTGCCCGAAGGACGGCATCGGTTGCATGTGGCGAGTGTAGGGTACCACGCCCAAACCCTGACAGTTTCTTTTCCCTTGGAGCGCCCTTTGACCCTGGTGCTGCAGGCCTCCGGAGATTTGAACGCCATTACTGTAACAGGCACCCTCAACGAAGTCCGGGTGCGCGATGCCCCGGTCAAGGCAGAAGTGCTGAGCGCGCAACGCATTGACGTACTCCTGCCCAGGGTGTCGTCGAGCCTTATCGATGCCATCCCGTTGGTCAATGGGGTTCGGGAAGTGGTGGCTTGTGGTGTCTGCGGAACCAATTCCATCAGCATCAATGGATTGCCAGGGCCTTATACCGCTGTACTCATCGACGGCATGCCGGTGTACGGGAATTTGGCCGCCGTCTATGGACTCAATGGAATACCCGCCTCGGCCATCGACCGCATCGAGGTGATCAAAGGGCCCAATTCAACTTTGTACGGTTCGGAAGCGCTGGCCGGTGTCGTGAACATCGTCACGCTGAGCCCCGAACGTCAGCCCTTGTTGAGCGCTGATTTTATGGCGACCTCCCACGCCGAGCTTTTCGGGGGGTTAACCTGGGCGCCCCAATGGGGGAAAGTGCCTGTTTTGTTTTCTTACAACGGTACTTATGCCAATCATTTCGTGGATCAGGACGGCGATGGATTCAGCGATGCCCCCCACCTCGACCGGCATAGCATCTTTGCCAAAGCCAACATTGCGGGTGCGGGCAAGCGAAACAGTTCGGTAGCGGTTCGGTATTCTTATGAAGACCGCCGCAACGGGGTTTCGGACTTTTTGGACCATCGTGCCTATCTCGATCTGAGGGGCAACGATTCGATTTACGGCGAGAGCATTGTAACGCGCCGCTGGGAGTTGTTTTCGAGTCTTTGGTTGTGGTCCGCCCAAGACGTCAAGCTCGACCTCAGCCTCAGTCGACACGATCAAGACAGCTATTATGGGGCCGATTTCTATCGTGCCTACCAGAATATTGCTTTTGTCAATCTGACCCGCAACCGGGTTTATGGAGCGCACCGCATTTTGACGGGATTGGGTTATCGCCTTCAGGGCTACAACGACAATACGTCGGCTACCGAGACTTCTGAGGGAGCGGATAAAGCAGACCTGCAGAGCATTCCCGGTCTGTTTGCCGAAGACGAGTGGAACATTGACTCTAATTGGGTATTGCTCACTGGGATGCGCGTCGATTACTACAGGCGCCACGGGTGGATTGCCTCGCCCCGTCTCAACCTGAAATACGCGCCCACCCCCAATTCGGTATTTCGGCTCAATACGGGCACCGGTTTCCGCATTGTCAACCTCTTTACCGAAGACCACGCCTTTGTTTCAGGCCAGCGCGAAATTGTTATTGCGGAAGAACTTAATCCCGAGCGCAGTCTGAGCGGTAACCTCAACTACAACCAACAGTACACGCTTTCGAGGGGGTTTGGATCGATTGATGTCGATGTGTTTTACACCCACTTTTTCAACAAAATAGCTCCCGACTATTCCGATCCCAACACCATTGTGTACGCCAACAGCCCGGGCTTTGCGCGCACCGCAGGTCTGGGGCTCAACTGGAACCACAGTTTTGCTTTTCCCATCAGTTGGACGCTGGGCGGGATGCTGCAATCTGCCCAGATATCGGAAATGAACGAAGACGGAAAAACCACCCTGTCTGACCTCGAATTTGCCCCGAATTGGTCGGGGATATTCACCCTCAGCTATCGCCGTTCTGGCTGGAGTTTGGGCTATACGGCTTCCATTACAGGGCCCATGAAGTTGCCTACCGTGTACGACCTCGATGCACAAGGCAATCCGCTCCCGGATCCTCGCCCCACGCGTTCGCCCGTTTTTGCGAGACACACTGTGCAGGTTCAGTGGAACCTGCGTCCGGATTGGATGCTGTATGGAGGAATCCAAAACCTGTTTGACCAAATACAGTCCATCTCGCCTTTGGTGGGGTACAACGATCCCAATCATCCCAGTGGATTTAGTCCTTACTTTGATACGTCTTATGCCTATGCAGCCGGGCATGGTCGCGAATTCTACCTCGGACTGCGCTGGACCTTGTCCGCCGACCAGAAACAACAACACCCTCGCACCGAACTACCTTAGCGGCCGGATGAACACCCCTTTGATCGAGGCCAAATCCCTCACCGTGCGCTATCACTACAAGCCGGTGCTGTGGAACATCGATTGCAGCCTGAGTGCGGGCCGGATGATTGGCATTATTGGGCCCAATGGATCGGGCAAGACGACGTTTCTCAAAACCCTCATGGGGTTGCTGAAACCCGACTCGGGCTCGGTGCGTTTGTTCGGAAAAGAGCCCAAGCAGGTGCTGGAGCGGCTGAGCTATGTTCCTCAGCGCGAAAGCGTCGATTGGGATTTTCCCGCCCGGGTGCAAGACGTCGTTTTGATGGGGCGCTACAGGCGATCCAATCTGCTCGGTCGGCTGAGCAAAGAAGACCGCCGTTTGGCAGACGAGGCCATGGACGAAGTCGGGTTGACGGAGTTTGCCAAGCGCCAAATCGGCGAACTGTCTGGAGGACAGCAACAAAGGGTGTTTTTGGCCCGGGCCATTGCCCGGCAACCCGAGTTGTTTTTGATGGACGAGCCCTTTGCCGGAGTGGATGCCGCGACCGAAGATGCCATATTGCGGCTGCTCGCCCGGCTGCGCGACAAGGGCCGTTCGGTAGTGATCGTTCACCACGATTTGCAAACCGCCCAGCGCTTTTTCGACGAATTGGTGCTGCTGCGCACCCGGCTGATTGCCAGCGGACCCACCGAGCAGGTTCTGACCCCCGATCACCTCGACGAAGCCTACGGAGGGCGCTTGAGCGTGCTTTCGCGCATGGGTGACTTGCTTCAGAAGAGTCAACTCGATTGGAAAGAACGCGGAATCAACGATTCGGACCATGAACGCTGAAGCCATTCTCGGACCCTGGTTTACGGACCGTGCGCCGGTGCTTCAGGCTTTTATGGCGACCAGCTTTACCTGGCTGGTGACCGCGGCAGGGGCTTCGTTGGTGTTTTTTTTCAAGGACATGTCCCGAAAATGGCTGGATGGCATGCTCGGCTTTACGGGTGGGGTGATGATCGCAGCTTCGTATTGGAGCTTGTTGGCGCCTTCGATCGAAATGAGCCGGGCCCAAGGGGTGTGGCCGTGGTTTCCCCCGGCGGTCGGCTTTTTGCTCGGCGCCTTGTTTTTGTATGCCCTCGACAAATGGGTGCCCCACCTCCACCTCAATTTTCAAACCGAGGAAACCGAAGGCCCCAAGACCGATTGGCACCGAACAACCCTGCTCGTTCTCGCCATTACCCTGCACAATATTCCCGAAGGGCTGGCGGTGGGCGTGGCGTTTGGGGCAGTAGCGGCGGGAATCCCCGGGGCCGATCTCGGGGCGGCTTTGGCGCTGGCCATCGGCATTGGGCTTCAGAACTTTCCCGAGGGTATTGCGGTTTCCATGCCCCTGAGGCGGAGCGGGGTGAGTCCCTTGCGGAGTTTTTGGTTCGGTCAGCTTTCGGCCATCGTCGAACCCATTGCGGGCGTAGTAGGCGCCTTGGCCGTTTTGTACATGCAGCCCATTTTGCCCTATGCACTGGCGTTTGCCGCCGGGGCCATGATTTATGTGGTCATCGAAGAGGTAGTGCCCGAAACCCAGCGCGACCGGTATACCGATACGGCCACCCTCGGATTTATCGGGGGGTTTTTGGTGATGATGAGCCTCGACGTCGGATTGGGTTCTTGAGCCGACTCCGGCTCTGGATTCAATCCTCGCCTAACTTTGTTGTTCGGAATCGTTCCAAACAAGCGCCCTGTCTTTCGGGTTAAAGACAGTGTTGCTTTCACCCTACCCAACTGCCATGTTTTCTGCTTCCGAACTCCTTGAACTCCGCGCCCAGTTCCCGATTCTCGAATCGACGGTGCATGGCAAGACTTTGGTTTACCTCGACAATGCGGCGAGTACGCACAAACCGGACCGGGTGCTTGAATCGATGAATGCGTACTACCGCACCACCCACAGCAACGTCCATCGCGGGGTGCACCAACTGAGCCAAAAGGCCACAGAAGCGTTTGAGCAAGCCCGAGAAGAGGTTCGATTGCATTTGAATGCCTCCGATGCTTCAGAGATAATATTTACCAAGGGCTGCACCGATGCCATCAATACGGTGGCCTCGGGTTATGCGGAATTGCTCCGCGCAGGCGACGAAGTGCTTGTTTCTACCCTTGAACACCACAGCAACATTGTGCCGTGGCAAATGGCCTGCAGGCGCAGCGGAGCCGTGCTCAGGGTCATTCCGATCAACGACTCGGGCGAGCTGTTGTGGGATGTGGCTCTGCTCAGTCCCCGAACCCGCTTGGTGGCCGTAAACCACATTAGCAATGCGCTCGGCACCATCAACCCGATCGAACAAATCGTGCGCGATTGCCATGCGCAGCACACTGCGGTTCTGGTCGACGGCGCCCAGAGTGGTCCCCATCTGTCCATCGATGTTCAGGCCCTCGATGTCGATTTTTATACCCTTAGCGGGCACAAGATCTACGGCCCTACGGGCATCGGGGTTTTGTACGGAAAACGCGCGCTCCTGGATGCGCTACCGCCCTACCAGGGGGGAGGCGATATGATCAAAACCGTGCGCTTTGAAGAAACCACCTACGCCGATCCCCCATTCAAATTTGAGGCGGGAACGCCGAACATGGCCGGAGCCATTGGTTTGGCGGAAGCACTTCGGTTTGTCCGCGATGTGGGTCTGAAGCGCATACAGGAGCACGAAACCGCGCTGTTGACCCAGGCTTCGGCGGAATTGGCGGGCATGTCTGAACTCCGCCTCGTTGGGACGGCACAGCGCAAAGCCTCCGTGCTTTCGTTTCTCATCGAAGGGGCGCATCCGTACGACATCGGTGTGCTACTCGATCACATGGGCATTGCGGTGCGCACAGGCCACCACTGCACGCAACCACTGATGGAGCGACTGGGTATACCCGGAACCGCCCGGGCCTCTTTCGCGCTCTACAACACCCCTGTCGAAGTCGAAGCGTTCGTTCAGGCCGTGCGCAAGGCCACCTCGATGTTGTACGAACCCACCCAAGCTTAAGCGAACCGATCCCCAACTCCATGAACGACCGAAGCATTGCTGCCATTCAGGCCGAAATCGAGGAGGAATTTTCGATGTTCGACGACTGGACCGCCAAATACGAATACCTGATCGACCTCGGGCGTTCGCTCCCGCTCATTGATCCGGCCCTCAAAGACGACGACCACCTGATTCGCGGGTGTCAAAGCCGGGTTTGGATGGCTTCGGCTTTGGAAGGCGAGAACATGCGCTATACCGCCGACAGCGACGCCATCATCACCAAAGGCATCATCGGGCTCCTGATTCGGGTCTTGGACAACCACCCCCCCGAAGAGGTCTACGCAGCCGATTTGACGTTTATCGATGCCATAGGACTCAGAGAACACCTTTCGCCCACCCGCGCCAATGGGTTGTTGAGCATGGTCAAGCAAATGAAGTACGACGCCCTGGCCCATACCGCCAAAAAATCGAGCTAAACCGCCATGGACGAAACGCGAATGCAACAACTGGGAGAAGAGGTCGTGGAGGTGCTCCGCGGCATCTACGACCCAGAAATTCCGGTCAACATCTACGAACTCGGTTTGGTGTACGACATCAAGGTGAGCGACGAAGCCGATGTGCACGTTCTGATGACCTTGACCTCCCCCAATTGCCCGGTGGCCGAAACCCTTCCGCGCGAGGTAGAAGGCAAGGTGCGCAGCCTCGACGCCGTCAAAGACGTGGAGGTGGAAATCACCTTCGATCCGCCCTGGACCAAGGATATGATGAGCGAAGAGGCCCAACTCGAACTCGGATTGTTGTGATGGAGACTGAAGGCATTCGCAACCGCGTAGACGAGAGCGGTTTGATGACGCTCGATCTGGAGCGCCTGATCGAACGGCCCACCATCCTTGAAGTCGATTTGGCCGATTTTATGGAAGACCGCGTTCTGTTGCGCGAAAAACCCTTTCGGGCACAATTGGCGCAATGGGTTCCCGAGTTCCCCTCGGGTCAAGGGGTTCGGCTGGCGGCCTTGTTTTGTTCGGAAGAGGCCATTGTGCCGCTGTGGAGCTGGATGCTGTTGACCGAGCGGTTGCATGCGCTCGGGTGTCGCGCTATGATGGGCACCGCTCCGGAAGTGCGCCAGCGGTGGGTGCTCGAGTCTGTTCAGAACCTCGACACCACGCCCTACCACGGGGCCCGGTTGATGGTGAAAGGTTGTTCGGATTCCATTCCGGCGGCAGCCTATGTGGCCCTGACCGACAAGCTGCTGCCCGTAGTTCAAAATCTGGCCTTCGGAGAACCGTGTTCTTCGGTCCCGGTGTTCAAACGGCGCGAGCGTTCCTAAACGGCGCTGGCGGGAGGATCTTGCCTCTCGATCTGCTCGGCCTCGGAAGGGGCTTCGGCTGTTTCGGCCTCCTCTTCCTTCGGAAACAACTCCTTTTGATGGAGAATCATCAACCCGATACCGACCGAGATGCTGGTGTCGGCTACGTTAAAAATGGGCTCAAAAAACCGGAAGGGACGTCCTCCCCATAGGGGCAACCACTCGGGTAGTTGGGTGTCGATGAGCGGGAAATAGAGCATATCGACCACCTTGCCCTTGAGAAATCCGGCATATCCTCCTCCTTCGGGAAACCAGGTCGCCACTTGACCATAGCTGTGGTCAAAAAACAGCCCGTACACTGCGCTGTCGATCAAATTGCCCGCGGCACCTGCCAGGATCAGCGCCAAACTGATTACCGCTCCCTTAGAAGACTCCCTCTGACTCACTTTGATTAGCCAATGGACAATAAAACCCACGGCGGCAATGCGAAACAGGCTCAAGGCCAGTTTGCCCCAATTTCCTCCCAGTTCAAAGCCGAAGGCCATGCCCGGGTTTTCGGTAAAGTGCAGGATGAACCAATCGGTGATGCGAATCTCCTCCCCCAACATCAGATGGGTTTTGATCCACACCTTGGCCCATTGATCGAGGACCAATACAGCCAAGCTCAAGGCAAGGGCAAAGCGCAGCTTCACTGTTTGTTCTTTGCCTCGATGCTCAGGGTGGCGTGGGGGACCAGACGCAGGCGGTCCTTGGGAATCAAGTTGCCCGTAATCCGGCAGATGCCGTAGGTCTTGTTTTCGATGCGCACCATAGCGCTCCGCAAATCGCGAATAAACTTCTCTTGACGCGCAGCCAACTGAGAATTGGCTTCCTTGCTCATGGTGTCCGATCCTTCCTCAAACGCTTTGAAGGTGGGCGAGGTGTCGTCGGTTCCGTTGTTGCGGTCGTTGGCAAAGTTTTCCTTCAACACCAGCAAATCGGCTTCGGCCTTTTCGATTTTGTCCAAAATGAGCGCCCGGAATTCTTCGAGTTCCTCGTCGCTGTATCTCAACTTCGGTTCCGCCATAGCCGTGGTGTTTCTGAAAGCCTGCAAAAATACTCTATTTCCCCCCTTTATAGGCCTAGGCGCGCTTTTCCAAACCAAGGCGCACCGTCCATCCCTCGACATCCACTTCGGCAACCGGTTCGATAACAGGACCGTCCATCCGAATCTCAACAGCCAGCACTTCTGCACGTATCAGGGATTCAAATTGGGCAAAAGCGGCCTGGGCCTCTGGAGCGGCCTGTACGCTGAGCGCGATTCGGTCGGTGATTTCCAATCCCCGGTCTTTGCGCAGGTTTTGCACCCGGTTGATCAGCTCACGGCTCAGGCCTTCCGCGATCAGTTCGGGGCTCAGGCGCAAATCGAGGGCCACGGTCAATCCATTTTCGCTGCCCACCTGCCAACCCGGAACGTCTTGGGCAAAGAGCTCGAGGTCTTCAGATTCCAGGGCAAAATCCCCCCCTTCGAGCGGGAGGACCAGCCCATTAGCCCGTTCAAAAGCGGCAATTTGCGCGGCATCGAGCGCGGCTATGGCGTCACTCAAAGCCTTCATTCTCGGGCCAATGCGCGGACCCAACCGCTTGAAATTGGGCTTGGCCTTTTTGACGATCAAACCGCTCTGCTCGTCGAGAAATTCGACGGTTTTGACGTTGATTTCGCTCCGGATCAATTCCGCCACCCGCTCCATTTCACTCCGCTCGTTCGGATTGAGCACAGGCATAGCGAGCCGGGGCAGGGGCTGCCGCACCCGGATTTTTTCTTTTTTTCGGATGCCCAAGGCAATCGAAACCACCTGTTGGGCACGGCGCATCCTCCACATGAGATCAGCATCGATGCGGTGGGCCTCCACCGTCGGAAAGTCGCTCCAATGCACGGAATCTTCGCTTCGGACCAAATCCCGATACAAGCGGTCGGCATAAAAAGGGGCAAAAGGGGCCGATAAGCGCGCAACGGTCTCCAAACAGCGATGCAAACAGCCAAAGGCCGCCAATTTGTCGGCTCCGGTGCCGTCCTTCCAGAACCGGCGGCGGCTGAGGCGGACATACCAATTGCTCAGTTTGTCGATGGCAAATTCCTGGATGGCGCGCCCCGCCCGGGTGGGCTCGTATTCCGATAAGGCGGTGTCCACATCGAGCAGCAACTGATTCAATTCGCTCAATATCCATCGGTCGAGTTCGGTCAAGGCCTGTTCGGGCAACGGTTGACCGGGCTCGTATCCATCGATGTTCGCATAGAGCGCAAAAAAGGCATATGTATGGTGCAGGGTGCCGAAAAACTTGCGCTGCACTTCGGCCATGCCGTCTTCGTCAAATCGGAGGTTTTCCCAAGGCTGGGCGTTGGTCAGCATATACCAGCGCAGGGCATCGGCCCCATAGCGGTCGAGGGTCGCAAAGGGGTCGACGGCATTCCCGAGCCGCTTGGACATTTTTTGCCCGTTTTTGTCGAGCACCAATCCGTTCGAAACCACGGTTTTGTACGCAGGGCTCTCGAAGAGCATCCCCGCAATCGCGTGGAGCGTATAAAACCAACCCCGGGTTTGATCCACGCCTTCCGCGATCAAGTCGGCGGGGAAGTTCTCTTTAAAGATGTCTTGATTTTCAAAAGGATAGTGCCATTGCGCATAGGGCATGCTCCCCGAATCAAACCACACATCGATCAGGTCGGTTTCCCGGCGCATCGGCTTGCCCAAAGGCGATTTCAATACGATTTCGTCTACAAACGGTCGGTGCAAGTCGATGGCGTCGTAGTTGGCCTCGCTCATATCGCCCGCCCGGAAATTCCCGAGCGGATTCGTCGGCATCAAGCCCGCGGCGACCGCTTCAGAACAAGATTGTTGCAGTTCTTCGACCGAGCCAAACACCCGGGTTTCGCTTCCGTCTTCGGTCGACCAAATCGGGAGCGGAATGCCCCAAAACCGCGAACGGCTCAAATTCCAATCGTTCAGGTTGCTCAACCAGTTGGCAAACCGCCCTTCGCCTGTCGACTTGGGCTTCCACAGAATCTGGGTGTTGTAGTCGAGCAAATCGCTCTTTTTTTCCGAGGCCTGGATAAACCACGAATCGAGCGGATAGTAGAGCACGGGTTTGTCGGTTCTCCAGCAATGCGGATAGCTGTGGACGTATTTTTCGACTTTAAAGGCCAAACCGCGCTCTTTGAGATCGATCGAGATGTCGACGTCGAGCGAGCGTTCGGGGGCCGTGCTCTCTTCGTAGTATTCGTTCTTGACATAGCGCCCGGCCCAGCGACCGAGGGTCGGCTGATACCGCCCCTGCAGATCGACAATGGGCACGGCCTGCCCTTCGGCATCGGCTACGAGCATGGGGGGGATGCCTGCCTGCTTGGCCACCCGGGCGTCGTCGGCTCCAAACGTGGGGGCAATATGGACCATCCCGGTGCCGTCTTCGGTGCTTACATAGTCGCCTTCAATGATGCGGTAGGCCTTGTCGGCCTCATGGAGGGGGCGGATCCAGTCAAAAAGCGGCTCGTAGGCCAATCCCGCGAGGTCTGATCCCCGGAAAGTCGACAAAACAGACCAAGGCAGGAGTTTGTCCCCGGGTTCAAAATGGACGTCCTTCAGATTTTTCGCCTCGGGCTTGAAATAGCGCCCCAAGGCTGCGGTGGCCAACACCACCCGAATCCGACCGCCTACATAGGGGTTGTAGGTTTCGATCAGGCTGTACTCGATCGATTGGCCCACGGCCAAGGCGGTATTGGCGGGCAGGGTCCAAGGGGTGGTGGTCCAGGCGAGCGCGTAGACCGGATCGCTGCCAAAGTGCTGGATTTTGGCCTGGGTTTCGAGCAGGCGAAATTGGGCTGTGGCCGTAGTATCGGTCACATCTCGGTAGCAGCCGGGCTGGTTGAGTTCGTGGCTCGAAAGCCCTGTGCCTGCTTTGGGCGAATAGGGCTGTATCGTATAGCCTTTGTACAGCAGTCCGCGCTCGTGGAATTGAGAGAGCAACCACCAGACGCTTTCGATGTACTTGCTCTTGTAGGTAATGTACGGATCTTCGAGATCGACCCAATAGCCGATGCGCTGGGTCAGGTCGTTCCACGGGCCGGTAAACCGCATTACCGCCTCTCGGCAAGCGGCATTGTATTCGGCGATGCCGAGGGTTTTGCCGATGTCTTCTTTGGTAATTCCGAGTTCTTTTTCAACCCCGAGTTCGACCGGCAATCCATGTGTGTCCCAGCCGGCCTTGCGCGCCACCCGACGGCCTTTCTGGGTTTGATAGCGGCAAAACAGGTCTTTGATGCTGCGCGAGAGCACGTGGTGAATGCCTGGCATGCCGTTGGCCGAGGGGGGACCTTCGTAGAAGACAAACGAGGGTGCGTCTTTGCGCAATTCCAGCGATCGGGCAAAGCACGATTCAACATTCCACTGCTCGAGCATTTCGCGGTGGATGCGCACCAAGTCGAGCTCGGAGTATTCGGCAAAGGGTTTCTTCATCGGAACTAATGGGGGCGCACGGGCAGATTAAGGCGCGGGCAAAAGTAGAGCAGCCTATGCGGAGGTCGGCATCAGGATTGGACCATATGAACCACTCGGTGGGGGAAGGGAATTTCGATTCCCGCTTTGTCGAGTTCCATCTTAAACCGCTCGTTCAAATCGAAGTGAACGCCCCAATAGTCTCCGGAATTGACCCAAAGCCGAACCACAAAGTCCAAGGAGCTCTCCGACATTTTGTTGAGGCCCACAAAGGGCTCGGGGTCTTGCAACACCCGGGGGTCTTGGCTGCCGATGCTCAGGAGCAAGTCTTTCACTTTGAGGATGTCGCTCTTGTAGGCCACGGAAATGGTAAAGTCTACCCGGACGGTGTCCATGGAGGAATAATTGAGGATGCTGCCCGAGCTTACCTGACCGTTGGGGATGATAATGAGGCGGTTTTGAAGCGTGAGCAGTTTGGTAACGAAGATTTCGATGTGCTGCACAATCCCGGTATAGCCCGCCACTTCGACCAGATCGCCCGCTTTGATGGGCTTGAACAACAAGAGCATGACCCCTGCGGCAAAATTTTGAAGCGTGCCTTGCAGTGCCAGACCCACGGCCAAACCGGCGGCGCCCAACACCGCGACAAAACTGGTAGTTTCGATGCCGATCATCGAGGCGACCGAAATGACCAGCATGGTCATCAACCCCCATTGAATCAGGGTGCTGACAAAGGGGCGCAGGGTCTCGTCCACCTCGCGTCGTTCGAAGACCTTGTTGAGCAATTTGACTAGACCGCGGATGAGCCGCGAGCCGATAAACAGCACGACAATGGCCAGCAATACCTTGGGTCCTTGGGTGATGAGCCCGGTCCAGGCTTGTTGGCTGAGTTGTTCGAGCATTTCGGGATTCATCGCGATGGGGGTTTTGGGTTGGAATTAGACTGGGGTACCCAAGGCGGCAATGCACTTGAGTTCGATGGCAATGGGGGTTGGGAGGGCGTTGATTTCGAGGGTGGTGCGGCAGGGTTGGGCCGTGGTGAAGTATTCCGCGTAGATTCTGTTAAAGGTGGGAAAGTCGCGCTTCATATCGACCAGAAATACGGTGATGTCGACGAGGTCTTCCCATCGGGCTCCAGCTTCTTCTAAAATGGCGCGGACGTTGGCAAAAACGGAGTGCACCTGGGCTTCGAAATCGAATTGGACAAAGTGCCCCGAAGCATTGGTTTCGAGCCCCGGAACCCGGCTGTCTCCGGGTCCGCTTCCCGCGATGCGGGGGCCTACGCCGGAGAGGAACAACAGATTCCCTACGCGGCGGGCATGGGGATAGGCTCCGACGGCCTGGGGTGCTTTGGAACTGTGAATGGGGTCCGACATGCGCGGGGTTTTGGGCGAATTTAGCGCGAACGGAACAGATGCCTATGGACTGGTTGCGGCTGGACGAAAGGGGGCTTTTTTGCGAACCTGCGGGGGTGTGGCTGGATCCGTGGAGGCCTGTCGATCGGGCGGTGATTACGCATGCGCACGCCGATCACGCCCGTCCGGGCAATGGGCACTATCTGTGCACTCCCTTGACTGAGGCGGTGCTCAAAGCGCGGATTCCCAAGGCGCAAACCCAGACGTTGGGTTTTGGTGCATCGCTCAAGCTCGGTCCCGTGGACGTGCAGTTTTTTCATGCGGGGCATATTCCGGGCTCGGCCCAGGTTCGGTTGGAATATCGGGGGGAGATTTGTGTTTTTACGGGCGATTACAAGGTGTTCGATGATGGGTTGTCGGAGGCGTTTGAGCCGGTGGCCTGCCATAGATTGATTACCGAGTGCACTTTTGGCTTGCCGGTGTTTCAGTGGCCGGATCCGCAGCAGGTGGCGTTGGAGCTGTTGGATTGGGTGCGGCAGAACCACGGGGTTGGGCGGGCGAGTGTGCTGTCGGTGTATTCCCTTGGCAAGGCGCAGCGGGTGATGCATCTTTTGCGTGGTCGGGTGCGTTTTTGGGTGCATTGGGCCATCGATGGGTTGAACAAGGCCTATTCGGGTGCGGGCTTGGAGCTGCCGGCCTACGAGTTGATCCGTAAAGAGGGGCTTTGGGATGTTCCTACGTTGATTTTATGCGCGCCGTCGGCGATCAAGGGGTTGCGCTTGGGTACGGGGGGGGTGTCTACGGCGATGGCTTCGGGGTGGATGGGGATTCGGGGCTACCGCAAGCGGAGTGGGTTCGATCGGGGGTTTGTGTTGAGCGACCACGCGGATTGGGCGGGGCTGAACCAAGCGGTGCTTTGGAGCGGGGCCGAGCGGGTTGATGCGACCCATGGTTATTCTGAAATCTTTGCGCGCTATTGGCGGGAGCGGGGCAAAGACGCCCGGGTGTTGAAGACGGATTTTGAGGGAGATGGGGATTGAAGGGGGTATGGAGGGAGTGCTGTGTGAACGTGCTGTAGATGAGGTTGTCTCCTTTCGGCTTAGACTCCAGCAGAAGCCGGACTTTTGCGGGCCGCTCCAACTTCCACCGTTAGCACAAAGGGATAAAACACTGATAAATAAGTCTTTGAAATGGATGTTGAAGAGATTATTTTTGTTTCAAAGTAGCGAGACATGACCACGGGCGAACTCAATAAAAAGAAATTAGATTTGATAGATTGGATTAACAGACTTTCGGATGAAAATATGATTGAGTTTCTTGATGGATTGAAAAAATCGAAAGCCAAAAAGGATTGGTGGGATGAGTTATCCGGATGCCAACAGAGACCGCTTCAAATAGAAATGGATGAAGTTAATTTCAATTTTTAGGTAAGTCGTCATAAGTGAAACAGAGGATATACAAATACAGGTCAGTTTTTGGTGGCTATTTTGACGAGGAGTTCAAAGAACGCACGACACCATTCTTTGATAGAATTGAAGAAGGTGAATTTATTATTCTGTTCTCAGCAGTTACTCAGGATGAACTTGAAAACGCACCTTAAAAAGTAAAGGAACTTGTCAAAAGTCTAAGTGCCGATCGTACAGAATTCATAGAGACAACTGAAGAAGCGGTCGACTTGGCCAATGAGTATATTACTGAAAAAGTTGCGGGGCCGACGAGTTTTGCAGATTGTGTGCACATAGCCTTGGCGACGATAAATCGTGCAGATTTTTTGGTGAGTTGTAATTTCAAACATATTGTAAATATTGAACAAATAAGGGGTTACAATTCGATCAACATCAAAAGGGGTTACAGGCAATTGGAAATACGTTCACCACGAGAATTTGAAAAATATGAAGACGCCTGAAAAGACATTTGACGCTGTTCAGTATATGCGTCAACAAAAAGAGAGGTTGAGCGATAAGTTGTCCAAGATGACGAGAGATGAAATAGTGGAGTACTTCAAGAAGCGTAGGATACAGTCGATTGTAAAGCCTAGTGCCTAATGCGGGTTCAGATTCAGGCTTGGTGGGCTGCGAGAGGCAAAATTCAACAGACCTTCTCTCGGCCTGGGCTCCAGCCTACGCTGGATTCTTACGGGCAGGTCCAGCTGACCAACATTTTCGGAAGCGGTTGGTATATCGTAGGCCAGAGGCTGCGGCAAAGCAAGGGTGTAGTCGGAGCCTATGTCCGGTGTTGGCAAGCTATGCGTAGTGTTTTTCTAATATCGAGCCGTTCGAGTACTTTTAGTTCGGATTGGATGGCTTTGCTCGGGAACTGCTGAGCTGCGAGGGAGCAAACAGGGCGTGTTTCGGACATAGGTGAATCTAAGTGAGTGTTTTACCGATGGAGTTTTTTCGGTATGCAGAAGAGAACAAAAACGAGACCTAGATAGCAGCAGGGTGCGTGTAGGGATTAGAAAATTGCGCCTATAAGCAAGTTATGGGCAATACCCAAGCAAGACCAATTAGATAAACAAAAACATGGACATATGCTGAATTTTAACTAAGTGACTTAGCTAATCAAGTCAAATTTGTTACCTTTGCCGAATGTTTTATAGACGAAAAGTTATATTAGCCTTGTTACAAATTTTTGAAGGAACGATTGACAAAATCAGCCTACAAAAACTGCTTTACCTTTTTACAAAACATCAGGCTAAACCCGAATACGACTTTATTTCATATAAATACGGTTGCTATTCGTATTCCGCAAATGCTGATTTGACGGCAATGGTCAAAAAAGAAATACTGAACGAAACACAAAGCCATTTTACAAACAATGAAACAACGAATTATTTTAACTTATTGAAAGCTGACGACAAAAAGCTGATGTTGTACGTGAAAGAACAATACGGAAAAATGAATGCAGATGCTTTAATGAAGCATACTTATTTAAACTTTCCATATACAGCCATAAATAGTGTAAAAGCACAAGATATTTTAACCAGACAACAACTTGAAAAAGTAAACAATAGTCGTCCCAAAAGTGATAAAACAATTTTGTTTACTATCGGTTACGAAGGAATTTCGTTAGAAGAATATTTAAACCGATTACTTAAAAATGATATAAAAGTTTTGGTTGATGTCCGTAACAATCCGTTAAGTATGAAGTACGGTTTTAGCAAAAGTCAACTAAAACGCTACTGCAATAGTTTAAGGATTGAATATGTACATTATCCCGAAGTTGGCATACAATCTGAACAACGACAAGAACTAAATACACAAGCCGACTACGATAAATTATTTGCGATTTACTGCGAAAACAACTTAACGAAAACTATATCTTCACAAGAGAAAATTTTAAAGTTGCTGAAAGAAAAACAACGTATCGCTTTAACTTGTTTTGAGGCGAACATTTGCCAATGCCATCGTAAACATTTAGCCGAAGCCATAGAGAACTTGCCTAATTTTGAATACCAAGTAAAACATATTTAAAATGGCAAAGACAAAAGTTTTAATTACGGTAAAAACCTATCCTGCCATTTCGAGTAAATATGATGAATTGGTTTGTACGGCAGGATTTCTTGAAGACGGTAGTTGGATTAGAATTTACCCTATTCAATTCCGTAAAAAATCGTTTGAGGAGCAATACAAAAAATATGATTGTATAGAAATTGACCTAGTGAAAAACACAAGCGATTTCAGAAAAGAAAGCTTTAGACCTGTTTCTTATGACACAGAAATAAAAATATTAGATCATTTAGATACTAATAGCAATTGGCTGTTGCGAAAGGAAATTGTATTTAATAACAAAGTCTGTACCGACATTGAAGAACTAAAAGCAGAAGCTAAAAATAGGGCAATAATGACTTCTCTCGCTGTCTTTAAGCCAACCGAAATCGTTGATTTTACGATTGAAGAAGTAGAGAGAGAATGGGATAAAAAGAAACTCGAAAAACTAAAACAAGACAGAAGCAGTACTTTATGTACCCAAGAAGATGAAGATTTGTTTGAAGTCGTTAGAAAGCTACCATACGAATTTTCTTACGTTTTACGTGATTGCAACGGAATACAAAGCAAAATGATGATTGAAGATTGGGAAATTGGACAACTTTATTGGAATTGTCTTTCAAGACACGAGGGCAACGAAGTTAAAGCTGTTGCAGACGTTAAGAAAAAGTACTTTGAAGACTTTGCAAAAACAAAAGATTTGCATTTGTTTTTAGGTACATCACAACTTCATCATCTGACAGGTAGAAATCCTTTTATGATTATCGGAACCTTTCATCCAAAAATCAAAGCACAGACTTCCTTGTTCTAATAACGAATGACAAGA
>WGMI01000021.1 GCA_016125155.1 bacterium
TCCTTTTTTTAGTCCCTTTTTAGACACGCATCGACTGATTCTAGAAACCAACAGACTCATTCGCATCGTCGAACTCTAAGTCGCTGAGAAAACCATATAAAACAAAAAAACCGCCTCGATATCCCTATCGAGACGGCTTCTGAACATCCAACGCCGGGGCGTTTAGCGGGTCATCGAGAGCTCGGCACGGCGGTTTTGAGCACGTCCGGCATCGGTTTCGTTGTCTCCTACGGGCGCATCGCTGCCCTTGCCGCTGGTGGTAATGCGCGAGGCATCAACCCCTTTGGAAACGAGATAGTCTTTTACGGCTTTGGCGCGGTTTTCAGACAAGGTCTGGTTGCGACCGGGATCGCCCGTGCTGTCCGCGTGTCCTTCGACTTTTACTTTGGCCACAGCCGATTGCTTCAGAGCCAAGGCCAATTGATCGAGCTTGGCCTTGTCCGCGCTGCTCAGGTCGAATTTGGCATGGGCGAAGTTGACCGTAATCCGGTCGCTCATCGCGGGCGCCGGCTTGGTCGGTTCGGGGGTCGTTGTCGTCACAGCAGCGGGTGCAACCGTTTTGCGGTTTTCTTTCCAACCGTACTCGAGGTAATGATCGACATACTTGCGGTAGTCGCTGCCAAAGTTGGCCTTGAGATCGAGGTTGTTGTCGGCATAATACTTCACATCGAAGTTGGGGTGGCTCTTGCGGCCCTCGGCGATGCCGGCGTCCAACCAGTGCTTGGCCGCTTTGTCGTAGGCTACTTGACCAAAAGCATCTTGCAAGTCTTTGTTGTTGTCGAGGTAGTATTTGACATCGAAAACAGGAGAACTTACGCGGCCTTCCATCAAACCAGCGGCCTTCCAGTGATCTCCGGGTTTGGCACCCGCAATGGCGACATCGTGGTGCTGATCGAGGTAGTACGTGCCTTCAAAAACAGGCTTGGACTCAAAACGCTTGTCCCATTCCATGGTTTGGGCAGCGGCAGACAAGGCAAATCCGGTCAAGGCGACCAGAGCAATCATTGGCTTCATTTTGTTGAGATTGAGTTGGGTTGAGGTGGAGCTTCGACTTACATTTTGTCTTCAGCAACAGGAGCCGTCTTGCGGTTCTCCTTGATGCCCGTCTTCAGGTAGTGATCGATGAGTTTCTCGTACTGAAGACCGAATTGCTTGTAGAGATCGGCGTTGTTTTCAGCGTAGTACTTCACGTGGAAGTTGGGGTGGCTGGGGCGACCTTCTTTGATGCCGGTTTTCAACCAGTGCTCTACGGCCTTTTCATAACCAAGTTGACCAAATTGATCCTGAAGGTCTTTGTTCATGGCCAAGTAGTACTTCACATCGAATACGGGCGAGCTGGCGCGGCCTTCTTTCAAACCGTACTCTTCCCAGTGCTTCTGAGCATCGATGCCCTTGGTGGCCACATCCAAATTGGCAGCGCGATAGTACATGGCATCAAAGACGGGGAGTTTTGACCACTCTTTCTGCCACTTGGTGGTTTGGGCCTGACCTACAACACTGGCAGCGAAGAGGGCGGCAAACAAAAACAACTTTTTCATGGAACGGAACATAATTGGTTTGGGCAAAAGTAGCAGAATCCTACTACTGATTGAAGTCCGGGTCTATTTTGGTTATGCAGGGGTTTATAAACAGAGCCGAGTCCCTAAGTCCCTCAGAACAAGAACAGATTTTGGTCCCGTACAATGCCCGCGCTCTTTCCCTGCATGCGACGGCCGTGGAGCGGAGCCGATGCGCCCGACGAAATCCACGACCCCGGATCAAACGGACCGATAAAATCCGGTTCATACAGCGTGTAATCCGCCCTTTCGCCGGGCGCAAATTGCGGGATTCCGAGCCCATATATCCGCCGAGGACCCGTGCACAAGAGGTCTGCGATGCGCTTTTCGGCGGTTTTTCCCAGCGCCTCCTTAAGCAGGGGATAAACCACCTCAATCAGCGACATACCCGGCTCGGCCAAGGGGAACTCGCAGTCTTTGCCTTCGGGGCGAACCGGGCGGTGATCGCTGCTCACGGCGTCAATCACCCCCTCCCTACATGCCTGGCGGAGTGCTTCTCGCGCGTCGCGGTCGCGCAAAGGGGGCTCGGTTTTGAAATGACTGTCGTACGTAGACAGGGTTGAATCATCCCAAATAAGATGGGCAATAGACACATCGGCCGTAACCGACATCCCGGATTCTTTAGCGCGTTTCAACAGGGCTACCGATTCAGCGGTCGACAGGGCGCTGAAGTGCAGCCTGCAGCCGGTGTCTTCGGTCAGCCGAAGCAGGCGCTCGACGCCCATTATTTCAGATATAGCAGGAATTCCTGCCATGCCCGCCAAAACGGCTTCTCGGCCCTCGTGGGCGAGAATTCCGCGGTTCAAGTAGGGATCTTCGGCGCGTATCACCACGGTAGTACCCAGTTGGGCAGCGTATTGCAGGGCAATTCGGAGTTTGTGCGTGTCGGTCAACACGGCCATATCATCGCTCAAGGCCACTGCTCCCTCCTGAATCAGTTGGTGCTGATCGGTCATGTCTTCTCCGTTGCATCCCCGGGTTAGGGCGGCAATGGGAAGCAACCCTGCCGCACAGCCTGCGCTGCGCTCTTTCCAATAACTCAGTCGTTCTGCAGAGTCTATGGCCGGCTGGGTAGAGGGCAATACGCCAACGTGGGTAAATCCGCCCTTGGCCCCGGCTCGAAGCAATCGTGGGAGTTCTTCGAGATGGGGAAGACCAGGGTCGGTGCTCCGGGCCCTCATTTCAACCCACCCTGCCGAGATGGTTTTTCCTCGAGCGCTGTCGACCACCTCAGCGGTTTCGGACACCCCGTTTCCCAGGTCGGCTGGGGCGATGGAATCCAGTGTACCGTCCTTCAACCGAACATCGACCGAAGCCCCGTGCAGCGGGTGCCCGGGAGAAAACAGGGTAACTTCGGGTAAGAGAATCCTCATTGTGGACAGATTATTGCGAAGACATACCGCCCACCGTCCCCGATTTGGTCTGGGCAGGTTGTCGGAACGGGTCAAATCTAAACAAGAGCGCTTCGATGAGCGCAAGGACGATGGCCGCGGTCCAAAACCACGAACCCAAACCGGAATCTCCGGCCGTTGGGTTTTCTCGGGCCATCCAATCGGCGGAAGGAGAAGCCGCGTCTAAGGCCACTACATCGACGTTTTCCGGAAAGCTCGAGCGACTCAACGTGCTCCGAGAGCGCTCGTTGCGATCGGGATACACTCCAATGGCTCCCAATACTTCCGTTTCTGACTTCAACACCCGGGGAACGCCGTCGGCGGGCAAGGTTTCCAGTGCTATGCGAACCCGACCCCGTTCGACGCGCTGTTCGGGTACTGTGCGCTGGCCGTTTTCTTCCCATCCCCAGTCGCCTTGGGCAGAGCGCCTGGGAACCCACAAAACAGGGCGATGGGCAGAGAGATAGAGCGGCAAGTTGTTCGACTGAGAAAAGATGGCGTTCAGCACCAAGGGAACCCAGAGCGGATGCCGATCCAAACTGCTCCATTCGCGCTCGGGCCGGGTGCCCAGCACGACCATGTGCGGGGATTGCACCACCAATGGGGCTCCGAGTGCCGTTCGGGCAGCAACAGTAAATCCCTGCCCCACAAGAGAATGGCTCTTTTGATTGATTGGAAGATCGGCTTGGCGCGGCAATTCCTCGAACGAGCCTTGCCAGATGGGGTGGTCGAGCACCAACCCCTCCCATCTTCCTTTTTGGGTATCGGGTGTTGCGCTCCAGCCGAATTTCCATGCGCGTTCGAGCCAGGCGTTGAGTCCTTCGAATTCGCGCTGGGCGGAAGGCGGAAAGACCATCAACTGCCCTCCGGATTCAACGAATTGGCTCAGGGCCTCGGCGTCTCCGCTTTCGAAGCTGGAAAGGTTGTCGAGAATGAGCACGGAACATTCGAGTGCGCCCGGTCCCAAACCCGAAGCAAACAAACGGACATCAAATTCCGGCGCTGGCAACAGTCTTTTCCAGGATTCCGCACCCCCAACCACGCCCACGATCGGGGTCGGCCCCATATTGAGCGCAAATCCTTGTTCGAATCCGGGTCCTGTGGCTCCGGCATCGGTCCCGGTAAAGCGAACCGAAACCGAGCCTAAGGCGACAGTGGTGTCGGGTACCGAAAACCGAATGGAAAGGACGCTGTCGCCTCCAGGCGGCAATTCGAGCGAAAACACCCCTAGGGTTTTGGCCTCGACCAGTGCTTGGAGCTCGAGGCGTTCCATCCTCTTGGATGGATTGCGGATCGAGCAACGCAGTTCTTGGGCCAATCCCGACTTGAGAAAGGGCCTGCCCAACCACAGGCTGTCGATATAGGGCAATTCCGACCAGCGCTCGTCCCGAATCCACAAGGCCTCCCAGCGAGGGGATGGGGGAGCAGGGATTGTCGAATCGGTTCTCTTTCCTTGTGTCTCTGCCTCAGTGGCGTCAAACCCCGCATAGGGGGTTTGAAAATCGGAGACCAGCCAGACGTCGTATTCCGCTGGAATTTGGCGCGCCTGTTCCCAGAGCATGGACGCATCGCAACTCCATTTTCCGGGTTCGAGTTCGTCCAAAAACTGCAATACTTCTTGGGAATTCCACTCAGGGCTGCGCCCTTCTGATGGGGTCCAAAGAACCACAGGGGTTTCAGGAGGGAGCAGGGCCAAGCGTTGCCGAAGCGATTCTTTGCCCAGATCGAAGCTCCGATTCCCATTGCGGCCGGCCTTGAGGCTGGGCGAGGTGTCGAAGAGGATCCACACCCCCCGTCGGGCTGCCTTGGGGTCAGAGGTGGTGTTCCAGCGAGGTCGGGCAAAGCCGGCGATCAACGCGGTAAAGAGCAGCAAACGCGCGGCCAACAGCAGGCGTTCGAGGAGTTTTTGCCGAGATGAACTTCTCGACTGAGCGCTTTCCAAAAACCTGAGATCGCTAAAAGTGAGCGTTTTTCTCGGTCTAAAGCGAAACAAATGGAGGGCGATGGGAAAGGCCAGGGCAAGCAGACCCCAGAGCACGGCAGGATTTCCAAAGCTCATAGGGTCAAAAGTACGCCCCGAAAGCCGAGGTGGCCGGAGTAGAAAAGCAGGTTCAGATGCGCACGGCGGTTCCCGAGGCGCTTACCATCAACATGCTGCCCCCTTGACCAATAACCTCATAGTCGAGATCGATCCCTACGACCGCATTGGCGCCCATCGATACTGCAGTTTCCCGCATTTCGCGCAGGGCCGTTTCCCGGGCTTCGCGGAGCACTTCCTCATAGGAACCCGAACGACCGCCTACAATGTCGCGGATGCTCGCAAAAAGGTCTCGAAACAGGTTGGCGCCGATGATGGTTTCACCGGTCACAATGCCCAGATATTCTTGAACGGGTCGGCCTTCGATGGTAGGGGTGCTGGAGAGAATCATAGGTTGAGCGGGTTTGAATCCTGCAGTGAAGATACACAGCAGGGGAATTCCGCCTTATGGAACATCCGAGACTATGCCAACGGATCCACGGTGCCGAAGTTTCCTGAGGCGATCCGGATCTCCTTCGGGCAATTGGCGCTGATTATCTTCGACACATGGAACAGGACGAACCCAACAATGCCGAACGCAACCTCGACTGGGAAGGACTCAGAGAAAAACTCAAGACTATGGCATGGCCTTCAGTCTATATGTTCAAATTTATTGTGCCTGCCGACAACCAAAAGGTAGCCCAGGTCGAAAACCTGTTCAATACCCACGAAGCGCAAATCGAATTGCGCACTTCGAGCAAGGGGAACTACATCAGCATTACAGCTCGGGAATTGATGCTCAGCGCCGAAAGTGTCATCGAACGCTACCAACAAGCCGGGTCCATCGATGGGCTTATTTCGCTGTAATTAAAATGATTAAAGGCGCGAGGTTAATAGAACACCATCGCCTTGGGTCTTCGCTGGGGTCACATTTCAGAAGACGGGTAGCAAACTATCGAAATTCAAGGCCGTGCGCAGCTTGCAGCCGCCCTTCTGAGTCTGATACCGTGCCCCGTTGTAGAGTCTTAAACTCAAGGAAATCACGGTGGCATCGTCCAAGAAAATCTTCAGCCGGGTGTTTTTTAAGGCCAACCGTTTTAGCAATCCTTTGACCTTGAGACAATCATAGACCTCGAAGTAATAGTCCTTGAAGAGATTAAAGTTGCGATGCTCATTCAAATCAAATAGGAGAGACTGCTCTTGCTGGGTACCTGATTCATACCCATATGCTTTCGATTGCCCAAGGTGCTTCGAAGGCCATTGCTGATGTCCCGAAGCTACTCGACTCCGGAAAGGTGGCAGAAAAGCATACTGACCAAATGATCCCAAGGAGTAATGCCCTTGGAGTGTTTATCTGCTTTGTGCCTCTTTGTCAGTCACTTAAAAGTATCTCTGGGCAGCAGGGATACAATTTGTACGAGATAATTTGGCTCATGGAGCGGTGCTTTTGCTTTTTTCGTCATGAGCAAAGTAGGGGAACCTCCCAAAAAAAAATCACCGCTGCTTTTTTTTAGCTACAGAAAATTGTTTTGGACGGATGTGTATTTAGCTCTAGAAAATTGTTTTGGTCGGATGTGTATTTAGCTCTAGAAAATTGTTTTGGTCGGATGTGAATTTGTGTGTACTATTGTGTATAAATGATTCGTCCCGTGACAATTAAAATACCAATTCTCTATTTGGCAGCAGATTATTTTGTCTTTATTGGGCTAACTTTTGCTTGCGACAGATTTCCGACCCCTGATGACATTGAGCCCAAGCCAGAGGTGTCCGTTTCAGAGAATTATGATCTACTCTTAGCCCTTCCAACGGCTGACTTTCAGGTGGGCACAATAGAAAATGGTGTAGTCGCTTTGAACCACATTGAAATTGCAGATACTTTTTCTCACGAAGGAATACAGTATGAAACGATTTCTCTGATTATCAGCGGCGACATCGACCCCAACAACAATTCCCGATTGTATATTGAATATTCGGTTATCGACCATTGGGGAGCAACCACTTCGCTTGCGCTTCTTGTAAAAGTTGTTGATCCTACTGGAGAAGAAGTCTTTGGTTTGGGTTGCCCGAACATCAAGAACGAATGTGTAAACAACGATTGCGCTGGCTGCGCATTCACGTACAACAACGCTGGCTGCATCAATGGATGTACTTGTACTCGTCCACTGAATCTGGACAGCTATTGTGGACACAATATCTCTGATCACGAAAACGCCGGCTCTAGCTTATCCAACAAAATGATGTCGAATCTTGTCCATGGCAGTTCACCCTATTAAGCTCTGTCGCACCGGAGCGTTTTCTTGCCCGAACGACGGCAAACATCTTTACTACACCAAAGAAAATACCGATTTTTAAAGGTCTAGTTCTGTAAGGCAGGATGGATTCTTCACAAAGACGTTCAGACATCTCGTCAAGGCTCTATTACAATTGCGCCTTTGTACGAATCTCTTTGGAAAGCGCTTCTACAGGAACCAACATCGAAATGGTCTTGTATTCGACAAAGGCCTCCGAAGCCAACAGATAGCCTGGGCGGACGGGATTTTCAATTTCGCCCCACGAATTTTTGACGAGATAGAAAACGCGATCGTCGCTGGCTTTGGCCTTGCCGGTAATGAGCATGCCGTGGTCGTCGGTGGTTTCCCAACGGTCGTAGCCCTTTTGCCGAAGTTCCGCGTCCACGGTCCGTTCAGGGCAATTGAATTCAAACCCCGTAGCCTCTGGATGGGTTTTCAGCCAATCGGGGTCCGGACAAACCGCCAACCCTTTGCGGACCGCAAAGCTCTTCTCGCTCACATCGGTGGCCCAGCCCACGCACATGCCCGATTCCAGAGCCCGGTCCAGCGTCTTCATCATGCTCTCGAGCGATACATTGAACGAACGATCCCACAACCAGTTGTCGGGTACTTCGATCGCCATCCAGGTGCCTTCCGGACGGTGGGTAAACGAGGTAATCTGCACATAGTCTTCGGCCTTGAGCTTGAGTTTTTGATCGGCAAAAGTGCGGGCCGTATAGCGCTTGCCTTCGTATTCAAAGGTCTCGGGAACTTTGCCCAAGTAGGCGTCGAGCAAGGCTTGCACCCCACCTTCCCAGGTTTGGCTGAGCGATTTTCCCTCGGCTTTGAGGACCGCATCGAGCAGTCCTTTGAGCGCCGATTCCAATTCGGAATGATCGAATCCTTCCGCCGGATTGGAACGACCCGGATAGGCCGCTTCGGGCATCATGCCATACTCCCGCAATACGTAGAGCATATCGGGCAAAGCACCGCCCTGCGCAAAGGCAATGGTGCCGTGCATCCGCAGGTATTTTTCCGCTTTGTCCTCATACACCTTGCGCACCACATACATCTCGCTCAAATTGATGGAAGCCTTGTTTTTGCGTTGGTATTCTGTTTCGAGAAAACCCACCGACGAAAAACTCCAGCAAGTGCCGGTTTTGCCCTGATTGCACACCGGATTGGTCTCGAGGTCGATTTCGTACCGAAAACCGTAGTCGGAAATCGCCTGGCTTTGTCCATTGGCTTCGCTTTTGCGCACCAATTCCACCTGAGCCGATGCTGTTGCCGCCCACAACAAGGCGGCTGAAAGGAGTGCCCCAGAACGAAGCGTCTGAAGGCGAAGTCGCGTTTTTTCCATGCTCCAAACATAAGCAAGCGCTTAACTTCGTGCACCGTCTGCGTTGTTTGGGTGCGTTTCCGCCAAACTTCTGTTGATTTCGATGGCCTATCCCTATGCCCCAATCCAAGCTCAAATCCCGCCTGCTCGCCCTGCTTCGCTGGTTGTTTAATTGGAAATTCGCCCTTATGTTCTTGGTACTCCTCTCCAGTTTGCTGGTTTCGACCCGCTTTTTTGAACCTGTGATGGCCGCAGAAAAGCCCGAGAAACTGTTCGCCTCTGCGGGGGGAATGAAGGAGGTCTTTTTGACGCTCCCCTCGGGCAAGATCCACGGTGTCGAAGCGGGCCTTGAACACGGACCGCTCTTTGTGTTTATCCACGGCTCGCCGGGCAGTTGGAACGACTTTACCCAGGCAGCCGATTCGTTTCGGTTTCACGAAAAGGCGCGCTTGTTGTTTGTGGATCGGCCGGGTTATGGACAATCAGAACTACCGCATACCGGAAGGCTCGAAGACCAAACCGATCCGATTTGGGCGTTGATTGAATCGAGGCGGCAGCCCGGACAACCCGTTTTTGTCGTGGGCCACAGCTACGGAGGTCCTGTAGCGATGAAGCTGGGTTTGGATCATTCCGATGCGTTGAATGGTGTACTGCTGGTGGCCCCGACCATCAGCGCTCCCATGCAAGCGCCCCGCTGGTACAACCGAATTGCGGGCAGTTGGTTGGTCAATCCCCTCTTGGGCCGGTGGTTGCGCAACAGCAACCGCGAAATGATGGCCCTGCCGGAACAGCTCGTGGACATGGAGGCGCGATTGCCCGGTTTTCCGCTGCCGATCGTGTACATCCAGGGCGGGAAGGACCGCTTGGTTCCTTCGGAATCGCTCAATCAGTTCGTGAATTTGTGCGCGGATTGTCGTCTTGAAGTCATCACCCTCGATCCCATGGACCACTTTGTGCCTTGGAGCGATCCAGAGCTGATTGACCGCGGATTTCGGATGCTGCTTTCGACCCTATCGCGCCCTCAATAAGTCGGTTAGAGCCCCTGAGAGTTCGGGAAAATCAAAGCGAAATCCGGCGTTTTGAGCCCGGGCAACATCGACGTTTTGGCTCATCAAGGGCAGGGCAGAGCGCTCACCCAAGACCAGTTTGAGCGCAAATGCAGGCGCCGGTGGCAATACCGTGGGGCGCCTCAGTACGCGGTTGAGGGTCTGCACAAACTCCCGATTCCGCACCGGACGGGGTCCCGCTGCGTTGAAGGCTCCTTCCCAATCGCTGTCGACCGCATAGAGAAACATCCGCGCCACATCGTCGAGGTGAATCCACGACATCCACTGCTTGCCCGACCCAAAAGGGGATAGCAATCCCCAGCGCGCCAACGGCAACAAAGGGTCCAGCAGACCTCCTTGTTCGCTCAATACCAATCCGATGCGCAACCGACATTCGCGCCCAGTATGCTCAGCCAACCGCTGGGTTTCTTCTTCCCAACGCCGACAAACCGATCCCAAGAAATCCGATCCGGGCGCTTCGCTTTCGGTATAGATTTTTTCCAGATGGCTCGGATAATAGCCAATGGCCGAAGCCGATACGACCTGCGATACACCGTGTGGGTGCGCCTTGAGTGCCGCATACAGCCACTGGCTGCTGTGCACGCGGCTGTCGAGAATGGCCCGTTTGTGGTCGAGGGTCCAAGGGTCGGAAATCGAAGCCCCCGCAAGGTGTATCACCGCGTCCATTCCCGCGAAAGCCTCAGGTTCGAAGCGATGTTCGGACCATTCAAAGACACGCACCCCGTCGGTGCGGGTTTTGGGGCGGGTGCTCAGATGGTGGACCGTTCTTCCCTGGGCCAAGGCCAGTTGGGTAATCCGCTCCCCGACCAAACCGCTTCCCCCCGTAATTAATAGGCTCTTCATGCGGCTAATAACGGAACCAAGCGACCTTAGTTCACATCCCTGTTGTTGAACCAGATCGCTATGACGCTCAGCGATCCGTGCCCACTGAACCCTTGACCCTGTTTCTAGCCAAGGCGGCCGAGCAAGGCGACAAGCCTCTGAGCGACCACTTGATCGATGGGCAATGTCAGGTTGGAAATCAGCGAGGGTTCGATGGCCGACCAGCGGAAGGTGAGACCCTGTTCTGCTCCTGATCCCGGCAGGGCATTGTCCCGGAACGGCTGGGAGCAGAGGTAATACACGCTCAAGATTTGATCGTGGGGTCCAAAGGCCGAGGGTTGGAAAAAATCAGTGGTGTAAAAATGCTCTTGAAATGGGATGTCCCATCCCGTTTCTTCGCGAAACTCGCGCTGGACGCAATCGAGAAGACCCTCTCCCCATTCGAGCCCACCTCCGGGAAACTTGTGGAGCTCGAGTCCTTGGTAGGTTTCAGAGACGGTCAACACTTGTTGTTGTGCGTTGAGGAGCAGACCGTAGACCCGCACTACAAGGCGCCTGGGATTCGGGCTCATCTTGTTTCGGGCAGTTCTCGCTTTTCGGGCACCCTGCAGCGCAGCATTTCGCGCTTGCCCGGTGGACCCGGCCTCCGTTCTACGTCAAAGCCCGCCTCCATCATGGCCCTGCGCACGGCCCCTTTGGCGCAGTACGTAACCAAGACCCCGCCGGGACGCATGATTCGGTACACATGGGCAAAGAAGTTCGGGGTCCAGAGTTCGGGTTGGACTTCTGGGGCAAAGGCATCGTGGTAGACCAGGTCATAACGGTCCACAAGGCCGCCCTGATCGAGCCCTTCGATTTTGTCTTCAATTTTGCGCAGGGCGAAGGTGTCATCCACGGCTTCCCATGCGTTCCAAGGACCCGAATGCAGCCGTTCGATGCCCAAGAATCGGTTGTGTCGGTTCCACAACGACACCAATTCCAGCCCCAACGGATAGGGTTCGTAGGCGGTGTATTGAACCGCAGGCCTCGGCTGTTGCTTCCACGTGAGCCACGCATTGAGCCCGGTTCCAAAACCCACCTCCAATACCCGAACCAAAGTTCGATCGGCCACCGCCAAGAGACCTTCCTGGACAAAGACGTGCATGGATTCAGCCATGGCCCCGTGCACGGAGTGATAGGGTTCGTCGATTTCGGGCCGATAGAGGGTCCAACTGCCGTCGGCCGTCCGCTTGAGCTCGAGCTTCAACGACTTCCCGTCTCGGTTACCCGGAGTTTGTTGATGCGCGGTATCGGCCCTTGGCATTTTTGCTGGTGGCAGGCCACACAGGCATCGACCATTTCGTTAAACGCCGCGGGCTGCATTTCAATGGGTTGGCGCACTACGGCTTCCATTTTTTCGATAAAGACATCGGCCATGGCGTGGTAGAGCGCATCGGTTTCCTTGCCCGTGGTGGGTTTGGCCGTATGAATGGTGTAGAAAAAATCGGGGATGCTGTCGACCCCAAACCCCTGGTTCAGCGCATCGCGAAAGGCGATGTTGGCCTGATACATATCTTCCATGGCCTTGGCCAGTTCGGACATTTGGTAGAGCCGGGGGGGCGGATTTTGGGCGGTTCGGGCTTCGCGCGTGCCACAGCCCGATCCGAGGCTCCCCAGCGCGAGCAAGGCCGTTGCGAGGGTCCCCAAAGCGACGATTCGGTATTTCATGGCTCGAATACGACTCCTTTGGCCAGGAACGTCACGCTTTTGCGCGGCTCGGTGATTTTGGCGATTTCTTCGGCCGGGGCTCCGGCATCTTCGGCCTTGTGCCTGAGCCAGGCCACGTCTTCGGTTTTGATCTTGGCCACGCCGTCAACCACCACCGTGCGTCCGGCTCCGTTCATCGGTACAAAAAAACCATAGTCTTTAAAGCGAACGGTCATAGACTGTCCGTTGCCCAAGTCCATGTCCATCCAGCATCCCTTGGTTTGACACACTTCGGTGACTTTGCCTTCCACTTTGACGACCAGCGAGTCTTTTCCCTCCAGGCGCGAGAGCAGTTGTTCGGCGGGAACGGCTCCTTTGGCGGTGGTGGCCGGGTCTCCGTACACTTCTTTGGGTCCTGAACAAGAAGTCAGCATCCACAGGGCAGAGCAGCAAGCGAAAAGGAGCTTTTTCATGGCGGTTGATTCCGGCGGGTTTGGGGAAGTGTTTCGGGCGTTAAAGATAACGCCAACGCCTCCTGCTAAGACCCTGATGCCTATTTTTACGCCAAACCGTTCTTGAATATGATCGATGTTCAACGCAAGCCGGCGACGTCCATTGACGCGGTCGACTTCAAAGACCTCCCGTTTGGGAAGGTCTTTTCCGACCATATGCTCGTTTGCGATTATGTTGATGGACAATGGGGCGATGTGCGCATCATGCCCTACGAAGACGTCAAGTTTCCGCTTTCGCTCCACGCCCTGCACTACGGACAGGCGGCTTTTGAAGGCATGAAGGCCTACCGCATGTTGGATGGAGGCGTGGGTCTGTTCCGCCCCGAGATGAATTTTCAGCGGCTCAACAAGAGCGCGCGGAGGTTGTGCATGCCCGAAGTGCCCGAAGAGGTCTTTATGAAAGGCCTGGAGGAACTGGTGCGCATCGACAGCAAATGGGTGCCCAAAGAAGAGGGGACCTCGCTGTACATCCGACCGTTTCTGTTCAGCAGTTCGAGCTTTATCGCAGCCCGTCCGAGCGAGAAGTACACGTTTGCCATCATCACCAGCCCAGTGGGGCCCTACTATTCGGGAACGGTTAAGGTGCGGGTAGAACAAGAATATACGCGCAGCGCTGCAGGAGGCATCGGGTTCACCAAGGCTGCCGGGAACTACGGTGGGGCCTTTTTTCCGACCCGCGAGGCCCAAAACGCGGGGTATACCCAGATTCTGTGGACCGACCACCGCGACCACCGCTTTATCGAAGAATCGGGCACCATGAATGTGATGTTTCGCATCGGGAACACCTTTCGGACCCCGCCTTTGAGCGACCGGATTTTGGCCGGAATTACCCGCGACAGCATTTTGACTTTGTTGCGCAGTTGGAACGAAGTTGTCGAAGAACGGCCCATTACGGTCGACGAATTGCGCTATTCTGCCGAGCACGGGTATTTGCAGGAGGCCTTTGGAATGGGCACCGCCGCGGTTGTAAGTCCGATCACGACCATTGGTTTTAAGGACAAAGAGTACGATCTGGCCTATGACGAAGCGGGCTATGGTCAGCGGATCAAAAAGGCCCTGGGCGACATCCGGAGCGGGGCATCGCCCGACCGATGGGGCTGGATGCAGGTGCTCGAAGGCCTCGATTGAGCCCCATCAATTGAGCCCCATCCGCTCTTTAAACTTGACCGACTGACGCTGACTGAGCTCGATTTTGGCCCCGGAGCGCATCACGAGCCGCAGGCTCTGATTGAACCAGGGCTCCACATCGGTGACCTCGTCCAGATTGACGATTTGCTGCCGGTTGGCGCGGAAAAACAACTCCTCGGGCAGGCGCTCTTCGAGTTGGTTGAGCGAAGACCGAAGCAAAATGCGCTCTGACCCATAGAACAGGCGAGAATAGTTGCCTTCGCTTTCAATCAGTTCGATTTGAAAGAGGTGGATGAAAGCGCAGCGCTCTCCATCCTTGACGAAGATGCGCCGGTCGGGGTCGAGCAGTTTTTTGGGCCCCAGCTCGGGCGCGGCCGCAGACCGGCTAGCGTCAAATCGCTTGAGGGCTTCGCGGAGTCGCTCGGGATCGATGGGTTTGAGCAGATAGTCGAGCGCATTGAGTTCAAAGGCCTTGAGCGCAAATTGGTCGTAGGCCGTCACAAATATGACCCTGGGCACCCGTTCGAGTTGTTCGAGCAATTCAAAGCCGTTCATTCCGGGCATTTGAATGTCGAGCAAGAGCAAATCGGGCCGCAAGCGTTCGATTTCGGCCAGCGCGGTCTTGGGCTGGGTGCCAGAATAAACGATTTCGAGGTGGGCAAATTCGCCCAGCAGGTGTTTGAGTTCTTCGAGGGCCAAAGGCTCGTCGTCGAGCAAGGCCACTTTGGTGGTCAGCATGGCAAATACAACAAGGTTTCTACGCCCAAATCGACCGGACGGATGTGCACCCCGGCCCGGTCTCCGTACAATTCGTTCAAGCGCTGTTCGACAAACGGCAGTCCGATTCCCTTGGGGTTCTGGTCTTCGAGGGGACCGTTGTTGACCAGGGTAATTTCGAGGGTGTCTGCGCGCCGTTTCGATTCTAAGTGCACAAATCCGGGTCCGTCGTTTTTGCTCACCCCGTGCTTGATGGCATTTTCGGCCAAGGTGAGGAGCAAAATGGGGGGGAAGTCGAGTTCGAGCGTGGCCGGGTCGATGGTTTTGAAAATTTCGAGCCGATCTCCAAAGCGCATCCGTTCCAATTCCAGATATTGATCGACGGCGGCCAGTTCGTCTTTAAACAGAAGGGTTTTTTGCTTTTCGTAGTTGAGCGAAAACCGCAACAGCGAACTCAACCCAATCAGCGCATTTTGCGCCTTGTCTGGATCGATCCGCACCAGCGCCTTGATGCTGTTGAGGGCATTGAACAAAAAGTGCGGGTTGATTTGGTTTTTCAGCAGCTCCAATTTGAGAAACGAATTCTGACGGCTGGCCTCGAGCCGGGCTTCGTTCCACTCGTTGCGCTGTTCCATCAATTTGTACATAAAATACACAATGGTCCAAACCACGGTATACCGAAACCCATTCATGACCTGGGCAAAAGCATCGATGGCGCGGAATTGATGCCCCGGGGTGTTGAGCAGAAAGACGGCGGCGATCACCACGGCCGTCCCCAGAGAGAACAACAAACCGCCCAACCAAATCCAGCCTCGATCCCGCTCAAAGAGCCTCATTTTGAGCAGGAGCAGACGACCTACGTGGGTCACGAGCAAGCCGACGGCGGCATAGGCCGTAAAAAACCAGAAAAACCCCCAGTCAAATCGGCGGACGATGTAAAAGGTGTAGTTGGTGGTTTCGATCACCACCTCCCCCGACCAACCGATGACTTGCGCCAGCCAATAGGCCGTTCTCTTGGGTATTTCGCCCTTAAACAGGCCCCCACGGCGCACGGCCCATCCCAATGCGGCTCGATCCGGGTTCATCGCCGTCTGCTTGGAGCCCCTTTAGCATGGGTCAAAAGCGGGGGAAACACCGGTATCAGTAGGGCTTGATCAGGGTCTCGGTCGTCAGATCCGCTCCATTGACCTTTAGCAGAAATACATAGGTCCCCGCGCGCAGACTGGTGGTGTGGAATCCGATTTCGAAGGTGCCTGCGTCTAGTGCCCGATCGACCAAACGGCGGATCAGGTGGCCTTGGGCATCAAAGAGCAGGGCTTCGACCTCTGCCCCGCTCATGAGCTCGAACCGAGCGCTAAAGCGATCGTTGAAGGGGTTGGGGAATACGCTGGGGCGGGGGAGGGCACTGTCGAAGTCGACCCGAATTTTTTGGGTTTCGGTGCATCCGTAGGCATCGGTGGCGGTCACCTCGACCGAGTCGCCCGGGCAATACCCATCGCTCCACGACTGTCCGCCCACATCCACGCCGTCGAACTGAAAGGTATAGGGTGGTTTGCCGCCTGCGGGAACGGCCTGGACCCGGGCTTCGCAAAAGGCCGATACCCCCTCGAGAACCACTTCCATGTCGAAGGCCAGACTGTCGGCCGAGGCCAATTGGGCCACGTAAATCCCGTTGTTGCCTCCGATCAATCCGTGATAGCCCGCGGTATAGACCCTGCCCGGTCGGTTAAAATCTCGCTGAATGCCAAAATAGTCGCCCCAGCGCTCGGACAGTCCGGTCTGACGGTCTACGTAGTCGAAGCCGGTGTTGATGGGGGTCAGGGCAGAATAGCTGCGCTCGTTTCGGTATTCGATGGCCGCGGTTCCGGCAAAATCGGTGGGCGAGGTGGTATTGAAGGCGATCAGGCTCTGGGGCTGGCAGGTTTCGCTTCCGGTCCAGGCAATGTTGGGATAGCCCAGCTCGAGCTGGGGGTGTCCCAAGACCCGGGCGGTCAAGCGGTGTTCTTCGAGGTTCATCACTCCGTGGTAGACGCCCGGCAGTCCGGTTTGAAACCGAATCGAATTCCCGACAAATTGAATTTCAGCACCGATCTGTATGGCACCCAATACCCGGCTGTCGTTGGTGTCGAACCCGCTGGCGGGGTTGGTGGTGTCGCTGTCGGATTGTTTGGCGTTGGGTGCGAGTCCATAGGCGCTGTCGGCCACCCAGGCTTCGGTGGTCAATTGGGTGGAGGGGTTGTTGCGGTTTCCGGTGAGGTGGACCAAAAAAGTGGTGTCGTTTACGGCGTCAAAATTGCGGTTGGACAACAGATAAATGCCTTCTGCATCGGGCACCCCTCCGTGCTGCACGGGGCAGAGGTTGCGCAAAAACCGTCCGTTGTGCTGCACACCGCTCCACAGGCGGGCGTCGAGGCTGTCCGCGCCGGCGTAGCCTTCGTCCAAGCCGATTTGCCAAATCATGCTGCCGTTGAAGCCGGTTTGCCAGGGTTGACCGGGCAGGACCCGATTTCCGGTGATGAACAATTCGCTTTGGCTGAGGGCTAAAGCAGGGTAGTCGGTCCATATGGAGTCGTTGAGCGGATCGCCGGGCAAGGCATAGGTGTTCCAGGCGCCGGAGGGGTCGTTGGTTTGCGAAAAGGCGACGATTACGAGGGAGCGTTGGGGGGTGTTGTCGCGCAAGAACACGAGGATAAACCGGTCGCGCAGGGGGTCGTAGAGCAGTTTGGGATCGAAGAAATTGCTTTGTCCTGTGGCGAATTCGAGGGCGATGAGTCCCAGTCCAACAAAGGTGTTGGGGAACAAATCGGCTCCGGTTTGGGCGTTTTGGACCACCAGGGCAGAGTTGTAGGCGGTGGCGAGGATTCCGTCTTTGGACAGGGCGAGGGTGTTGTCGGAGGGAATGGATCCGGACAGATACACGGTGATGGGGCCGGCTTGGCGAAAGAGCAGCCGTCCGTCTACTACGTCCACGCTGTCGGATGGGGCCTTGGCTGTCGATGCTGGAGCCGATGTTCGGTGTTTTCGGGGAAAGCGGGCGCCTTGGGCTTGTTTGCGTCTGAGGAGTTCCGAGCGCATGGAGGGGCCGTCGGGGCTGGGGGCTTCGATGGTATAGAGGTCTACGGGGAAGTCTAGGGAGTCGACGGTGGCTGGGTCGAAGTGGCCTTTGAGGGGGATCGAAAACCGGGTGCTGGTTTGGACTTGGGCGATGGATACGAATCCGGTCATGAATAGACCTGCGATCCAACAATAAGGCCTAATGGGGTACTGCATACGCCAAAGTACGTCAAGGTGGGGGTCCTGCCAAGTCCGATGAGGGCCAACAGCGGTTTCTAATCGGCCCCTTCGATGCGGCCTATCGCGCAGCTTACGTAACTCATGGCTTTGTTGGCCAAGGTGTTGTCGGCCCCAACTTCGGGATAGCCGGCTTGTCGTAATACTTCTTTGGCCCGCTGCAGCAGGTCTCCTGCGGCCGTTTCTTCGGTTTGAAACCGCACCCTATGGGCTTCGAGGTCGACTTCGAGGACTTCGATTCCTTGTATCGAGCCTACCTTGGTTCGGACGGTCGCTGCGCAGCCTCCGCATTTGAGGTTCTGCAGGTAGATTTCGTGCGTTTGCATAGGGCAAGATATGAAATGGTGTGAGGAATGGGTGCACTGCTCGGGGTCCTGGTTGAGGGTCGATTTGTTGGGCTTTGCCGCTGGGCCCGGGCAATTCCATCTTGACGGAATACAAAGTCTACGTAAATCCGTACCTTGTGGTGACTCCGTTTGAGGATTGGATGGACTACACCAAGCACTAATATATGGGCACCATTCGGGTGGCGAGCGAATTGGGAGGGATGCCTTGTATAGACCCCAATGCGCCCAGCCAACATGGCAACGGTGCCCAATCCATTCCAAATCCTCAAGAATCTCCGTGTACGGTGAAGCCGGCCATGAGCGCAGAATGGGAACTGGAAGATATTTTGAAGGAGCTTAACATTATGGTGTAAGCTTCCCCATTCTTCGGCCATTTAAAAGTAGAGGGAAAATTCAGTGATGAGTATTTCGCTGCTGTTTTTTGGACGGTGGAGGGCTAAGAGAAAAATGGGTTAGCTTTGTGTAGTATGAATTTGCAAGCTGAAAAACTAGGACTAATCCAGTGGTTGGCACAGCTGACCGATGAAAGCGTGATTGCCCAGATTAAAGCCCTTCGCGATGAGAAAGGCGATTGGTGGGATAAGATCACCGCTGAAGAAAAGGCAGAAATCGAAGAAGGGCTGTTGCAAGCAGATAAAGGAGACGTTCAACCTCATTCTGAAATCCGCAAGAAGTACGAAAAGTGGCTTTAGAAATCGTCTGGACGCCGCAGGCTGAAAAGGGTTTTGAAAAAATCGTTGTGCACATAGCAGAAAACTGGACCAAGCGAGAAGTACAGAACTTTATACGGGAATCCTTCCACTTTTTTGAGTTGTTGACAGAGCATCCCGAAATCCTCGAAAAGTAGCAAACAAAAGCATGTATACCGTGGCCCGATGGACCACCACAATATTTTGACTTATCGCATAAGGCCCAAGGAAAAGCAAATAGAGCTTTTGAACATACGTCCTGCCAAGTGAAAGCCTTTGAAAAAATAACGGCTTGGAAAAGTGGTATTCGTCATGGTATCCGCTTTTCCAAACTATGGTCATATTTCAATAAAAGGAAAGCGGAGACACACTTCTGAAACCCCGTGTATCTTCAATTCCCAATGTCATCCCTCTCTCGGGCTAGGCTCCGGCTCCCTCCTGAGCAACACTTCCGTATTTCTTAAACAGGGTAGGGGAGTAGACTCTTAAGCCCTTTTAGGCCAAGAGGCTCTGGACACATCTGGCTACCTTCGAGTAAAGCGCAGAGCCCATGACCATTGTCATCAACCAGTCGAATTTGAAAAAGACTCCGAAATTGCTCAGCGAAAAGCTTAAAAATTCAGCCAAGAAGGGGGTGTAAGCTCCCCAAAACTCTGGCCCATCACAAAAACGAAAAACCGTCTCCCTAGTCTCCCCACACCCATCCGAGAATCGCGAAAGAATCTAAGCGGAGGATCTCACAACCACTTGACCACCTCCAACGGATCCGGGCGGTTTTTGTAGTCTGGGTCGAAATGGAGGTAGCGCACCACCCGATCGGGCCCCACCACCACCGTCATCGGAACCGGCAATTCCGGATCGTCGGTTTCCTGATCGGTAGCCAATTGTTCCCTGAGTTTGCCCGAAACCGGCCTGGAAATTCCCCAAGCGCGCGCCAGCACACTGTTTGGATCGCTGACCAACATAAACGGCCATTCGGTTTTGTCGATCAGCGCCTTTTGCTTTTCCGGAAACTCCGGAGAAATGGCCACCAACACCGCGTCCTTTTCGTCAATCAACGTCGCCAAATCGATCCAAGCGCTCAAATAACGCGAGCAATACGGACACCATTCGCCCCGATAGAACACCAAAACAAGCGTTTTTCCACCAGAAAGACTCTCGAAAGAGTGATGCGAACCAGCCGCATCAACCCACTCCATGGCGGGCAGAACATCGCCCACCGCGAACGGAGGCTTCGGTTTCTGGTCTTCGGCCAAAGGCGTTAAAAGAAAAGCAAACGCGAGGAGCAAAACAGACTTCATCGATCTGGGGTATTATCGGAGGGAGTCAAAATTGACTCGAATCACCACAATAGAACGTCCGTTGCCCGACAAACACAAAACCCCCCGCGGAATTACTCCGCATCCATTTTGCGCGAAGCCTCGTTCAATTCCCGGGCTTTGGATTCTGCCTTGAGCTGCGCTTTTTCCGCCTTCTCGGCAACGGCAGCAGCCCGCTCCTTGTCCTGTTCCAACCAGCGAATGCGGTCCTCTTTGTTCGGCCTCCAACGGAACGAATAGAGCGAGAGGAACAACCCGAAAATCAACGTAAACAGCCCTGCGATTTGCTTGCCCGTAGTTCCATCGTTGAGCACATCCAAAATCAAAATAAACCCAGAGGCGACAAACACCATGCCGAGGATCAGCATAATAATACGGTTCTGTTTCAGACTAAAACCCTGGTACAGCATAAACCCACCAATCAGGATCGACCACAACCCCAGGGCGTCGTTGTACACCTCTTCGCTGTTGCTCGAAAACAAAATGAAAAACGCAAAACCCAAATCGATGGCGGCGTTGAGAAACCAAAACGACCTCATAGCAACCATATTGGCCACGCGAATCCCCAAAAACAACTCGAGCGCCCCGAGTCCCAAAAACAAAAAGGCCAAAAAGCGGAAGACATTGTTGATGGGGGTCGCCAAAACCAGCAAACCAAAGACCAATCCGCGAAGGGTCCAAATCCACCAGTTCTTCTTGAATGCCTGTATCATGAGCTTGCTTGTTAGGTTGGTGAAAGTCCGAGGAACAATTCGAAGGTACGCCTTGGCGAATTTCAGGAAAAAGCGCGTTCGGGCATCTTCAGATACCCCGGGGTATATAGCCCCCATTTCGAGAGCCGATATTCCAGACTAACTTTCAATACGCCCAAGCCGTAGATCGCGCTGCGCTTGAGGTTGATCGAACTGGCCTCCTTGAAATAGCGGGTCGGGCAGGTAATCTCCGCAATCTCAAAACCCGCCTTAAAAATCTGCGCCAGCATCTGGTTGTCGAAGACAAAATCGTCGCTGTTGCGCTCCACGGGAATCGACTCGATCACCCTCCGGGAAAACGCCCGGTAACCCGTGTGGTACTCCGACAGCTTTTGGCCCAGTAAAACATTCTGAATCAACGTCAAAATGCGGTTCGCCGCGTATTTGTACCAAGGCATCCCGCCCTTGAGCGCCCCTTTGCCCAAAATCCGCGAGCCCAGCACCACCGGATAGACCTCGTTGGCAATCAGGTGGGCCATAGACGCAATCAACTTGGGGGTGTATTGATAGTCAGGGTGCACCATAATCACAATGTCGCAATGGAGCTCGAGCGCCTTGGCGTAGCAACTCTTTTGATTGCCTCCATAGCCTTTGTTCTGATCGTGGACAATAATGTGCCGAATGCCGAGGTTTTTGGCCACTTCTACCGTATCGTCCCGGCTGCGGTCGTCTACCAAAATGACTTCGTCGACCAGGTCGAGGGGAATTTCGCGATAGGTGCGTTCAAGGGTGCGCGCGGCATTGTAGGCAGGCAACACCACGGCAATGCGTTGGGTTCCGATCATGCTGCGAAGGTACCGCGATGCGTCGGGGTGCCGAACATCACGGCTTTATGTCGACAGGGGGGCGTGTGCTGACGGCGCTGCGCGCATCAGCACCGGGCTTTCCGCTCTAGTCCTGACGGGCTGCGCCGCGTCAGGCGCTGCCGCTGCAATCCCTCACGCGACCACAACGCGAGGCATCGCCCCGATCCACGTTGCCGATATAGCCGCGAGGCATCGCGGCTTTACGATGAGAAGAGGAGATGTTCAAAAATAGGAGTCTGTCCAAGACGGGTGGCCGCAACCGCAGGCTACCTTGAGGACAGGGATGTGCGTCTGTTTTCCGAATCAGAAGTCCCTATTATTCACGTTTTTGGAGCCTTAGCCCATGTCCGATTTTCCGAGCTCAGCCAACAACATTCTCATCTTCGACACCGAGACCACAGGTCTCAAAATACAGGGCAGACCCCCGCGTTTGGTCCAGTTGGCTTGGCAGCTCCGCAGCCCCGATGGCGAAGTTTTAGCGTTGGGCAATGAGCTGGTTAGGCCCGAGGGATTCAACATTCCCTTCAACGCTACCCAAGTGCACGGCATCAGCACCGGCAAGGCGCTGCACTTCGGCAAGCCCCTCGCCGAGGTGTTGACGCAGTTTGAAGCGGCCGTAGCTCGGGCGGCATGGGTCGTAGGCCACAACCTTGAGTTCGACCTCGATGTAATCCTCGGAGAACACGCCAATGCGGGCTTCTCCTCAGGACTTTCTGCCCTCAAAACCCTCGACACCAAAGAAGAAACCAAAGACCATTGCGCGCTTCCGGGGGGCAAGGGCGGTGCGTATAAGTGGCCTACCCTGACCGAACTCCACCAAAAACTCTTTGGGACCGACTTCGGTGACGCCCACAACGCCGCTGCCGACGTAGACGCTACCGCGCGCTGCTTGTTCGAGGCCCTGCGCATTGCCGCCATTCCCTGGGTTCGCTTGTCATGGACCGAAGAACAGGGGCAAAGGCTCCGGCAGCGCTTTCCTGGGCAGGTTCCGGCCCTTCCGATTGTCCCGGATCCCTGGGGAACTTGGGTCGATCCCACGGAGGCAGCGGCCGATGTTGCATCCGGAGGCGCTGTGGAGGACGCAAAACGCTCAGGACCCGATCCGACTTTGTACACACCTCTGCACGTCCACAGCCAGTTTTCAGTCCAAGAAGCCGTAGGCGATGTGCGCAAATTGGTCCGAAAGGCAGCCGCCATGGGCATCAAGGCCATGGCCCTGACCGATTTCGACAATCTCTATGGGGCCTTTGTCTTTGTCGACGAGGCGCGGAAAAATGGCATCAAACCCATTGTAGGGCTCGAGATTCACCTGTGCCGAGACCGTTTCGACAAGACCAAAAAGGACGATGGGTACCGACAGGTGCTCCTCGCCAAAAATGAGGTGGGTTATCGAAACCTCATCAAGCTGTCGTCGATGGCTTTTTCCGAAGGGTTCTACTACGTACCCCGCATCGACCGCGAATTGCTGCTTCAGTACAAAGAAGGACTTATTGCCAGCACCGGCGGGCTCGATGGAGAGGTACCCTCTCTGTTGCTCAATGTGGGCGACCGCGAAGCCGAACAGGCGTTTGTGTGGTGGAAGGAGCACTTCGGCGCCGATTTCTACGTCGAGCTCAACCGACACGGGTTGCCCGAAGAAGACGAACTCAACCGCGGATTGCTCCGGCTGTGCCGAACCCACAAGGTTGAGTATTATGCCGCCCACGAGAGCTTTTACGTTGAACCAGAAGACACAGAAGCCCAAGAGATTATGCTCTGCGTCAAGGATGGGCATAAAATGTCGACCCCGGTGGGGCGGGGCTACGCCTTTCGCAAGGCCTTGCCCAACGACCGCTACTTTTTCGACACCCCAGAAACCCTGGCCGATCGGTTTAGCGACCTGCCCGAAAGCTTTGAAATCCTCGGAAAAATCCGCGATCAAATCGAGGAGTACGAGCTCAAGCGGTCCGTGCTCTTGCCCGAATTCGACATTCCCGCCGAGTTTGTCGATCCCGCCGATGCCCAAGACGGGGGGAAACGAGGCGAAAATGCCTATTTGCGCCACTTAACCTACGAGGGAGCCGCCCGCCGTTACCCCAACCTGACCGACGAGATCCGGGAGCGCATCGACTTTGAACTTTCGGTCATCGAAAAGACGGGATATCCGGGCTATTTCCTCATCGTACAGGACTTCACGAACATGGCCAAAACCCTGGGTGTCAGCGTGGGGCCGGGAAGGGGTTCGGCGGCGGGCTCGGTGGTGGCCTATTGTACGGGCATCACCAATGTCGATCCGCTGAAATACGGTTTGCTGTTCGAGCGCTTCCTCAACCCCGACCGGGTGTCGTTGCCCGATATCGACATCGACTTTGAAGACGTGGGCCGGGACAAGGTCATCGAATACGTCTCGAACAAATACGGTAAGGAAAAGGTGGTACAAATCATCACCTACGGCAGTTTGGCCGCCAAATCGGCGTTCCGCGATGCCTGTAGGGTGCTCGAGGTTCCGCTTTCCGAAACCAATCAATATGCCAAGCTCATTCCCGATGGCATCGATTTGGCGGATTTGATGGGGCTGTCCGAAAAGGAATTGGCGGACAAAATGCGCCGGGCCGAGCAGATGAGCGGGGCTCGAGAACTCCGCAAACTGGCGGAGGGTCAGAGCCTGGTCGGGCGGGCATTGCGGGCCGCAATGAAGATCGAAGGCGCCTTGCGCAACACCGGGGTCCACCCGTGCGGGGTCATTATTGCCCCCCAGGATGTCAGCGATTTGGTGCCGGTGATGACCCCCAAGGACGCCAAGATGCCCGTAACCCAGTTTGACAACGATGTGGTGGAAAGCGCGGGTCTGCTCAAAATGGACTTTTTGGGACTGCGCACGCTCAGCATTCTGCAGACCGCTCTGAGCTTGATCGAACGCAACCACGGTCGCGCGATCGATTTGGACGAAATCCCCCTCGACGACCCCAAAACCCTCGAACTCTTTGCCCGGGGCGATACCAACGCCTTGTTTCAATTCGAATCGGTGGGCATGCAAAAGAGTCTGCGCATGCTCAAACCCGATGTCTTCGACGACATCGTGGCCATGAACGCGCTCTACCGTCCGGGGCCGATGGAATACATCCCCAATTTCGCCAACCGAAAAAACGGGCTGGAACCCATCACCTACGACCTGCCCGAAATGGAAGAGATTCTGTCCGAGACCTATGGCATTACGGTCTATCAAGAACAGGTCATGCAATTGTCGCGCAAATTGGGGGGCTTTACGCGGGGCGAGGCCGACAAGCTGCGCAAAGCCATGGGCAAGAAGATCCGGGCCCAACTCGACGAGCTCAAGCCCAAGTTTATGGAAGGGGCCGAGCAGAATGGGCACCCCCGCCCGGTGCTCGAAAAAATCTGGACCGATTGGGAAAAGTTTGCCGAATACGCCTTCAACAAGTCGCATGCGGCCTGCTACTCAGTGGTGGCCTTCCATACGGGCTATCTCAAGGCGCACTATCCGGCCGAGTTTATGGCAGCGGTCCTGACCCACAATATGGGGAATACCGAAAAGCTGGCGTTTTTCCTCGAGGAGTGCATGCGGAAAAACATTCCCGTCTTGGGGCCCGACGTCAACGAGAGCATCGAACAGTTCGGGGTCAACCGCAAGGGCGCCATTCGCTTCGGATTGCTGGGAATCAAAGGGATGAGCGAAACGGCCGTCCACACCATCCTGGCCGAGCGCGAGGCAAACGGACCCTTTTCGAGTTTTACCGACTTTCTCAAGCGCATCGATACGCGCTCTGTGAACCGCGCAGCACTCCAGAGCCTGGTGTTGGGCGGCGGATTCGATTCGGTCTGCGAAGGCAAGCGCGCCGCCCTGCTGCACGAAGAAGACGGCAAGAGCTTTTTGGAAAAGGCGATGCGCTATGCTCAGGCGGCCCGGGCCATGGACGAGAGCAGCCAGGCGAGCTTGTTCGGGGACACCGCCGACAGCGAGTTGCCTGATTTGGTCCTACCCGAAGTACCTGAATGGAGCGAACGCCAGCGCCTGACCTCGGAAAAGGAAGTACTCGGGCTCTACCTCAGCGGGCACCCGCTCGACCCTTTTAAGCGCGAAATGCGCTTTTTTACCGATCGCGATTTGAATGGGCTCGCCGAACTCGAAAATGAAGGGCCCCAGGAGGTGTCGTTTGGCGCCATGGTCACCTCGGCCCGGTTCGGAACCACCCAACGCGACGAGCCCATGGCCATGGTGCTGCTCGAAGACCACAAAGGGCGTTTCGAGCTGCGATTGTATGGGGAAGAATGCCTTAAATTCAAGCACTGGTTCGAAACCGGCGCCTGCTTGTGGATCAAGGCGCAGTGGGAAGTACGCACCTATCCCGGACGGGACGGGGCCCCTGATGGGGTTCGCAAAAAACTGCGCATTCAACAGATCCTGCTCTTGTCTCGCGTGATGAACGATTTGACCCAATCCCTGAGCATTCGGCTTCCACTCCTCGAATTGGTGACCGGAATGCGCGAAGAGTTGGTGGAAATGATGAAGCGCAATGTTCCCGAATCCGGCAAGGGAGTTCCCGTACAGTTTATGGCCGTGGGCGAGGAGTACACCCTGACTTTGAAAACAAAACCCCGAATGAAGATTGAGCTCAGCCGTCAAGTGTTTGATTTCCTCGAATCTCAGGGATTAGAGTATATGCTCAAATGATAGGCGCGGTCTATGGGGTTATGTTCAGATGTGTCTGTTGGCTGACCCCAGTGCCTACCGTGTCGGTGTATCTTTGTGCTCCGCTTGCGATCGAGTTGTATGGCGAGGTCAAGGCGGAAAATTGTTTCATCCTCCAGATTTTCAACACCATGGCGATTGAAATCACCAACAGCAATTTTGACGAACTGGTTCTGAACTCCGACAAGCCCGTTTTGGTGGACTTTTGGGCGGAATGGTGCGGTCCCTGCCGCATGGTCGGTCCTGTCGTCGAAGAGCTCTCCAACGACTACGCCGGACGGGCGGTGGTCGGCAAATTGAACGTGGACGAGCACGGCGACATTGCTGGACGCTTTGGCATTCGCAACATCCCGACGCTTTTGGTCTTCAAAGGCGGTCAGGTGGTCGATAAGCAAGTGGGTGTAGCCCCAAAGAATGTCTTGGCCGCCAAAATTGACGCTGCGCTCTAAAAGCGCCTCCGGAACCTCTTTGGCCTGCGCGTCCTTGCGACCCGCGGGCTTTTTTGTGCCTGCATCAGTACCTTGTACCCCCGAATGAGCACCGAAAACGCAACCTTCGATCTGTACCGCCCCGAGTTGCGGTTTGCTGAAAAGCTCGATCTGCACGCGCGCAGGGTGGTAGAAGGATTCATCAGTGGGCTGCACCAGAGTCCGTATCAGGGATTTTCGGTCGAGTTTGCCGAACACCGGGCCTATGCCCAAGGAGAGTCGACCCGGCACTTGGATTGGAAACTCCTGGCGCGCACGGACAAGCCCTACGTAAAGCGGTACGAAGCCGAGACGAATTTGCGGTGTTGGATGGCCATCGATCGCTCTCGTTCCATGCGGTATCCGGTCGTGGCTGAAGGAACCGAAGCCTACGATCGACAAAAGTTGTTGTTCTCGATGCGGGCTTCGGCGGCCTTGGTGCATTTGCTCAAGCGGCAGCGCGATGCCTTTGGTTTAGCGTGGTTGGGGCAGGGGCTCGAATCGGTTTCGGAAGCGAGGTTGAGCACGCGGCATCAACGCGAGTTGTTCGAACAAATGGGCCGGGTTTGGGCAGACGAGGCGGGCGATGCGCGCTCGTCGAATTTGGCCGAGGGGCTCAATCGGTTGGCGGAGCGCATGCGCTCCCGAAGCATGCTTACGGTGTTTACCGACCTTTTTGAAACAGGGGCTGCCCTCGACGATTTGACCGCGGCCTTGCAGCATCTGCGGTTTAAAAAGCACGATGTGGTGGTGTTCCACGTCCTGAATCGTTCCTTGGAAATGGAGCTGGGGCTGGACAACCGCCCGTACAAATTGATCGATGCCGAAACCGGGCGATCGCTGCAGGTGGAACCGGGACAAATCCGCGAGGCGTATCGCGAACGGGCGGAAATGTTTGCGCGAGATATGAAATTGCGGTGCGGAGCGGTCGGGGTCGATTGGGTGGAGGTGGATACGGCTTTGGGCTATAAGCCTGTTTTGGTGGAGTTTCTGAGAAGGCGCTCGAAAATGTTTTGAGGAAGTTTGCAGGTCTCTATTCCGTCTTTATCTTTGCCGTCCCGTTTTGGTTTGGTAGTTCAGTTGGTTAGAATGCCGCCCTGTCACGGCGGAGGTCGCGGGTTCGAGTCCCGTCCAGACCGCGGAAATTGAGGCTGGCGCTTGCGCTGGCCTTTTTTTATTTGAAATTGTTGTTCGAGCCCTGATGCGCTGGCCTTTTCGGGCATCGTAGGAAGAACACGGTTTTGAAGGCTTCGGCAGTGCCCCTCATTCCAGCGATGGATCCCTGAGTGGCCAAACCCCATCTTTCCTTCGCATTCTGTTTTGACCTCAGCATCGAAGCATGAATTGCATTGGAACCGAGTAATTCACCGTCTATTTTAGCCGTTAGAATTTTACATTGAAGCAATTCCATTTTTGATTTCCCCACCCTGTTGAAGTCGATTCTTCGGAACATTCAAACGCATTTTCCCGGTCTGCACGATCTGCGCTTCGACATCCGTTTTGCGCTGATGCGGTGGACGGGGCATGTGCACGAAGCCGATTTTAAGGCTTTGGACGCGTTTCGATTCAACGAAGGGGAGGTGATTGCCGATGTGGGGAGCAACCGGGGGGAGGCGTTGCAATCGCTGCTGATCGCAGCACCGGAATCGATGAAGTTGGTGGGTTTTGAACCCAATCCCTGGGTATTTCAAAAGCTCAATCGACGTTTTGGACGACATCCGCGGGTGGAGCTGCACCATGTGGGGGTGGCCGATATCGAATCCTCGATAGCCCTTCATATTCCGTTCTACCGAAAGTGGATGTTCGATGGTTTGGCGTCGTTTGATTTTGCCTCGGCCCGAGATTGGCTCAAAACACGGATGTGGCGCTATCGAGACGAATTGCTCGAAATCCGAACGCTCGAGTGCCCCGTGATTCCGCTCGATCGGTATGGACTGAACCCGGGTTTGATCAAAATCGATGTTCAGGGATTTGAGTTGGCCGTGTTGCGCGGGGCCGAAGAGACCTTGAAACGATCGAAGCCGGTGGTGTTGATCGAGGCGCTCGATGCAGGTCAAGAGGCTTTCTTGACGCCTTTGGGCTATCGCTTTTACCGCTACGAGCAGGGTGGATGGACAGAAGGGCGGGGGGCGCTCAATACGTTTTGCGTTCCGGAAGAGCGATGGAAACGGGTGGCCAAGCCTGCCTAACTTGGGTGCATGGAACAAGCCCTCCAAGCGCTAATCCGATTCCGAGACGATCGGGACTGGGCGCAATTTCACGACAGCCGCAATTTGGCCCTTGCCCTATCCATTGAAGCGGCCGAGCTCAACGAATTGTTTTTGTGGAAAAAGGATGGCGATCTGCCCGACCTGCAACGGCTCAAAGAAGAGCTGGCCGACGTCTTCGCCTATGCCTTGCTCTTGGCCCACAACCACCAGCTCGATCCCGAGTCCATTGTCCTCGAAAAAATCGAACAGAACGCCCGCAAATATCCCGTCGACAAGAGCAAGGGAAGAGCGGAGAAGTATGATCAGCTATGATTGTCTACAAGCGTACCATCCACGATTTTTTGCTCGATGCGGATAGCGGAAATCTCGCAGATACGGTTCTGGCCGAATTGTATCAAAAAACAGGACGAAGAGTCGGTGCTTCCGAACAGAGTTCGTGGCATCATTCTTTGGGTCAAATGGCAGGGGTGTTGGACAAAGCCGGTCTTCCGGAAAACAATTGGGTGGGGGTCGAATATGGCATTCCCCGAACCTCGAACCGCATTGATTTTCTCATCTCCGGAACCGACGATGCGGGAAGGGAAAAAATTGTATTGGTCGAGTTAAAACAATGGACCAAGGCCGAACCCACGGGCGAAGAAGCCATAGTTCGGACATTTTTGGGTCGCGGAGTTCGGGATACCCCCCATCCCAGTTACCAAGCTTGGTCTTATGCCGAATTGCTCAAAGGCTACAATGAAGCGATCTACACCGGCGATATTGGGCTAGAGCCGTGCGCGTATTTGCACAACTATCAAGATGATGGTGTATTAAGGGGGCCGGATTATGAAGTCTATGTAGAGAGAGCCCCTTTGTTTTACAAGACCGATCGCCAACTCTTACGGCAGTTCCTCCAGCGCCACGTTCGGCATCAAAGCCGTCGCGATGTGCTCTATGAGATCGAACACGGGGCCATACGGCCCTCCAAAGAACTGGCCGATCGGGTGGCATCCATGCTCAAAGGAAACGAGGAATTTGTTTTGATCGATGCACAAAAGGTGGCTTTTGAGCGGGCCGTGAATCTGGCTTTAAAAGCCCAGGCAAATCCGAAAAAGAAGGTCTTAATAGTACATGGAGGTCCTGGTACTGGGAAGAGTGTTATTGCGGTGCAGTTGTTGGCCCGTCTGACCCAGAAAGGTCAAGTGGTTCAATATGTCAGTAAAAATGCGGCACCCCGAGCAGTGTTTGAATCAAAATTGACGGGCAGTTTCAAGAAATCGGCCATTAGCAATTTATTTCGAGGTTCGGGTTCATTTCACCAAAGCGCGGAAGAGACCTTTGGTACGCTAATCGTAGACGAAGCACATCGCTTGAACGAAAAGTCGGGTTTGTACGGGAACGAAGGCGACAATCAGATCAAAGAGTTGATTCGCGCAGCAAGGTGTACGGTTTTTTTCTTGGATGAGGATCAAAGAATTCATCTAAAGGATATTGGAAGTCGGGATGAGATTGTCCATTGGGCTCACTATTTCGATACCGAGGTGCAAGAGATGGAGTTGACTTCTCAGTTCCGGTGTGGGGGTTCTGATGGTTATATGGCTTGGCTGGACGATGTATTGGGAATTCGCCCCACTGCGAATCCTTATTTGGACGATACTCATTATGATTTTCAAGTTTTCGACGATCCAAATGCATTGCGCGAGGCGATTGAGGCGAAAAATAAAGAGCGCAACAGCGCCCGTTTGGTAGCGGGCTATTGCTGGGATTGGAAGAGTAAAAGAGATCCCAGCGCCTTTGATATTGTGGCTCCCGAATTCGATTTTGCCATGCAATGGAATATGGCCGACGATGGAAGTTTGTGGATGATCAAGCCCAATTCAGTCACGGAAGTGGGGTGCATTCATACGTGTCAAGGGTTAGAATTGGACTATGTCGGGGTGATTCTGGGGCCAGATCTTGTGATGGGTCCCGATGGGCCCGAATCACGTGTAGAAGGGCGGAGCAAAATGGATCAGACGGTGAAGGGGTGGAAAAAGATGAGTTTGGAAAATCCCATAGAAACTCGAGAAAAAGTGGATTTGATTATTCGCAATACCTACCGCACCCTGATGAGCCGTGGAATGAAAGGCTGTTACGTTTGGTGCGCAGACCCCGAACTAGGGGCGTTTTTGAAATGGAGGGTGAAAAGTGTTTTTTTAATGTAAATCGGGAAATGAATTGAATAAATGATAATAGACAAATGAAATTTTGGGTCGGAGTAACCGATAACCATTGGTACAGATTTTTGGCGGAGCGTTCTCCAGAAGAAGTCAATTTCTGGCAACCCGGTGGTACGCCCCCATTTATGGGTGCACTTTCAGGAATGCCATTCTTATTCAAACTGAAACAGCCCTACAATCATATCGCTGGAGTAGGTTTCTTTGTTGGATACTATAAACTCCCTCTAAATACAACTTGGGAAATATTTGGTGAAAAAAATGGCAATAACGATAGAGATAATTTTCGACAAGTATTGAATCAATTGAGAGGAAAGAAGGGGGAGATTAATCCTGAGATTGGTTGTACTATTTTAAATGAGCCAGTATTCTTTCCAGAAGATATGTGGATCAAAGATCCCCTGGGATGGTCTTCAAATATTGTTCGGGGAAAATACTATGATTCAACACTAGGCGAAGGTAAGGTCTTATGGCAAATGGTTCTCGAGCGATTGAACATACTTCTCTCCAAAAGACAAAATGAAGCAGAGCAGTCGTCCAGTCCTTTGTACCGAAGAAAGATCGAAGTGAACCAGCGTCTAGGACAAGGTGCCTTCCGAGCCATGGTGACCACAGCCTATGGGATGCGTTGCGCTATGACAGGAGAATCCACATTACCTGTTCTGGAAGCGGCGCACATAAAAGCATACAGCCAGAATGGACCCAATGAGGTTTCCAATGGACTACTGTTGCGTTCGGATTTCCATAAATTATACGACAATGGTTTGATTACCATTACTCCTGAACTTAATATCGTTGTGAGCAATCGGATTAAAGAGAAATATTTTAATGGAAAGGCGTACTATAGAATTCACGGAAATAAATTGGCCAATATTCCGGCTGATTCAAGCAACTTGCCACGGGCAGATTTCTTGCAATGGCACAATGAGCATGTTTTCGAGCGGCTGTAAGTACGGTTCACGGGCTTTATCTTATTTGGGAATAGGAAAGTTTTAAAATAGGAAATCACTCGAAAACAACACTTGGCGCATCTTTGAATTTCACGTTCATCCCTTCCCCACCCGCCACACCTTCCTTCCCGATTCGGTCTGCAGTACCGCTAAGTAATTCCCTGGTACGAGTCTAGGGCAGGCAATGCGCGTGGAGTAGGTAGTGAGGGGTTGGCTGTACATGATTTGACCCTGAAGGGTGTAGAGGGTTAGGGTGCACGGTTTGGCGCAGAAATCGCTGTTGGCTGGCCATTCGACGATGAAATAGTCTTGAGCCGGGTTGGGGTAGAGCCGGACCGATGGCAATCCCTCTGGGCTGGAAAGCACAGGGCGCAAATCCAGTTTCCAAAGGCTTCGGGTGCGCTGGAGCGCGGAGTCCAGTCCTGTTGCCCAATATACCTGGCTGCCAAAAGCAAAGCCCACGGCTCCGGAGCGGGTTAGGGAAGGAGTCGGGTTCAAGTATTCCCAGCCCGAGGTTGTCAGGTTTAAAAGCCATATATCACTCAGCACAATAGATGGGCTCTGACGTCCGCCCATCACCACCCCCACCCCAGCGACCTGAACAACAGAAGCATGGGTGCGGCCGGTTCCGGGAAAATCGGGCAGGGAAGACCAACCCAAAGCAGCCAAGTAGCCCCAAACTGAAGTGGGAAAATTCCCGAGCGGGTCTCGCCCCAATCCCATCCAGAACCCCTGTTTGTCCATAGCCCCCATCACCATGCGCCAACGCCCCCCAAAAGGCGCATTGTCCAAGCGCGTCCACGCATTTTTGTTCGGTTCAAACCTCCACAATTCAGCCAAAGCCTCGGATTCGGTGCTTTTGCCCCCATACACGTACACCGCATCATTAACCACAGTGCAACCCATTCCACTCCGCCCTGTTGACGGGAAAGTCGGACCAGCACTCCAAGTCCCCAACGAAGGATTGAAAACCCAAACATTATTCAGATAGGTACCTTGACGTACCCCCCCAAACAAATAGCCCAATCCTCCTCAAACCCAAGCGCAGGCATATTGCCGTTCCGCCCCCTCGGGCAAACCCAGAGCGGGCTCCCAAGCGTTCAACACCGGTTCGAAGGAAAAGAAATCGCCTGTTTCCGCGAACTCCTCGTTCAATCCCGTTCCGCAATAGGCCTTGCCGCCGAGGACAAACGCCACGCCGTCGTCTCGCTTACTGCCCGGAAAGTCGGGCAAGGCGGTCCAGGTTTGGGCCCATCCCCCTCCCAACGAGGCGCACAAGGCCCAGAACCCGCTCCAAATTCGATTCGTCAAAACAGGAAGATTTACCCAAAAGGCAACCGTGCCGAACTCAGTCTGCCGTACCCTAGAGTACAGGGCAAGAACGGACTAAAATCTTCAATCGTATGGGGTAATATCCAGAGCCTCCCCAGGAGAAAGTGGAATTGGTGTATTTTCAACCCAATCCAATAAATCACCCCCATGCACTACGGAATCATCGGATCGGGAATGGTGGCCCAGAGTTTGGCCAAAGGACTGTTGAAATACGGCCATCGGGTAACCGTGGGGAGCCGGGATGCGCAAAAGCAGCTCGAACTGGCCTCGGCGATAGAAGGCATCGAAACAGCCGGATTCCCGGAAACCGCCGAAAGGGCAGAGGCCCTCATTTTGGCCGTCAAAGGCAGCGCTGCACTCGACGCCCTCGGACAATGCGGGGCCGGGAACATACGCGGCAAGCTGATCATCGACGCCACCAACCCCATCGAAGCCGCCCCGCCCACCCAGGGCGTGTTGAAATTTTTCACCACCCTCGATGAATCGCTCATGGAACGCCTACAAAACGCGTTTCCCGAAGCCCACTTCGTCAAAGCCTTCAACTCCATCGGCAACGCCCATATGGTCGACCCCGATTTTGGAGCCGAAAAACCCACCATGTTCATCTGTGGCAACGACGCCACGAGCAAAGCCACCACCCGCGTCTTGCTCGAACAGTTCGGTTGGGAAGTCGAGGACCTTGGCAGCGCTCCTTCTGCCCGCGCCATCGAGCCCCTCTGCATGCTGTGGTGCATCCCCGGCATGCTCGAAGGCCGTTGGAACCACGCGTTTCGGTTGTTGAAGAAGCCATAATACGGGCTGATCAAAAGGATGTAGAAGAGGGCAGCCCGAAATCTCCTCAAAGAACCGCGACACAGTTCGGGTCAGTAACCCTGCAGAATCCGCTTCAAGAACGGGGATAACATTCTGTAGGATTTGATTTCTAAAAATCCGAATTTTACGTCGGAGGCGGGGGTGGGTGGAGTGCCGGGGACCCACCCACTCGGGAAAATTCGCGAAATAGACAAGAAATTCTGTAAGAAATTTTTTTAATTTTTCAACCTGCTGCGACGGATTCCGCCGACCCTCCCCTCAATCCCCTCGCGACGGGCCCCCAGCGTCAACGATCGTTTTGATCCCCCTCCCACTCCGGAACGTAGTAGAAAAACAACCGCAGCGTATGGTTGGCAAAATACTCAAAACCACTCGCACGCTGCTGATAGACATACATATACCCAAAATCATAACTCCAGCCGCTCTGGCCCAACGGCTGTTGAATGCCGATAAACAACCGGTTTTGATCGAAGGTGTTGTAGACGATTTCCGGACCGAACTGAACAAACACCTCGTCCATAAACGCCAGCCGAGGCCAGCTCGGATCCCGGAAAATCCGATAGTTGCCCAAAATCATCATCCGCACTCGGTCGGTAACAGCATATCCATTCCCCGAGCCATCGGGCCGGAGTTGCTCCCGCCAACGCTGCTCATTCCGAAGGCGATACAACAAACGCAAACGAGAACCATTTTGATGCCATTGCAACTGCTGATGAATCCTCCATTCATTCCCCGCGCTGCGGCCCGATTCGGTATCGGAATAAAAACCCTGCCAACCCCCACCCGCCGAAACCCAAAACAGATCGTTCACCCAATATCCCAACGCCCCTCGGTACATCTGAAAATCCACCTCGCTCAAATCGAGCGCACTGCGATAGTGGGCATCGGCATACCAGCCCCAGTGCTTAGACGCGCGCACCGTGGCGTTGACACTGGTCCAAAAGTGTTGCTGCGATTCGACAGAACGCTCTGCCGGTGCAGGTTGGGCCCGCAAGCTACCCCCGAAGAGAAACCAACAAAAGAGACAACCCAAAAAAGGAAGCGTCCAGGCCATTCGGTTTTGTGAATCCAACGTCAGTCTGAGGCCGTGAGGTGGCCTAGTCTCTTCGGACAGTTTTCTGTTCAAATATAGTTGACAATGAAAAGAGGGGGTCTGGGGGAGATTTAAAACTCTTTGTTTTTGTTTAAATCGCTCAAGAGGCTTTTCGATAGACCTGATATGGAGCA
>WGMI01000011.1 GCA_016125155.1 bacterium
ACGGTACTAAGGAATTTCCCATGAAAGACGGAAACAAGGTGGGTTGTTCAAACACTCCGCGGCCTCTGCGGGGGTCTTTGCGGCCTCTGCGAGAGAATCGGCGGGGGTTCACGCAGAGCGCGCAGAGGAAAATGCACGCAGAGTGCGCAGAGTGACTGTCCTGTGAAACGATCTCTGGGCTGTACTGAAAATTTTCGATGAGCGATGTTTTCTGAGTAGGTTGATCGAACACTCCGCGGCCTCTGCGGGGGTCTTTGCGGCCTCTGCGAGAAAATCGGCGGGGGTTTAACCCAAACCACAGGGGTTGAAAATCACCCCAACCACCTGCGTACCTTTGCCCCCCTTATGGTCACCCAAGAAAACATCAAAGAAACCGGAGCCCGGCTCGAATCGCTTAAAGGCTATCTCAATTTGCAACAAAAACGGATTGAAATTGCCAACGAAGAGGAGAAAACCGCCGCCCCCGGCTTTTGGGACGACAGCAAAAACGCCGAGGCGGTGATGAAAAAAATCCGCGGACTCAAGTATTGGGTTCAGGGGTTTGCCGAAGCGGAGCGGTTGTACGAAGAACTCATTATTGCCCAGGAGTTCTTCAAAGAAGGCGGGATCGAAGAAGCCGAATTCGACCAATTGTACGAGCGCTGCAACGCCACCATGGAAGAGCTCGAATTCCGCAATATGCTATCGGAAGAAGAAGACCCTTTGAGTGCGGTACTTCAAATTACCGCCGGGGCTGGGGGCACCGAAAGCTGCGATTGGGCCGGAATGCTGATGCGGATGTACTTGATGTGGGCCGAAAAACAAGGTTTTAAAATCCGCGAGCTCAATTTTCAAGAAGGCGACGCAGCAGGCATCAAAACCGTGACCCTCGAAATCGACGGAGAATTTGCATTTGGCTACCTCAAAGGCGAAAACGGCGTGCACCGTCTGGTCCGCATCTCCCCTTTCGACTCCAACGCCAAGCGGCACACCAGTTTTGTTTCGGTCTATGTATACCCCTTGGTCGACGACACCATCGAAATCAACGTCAACTTGAGCGACATTGAATGGGATACTTTCCGCTCGAGCGGAGCGGGCGGACAGAACGTCAACAAAGTAGAAACCGGGGTACGACTCCGGCACAAGCCCTCGGGCATCATCATCGAAAACACCGAGACCCGATCGCAGCTCCAAAACAAGGAAAAAGCCATCCAATTGCTCAAGTCTCGTCTGTACGAGCAAGAAATACAGGCGAGAAACGAAAAACGCGCAGCGATCGAAGCCGGTAAGAAGAAAATCGAATGGGGGTCTCAGATCCGCAACTACGTTTTGCACCCTTATAAATTGGTTAAAGACGTGCGCACGGGCATCGAAACCTCGAATACCGAAGCCGTGCTCAATGGAGAGATCGACCGCTTTTTGCGCGGTTACCTGATGCAAGAGGGACAGGCCGCCGTCGAGCAAGAAGACGAGTTCTGAATCCGTACTTTTAAGGGGATGTTCTCCCTGCGATTTGTCTTCTTGGTCCTATTGATTTCGAGCGGGATTGTGTCCGTTCGCGCCCAGTTTTCTCGCGGTTTTGAAGAAAACCAGGGACAGGGACCCGCATGGGCCAACTTCTGGATGAACCAACACCAATCCCGCATAGGATTTGGCCAAATGCGCATTGGGCTCAGACTCACCGACCCTGAGGCCCTCCATCGATTGCACCCACACGGACACGATCGGGCTGAATCCGAACCCTCGCCCATGAACCTCCGGGTCAAACAATGGGATTTGTTCTTAACCCTCGAAGGCGGCCACCCCCGTCAGCCCATCGCGGAAGGAGCCGCCTTGCCGGGCTCGAGCCACTACCATCGAGGAAAACAATCCATCGCCGATGTACCTTCCTTCCAGCGCATTCGCTATCGCGACATCCTTCCGGGTATCGATTGGCTGATCGAAGAGCCCACCGATGGCATCAGCCTGTTTAAGCACAGCTTTGTTGTAGCACCCGGAGCCGACCCCCGTTCCATCGTACTCCTGTGGGAAGGAGCCGAACGACTCGCTATCCAATCGGGCCATCTTGAAATCCATACGGGAATTGGAATTGTGCGCGAACCGCCCCCCTTGGCGTACCAAGAAATCGGAGGACGCCGCACCGTGGTTGAATGTGCGTTTCGGATCCAAGAGGGAAAAGTGCTGTACGACCTCGGACCCTACGATTCGAGCGTGGTTTTAGTGATCGACCCCACCTTGGTATTCGCGAGTTATTCAGGTTCCACCTCAGACAATTGGGGCTTTACCGCAACCCAAGACCCTGCGGGCAACTTTTACCTCGGAGGCATCGTGTTCGGAGGCGGATTTCCCGTATCTCCCGGCGCCCACGACACCTTGATTTCGGGCAATTCGGATGTGGCTTTGCTCAAACTGAGTCCCGATGGGCAGACCCGCATTTATGCGAGTTATTTAGGCGGCTCGGCCAACGATCGTCCCCACAGTCTGATGGCCGACGCCAATGGGCTGGTGGTGATGGGCATCACCGGCTCTTCGGACTTTCCGACCACCCCCAATGCCTTCGACACCAGCTTTGCGGGCGGCCCGGCACTACAAGTCATTGGGGGAAATTATCCCGGTGGAGCCGATGTGTTTGTGTGTCGGCTTTCGCCCGACGGAAGCACCCTTTTGGCTTCGACCTTTTTGGGTGGTACCGGGAACGAAGGGATCAATCGATTTTTAATCAATGCGTATGGAGATGAGGCCCGGGGCGAAGTCAATCTCGACGCCCAAGGCCGAGTCTATGTTGCCACAACGACCGAATCCATCGACTTTCCCTTGGCCGGTGCTCTTTCTTCGTTTGCGGGCAACGCCGAAGCGGTGGTTGCGCAACTGTCGCCTCAGCTCGACCAACTCTTATGGAGCCGATTTTTGGGTGGAAGCGGAAACGATGCGGGTTTTTCGCTGGCCATAGGCGATAGTGGACAGGTTTATGTGGCCGGAGCGACCCAAAGTGCTGACTTTCCGACTACAACGGGCACGCATATGGCTTCATCTCCGGGGGGCACCTCCGATGGCTTTCTATGCCGGCTCAATACTATCGATGGCGGCCAATTGTACAGCACCTTTGTGGGAACCTCTGGGCGCGATCTCTGCTTTTTTGTCGACCTGGACCTGCTCGGACGGGTTTCCGTATTCGGACACACCGACGGCTCCATGCCCCAAACACCCGGTTTGTATGGACAAAACAATGGTCGGCAGTTCTTGCAAATGTTCAACCCGGGGCTAAGCCAGGTGCAGCGCAGCGCCCGGTTTGGCAGTGGCCGACCCGTGTTCGACATCGCCCCTTCGGCCTTTCGAATCGACAGTTGCGGGAGTGTGTACTGCGCGGGCTGGGGGGGCGGACTGGCCGCCTCGGGGAGCAGCACCAATGGTTTGCTCACCACGCCCAACGCCTTTCAAAATGCCACCGACGGTTCTGATTTTTATTTCCTTGTACTCGATCCCACTTGGACCCAGCCTGTCTTTGCCAGTTTTTTTGGAGGCAACAACGTGGCGGAACACGTGGATGGTGGCACGAGTCGGTTCGACCGTTCAGGGGTCATTTCGCAAGCCATTTGCGCCGGATGCGGAGGATCTTCAGGAACACCGGCCTTTCCGCCCTCGGTGTGGTCGCCGACCAACAACAGCGGAAACTGCAATATGCTCGGTCTGCGCATCGATCTGCGGGTAGACAGCACCTATCTCGACATCCTGGCCAACCCAGACACCCTGTGTGTAGGCGATACGGTCCAATTTGCCGCCGATGCTTTTCAGCTCGATCAGTTCGAATGGGATTTCGGCGATGGACGCACGGCCCAGACAGCTACGGCAACCGTGTCGTATTCCATGCCGGGCCGCTACGTCGTGCGGCTCAGGGCTCAGCGCGGACAGTGCCTCGTCGGTCGCGCGGATTCTGTGGTGATCCACGTCCTGGACTTGGAAACCGATTCCATCGAACTCAAAGCGACCTACGACAGCTGCGATGCCAACTTTTCCGTGTTCTTTGAACTCTTGGGCAGCCCCCAATCGAGCGTGCTCTATACGGGGGCGGGGGCGGTGCTGACGGGTTTGCCCCTCAGTTATACGTATCCCGGTCCGGGGACTTATACGGCTTATGTGGAATACCTGACCGGTCGATGCGACCAAAATGGTTCGGATACGGCCCTCGTTGTTTTTGGAGGGTTAAACCGGACGGCGGAGTTCGACTTAGATTACGCGGCGTGCCGAGATGGGCTGACGCTACAGATGCGCACCACATTCGCCGTGCAAGGCTTATTAACCGTCGACTTTGGCGATGGGGTTACAGCCACTGGACAGGGTCCCAACTGGACCCACACCTATGCCCAACCCGGGGAATACACCATTACAACCACGTTGTTCGACAGCATATGCCGAACTTCCGATGGGGCCGATCAAACCCTGTACGTGGGCAATGCCGATGCAAGCCTGAGCGATTTCCCCAATGTTTTTACCCCCAACGGAGACGGCGCCAACGATCGCTTGGACTTTTCTGCCTGGGCCTTAGCGTGGGGAGCCCAAGAAGCCCGGGTGCACATATTCAATCGGTGGGGTCAGCTGATGCACGAAGGAGAGGCTCCCTGGGATGGGCGTTTGAACGGCGTCGAAGCCGCCGAAGGGGTGTATTTTTGGGTATTGGAATTCCGCGACGCCTGTGGCCAACGGAGCACTTTTCAAGGCCTTGTCCACCTAAGCCGATAAATGCAAGACACCCTCCTCATACTCCACAACCCGCGCTGCGGTACGAGCCGGTCGTTGCTCGAACTGCTCGTGGAACAATCGGTTCCCCATCGGGTCGTGGACGTTTTAAACGATCCCCTAACCCCTGATTTTCTCGACCAAGTGTGCGCCGCTCTCGATCTGGACCCTTCGGATTTGGTCCGGACCCAAGACCCGGTATGGAAAGAGCGCTTTGCCGATCTCGAATTGGACGAAGCCGAGATTGCACTGGCACTGATCGAAGAACCCCGGATGTTGCAGAGGCCGATTGCGGTCAAAGCGGGTCGAGGGGTTATTGCCCGTCCCATTGAGCGGGTCTTTGAGCTTTAGGAGGCGGTCGTAAGACGGCGAAAAAGCTCTTCAAGCGTTCCACGGGCGCCTTCCATAGCCTGATCGGCCACGAGTGCACCCCGGTTTAGAATCAGTACGCGGTCACAAATCAATTCGACTTCCTGGAGGATGTGGGTGCTGAGCATCACGGTTCTGTCTCGGCCCAATTCCCGGATCAACTGCCGAATTCCGACCATTTGATTGGGGTCCAGACCCGTGGTGGGTTCGTCGAGGATGAGCACTTCGGGTTCGTGGATCAGCGCCTGGGCTAATCCCACCCGCTGGCGGTAGCCTTTGGACAAAGCACCGATTTTCTTATGCCGCTCGGGCCCCAACCCGGTTTGCTCGATGACAGCCTCCACGCGGTTGCGCCCGACCCCGTGGACTCCAGCGCAGAACCCCAAAAACTCTCGGACGTACAAATCGAGATACAGCGGGTTGTGTTCCGATAAATAACCCACCCGCTTCTTGACCTCGTGGGGCGATTCCACCACGTCGTAGCCCGCTACCCGGGCAGTACCTGAATCGGCGGGCAGATAGGCCGTCAGGATTTTCATCAAGGTCGATTTCCCGGCACCGTTGGGGCCCAAAAAACCCACTACCTGACCCGAGGGCACCGAAAAGGCCACCGAATCCAAGGCCTGCTGGAGGCCATAGCGCTTGCTGATCCCGCTAACTTCAATCGACATGGGGCGCAAAGGTAACCGTGCGGGCGACATCCCTAGATCTCGGTATTTTAAGGACTTAGGCCTTACAGACACGGACGTCATCCTAGATTCGCCCAATCAACCTAACCACGCGAAACCATGAACGACCGTTTTTCCCTCCTTCGTTTGAAATTTGACACCTCGAACGACTATCAGCTCGATGCGCACATCGAAGTGAACCAAATCGCCCGCGTATTACCCCATACCTGGGCCAACGACTGGCAATTGCAGTTGCCCTATGAGTTCGATCCCACTGGAAGTGTGGGGCCCCACGAATATGCGTGTACGGGAATTCCCAATACCAAAACTCCGTTCTTGATCATGGCTCCAGCCGGTGTCAATCCTCCCCCCCAGCCCCGTGCACACATTCGGACGCGTACAAGTAGAAAGCGAGAAGCAGGCGAATCGACCATCGGTTTTTATCTGAAAACCATAGAGGTTTCGTGGGCGGTCAACACCACTCCTTCAGTGCGCGTAGAAGCCGATGAACCGCTCGTTTTCAGCAGGCTGATGTGCGATGATACGCCTGTATGGGTAGCCACACCTGATGCCGGCGGAGCGAATACCGAAACCCTCGAACTCACCGAAACCGAACTGAGACAAGGGATAATGCTCATCGAGGGCCACTCGGATTGGGAAGCATCGGTCCGCGAATTTGACGTGTATTACGTCCAAATGAACTTCTAATCATCAATATCCCTAAATCTAGGGATTGCGCACCCCGGCTTAGGACGCGATTTTTGATGATCACCCTTTTGCATGAAAACGCCCAAAGTCCGTCCCATCTCGCGCGAAGCGGAATCGAACGATCCTCTGCCTCCCGCGGCTGCACCGCTTAAGGCCCATGAACTGATTGATCTCTACGATCTTTTGGACTATTATTCGGTCCATGAAAAAAACGGAGGGGGAAGTTGGGACTTCAGCCCGGATGAGAAGAGGCGCTTCGATGTGCTCCCCAACTAAAATCAACTCAGAACGAGCAATTTTCCATAGAATATTGTGGATTCGGGGTCTGGGATTGAGGTTGCTGTGGATGGTTGGAAGCTCGGCTTTGTTGCCGTGCCAGGCACAGACCCAAACCGCAAAGGGCACGCCTTGGGAATCCTCTGTTTTTGAAGATTCGCTGAGCCACCACCGAGCTCAGGCCGACTGGGGTCGTTGGAGCGCCATCATGGGACTTCAAACCCAATACCTGGCCCAACAAGGCCGTTTGGTCGAAGCACTCGAACTGCTCAAGAGAGAATCTTCGGTGGTCGACAGCCTCGACTATCCGGAATGGCTCGCCCAACACTACCACCACTTCGGGACCTACTTTTTCGAAACCAACGATTTCAGGAACGCGGAACTTTACCACCTCCTCGCCTACGAGACCCTGCCCAAAAACCGACGGACGGGTCCGATGCAAGCACAGTTCCTTTCCGAACTGGCGCATGTGTATTTCTACCTCGACAAGAGCTCGCCCGAACCGAGAAGGAGATTCGACTCGATCCAAAATGCGGTCTTGCAGCGCTATCTCGAGTTGGGCGATTCCGTTTCGTTCGCCTTCGAACTGGCCAATCGATTCGACTACATCTACGAGCATTTCGGCCTCGACAGCCTGCTCCGAGCCCTCGATTTGTGCGAGCAGTTTGACAACCGCAAAAGCGATTCGCTGTCGGTCAACTTTCTCTGGGAAATCCGTGGGAGTTTCCTTTCGCTATCGGGAGACAGCACCCGTGGGCGCTATTGGGTCCGCAAGGCCCTCGGCATGGCGGAACGCCTGCAATTCGGACAGCGCATTGCCGATTTGTACGACGCTCTGTCTTTGACCTACCAGGATCGGGGCGAATGGGAAAAGGCCTTTCAGTGGTCGTATAGGGCGCGCTACGTGCAAGATTCGCTCAACAGTGTAGAACGGGGCAAGGCCGCGGAACGCTTTCGGGCCGAAATGGACACCGAGCGGCATCAGTTTCTCGCCGAAAAACGCAAAGCCCGCCTTTGGTGGCATGGTACTGCGATTGTTGCCCTTTCCCTGATCGGCACCATCGGCGTGTTGTTTTACCAGCAAAGGGCCATGAACCGCAAAAAAGCCGTGGTGATAGCGCATCAGGAAATCGACCGACTAATTCGCTCCCGCGAGAGCGCCTCGTTGGAAAGTCTTTTACAGGGTCAGGAAACCGAGCGCAAGCGCATTGGGCGCGATCTCCACGACCGACTGGGGGGACTGCTCGCGGCTGTGCGGGTCAATATGGAGCACCACCGATTGTTGAGCGGAGCCGGCAACCCGGAAGACGTGCCGTATTTCGCCAAGAGCAACGACTTGCTCAAAGAGGCTATGGACGAAGTCCGTCGGGTTTCCCACGACCTCAGTTCGGGTGTGTTGGTCAATTTCGGATTGTTGCCCGCTTTGCGCGAATTGGGTCAGTCCATTTCAAACGGCTCCACGATGCAGGTTGACATCACCGCGTTTGGGCTACAGGACAAGCTCGAACAATCGCTTGAAATTCAATTGTACCGCATTGTTCAGGAGCTTATTGCCAATACCCTCAAACACGCCCAGGCCCGGCACATTTCCATCGACCTCACTTTGGCCGAAGGCCAATTGTGCCTCACCTACGAGGACGACGGGGCGGGATTCAACACCGGACAGACCGGCGAAGGCATCGGGCTTAATAACATCAATAGCCGTCTTGAACCCTATTCGGGACAACTTGTCATCGACAGCGCCCCCGGACGGGGAAGCACTTTTATTATTCAACTACCCATCCATTCCACATGATCCGACTTTATTTGGCCGAAGACCATCAATTGTTTGCCGAAGGACTGATGGCCCTGCTCAGTGTGCACAAAGACATTGATTTTGTCGGGCACGCAAGCAACGGAGCCATGGCCCTGCGCGAAATCGAAATCTGCCAACCCGATGTATGCCTGGTCGACATCAACATGCCCGAAATGGACGGTATTCTCTTGAGCGAAAAGCTGCTCGAGCAAAATCCCAAACGAAAAATCCTGATTTTGAGCACTTATTCGAATCCAGAATTTGTGCGAAATCTCAAAAGTCTAGGGGTCAAAGGATACGTCCTAAAGAGTTCGGGGTTTGAGGTGCTCCGCAAGGCCATTTTGCTGTTGTGCGAAGGGGCGCAATGGTTTGAGCCGGAAATTGAGGACCTCATTCACGCCCAGCGTATTGTCCCTGAAGAAAACGACCGGTTTATGGCCCTCTCTCGCCGCGAGCTCGAAGTTCTGAGCCTGATTGGGCAAGGGCTGACCGGGAATCAAATGGCCGAAAAGCTCTTTCTCAGCACCCACACCGTCGAGACCCACCGAAAAAACATCCAGACCAAACTCGGCATTCGGAGCACCGCTGCCTTGATTAAATACGCCAACGAAAGAGGACTTTAAAAAGACCTGATGCCCCCTTCTCTGCGCGCTCTATTGGCTTAAAAAAGAAAAAACCGCGCCTTTTCGTGGACGCGGTTTTGTACTTACCTAGAAATCAGTAGCTCTTAGCGGTGGCGCACCACGAGCTTGCGGGTTTCAACGGCCTTTCCACCTACCACCAGCGTATACATATACACACCGCCTTTGAGATCGCCGATGTTCAAGCGCAACTTGGACTCGCCCACTCCGAACGTCTTGCTGCGCACGGTATGACCGAGCAAATCGGTAATCACCACTTGCGCGCCTTTGTAGTGCACGGGATCGAGGCTGAACTCTACAAATTGATCGGCGGGGTTGGGATACACTTTCCAGGAATTTTTGCCCGCATCTGTCAAACTCAAACCGCGCACGGTCTCAAACCGAACCACAATCGTCGCGCTGTCGTTGGGATTGGCGTCGTCAAAAAAGGTGTAGGCAATTTGACCATTATATTCCGTGCCGTCGGCATCGGGATAGACGTGACCCGTAAAATCATTGGTACTGGTGGCCCCTGGCGCCAAGTTGATGGTGAACAAGGAGACATCCGTCGCATTGTCGTAGCACACCACCCAACAAATGGCATTCTCGTCGGTCAAGGCATTGTTGTCGAGTATCCGACGCTTGACCCGAATGTCGATGGCGGCATTGCCTACATTTTGAATGGCGGCGTGCGCAAAAATGTCCGTGGCATTGGAGGCATTGCCTTGAACCAAGGTATCGAAGGAGAGGACGCTGATGCTCTGTGCCTGCGCAAAGTCCGGCAGCGCCAGCAGAATCAAGGGAAGAAAACGAAGCCGTGTTTTCATCAAAAAAGGGATTCAAAGTGCGAAGTTATCAAATTCCTTGCAGAGTAGAGCATACTATTCGGACAGTTCCCGAATTAAAACTAAATACGCAAAAGTCATGCCCGGGGTTGGATGACCGGGAATTTCAACGTTAAAAGTCCATTCATTTAGATTTCACATTTCGTTGGTGTACATTAGCCTTTCGTTTCACCCCAAACAACCTTTGTATGTCCAAAATTTACGCTCGCATTGTGTTGGGATCCATTGGATTAGCCTCTTTTCTGGGCGCTGATGTAGTGGCCCAACAGCGATTTGTACTGGCCGAGGAGTTCACCAACGCCTCTTGTGGTCCCTGCGCTTCGCAGAATCCGGCCTTCAATGCCCTGCTGGATGCCAACTCGACCAAGATTATCGGGCTTAAATATCAAGTATGGTGGCCTGGCTTTGACCCGATGCACCTGCAGAACGTTGCCGAGGTAACCGAGCGCGTCAACTATTATGGCGTCACAGGGGCGCCCACGGCCCTGGTGAACGGTGTTGAAATCGCCAACGACTGCGGTGCCTACGATGGAGCCCCCGCTTGCCTGAGCCAAACGGAAATCGATGCCGCTTATGCTGCTCCGGCGCCTTTCAACATGACCTTGACGCATTCGCTCAGCGCCGATGCCTCTACGATGACCATTGATGTTACCGTAAGCTCCGTGAGTGCTTTTTCTTCGAGTGGTGCCCTGAAGCTTCACGTGGCCATTATGGAACGCGAAATTCAATTTGCTTCTGCCCCCGGCAGCAATGGGGAGACCAAATTCGAAGGTGTGATGCGCGATATGGTGCCCAACGCCATGGGTACAACCTTACCCGGTACCTGGACGGCCGGACAGAGCCAGACCTTCAACTTTTCAGTGACCTTGCCCACCTACATCTACAACTACGAGGAACTCGCTGTGGTGGCCTTTGTACAAAGCGACGGCGACAAAGCAGTTCAAAACGCAGCCTACAGCGCTCCCCAGCCCCTCCTGACTCCCCTCAAAGACGTTTCTGTCTCTTATGCGACCCCCAACAGCGGGTATTGCAACTACAGCTTTGTGCCCCAGGTGGCCATCACGAACGGTTCGTCGTCGAATATCACCTCTGCCGTAGTGGCCTACACCTTGAATGGAGGGGCTGAAGTGACCCAAAACTGGGGCGGAAGCTTGGCCCCTGGTGCCAGCACAACGATAACGTTCCCAACGGTGAGCGTTTCAGGCGCCTCGGAAGTAAGCGCCTATGTTGTTTCGGTCGATGGTGCGCGCGACGGCAATGGCTTCAACAACGTAGACGGCGGTTTGTATTCGGTGGTTTCTCAGACGGTTGCTGCTTCGCCTTATACGCAAACCTTTGAAGCGCCTGCTTTGGGAGGATTCCCTACCGAATTCCTCTTGGAAGATGTGAGTGGTCGGGTGTTTGTCGTCAACCAACAAATCGCCAATACACCCCAGCAACTGGGCGGCTTTGCTCAATCGTCTAAGTCACTCCGCATCGACTTTTACGCCATTGCAGAAGGCACGGTATCCAAAGTCATTACCGAAAAAGTCAACCTGAGCACGCTTACGGGGCCGAAACTGTATTTTGACCGCGCCCATGCCCCGTATACCGAGGAAAGCCCGGAACCCGATAAGCTGGAAGTGTTTGCTTCAACCGATTGCGGTGCTACGTGGACATCGTTGTGGAGCCGCATGGGTGCCGCCCTCGCCACGGTTCCTGCTGTAAACCCCGGCCGTTTCTATCCCCAGGCCAATCAGTGGGGTCGCAACGAAATCGACTTGTCGGCTTTCAACGGCCAAGCTGAGGTGCTCTTTAAGTTCGAGGCTACTTCGGGCTTTGGCAACTGCCTCTACATCGACAACATCTATGTGGGCAGCCAGCCCATCGGCATAGGCGAGAACGAAATCGAAGGCCTGAGCGTGTATCCCGTTCCCGCTTCGAGCGAAGTTTTGCTGAGCTTTGACGGACAAGGCGCCGCAACGGCTACCTTGACCAACAGCCTGGGTGCCGTGGTTCGCGTATTGGACATCAAAGACGTGAGCGCATCGGATCGCTTTGTGATGAACGTAGCCGATCTGGCCGCGGGCACCTACCACCTGAGCGTAGAAAACAACGGCAAGCTCAGCGTGCGCATGATTCCGGTGCTCCGCTAAAAACGGCTCGATTCTTGTATTTGGATGAGGGAGGAGGAGGCAACTGCTCCTCCCTTTCTTTTGTACTCTCTCTCGATTCCCCCGATATGAACCTTCGTACCCTTCTGGGAACTGCGCTGATGATGGCCGGTTCCACCCTGACCGCACTGGCCCAAAACCCTGGCGATCGGCTCCCTGTAGCCACGGTCAAAACGCCTGATGGCAAACAAGTTTCAACCGCCGACATTACCAACCCCGGCAAACCCATGGTCGTCTCGATGTGGGCCACTTGGTGCAAACCCTGCATTCGGGAATTGAGCACCATCAAGGATTCCTATTCTGATTGGCAGAGCGAAACCGGTGTTAAAGTGGTCGCCATCTCCATCGACGACGCCCGCAATGCCGCTAAAGTGGGGCCTTTTACCCAGGGTGAAGGTTGGGAATACGAGGTCTACATCGACGAAAACGGGGACCTCAAGCGGCTGTTGAACGTCAATTCGATTCCCCATACGTTTCTGCTCGATGGAGCGGGGAATATTGTTTGGCAGCACAATGGCTATGCCAGTGGAGATGAGGATATTTTGTTCGAGTTGATCCAAAAGCTGGCCAAGGGCGAAACCATTGAAGTACACTGATACGACCGGTTTAGCGATCGGTTCTTCTCAATTGTGGCAGGGGCTGATCCTGCTGATTCTTTGGGGCAATGTCAGGCTGTGGGCCCAACAAACCCCAACGCAGAGCAACTACGGCTCGGTACACGGCAACTTCCAGTTCGACGGGTATCTGTATTTCCGAGACACCGAACTGGATCCCGATGGGAGCGACTTTCCGGACGAACAGTTCCTTGGACAGGGCTTTGCCAATTTGATTTATCAGCGCAGCAGCAACTGGGGCGAATTGAGCGCCGGTTTGCGCTATGAGAACTATCAAAATCCCATTCTGGGCTATCCCCCCGGTTTTGTCGGAGAGGGGATCACCTACCGTTTTTTGCAGTGGAAGCGGGACCGGCTCGACATTACGGTCGGGAATTTTTACGAGCAGTTTGGCAGTGGATTGATCCACCGGTCGTACGAAGAGCGCCTGCTCGGTCTCGACAACGCCATGGACGGCATCCGGCTCAAGTACACCCCCGTAGATGGGCTGTATCTCAAGGGAATTCTCGGAAAACAGCGGGTGTATTTTGCCAAAGGACCCGGGATAGTGCGCGGCATCGATGCCGAAGCCAACTTCAATGAACTCTTCGATTCCTGGGCCGATAAAAAGAACAAGCTGGCGGTTGGATTGAGCTTTACGAGCAAGTTCCAAGAGGCCAACGACCCTTTTTTCGATCTGCCCGAAAACGTCGGGGCGGCAGCAGCCCGCGTGGCCTACGGTTTGGGAGGGTTCAGCCTGAATACGGAATGGGCCTACAAAATCAACGATCCGTCTGCCGACAACGGCTACATCTACAAACCCGGGGGAGGAAGCGTAACCACGGTGAACTACACCACCAAAGGATTTGGTTTTTCCGGTGCCTATAAGTTTATCGACAATATGGCGTTTCGTTCAGACCGCAATGCTGGTCAGTTCGAATTGTTTATGAATTATTTGCCCCCGACCACCAAATTCCATACCTACGCCCTGCCCTCGCTCTATCCCTATGCGACCCAAATCAATGGGGAAACGGGGCTGCAGTTGGAATTCAGCTTTCAGCTGCCGAAGGAAACGTGGCTGGGTGGGGCGCGCGGAGGTTCGCTCAATCTGAACTATTCGGATGCCCACTCGATTGTGAAAAAACAAATCGACGCAGAAACAGCCATTGGCGAATCGGGTACAGACGGTTACGAGACCGAATGGTTCAAACAAGGCGATATTCGGTATTTTCAGGACATCAACGTGGCCTATTCGCGCAGCTTGAGCAAGGCGTTTAAAGCCACCCTGACCTACTACAACATCGAATACAACCAAGGCACCTTGGGTTCCGCCACCAATTCCGGGGGGTTGAACGATACGGTCATTTTGAACGATCCCTCCCGGGCCGATATGGCCTACATCAATGCCGTGGTGTTCGAAGGCTTGTGGAAAATCAAACCCAAGCACAGTCTGCGGTTTGAGTTGCAGGGGTTGTTTACCGAACAAGACCGGGGCGACATTGCCATGGTGCTCGTGGAATACAGCATTGCCCCCAACTGGTTTTTTGCCGTTCAGGACATCTGGAACTATGGCAACGCAGACGAATCGCGCCGGCTCCACTACCCACTGCTCTCGGCGGGCTACAACACCGGAACCACGCGTTTTCAGCTCAATATGGGTCGGCAACAGCAGGGCATATTTTGCGTAGGCGGCATTTGTCGCGTAGTGCCCGCTTCGACCTCGATGGGATTGACCATAACCAGCAATTTTTGAAATGACCACTATGTTTCGACTTCTGGCCTTGGGCGCTCTCCTCAGTGGGGCGGCTTCGTGCGACTACATCGACGAACCGCTCAAAACCGGGGTACTGCCTCCCCCGGACACCACCACGGTAATTCGAAAGGCCTTGATCGAAGACTTTACGGGTCACCGCTGCAAAAACTGCCCCAAAGCCTCGAAGGAAATCGCGAAAATCGACAGCCTGCTCCCAGGGCGCAGCGTTGCCGTGGCCATTCACGCGGGCTCCGATGCGTTTACCGCCCCTGAC
>WGMI01000030.1 GCA_016125155.1 bacterium
GGGCACCTGCCGAGTCGTAGACAGGGAATGAACAGCGCAGGCCTTCTTTGAATGCTCTTCGGCGTAGCCGGAAGACTTCTACCCGGAGGCCCGGGTTTACCTTGGAAGACTCTGGTTGAATTAGTCAATTGTAGGTTTTATAATAGGAAAAGGGGTAAAACACAATTGAATGAAAAAGCATCTCTCCCCAGAAATATCCTGTGACCCCCATTCGGTAAACCCGCTAAAATCGGTAAACACAACACAGGCCCCTTCAAAAAAGCGCGCTTCAGACTGTCCCGTTTCCTTGAGTTCTCGAGCGACCACTTCGGGCAAAATATTCGCGAGCAAGGCATCGCTTTTGTTGCGCTCTTGTTGGATTTTGTTGCGCTGAATCCACACCACCCCGACAAAGACCAGCGCGCCGATCAACAATCCAGAAAGCCCCATTTGCCGCTGGCCTTGGAGTCTTTTTTCCGACCGGCGACGATCTTCTATGGCCGTGATTTCTAAACTGTCGGCCAGCGCCTTTTTCTCATAGTTGTATTTGAGGGTGTTCCCGTACACTTCTAGTCGATTTTCTTCGGCCAGCAACCGACTGTTTAATAGGTTGTATTCCTCCAATTCGGCCAAGGCTTTATCGGCTTTTCCCAGCTCTCTGAGGCAGCGATACCGCTCGAGTCGGGCATCGAGCTCCATGCGGTTGTTGCCCAGTTTTTGATAGATCCGTTTCGCCCTTTCAGCGCTTTTCAATCCGGATGGAACATCGCCACCCTTGCGCTCCAAAACAGAGCGAACGATCAGAGCATACCCATGAACATCAGAACCCTCGGCGATAGGCCACGTCATTTGCAGTTGTTCGAAAGCCATGCGGGCGCTGTCGAGTTCACCTTGACTCAACCACAGCCGAATGCGGCCTAAAGCCGCGCGCGTTCTCAGGTCTTTTTGGTGGGTATATTCGGGAAGCGACAAAGCCGTCCGAAGGGCATCCAGACCTTTTAGGGAGTCGCCTTTGCCGACTAGAATATTCGATTAGTTGATCCAAGAAGAAAACAATTCAAAAGTGTCTTTCAGTTGTTGGTTGAGTTCTATGGCGCGACGTGCGGCCTCTTCGGCAGAGGACCAGTTTTTCATTTCGAGGTGAATCAGCGAAATATTGCTCCAGATACTCGCTTCTTGCTGACGGTTGTTTTCCCGCTCGGAAATTTCCAATGACTTGAGATACGCGTCGAGGGCTTCTCGTGGTCGGTTCTGATCCACCAACGGGTTTCCGAGATACAGAGAGGCCGAATTATCGATTTCAGGAGAAACAGGGCGTGAATGGACGTCCAAAATCGAACGCAAAATCTGCTCGGACAACGGGGTAAATCCCTGTAGTGCCAATATCTCCGCCAACGTAACCCGGGCGTGGACAAACCCATCCCGATCGGCAATCTCTGCAGTCGATCGCATGCTCTGAAACAAAGCACTCTGACAGAGATCTGTCCGGTCTTGATATAGTTACAACACCGCCAGGTTGTTCCACACCGACCCCAAACCTCGATGGTTGCCCAACCTGCGGTTCATCACCATAGCCCGCAAGAAATACGATTCTGCCGCTTGAAGGTCGCCGTGTCCGATGTGATTGATCCCGATCAACGATAGGGCTTCAGCGTAAAAATCGGCCCGATTTCGAAGGAGAGATTCTCGCCGGAACACCTGCAGGAGGGAGTCGATTTGCTCCGAACCGTTGTACAAATGGTAGTGCTCTATTCCCTGTTGGAGCGATTGGAGTCGCGTTGAATCATCCAACTTCGAATTGGCCCAGCGATCGAATAGAACACTGGAATCCGGTGGTGTTTGGGCTTTGCCCGGCATCCCCAGCATCAATGCCCCCCAGCATCCCAAAATCCGCCAAAACACGGCGGTTCGAACTTGTTTAGGCGCGATCACCGCGAAAAAGAGCATTCAAATCCCCACTCAAAAAACGAAACAAGCGCGGTGCGATTCGATCGAGTACCATCAGGACACCGAGACTTCCACAAAAAGCGATCACTGGACTCAAAGTTTCGACCGCGGTTTTGGACTCGGGCCAAAATCGATTGCCGAGCACGGCCATGAGGTAAAACACCAAGGGGTGGTAGAGATAAATTGGCAGCGAATAGTCTCGACCCCATCGAACCAACCAATTCTCTTTCATTCGAATCAGACTGCTGCCGATAAACAGCGGCAAGGCGCACAACAGGGTGCCGAGCAGAAATTGGTGATCGTAGGCCGGGTAGCCCCAACGAAGGCTGAACCAGGCCACTTCTCCGAACTGCACGAACAAGCCGAGGAGCGCGAGTGCGAACCAAAACAGAGGCCCACTGTTGCTGCGACCGTTGGCCGCTACACGCATTCCCAGATGCACCATGGGGATGCCAAGCAACACCCGAAAAGGGTCGTAATTCCATCGGGCGCCCCAAAGCACATCGTAGCTGTCGCTCAGCAAGGCTGCGGCAATGAGTCCCAAACTGAGTACATCGAGGAGCCTGCGCCCACCCAGTTGTCGAAAAAACCACTGTCCGAGGGTGCCGACCGACAAGGCACCGATAAACCAGAGGTGGAAGTAGTTACCCACCAACAATTGTTCGACCCGAAACGGCTCGGGTCCCATCAGCATCTTTATTGGGAAGTACACGAAGCTGGCTACGAGCAAAATGCTCAACAAGCGCGTCAGGTTCGGCTCGATGCGCCCCAGTGGCAAGTCACCATTTTCGTCTCGGCGCTTGTGCAGAAAATAACCGCTGGCGATGAAAAAGAAAGGCACGGCCCAGCGCGAAAGGAGCCGAAACGTCTCCACCCATCTGGCATCGAGCGCGCCATAACTGCTGTGCAGCAAGACGATGCAAAAGGCGCCGATCAGCCGAAAGGCGTCGATTCCATGAGCTCTGTGCGGGGCCGGGTTCATGCGGATGGGGTGATTTTCTCAGGGAGCAAAGACACAAAGAAGCACTGTAAGAACGGGTCTGTTGAATTCGGGTAAATTACGCAATGGCCGGGTTGTTTCGGCGGGAATTGGGTCCCGCAGAGAAACCCCAACCATGCGCGGAGCAACAAGGATGAAAGAGGCAGAAGGCTTCAAGCGCGGTTCCCTTCGGCGAACTACAGAAAACAGGGCCCCTAATCGGGTAATTCAGCCCCCCCTTTCCGCCGCACATCGCAGGCTTGCCTTCTTCCCGAACTACCTTTGCACTATGCAAGAACCCATCCGGATCGGGCACGAACGGGATCACCATTCCGCCTCTCCCGAAACTCCGCTCAGAAGCGATGCTTTTGTGTTGAGCGACAGTGAAAAGCGCTCTATTATACAAGAACTTGTGCGGGGCATCTTAGAAACCCTCGGCATGGACCTCAACGACGACAGCCTCAAGGGAACCCCAGGCCGGGTGGCCGAAATGTTTGTCGACGAAATCTTTGGAGGGTTGCACCCCGACCGCATGCCCGAGTTGTCGACCTTCGAAAACAGCTATCAGTACGGCGAGATGCTCGTCGAAAAGAACATCGTGCTCTATTCGACCTGCGAGCACCATTTGTTGCCCATTGTCGGCCGGGCCCATGTGGCGTATCTCAGCCAGGGCAAGGTCATAGGGCTGAGCAAGATGAACCGCATTGTCGACTACTATGCCAAACGCCCCCAGGTGCAAGAGCGGCTTACACGTCAAATTGTCCACGCGCTTCAGCAGGCCTTGGGCACAGAAGACGTCGCTTGTGTTATCGATGCCAAACACCTCTGCGTCAACTCACGCGGCATTCGCGACATCGACAGCAGTACCGTGACGGCCGAGTACGGTGGGCGTTTTCAGGAAGAAAGCGTCAAGCGGGAGTTTCTCGACCTCATTCGACTTCAAACCTCTTTTGGCGCATAACCATGGCCCCACGCGCACACCAGCTCCAGGTGTTCAACAGCCTGAGCGGACAAAAAGAACCCTTTTTTCCCCTCCACCCCGAACGCGTTGGGATGTATGTGTGCGGACCGACCGTGTACAGCGATGTGCACCTCGGCAACTGCCGGACCTTTTTGAGCTTTGACCTGATTTATCGCTATTTGAGGCATTTGGGCTACAGCGTTCGCTATGTGCGCAACATCACCGATGCCGGACACCTCGAAAACGATGCGGACGAGGGCGAAGACAAAATCGCCAAAAAGGCACGGCTCGAGCAAATCGAACCCATGGAGATTGTACAGCGCTATACCGTGGGCTTTCGCGACATTATGCAGCGGTTTAACGCCTTGCCTCCGAGCATAGAACCCACGGCCACGGGGCATATCGTCGAGCAGATCTCTATGATTGAAGCCCTGATCGAAAAGGGAATGGCTTATTCGATCAATGGTTCGGTGTACTTTGATGTGCCGCTTTACACCGCCCAAGGGGGCAATTATGGGGTGCTGAGCGGTCGGGTCACCGACGAACTCATCCACAACACCCGCGAGCTCGAAGGACAGAGCGAAAAGCGCAGTCCCTTGGATTTTGCGCTGTGGAAGAAGGCTGGCCCGAACCACATTATGCGTTGGAAATCGCCCTGGGGCGAGGGATTTCCGGGTTGGCACCTCGAGTGCTCTGCCATGGGCAACAAATACCTCGGGGAGACTTTTGACATCCATGGGGGCGGTATGGACCTCAAGTTTCCCCACCACGAATGCGAGATCGCCCAAAGCCAGTCGGCCCACGGCGCTCCTCCGGTGCGCTATTGGTTGCATGGCAATATGCTAACGCTCAACGGAAAACGAATGAGCAAAAGCACGGGCAACACCCTGTTGCCGCTGGAGTTGTTCGAAACCGGAAGCCCGCTTCTCGACAAGACCTATTCGCCTTCGGTGGTTCGGTTTTTTATGATGCAAGCCCACTACCGCAGCGTGCTCGACTTCAGCAATGAAGCGCTCTTGGCCGCCGAAAAAGGCTACCACCGGCTGATGGAGGCCCTGGGTCGCTTGGAACGGATCCTCCCGGGGTCGGGTCCCTCCGACTTCGACTGGAAGGCTTGGGAACAGGAGTGTTATGCGGCCATGGACGACGACTTCAACAGCCCCATGCTCATCGCGCATCTCTTCGAAGCGGTCCGGGTGATCAACGCGCTATCCGAAGGAAAGGGGCACATCTCCGAAACCGATCTGGACCGTGTGCGCAGCCAAATGAACGTCTTTGTCTTTGAACTGCTCGGATTGGAAACCCCCGTGCTTTCCAGCCAAGAAGGTCCCGTAGAAGGGCTGGTACAACTGCTCATCGAACTGCGCCTGGCCGCGCGCTCCGATCGCGACTGGGCGCTGAGCGACCGCATCCGGGACCGATTGCTCGAACTCGGCATCAGTCTCAAAGACGGAAAAGAGGGCACCGAATGGAGCCGGGTCTAGGCCGCTTCTTGAGCCGGGTCTTTTCCCTTCCGCTCGTCGGTCTCGTCAAGGTATATCAGTACACCCTCGGTGTGTTTCTCCCCAACTCGTGTCGCTATCAACCTACTTGCTCGAACTACGCGCTTGAGGCCTTGAGACTGTGGGGGCCATTCAAAGGAACTTGGTTGGCCATCAAACGCATCAGCCGCTGCCATCCCTGGGGAGGGCATGGATTCGACCCCGTGCCCAAACCCCCCCGGAGTTCATCCAAAGGGTCCTAGAACAACAAACCCTCCTGAGCTAGAACTCAGAAGGGCTATTGGCTCAGTACAAGTCGATTGACTTAACTCTTGACGAACAAAATGCCTTTCATGCTGCCGTAGTGACCTGGAAAGGTGCACAAAAACTTATACGGACCGGGTTCCGTCGGCACGGTAAAAGCGATGGTTTCTTCTTCACCGGGACCCAATATTTTAGTGGTGATCAGGACATTATCCGTCTGGTCGGGCACTTGATACCCATTGTCTTTGTACTTCATGGCCTCCATGGCGTAGGCATCGGCGTCGACGTCTTTGGCCAGCAAGGTCCAGTTATGCCCCATGGCTTCTACAGGCATACTTCCGACATTGACCAAGGTCAGTTGAATGGCTTCTCCGGCTTGGACCTCAATCATCTCGAGGTTGTACTTCATTTGGTCGTTGGCCTCGATTCGGAACAAGCGAGGGCCGTCGTGCACCGGGGTTACAGGGGTTTCTGATGCAGTTTCCGATGCATCAGGGCTCGGAGTCTCGGCCTGACCGCACGCGACGAGTAGGGGAATCAGGGTAAAGGCCGCAAGGGTTCTCATGGGAATTCAGTTTACAGATTAACGCAATTGACGCTGCGAAGTTCGAGGTCAGCGCCCCGAAAAACCGTGACAAAAATCACCGGAATTGTACAAACTACAAGGGGAAGCGGCTTAGCTTAGAGCCCTATGAACCTCGATCAAATCCTCTCCCAAACCGCTGATTTAGCACGGATTACCGGTCAATGGATCGCTTCAGAACAGCAGCGCTTTAGCGAGCAAAGAGTCGAAACCAAAGAACTCAACAGTTTGGTGAGCGATGTGGACCGAACAGCAGAGCGGCGGTTGGTCGAGGGACTGTCCGAACTGCTGCCCGAAGCCGGATTTATCACAGAAGAGGAAACCGTGCGCAACGAACGCAAACCGTGGAGTTGGGTCATCGATCCTCTCGATGGTACGACCAACTTCATCCACGGTTTGCCCATTTATGCAGTCAGCATTGGGCTGTTGCACGGAGACCAGATCGTATTGGGCGTGGTCTACGAATGCGGACGAGACGAATGCTTTACGGCCTTGCGGGGCGGTGGCGCTTTTTGCAATGGGCAGCCCATTCGCGTTTCTGGCAAAGCGACGCTGGCCGATTCGCTCTTTGCCACGGGATTTCCCTACCGGGACTACGGACGCATGGACGCCTTTGTGGCCTTGCTCACCGACTTTTTTCAAGGCAGCCGCGGACTGCGTCGGTTGGGCTCGGCGGCCACTGATCTGGCCTGGGTAGCCTGCGGGCGCTTCGATGGTTTTTTTGAATACGGGTTGAGCCCTTGGGATGTAGCCGCCGGGAGCCTGTTGGTGGAAGAAGCCGGAGGACAGGTACGCGAATTCGACGGAGGCCTTGATTTTCTCTTCGGACAAACCCTGATTGCCTCCGGAACCGAGTTGTTTGAAGTGTTTCGAGCCACCGTGCAACAGCGAATGGTAGGGTCCTGAAAACGGATCGTGCAACTTTTGCGGCCACTATTTTGTTCCGTGATTCAACCCTTTTAATTGAGTGTCATGCTTCGATGGAATGATGTGCTCCACCGCGCCCAACACGGCAACCCTAAACCGGCAACCCGGGTTGAGAAGACGGTGGAAGCATGGAAGGCCGAACTCGATCCCGAGGTGTTTCGCATTGCGCGATTGCACGGAACCGAACGCCCGCACAGCTCCGACTATTGCACCCGCTTTGAACCGGGACTGTATGCCTGCGCCTGTTGCCACACCCTGCTGTTTGACGCTGACCAAAAGTTTGAATCGGGAACCGGTTGGCCCAGTTTTACCCAACCCGCCGATCCGGATGTCATTCGCTATGTTCGAGACACTTCTTTTGGCATGATTCGCGTCGAAACCCTTTGCTCGGTCTGCGACGCCCACCTTGGCCACGTTTTTCCCGACGGCCCTCCCCCTTCGGGTCTTCGCTACTGCATGAATGGGTTGGCGTTGGAAAAGCGAGAAGAACAACGCTGACCCCCTTTTGGTCCGGCCCCACAACAAAAAACCCCGGTCTCCCGGGGCTTTTTTTTGACTCACAGTGCAAGCGGTGAGTTGAAGGTGTTGGCGTTTACTTCACAAAGATATACAAACCAGGCTGTAGGTCTTTGTCCTTCAAATCGCCGTTGAGTTCCTTGAGCACTTTGTCGTCCATGTTCAATTTCTTGGCGATGGCCTTCAGACTGGTTTCTCCGGTTTGGACCTGATAGCGCTTGGAATCGAAATCGGAATAGTCTCCGTCTTTGGTCACCTTGAGTTCGAGCCCTTCAAAAACCCTGACCCCGCGCAATCCGTTGTTGAGCTTTTTGAGATCGGCTACGCTGATGCCGTACTCCTTGGCAATCTTCGCAAAGTTGTCGCCAGCCACACACGTGTGTATCTGTCCTTTTTGGCCCGCTTCTGCCTTGGCACCTGCTCCGGCCGCGGCTCCCGTCCCTACGGCGGCTCCTGTTCCCGTTCCCTGCTCTTCGGGAGCCGGCTGGTTGGGCACAAAGTCGTCGCGCAACACCTTGAAGTCGGTGCGTCGGTTGACCTGGTTGGCCACTTCCTGCAGATTGGGTGAAAGCGTCTTAATGTAATTCTCCGTCAAGGTGGCCCCGGTTTTCAACTGCCCTGCACCAAGTCCCTTATAGTTCTCTGGAATGGTAAAGGGCTCTGTCTCACCCTTGCCAACGGCTACCAAACGGCCCGACTCAATGCCTTTGCTGATCAGATAATCCACGCAGGAGTTCGCCCGGTTTTGAGAAAGTGTATTGTTCTTTTCGTCCGTGTCCCGATAGTCGGTGTGCGAACGAAGCTCAATCACCACCGTAGGGTTGTTTTTCAAAATAGTCACCACCGAATCGAGCGCCTGCATCGACTCCGGACGCAAATCCCATTTGGCCAAATCGAACAGGACATTCGGCAATACGATGGGCACCTCGATGGGCTCCATGCCTTTGTCCAATTTGAGGGTATGCAGATAAAGGTTGTTGGCCGCATCGTATTCGAAGGCATTGAAGGGAACGCCGACCGTAGTCACATAACCCGCGTTGTTCAAGAATTTCTTCTTCTCGAAATTCAAGGTGTAGGCCACGTTTTCTTTCACCTTGTCTTTCTCGAAAACATATCGACCACTGCCATCGGAATTGGCGACCACCGAACTCCCGTCAGAGCCGTCCAAACGCACCGTTACCTGTGGAATCGGCTTGCCGTCTTTGGTGCTGGTCACTACCCCTTCGATCTGGAAGTTGAGCGGTACTTCATAAATGCTGTAGATGTCGTCGCTGCCCCGACCGTCTTTGCGGTTGGAGGTAATGTAGCCCCGGCGCGCGCCCCCGGATTCGAGGATGATGGCAAAATCGTCGGCCTCCGTATTGATCGGATACTTCATGTTCTCCGCAGGACCCGTGGGCATGCCGTCGGCGCCCACCGGAACCCGGAAAATGTCCTGAGAACCCATGCCGGGAAGCCCATCGGAAGAGAAATAGAGATAACCATCGTCGTGGGCAAAGGGAAACAGCTCATCGCCCTCTGTATTCACCTGGGGACCGAGGTTAGTGGCTTCTTTCCACTTCTTTTCCCGGCGATCGAAGGTGGTCACCCAGAGGTCTTTACCCCCTTTGGCCCCGGGCAAATCTCCCGAGAAATACAACAACTTGTCGTCGGGGCTCAAGCTGGGGTGTCCCACCGAGTACGTAGAATCGGGAGCCAACACCACGAGTTCGGGCTCGGCCCAAGTTTGGCCTCTGCGCTCGGTGAAGTAAATGGCGCAGCCCAAAACCTGGCGCTTTTCATTCCGACAGCGGGTAAAATACATCTCCTTGCGGCGGCTGTCGAAGGCAAGAGTGCCCTCGTGGTGCTCGGTATTGATCATTTCGTCCAAAGCAGTGGGCGTGGCCCATTTGCTTTCTTCGACCGGGCCTTTACTCTTGCCCTTTCCCTTGGTGGTCTTGCGCTCACTTTTGGAGGACCAAATGTCCATAAAGCCTTGTCCGGTCCATCCATCTTCCTTCTTGCCGATGCCTCCTTCGCGGGACGAGGTCAGATAGATCTCATTGTATTCCCCTGCCCTTCCGGCCCAAGCAGGCGCCATATCGCGGGCTGTCGTATTCAATTCCTTGACGTTGGTCACCTGGTAACGACTCGGATTGTTTTTCCATTCGGCTGCGGCTTTGGAACTCGCTATGCCCGTTTCCGCCCGCTTGTCGGAGGGATGCGCCTTGCGCAATTCCTCATAAGCTACGGTGGCGTCTTCGTACTTGCCCTGAGACTTCATCATTTCGGCCTCCCAATATTGCGCATCGGCACCGTAGCCCATTTTGGCTGCCTTTTTGAACTGGGCTTCCGCGTTTTTGTAGTCCGACATATTGCGGTAGCACTGACCCATCCAATAGGTAATCTCGGTCTTCATTTCCCGACTGTCCTCTTTGGCAAACGCTTCTTTGAGGGCGTCAAGAGCCAGAGCATATTCCTTGGCATCGTAATATTCCTTCGCTTTGGCGGTGGCTTTCGCCAACTTCGGCTCGGTCGGCTCGTCTCCCCCTTTGGGCTGAGCGTAGGCCAACGAACTTACAATCAGAGTAATCGCAAAAAGGGCGAAGCGGAAAACAGGGGGTTTGATCATCCGAAACGGTTCTTTTGAGGCTGCTAATGTGCTAAAATACTCAATAGTGACGGGGCGAAACTCAGAAAACCATAAAAATGTTCCAACCGCGGACAAAAAAGCCCGGTTCGAAGGTTCGAACCGGGCTGTGCATTAAATCCCAAGAAATCAGCGCAAGAACATGAGTTCGCGATACTTGGGCAAGGGCCACAATTCGTCGTCCACCATCAACTCCAGTTTGTCGACCTCGTAGCGAATTTTTTCGAAATAGGGCAGTACTTCTTCGCAGTAGGCGATGGCTCGCTCCCGGCTCGAAGTGAGTTTGTTGGCCTTTTTTCGAGCTTCAATCATGGCGTCTTTTTCGGTGAGAATAACGCTGACCCGTTCGCTGATTTCTTCGATCATCGCAATTTGAACCGCGGCCAGCTTTTTGAAGCGGTCGGCGGGCAGAACATCCTTCATGCCCTGTACGTTTTCGGTCAAGAGCCGCTGGTAGCGCAACGCGGTGGGCACAATATGGTTGCCGGCAATGTCGCCGAGCAGACGCGACTCGATTTGAATTTTCTTGAAGTAGTCTTCGAGCAAAATCTCGTGCCGGGCGTGAAGTTCGACCCGGTTCATGACCCCGAGTTCTTCGAATAAGGCCTCTACCTGGGGTTCGACGAGAAAATCGAGGGCGCGCGGAGTGGTTTTCACATTGCTCAAACCGCGCTTTTCAGCTTCCTTGGCCCACTCATCGCTGTAGCCATCGCCCTCAAAGCGAATCGGTTTACTGGTTTTGATGTAGTCTTTGAGCACCGTAAAAATGGCCTCGTCTTTCTTGAGCGATTTGGACTCGATCAAATGGTCGACCTCTTTCTTGAAATCCCGCAGTTGCTGGGCCACGATGCTGTTGAGTACCGTCATGGCACCCGCGCAGTTGGCCGATGAACCCACGGCCCTCAATTCGAATTTGTTCCCTGTAAACGCGAAGGGCGAAGTGCGGTTGCGGTCGGTGTTGTCGAGCAAAATTTCGGGAATTTTGCCCACCACATTGAGCTTGAGCTCGGTCTTTTGCTCAGCGGACAACTTGCCCCCTTCAATTTTTTCGAGTTCGTCCAATACCTCGGTGAGCTGGCTTCCGATGAAGGCCGAAATGATGGCCGGAGGGGCTTCGTTGGCGCCCAAACGGTGGTCGTTGCTCGCACTGGCAATCACCGAGCGCAGCAAATTGGCATGGCGGTGCAGTGCCTTGAGGGTGGTGATGAAAAAGGTCAGGAACTGAAGGTTGCCTTTGGGGTTTTTACCCGGGCTCAAGAGGTTGATGCCCGTGTCGGTGGCCAAGCTCCAATTGTTGTGTTTGCCCGAGCCGTTTACGCCGGCATAGGGTTTTTCGTGGAGCAACACCCGGAAGTGGTGACGGCGGGCTACGCGCTCCATCACATCCATGACGAGAGAGTTGTGGTCTACTGCGAGGTTGACTTCCTCATAGACGGGCGCCATTTCGTATTGGGCGGGCGCCACTTCGTTGTGCCGGGTCTTGACGGGAATGCCCAATTGATGGCACTCGTATTCAAAGGCCCGCATAAACGACATAACCCGATCCGGAATCGAACCGAAGTAGTGGTCTTCGAGCTGTTGACCCTTGGCCGGAGCGTGTCCGAGCAAGGTGCGCCCGGTCATCAGCAAATCGGGACGGGCCTGGAACAAAGCCGCGTCGACGAGAAAATACTCCTGTTCCCAGCCCAGAGTGGCGACCACTTTGTTGACGTTGCGGTCAAAATAGCGGCATACGTCGGTGGCGGCTTCGTCGATGACGTTCAAGGCGCGCAACAAGGGGGTCTTGTAGTCGAGGGCTTCGCCGGTATACGAGACGAAAACAGTGGGTATACAAAGGGTGCTGCCGATCACAAAGGCCGGACTGGTCGGGTCCCAGGCCGTGTAGCCCCGGGCCTCGAACGTATTGCGAATGCCTCCGCTCGGAAAACTCGAGGCGTCGGGTTCTTGCTGAACCAGCATATTGCCCTCGAATCGCTCGATGGCGCGGCCGCCCGAAGTGGGTTCAAAAAAGCCGTCGTGTTTTTCGGCTGTGGTACCCGTAAGTGGTTGAAACCAATGCGTATAATGCGTGGCGCCTTTGGAGGTCGCCCAGGCCTTCATGCCGGAAGCCACTTGATCGGCCATGGACCGTTCGATGCGGGTGCCCTTTTCGATGGCACTCATCACGGCTTTGTAGGCTTCCGCGCTCATAAACATGCGCATGGCCTGTTCGTTGAAGACGTTTTCGCCGAAGTAGTCGGTTACCCGTCCTTGGGGTGATTCAAATTCCACGGCCTGATGCGAAGCAGCCCTTTCGAGGGCAGAAAAGCGAATGTTGGGCATGGCGATAAGGGGTTGGGTGGTGAAGTTTTATGTTTTTCCGGTTCAAAGGTAAAAAAATTAAGGGGTCAACGTGAAAATTGTGTAATTTATATAGATGTAACCCCTATTGAATAGGGGTATATGAGTGAAAAATAAATTATTCAAGACATTCACCCCCTGAATCTCTGGAGATGGGTTCACTTGAAGGAGCCATGCCTCGGGTAAAACAATCCCGTCCCAGTCGCTTGCTTTCAGCGGATGACGACCATTCGGGAGGATAGAACAACCTGCGTTTCCACCGAATCCTCCTCATCGCGTGAAGTTGCTGTTATGGTCTAACATCCCAACCATTTTCCACAGCTTCTTGCGGAATCACTCTTTATTGTACCATCAGACAGCCAAACTTTATGGGCCGCAATAGCCATTATTCGGCACAGCGAAATTCCTGCTTTCTTTCACCCAGTCGCTCGCTTTCAACGAATCACGACCATTCCGAAGTCCGGCGTTTTTTCCATAGGTACAATTCAAAGGTCGGGGCACGCCCCGGCGTCTTCCGAATTCTTCCACCCTATTGACCCCTCTATCCCATGAAACGGGGTTCAGGGCGCGGCTTTTTGCATCTTCTCCTCCCCGCCCCCCTATTTGCGCTCGATCGAATCTTTGAGTTCTTCGATTTGTCGCTTGACCTCGCGCACGCTCTCATCTTCGATATCTGCGCTCCGGGCAATTTCGCGCTTTACGGCATCGCCGGCATCGCGCACCTGCCGGATTACTTTGGCCAACCCCCGCGCCAAATCAGGGATGCCCTTGGTTCCGAACAACAGCAAGAACGCCAGGCCAATGACCAAGAACTCCGCCCCTCCAATGTTCAGGAATCCGAGCATCATTCAAGATCCGTGTTCGGAAAGCGCATTTGGTGGGCTCTGCGCGTATTGGTCAACAGTCCGGCCCGGGTCATGGGCCCCACTCCTCCGGGAACGGGGGTGATCCACGAAGCCACAGGGGCGACGGCTTCAAAATCGACATCGCCCGAAAGCCGAAATCCGCTCTTGCGACTGGCATCGGCTACCCGGGTAATTCCGACGTCGATTACTACAGCTCCGGGCTTGACCAGATCGCGACCGACAAAACCGGGCCGTCCGAGTGCGGCCACCAGGATGTCGGCACTCTGGCAATGCGCACGAAGATGGACGCTGCGGCTGTGGCATAGGGTCACCGTGGCATTGCCCGGACGGGCGTTGCGCGACAACAGGATGCTCATGGGGCGCCCCACGATGTTGCTCCGCCCAATCACCACGACATGCTTGCCCTCGGTTTCGACCCCGGTGCGCTCCAACATTTCGAGGATTCCGGCGGGGGTGGCGGGCAAAAAGCTCGACAATCCGAGACACATCTTGCCTACGTTCACGGGATGAAATCCATCGACATCTTTGTCGGGATCGATGGAAAAGAGAATCTTTTGTTCGTCGATGTGCGCTGGGAGCGGGAGCTGAACAATAAATCCATCGACGCCCGGATTTTCGTTGAGCGATCGCACCACGCGGAGCAACTCCTGCTCCGACACATGGGCCGAAAGACGAATGACTTCGGAGTCGAAGCCCACCTCGGCACAATCTTGGGCTTTGGCCGCCACATAGGTCTCGCTGGCCCCGTCGTTGCCGACCAAAATGGCGACCAATTTGGGCGGGCGATGTCCCTGCCGCACTGCGCGTTCTACATAGCCGCGTACCTCTTCCCGGATTTCCGAGGCCAAGGCCTTGCCATCGAGTATTTGAGCTTGGTCGTTCAACGTCTTCCCATCATTGAAGCGAGCTGTTTGGCGCCTCCTCCTTGCATTTTCTTCATCATCTTGCTCATGTCTTCAAACTGCTTGATGAGTTTGTTGACTTCGTTGATGCCCGTTCCCGAACCCGCTGCAATCCGCTTGCGCCGAGACCCATTGATTAAGGAAGGATTCTGCCGTTCCTGAGGGGTCATGCTGTGGATCATGGCCTCGATGTGCTTGAAGGCGTCGTCGCTGATGTCGAGGTCTTTGACGGCCTTGCCTACCCCGGGGATCATCCCCATCAGGTCTTTCATCGAGCCCATTTTCTTGATCTGTTGGATCTGGGCGAGGAAGTCGTCGAAGCCGAATTTGTTGGTGGCGATTTTTTTGGAAAGCGCCCTGGCCTGCTCGGCGTCGAATTGCTCTTGGGCGCGTTCTACGAGGCTGACTACATCGCCCATCCCGAGAATGCGGTCGGCCATCCGATCGGGATAGAATACGTCGAGGGCGTCGCTTTTCTCGCCGGTTCCGACGAATTTGATCGGTTTGTCGACGACGCTTCGGATGCTGAGCGCGGCTCCGCCCCGGGTGTCTCCATCGAGTTTGGTGAGGACGACCCCGTCGTAGGCGATGGCGTCGTGAAAGGCTTTGGCGGTGTTGACGGCGTCTTGCCCGGTCATGGAGTCGACCACAAACAGGGTTTCGCTCGGTTTGAGTTCGCGATGGAGGCGGACGATTTCGTCCATCATTTCGGCATCTACGGCGAGTCGGCCGGCGGTGTCGACGATCAGGGTGCTGAATCCTTTGGCCTTGGCGTGGGCTACGGCTTGGGTGGCAATGTGTACGGGATCGGTCGATCCAGGTACCGAAAACACTTCGACCCCGACTTGTTCGCCGAGTATTTTGAGCTGATCGATGGCTGCGGGGCGGTAGACGTCGCAGGCGGCCAGCAGCACTTTTTGGCTGCGTTTGCGCTTGAGAAAAGAGGCGAGTTTGCCGCTAAAGGTGGTTTTGCCGGATCCTTGCAATCCTGCTACGAGCACGATGGCGGGTTGGCCTTTGAGGTTGAGTTCGGCGGCCTGACCGCCCATCATCCGGGCCATTTCGTCCCGGACTATTTTGATCATCAACTGTCCGGGTTGCAGACTGGTGATGACTTTTTGCCCCAGGGCTTGTTCTTTGACCCGATCGACGAAGTCCTTGGCCACTTTGTAGCTTACATCGGCTTCGACCAAGGCGCGCCGCACTTCTTTGAGGGTCTCGGCTACGTTGATTTCTGTAATCTGCCCGCGGCCTTTAAGCAAGTGGAATGCGCCTTCGAGGCGTTCGCTCAGCTTTTCAAACATGCTTTTCTACCAATGTAGGACAAAGGTACGGAGGGGAAGGGGGATGATTATGGTCGTCGGGTTCCGGGCGTGCTGCAGCGCTTGCGGGCCCTCATTATTGCAGTGGCGAAAACAGACTGAAGCTCCATCGCTTCCATAACTGCGCTACGGCAGTGGCTCTTCAATTTAAAGCTCCAATCTGGCTAATATGAGGTTTATTGTGCAACAGTTACGTCTGTTATAGCCAGTGGATTTTGTCATTCTTGGACTGTCGGCATATGTTTTTCCTTGCAATATTTTTCTACTTCTGTGTCGTTTGCAAAGTAGTCGTCACAAAAATCGTCAAGCTCTTTTTCTGCACCTGAAACATACCTTTCACTTGCTGTCACTATTTGTTCAGTTTTCTCAATGAACTTGTTGAAATTATCATTCATATTGCAGCGTTTGTCAATCGTTTTAAAATCCAAGTCATGATATGTTGCAGGAAAAAATATTTTGCTTTGGTAAGGATTTGAATTGAGTTCTATTATTCCAATTCCAAACGATTGATTTAGTCGTTCCATTTCTTCGTTCAAACTGTCGCTGAACTCAAAGGCTACCAAGTAACCATAGTTTGCCCAACTAGAATTTGAAACTGCTTGAAAGAATGCTTTTTTAAGTTCGATGTCGCTGTTGATTTCCTTTTTCAATTCGTATGAACTCATTTTAAAGGTGTCAACACGATTGATAGATTTTAAAAAGTTTTGGCTGGCTTTAGTCTGCCTGTTCAAAAACTTAATCCCAACCATATCTGGGTGTGTCCAAATTTAGTTGTTGTCCTTGCCGTTTGATTGTTCGTGAAAAATTGTCTTCGAGTAGGTGTCAGTATTTTTTAAGTAGCTAGTTAAAAGTTTATGTAAATCTCTTTCGTTAAAGGATTTTACTTTGTCCATCTTTGTAACTTTAGTTATTTGTATTTCGGTTTCACCTGATAAAATGCCAATACCAATGTTTTGTTCGTTTTTTGTCAAGTAGTAGGAGTAAGTCCCACCTTCTTGTTTAATACGCTTGACTCTTGTGTCACCATTACGAATGAAGTCACCAAGACAAGCCGAAACTGTAGAGCCAGGAGTTTTACCTCCTCCAAAGTCAAAATACTTTTTAGTAAGAATGTGATTTAAAACTTCTGAGTAATTCGTCAATTTACCAATGTCTTCTAAACTTTTTATTACGGCTTCTTTTAATGTCATTGTCTGTTCGTTTCAATATTACAATTCGGTCGTCCTACCATTCGCTTTAACGGTTTCGGGCTTTGCGTTCGGGCGGGTTTCGAGGCACAAAGTTTCAATTTACTACTAAAGTTCATTAGAAGCACAAAGTTCCAAGTTTGCACGTCAGCCCGCCTGACGCAAAACCCGTGTTAGCACCAGTATTTATTTTCTTTTGAATGTTTTTACAGCTTTTTTAATCTCTTCTATACTCTTATCGGACTCGTCATTTGTTGTTCCAAAAAGTATGTAATAAAGCTTGTCGCTGAATAAAATTACTTGATAAATATTTTCTGTTTCATCCGTTTTTTTACTTTTCCCTTTTGCGTAAATCTCGTAACCTGAAATTCCGTCTATTATAGTAATTTCGTTTGTATATTCTATATTCTCTATTTCAATAGGTGTTTGTCTTAGTCTATTAATGCAGAACAGCTTTTTGTCTTCTGTCGTGATTTGAGAGAAAGACTTTGCAACTACTAAGTTGGTTTTGTCGCTTGAAGTAGTTGGAACTTGTCCGTCAACGGAAAATGTTAAAGAGTTTGACATACTTTTTCCGAATTTCAATTTAGTTTCAGAAATGTCAATTGAGTAATCAAGAGCTTCAAATGGATTTATTTTTTTGTCAGCTTCGTAGAAAACAGTCAACATAGATTTTTTGATTTCATCACCAACCTTTTTTAAGTTTTCAGGATAAACACCATTTATCATTATGGTTTCAGTGTCTGTCCCAAATAAGAAAATACATTTTGTGTAAATGTTACCATAAGGATTTTGTGTTCCTGTAACGAAAATTGCTGGAAGTGAATTTATTGTCAGATTTTCAATTTTCTTTACTTCAACGCCTTTACTTAGCATATTTTCTTTTGTAATTCCTTTGGAAGTCTCAGAATAAGGTCAGTGAATGTCCAAAACCATTATACTTGAACCACTTTCTGTTTGTTGAAGTCCAAGAAAATTAAGTCCATCCGTAAATCCTTTGGGTGGAATTAGGCTAATTTTCGTCCCTTTAATATTTTTATGTTCATCAGACAGTTTGTTTTCAATTTTATTCTGTCCCCAAACGGTCAAAGAGATAATAACTAAAAATGTTGTAAGAATTTGTTTTGTCATAATGTGTTGTTTTAATATTGGTGCTAACTAACTTACAGGCGCCATATCCTCACCTCATCTGCGCATATGCCGTTGTACAGGCGTGATACCGTTGCGCTTTAAGGGCCCAAGATAATGGAAAGAACCTCAAAGGTCATGGAACAAACTCCGAAATTGCTCAAAACCACGTGTACTGACCGGTTTGTCGTTTTCATAAGGAATCATGCGATTGGTGGTGCCCTTGCCACCCTGTGCCCACTGCCTAGCGCCCACGGCCTTGTGCGCTCGGTGTGATCCGGGAAAAGTATGTATTGGATTTCACCCAACTGTGCGGTACAGATCACCTAGGGCAGGGACGCATCCCATCCGCTCCGGATAAGCCATGCTGAACAGCCCCCCAGCATGGCGCGGAGCTGTGTATATTTCATCCAATTAAGGCGGAGCTGTGTATATTTCATCCAATTAAGAAAGATTCAATTCGAATTTCATGTTTCAGACTCGCCCAAAGCGGTAGATTGTGCTCGGATTCCTCCTCCTGCTTTCGGTCTCGGCCACGGCCTATTTCCGTGTCCAGCCCCAGCATTACAAGCAAGCGCGTTACTGGCTGTACAGAACCGGTCAATCCGGCTGGAATCGATTGATGCGGGGCGTATCGTGGAAGACCGTCAAAACCGAAAAAGTCAAAGCGTCTCGATTTCGGAGCAATGCGTATACCTTGCACCGAGAATCGGCCAAAGCGCTTCAGCCGATGCTCATCCAAGGCGAAAAAGACCTCGAAACGCTGCGCAAGAAAGGCCGATTGGTTTCAGTGGAAAACGACCGTGGATATCGGGTGGCCTCAATGAACTTTGGAGAGCCACTGTTGACCCCGAGGCCAAGGCCCTGCTTCAACGACTGGGAACGTCCTTTTACGAAGAAAGCAGGGGGAGTTATTTTGTCGTAACCTCCATGACCCGAACGGTTTCAGACCAAAAGCGACTCACCCAAGTCAACGACAATGCCACCCGAAACCTGAGCACCCACAGCCACGGGGTTTCGTTCGACATTTCCTACACCCGGTTCAACGGCAACCGAGGACACAACCCCGAACTTCAACGAACCCTTGAACAAGTGCTCAGCGAACTGCAAAAAGAAGGTGCGCTGTATGCCATCTATGAGAAGAACGTTGCGTGTTTTCACGTAACGGTGCGGTGATCATCTTGGAGAACGAATGGCTCACATCCGCTCCGGACATTCAATGCCCAGCAGTCCCATCGCCTTGCGCAAAGTGCGGCCCACCTCGGCACTGAGGCGGAGTCGGAAGGCCGAAACCGCGGGGTCGTCGTTGTTCAAGACCGAATGGTTCTGATACCAAGCGTTGTACATCTTGGTCAACTCATAGACATAGTTCGCCACCAAAGCCGGATTGTAGCCCACCGCCGCGCTGTGCAGCGTACCCGACCACTGATCCAACTGCCTGATGAGCACAACCGAAGCCGCATCGGGCAAAACCCCATCCCACGAAGGCAAATTCATGCTCTGGGCCTTGCGCTCCAGCGACCGAATCCGCGCGTGGGTGTACTGGATAAAAGGCCCCGTATGTCCATCAAAATCAATCGACTCCTTGGGATTGAACACCATATCCTTGACCGGATCGACCTTGAGGATAAAGTACTTCAAAGCCCCGTGCCCGAGCATTCGGTACAACGCCTGTTTTTCGGCCTCGTCCATGCCCTCGGTCTTGCCCAATTCTTCCGACAAGGCACGGGCTGTATCGACCATTTCCCCGAGCAAATCGTCGGCATCCACCACCGTACCCTCCCTTGACTTCATCTTGCCCTCGGGCAGGCGCACCATCCCATAGCTCAAGTGATAGAGCGCACCCGCCCAGTCGTAACCCAGACGCCTGAGAATGGCAAACAACACCTGGAAATGGTATTCCTGCTCGTTGCCCACCACATAGACCATGCTCCGCATCCCAAAGTCCTCGTGCCGGCTGAGCGCCGTGCCCAAATCCTGGGTAATGTAGACCGAGGTCCCGTCTTTGCGCAGCAAGAGTTTTTCGTCGAGCTTTTCCGCGCTCAGGTCAATCCACACCGAACCATCGGGGCGGCGCTCGAACACCCCCTGAGACAATCCTTGCTCGACCACCGCCTTGCCCAACACATAGGTCTCGCTCTCGTAGTAGTTCCGATCAAAGCGCACTCCGAGGGCCGCGTAGGTCTGGGCAAAACCCGCATAGACCCATTCGTTCATCTGCGTCCAGAGCGCCCGCACCTCGGCATCGCCCTGCTCCCATTGCCGCAGCATTTCCTGGGCCTCGAGCAAAATCGGCGCTTGCTTGCCCGCCGACTCCTCGTCTCTGCCTTGGGCTTTGAGCTCTTCGATTTGCCGTTTGTATTCGCGGTCAAAAGCCACGTAGTACTTGCCGACCAGATGATCGCCCTTGAGGCCCGCCGTTTCCGGGGTCTCTCCCGCCCCGAAGTGACGATAGGCCACCATCGATTTGCAAATGTGGATGCCCCGGTCGTTGATAACCTGTACCCGAACCACCTTGCGTCCAATGGCTTGCAGCATTTCTGCCACCGAATGCCCGAGGAGGTTGTTGCGGACATGCCCTAGGTGCAAAGGCTTGTTGGTATTGGGAGACGAATATTCCACCACTTCAGGAGCGGCATTCTCGTCGGTGGCCCGCCCTCCGCAGTGCACATCGGCCACCATCTGATCGAGGCGTTCTGCCCAGTACTTCGGGTGCAGCGACAGATTCAAGAACCCTTTCACCACATTGAACCCCTCGACTTCGTCTAAACTTTCGACCAACGCGGCCCCCAATTCTTGCCCCAGCGCCTCGGGGCTTTTTTTGCTTGGTCCGGTGTAGGGAAACAGCACCAGGGTCCAGGCCCCTTCAAATTCCTTGCGCGTAGGTTGAACCGCGGGCTCGGGACGCTCAATGCCAAAGTGTTCCAACAACCAGGCCGCTGCCGTCCGGGCAATGCGCTCGGGCATTTCGCTCATTTTCCTTGGTTTTCCAATTTTTCAAACACCGACTTCAGAATGCGGAAGGCGGTTTCGGCCATGGCATTGCCCTTGTCGTCCAGCACCGGATTGACCTCGGTAAACTCAATACAGCACAGCCGCGGATCGTCGATAAGTCGGAGAATGATCTGTTCGACCTCTTCGACTTTAAACCCTCCCGGAACCGGCGTTCCCGTTCCCCGCGAAATCGAAGGGTCCATACTGTCGACGTCGAAACTCACATAAATCTTGTCGCAGTGTTCGAGCCGTTGAGTGACGATGTCCATCGAACCCTCCAGCCCCAAATCGCGGTAGCGAGGTACCGTGATGTTCTCGATCCGATGGCGTATCATGAGGTATTCTTCGGGCTTCTCAAAATCGCGCACCCCGATGTAGATCAGGTCCTCGTAGCGGATTCTCGGGTTGTCGCCCTTGAGTTTGTTCCACAACCGAGCGGTTTCTTCGGGCACCTTCACAATCTTGCAATCGAGGTTGTCTTCGCCCAAGGCTGTGGCCAAAGGCATGCCGTGCATATTGCCCGAAGGGCTGGTGTACGGGGAGTGAATATCCGCATGCGCATCGATCCAAATCACCCCGAGCCGTTGCTCGCCCCAGTGGCGTTTGAGCCCGGCCAGCGTGCCTCCGGCGTTGCTGTGGTCGCCGCTGATCACAATCGGAAAATCTCCATCGGTCAACACTTCGTCGACCTTGGCCTCGACCCGTCCATACACCTTGGTTATCCCGTCCAATCGCTTGGCAAAAGGCGTCTTGATGTCCTCGAACAGACGGTGATTTTCGTGCTGGATGAATTCCGGGCGGAGTTTCTTGAAAAACTTCCGGTCCTCTTTGAACGAAGCAATCATCATGGCATCGAAACCGAGGCTCGCACCCCGGGTTCCGGCACCGAGTTCTGACATATTGCAGATGAGTCGAATCACGCGGCTAAGTTAGAAGCCGATGAGCGAGTCCGCCCAACATGGACGCAAAACCTGCGCAAATGGCTCCTGCGCAAAACTGGGTTCCCTCCTGCTACCTTTGTCCACATGAGCAAACACATCGTCGACGTGCATGGCATAGCCTGCGGGGCTCCCGGACTGTTTCTGATTTCGGGACCCTGTGTGATCGAAGAAGAGCACACCATGATGACCGTGGCCGAAAAGCTGGTCAAAATTTCGGAGCGCACGGGCGTTCCGGTCATCTACAAATCGTCTTTCCAAAAAGACAACCGCAGTTCGGTCAATTACTACCAAGGGCCCGGACTGGACGAAGGCCTCCGCATCCTCGAAAAAGTCAAGGCGGAAACCGGTTTGCCCCTGCTCTCCGACGTGCACTATCCCGATCAGGTAGCGGCCGCTGCCCAAGTGCTCGATGTCCTTCAAATTCCGGCTTATCTGTGTATGCAAACCACGCTCGTGGTCGAAACAGCCAAGACCGGAGCTGTGGTCAACCTCAAGCACGGACAGTTTTTGGCACCCGAAAACATGATCAAGCCCGTGCAAAAAGTCGAATCGACGGGCAACCACAAAATCATCCTGACCGAAAGGGGCTACACCTTCGGGTACAACGATTTGGTGGTTGATCCCCGCTCTTTTCACCACCTGCAGCAAACGGGCTATCCGGTCGTATTCGACGTAACCCACTCGATTCGCAAATACGGCATCCCCAGCGCCGATCCTTCCGGAGGTGCGCGTCAATACCTCGGGGTGTTGGCGAGGGCCGCTGTCGGTGCCGGGGTCGATGGGCTGTTTATCGAAACCCACCCTTGCCCGAGCGAAGCCCTGTGCGACGCCGCCAGCCAAATGGACATCGACCACCTCGAGGCCTTTCTCAAACCCCTGATCGAGCTCCACGCCATCGAACGCGCGCATCGGCCTGACTGATTCGGGACTCGCTCTATCTTCGCACACTCACAACCTTCAGCCCTCCACACCATGGAACTGTATTTGGACTCTGCGGACATCCGCGAAATCGAAGATGCCTTTCAACTCGGTTTTCTGGCCGGGCTCACCACCACCCCGACCTTCATGCATCGGCATGGGATTACCGACATTGACGGTACGATCCTGAAGTTGGCGAAAATCGTTCCCGTTTTGCAGATCGAAGCCTTGGGTCAAACCGCCGAAGAGATTGTCTCAGAGGCCTATCGTCAGGATGCCCTCGGTCTGGACCGCAAAAAGACGGTCTACAAAATTCCCGTATCGCTCGAAGGGGTCAAAGCGTGTAAAAAGCTGGTGGACGAAGGCTTTATGGTCAACGTCCATTTGGTTTATACCCTGCAACAAGCCTATATGGCCATGGCGGCGGGCGCCACCTATGTATGCCCCTTGGTCGGTCGTCTTCAGGATCAGGGACAAGACGCCCTTCAACTCGTTGAGCAGTGCGTGGATGCCGTGGAGTACTATGGGTACGACACCAAAGTCATGTTCTCTTCGGTGCGCAATGTGGAGCACGTCCGCAACGCCATCAACCTCGGTGTCCACACCGTTACGGTGCCTTGGAAACTGATGAAACAGTTGACCGAAAACCACTTTACGAGCATTGGTACCCAGGAGTTTTACGAACACACCCGGTTGATGACGCTCAAGGTCCGCGATTTGCTCAACGGCAAAAATCCCATGGCTCAGATCGAGCACACCGTGGCCGAGGCCCTGCTCCGGATGACGGAAGGCGGGTTTGGAGCGGTGACCATCGTGGATGCGGCACACAAGCCGATCGGGATGTTTACCGACGGCGATCTTCGCCGCTTGATGAGCGCCGGAGACAACCAGTTGTTGGGCCGTTCGCTGGGCACCCTCGACCTCAAAGTGCCCGTCTCGGTGGAGGCCGATGAACTCCTGTTCGAAGCCAATAAATTGTTCCGCGAACGCCAAATCGATACGCTGGTAGTGACTGAAGGCGGTAAGGTGATCGGCATGCTGGACATCCAGGAAATGATGCAGGGGTGAACCTCGAAGCCCTGAACGCTTACGAACAGCGCGGTGCGCGTTTTCCACGAGGCGTGGAACAGGTATCTGTCGCAGTTCGAAAAGTGCGGTTGCTGTTGTTCGATTGGGACGGGGTCTTCAACAACGGGTCCAAATCGGGGATGGAAGGCAGCGGCTTTAGCGAGGTCGATTCGCTGGGAACCAACTTGTTGCGCTATGGTCTCTACCTCCACCACGGAAGCCTGCCGAGGACTGCGATCCTGAGCGGGGCCCGCAACGAAACTGCCGAAGCCTTTGCAGCCAGAGAACATTTTGACGCAGTCTATACCCAATTCAAAGACAAATCGGAAGCCTTGAGCCATTTGTGTTCTCAGTGGCAACTCGAACCCGAACAAGTCGGCTTTTTCTTTGACGATGTTCTCGATCTGGCTCCCGCCACCCGCTGCGGACTGAGGGTGTTTCTCGGCTCGGGGCACAGCGCTTCGCTGGCTGATTTTGTCGAGACCCGCGAACTGGCCGATGTTGTACCTGCCCGGTCTGGGGGTCAGGGTGGGGTGAGGGAAAGTTGCGACCTCTTGCTCGAGGCACTCGGAGTCTATGCTGCCTGCGTAGAAGATCGAATGGCCTTGAACGAGCGCTACCTCCATTTTTGGAATTGGAGACAAACCCTCGAAACCCAGGTACAGCGCGCCTGATCGAACCATGGCTCAGCCCTCGCTCCACCCCACCCAAATCAGGGAACTCAAGGTGATTGGTTCCACCGACTGCCTCGATTTTCCCGACTTCGGGTTGGAAAACATCGATTGCAAAATCGATACCGGCGCCGGAATCTCTGCTCTGCATTGCCACAGTGTTCGCTTGGTCGAAAAAGACGGACAGCAATACGTCAGTTTCAAACTGCTCGACCCCAAACACCCCGCCTACCAAAAACGGGAATTCCGCAGCAGCGATTTTAAAGAGCGCAAAGTAAAAAGTTCGTTCGGGGCCTCGGAGTTCCGTTTTTCGATTCGAACCCGAATCACGGTGATGGGCAAGACCTATAAAGCCGAATTTACCCTGACCGACCGCAAGCGGATGAAATACCCTGTCTTGTTGGGCAAGCGCTTTTTGAAAAATCGTTTTTTGGTCGACGTAGCTCTAAAAAATCAAAGTTTTTTCTTGAAAAACGAAGCCGAGTAAGCCGACTCACACCATGCATAATCTTATCTTTTCACACCGAGTGGTGCTTCGATGCGCATCGTTCATTCAAAACCGTTTCTCCGCGTCCGGAACCCTTTTTTAAACAGTTATTTTCGCCTGATGGGCGAATGAACCTCCATGAAATCCAAACCTCTGGACATTCTGATTCTCTCCACCAACGCAGAATTGTATTCTACGAAGAGACTCAAAGAATCGGCCGAAAAAAGGGGGCATGTAGCCAAGGTGATGAACCACACCCGCTGTTATGCCCTGATGGAAACCGGACACAACGAGATTTTCTTCAAAGACCACGCGGTCAGCAATGTCGACGCAGTCATTCCGCGGATCGGGGCGAGTGTTACGTTTTACGGGAGCTCGATCATTCGGCAATTCGAAATGAAAAAGGTCTTTACCACCACGGGTTCGCTCGCCTTGGTGCGTTCACGGGACAAACTGAGGGCCACCCAAATCCTGGCACGGCACGGCATCGGCATTCCGAAAACCGTGTTTGCGCGCAACCCGGACGACGTAGACAGCCTGATTGCCCAAGTAGGTGGCGCACCGCTCATCGTCAAACTCCTCGAAGGCACCCAGGGTTTGGGGGTGGTGCTGGCCGAAACCAAAAAGGCGGCGCGCAGCGTGATTGAGGCCTTTTATGGACTCAACGCCAATATTTTGGTGCAAGAGTTTATCGCAGAGGCCAACGGAGCCGATTTGCGGTGCATTGTGGTCGATGGTAAAGTGGTCGCTGCCTATCGCCGACAGGGATTGGAAGGAGAGTTTCGCTCCAACCTCCATCGGGGGGGCATCGGCAGTCCGGTGCGGCTCAAAAAAGCCGAGCGCGAAATGGCCATCAAAGCCACCAAGGCCCTTGGGCTTTCAATAGCGGGCGTCGATATGCTCCAGAGCAACCGGGGCCCCTTGATCCTCGAGGTCAATTCGTCTCCGGGACTCGAAGGAGTCGAAAAGGCCACGGGCATCGATGTGGCCGGGGCCATCATCGAGTATATAGAACGCCAATTGCTCTTGCCGCGCAAAAAGAGCGCGACCGATCAGGTAGGCGCATGATGCCGCGGTTTTTTGACCCTGCGCTCGGGGCATCCGGGGGTTTGGACGAGGACGAAGCCCGGCATGCGCTCAAGGTGCTCAGACTCGGCACGGGCAGCGAAATCGAACTCTGCGATGGACGAGGCGGACTGGCCCGGGCCGTACTCGCCGATGCTCAGGCGAACTTCTCCGTGCTTCAATCGGAACAACACCCTCGGATCACCCCCGGTCTAACGGTAGCCATGGCGCCGACCAAACAAATGGATCGGGTAGAATGGGCGGTCGAAAAATTGGCCGAAATGGGGGTCGATCGATTTGTTCCACTGCTGACCACCCGCACCGAACGCGGCGCAGTGCGGACCGACCGACTCGAGCGCATCGCCCTGAGCGCGCTCAAACAGAGTCGTTCGCTGTTTTTGATGGAGATTGCTCCGCTTACCCCGTTGAACGCTGTGCTTGAGCAGTTTTCCAAAACGCAAATCCTTCTGGCCCATTGCGCGGAGGCACCCAAAACACCGCTGTCGGACGTTCCCCTATCAACAGACACGGTGCTCCTGATTGGGCCGGAAGGCGATTTTACCCCTGAGGAGATTGCGCTCGCTTTGGATCGGCAGGCAACGGGCATCAATTTGGGCCCCAGGCGATTGCGCACCGAAACGGCGGCGCTTTACGGAAGTGCGGTCTTGCTCGGATCGCGCCGGTAAAACACAAAGCCATTTTCCGACTTCAACCGTCGGGCATCGGGGGCCTTGGCCTCGAACTCGGCTTGCTTGTCGATTTTCACGACAAAGTAAACAGGCAAAGCGAGGGAGTCGGTCAAGAGTTCAACCCCGGATTGAGGCACATCCGTCGGCTGTCGTTCCGAATAATAAAAGGGAACGTAACTTTTAAAACCATAAGTCGCTACATGCGCGGGTTCACCCCGAAGTCTCTTATAAAAAGCGACGTTGGCGTGCTGAGAGTACCGTTCGATGCGGGCGGGAAACAAATAGACCGCGCTCTGAATCCACAATAGGTGCAGCCCCAATATCCAAAATGGCTTGGCCCGAAACATCCAAACGAGTGCGGAGGCCAAGGCGAACAAACCGGCTAAGAAGGTAAACCAAGGCCATTCGACCACGGCTTCAAAATTGGCCCGGGCAAAGGGGTCTCCCTCGAGCCGCTCGGTCAGCCACTCCGGGTTCTGCCCGATGCCCACCAAGGCGAACGAGGCCAGGGCATACACCAGCGCAACTCCCGCGCCCAGCGCTTTGAAACCCCTGGGAATGCGCCACCCCTCGCGCTGAAGCTGCTCAATGCCCATCGCCGCCCAATAGGCCAAGGGGAAATACGCCAACGAGGAATAGTGGACAATCTTGGAGCGCACCAAACTGAACAAAATCAACACCACCCACAGCAAGGCACTCATCCACAATCCATAACCTGCGGCCTTAGAGCCGCCTATGCGGGGTTTGGGCTGCCCCCAGAGCGAGGCGATGGCGCCGACCGAAGCAGGAAAACACCCGAGAAGCAACACCACAAAATGGTAGCCCGGAAACCCGCCGTGTCCGGCATCGGGGGTGGTGAGCAGCGCCCATTGGCGCTGTGTAAATTCGATGGCAAAGCCGGGGCCGTTCATCAACGTGATGCTGCCGTACCACAACAGCGACACCCCAATGCAGGCCAAACCGAACACCAAAGGCTCGAGGGGTCTGCGCAGCCAGCGAAAGCCCTGAAAAACTTCGATGGACAAAACCACCAGTCCGACGATGAGCACCGCCGCAGGCCCTTTGGTCAACACGGCCAGACCCAGCGCCGTCCCCCCCCACAACAACGAACTCCAATTCCGAGGGTTTGTCTGGTTTTGATGGGCATACAACTCGTTCAATGCGAGAAAGATGAACAAGTTGAACCAAGGATCGATCAGCCCGGAACGGAAGTACAGATGGGGCAAAGTGCTGGCCGCGTAACAGCCCATCCACAGCAGACCAAAACCCACCCCTCTGACGCGCTTTCCGGCCAGGAACAAGGCCATCAGCGTCACAAATCCCGCGACCGCATTCGGAAAACGGGCGCCAAACTCCCCGGTGCCAAAGCACTGCATAGAGAGCGCCTGCAACCAAAAGAACAGAGGCGGTTTTTCGGTAAAGGGCCGGAATTCGAACTGGGGCTGTAGGTAGTTTCCCGTAACCACCATTTCCCGAGCCAATTCCGCAAAATTGACCTCGTCCCAATCGAACAAGGGAACCGCCGATTGAAACGGCAAAAACCACAGCGCGCACAACAACGCGACTCCGATCCAAAAGCGAACCGGGCTGCGCGCATAGAACTGAATGAGCGACTCCATCATTCCCGCTTTCGTTTATACGCCGAAGTGAACCGCGGCTTTAAGCGCCCCTCGAACCGGCTTCGAAGCAAAGGGCTTGCGCGGTTACGCCTTGAGCAACTCGGCCATCCGCTTGCCGATGTGCGCCGGAGAATCGACTACGTGCACCCCGCATTCGCGCAAAATGGCTTTTTTGGCTTGGGCAGTGTCTTCGGCTCCTCCGACAATGGCTCCGGCATGCCCCATGGTCCGGCCTTTGGGCGCTGTTTCTCCCGCAATAAAGCCCACCACCGGCTTGGTGCCGTGCTCTTTGATCCAGCGCGCGGCTTCGGCTTCGAGGCTGCCACCGATTTCCCCAATCATCACAATGCCATAGGTTTCGGGGTCCTTCATCAGCAATTCAACCGCCTGACGCGTCGTCGTGCCAATAATCGGGTCTCCCCCGATGCCGATGGCGGTCGTAACCCCCAATCCGGCCTTCGAAATTTGATCGGCGGCCTCGTAGGTCAAGGTGCCCGACTTCGAAACAATGCCCACCTTGCCAGGTACAAAGACAAAACCGGGCATGATGCCCACTTTGGCTTCTCCCGCGGTTATGACACCAGGGCAGTTTGGGCCGATCAACACGCAATCGCGCTCAGCCACATAGGCCTTGACCTTCACCATATCCTTGACGGGGATGCCCTCGGTAATGGTGACGATCACCTTGATGCCCGCTTCGGCGGCTTCCAAAATAGCGTCGGCGGCAAAGGCCGGAGGAACAAACAAAATCGACACATCGGCCCCCGTTTGGGCCACGGCCTGGGCCACAGTGTCAAAAACCGGACGGTCCAAATGCCTCTGCCCCCCTTTTCCCGGGGTCACTCCACCCACCACATTGGTGCCGTATTCGATCATTTGACTGGCGTGGAAGGTTCCTTCACTGCCGGTAAAGCCCTGTACGATGACTTTCGAATGTTTGTTGACCAAAACGCTCATATGCTTTCGAGTTTAGGTGGGGTGGGCGCAAAAATAGACTGAAAAGCCCGGGTTCAACCACCCAAGGCCTTGCTCTTTGCCGAACGGCTCAAGGTGTAGGTGGTCATGGTGCCCAACCCCTTGACTTCTACAGGGGCATGGGGGTCAAACCCAAAACCATCCGTTTGGGCCCCGAGGTAGGTCTTGAAGCGCTCGGTGGTTCGAATGGTGTTGGGGGCGGCCAGTTGTTCCATGCGCGCGGCTGCATTGACCACTTCTCCCCAGAGGTCGTAGATAAACTTGTGTTTTCCAATCACGCCCGCCACGAGGGGGCCAGAATCAATCCCGATCCGGTGGGGCAAACCGCGTTCGCACAAGTTCTCTTGCACGGCCAAAGCGAATTCTGCTGCTTGGATCGCGTGTTGAGGGTCGGCCAAAGGAACCCCCGCCGCAGCCATATAGGCATCGCCGATGGTCTTGATTTTCTCCAAACCAAAGGCACTGCACATACCGTCCAGCTCTTCAAAGAATTCTTCGAGAAAACGGCTCAGGGCTTCAGCACTCATCTTTTTACTCTTGGCGGTAAATCCCACCAAATCGATAAATACCAAAGAAGCCTGCTCCACTTCCTCCACCAAGGCCCCCTGCCCCGTCTTCAAACGAATGCCAATGCTCTTGGGCAAAATATTGTCGAGCAAGGCGTCGCTTTGACGGCGCAGGTCCCGAATCCGCCGGTAGGCGATCCCTGTGGCCACAACAGCTGCGAGCGCGAGGACACTGAATCCAAAAAGCGTCCAGTTGCGCCTGCGCGCCTTTTCGGCCTTGGAAACTTCGAGGGTCAAAGCGCGTTGCGATCGTTCGAGTTCCACGGCCAGGTTCATTTCTTCCAGACTGGCCCCCAGTTCTGTATCTAATAACGAAGCCCGAAGTTGATTGGATCTCATGACATAGGCATAAGCCGAATCGCCTTGCCCTTGGAGAAACAACAACTGGGAGAGCTTTTCGAGGAGCACGGCCCGTTCGAGGTTAAAATCGGTGCGCTGCACGCGCGTTAGCGCCCTGCGACCCGCTTGTTCCGCTTCGGTCAAATAGACTGGCTTTGCTTTCAATCCCGGAGGATGCGGCGGATGGCTCCATGGATCCACTTCCATCAATCGAAGCACGAGATTGATTCTGCCCAGCGCCCGCGTGAGGTGTTCGTACTCGTCCAAATCCGTGGTGTCTGTCAAGGCCTCAGACTGAAACCGTGCTCTCAATTCGGTAAAGTCGCGCCGAATCAGGGCGAGCTCCGCTTCGAGCAAAGACCACTGAAGTCGTTCCCCCCGCATCCCGGTGTTGAAATCCGAAGATCGCAGCCTGCCGAGCGCAGCCGAGGCGCTGTCCGGTTGTTCCAAATCGAGCATCAAACTTGCGAGTTCGAGCGAAGGCGGCGCAACCCAACGAGGAGCACCGCGCTCCGAAGCCCAACGCAACGCCGCGCGAAAATGCCCTTTTGCTCGATGAGGAGCGCCCGCCATTTGGCGATACATACGCCCTTGCAACATCTCCCAGCGCGACTGCCAGTCTGGGTCTGAGGGATTGTGGTCCGAAAGTCTGAGTGCCTTGAGCTGGGTCAGAGCTTCCCGAAAATCAGCGCTCCAAAATGCCAACTCGGCCCGCACCAAACCCAGACGGGCCCTCTGGCCGGGCACCCGACTGCCCTGTGCGCTCCGGAGAAGGGCCTCTGCCCGATCCAAAACGGTGTTGCCGGCAGCGTAGTGGCCGCGGCGCATGTGCAATTGGGCCCATTGCTCCAATCCGAAAACGGCATTCAAGGTGTCACTCAGCGCGAGCAACCCGTCGACCGAAGAATCGAATCGCTCATCGGCTTTGACCCATTGCCCCAATTCCCGGTAACACACCCCCACGCGCCCCCCCAACAAATGCACCTTTTCATGATTTCCCTGGGCCGCGTACAACCGCGCACTGTATTCGAAATCCATCAAAGCCCGCTCCGGGAAACCTTCCGACAGCCATCGTTCTGCCCGGGCCCACAAGAGAAATGCCAGCGAACTGGAATCGGGGGCCGCTCGTTTGAGTTCGGCAAACCGCATCTCGGCCCATCTGCTGTGGACAGCACCCGGTTTGGTCAACGCTTGCAGCACTTCCCACGTCCATCGTTGGCTGGCCTTCACCGGACGACGGCGGGTCATGGTTCGTTCTGCAGCCATGGAAGTGCTGTCGGGGTAGTTGATCCACTGCCAGACCAACCGATCCTCACGTTCAAACACCAGAGGCCTTTGACTAGCACCCAAAGCCCCCGAAAACACAAATACCGAAAGCACCAGTGCGAACACTGCCCTTATGTGCATGGGCTCATGGGTTGATAAAAGCACTTGAAAAGGGACTCCAAAAAAGAGTGCTTCGATTTGCCGCACAAAGCACCGAACTTTCCTTGAACTGGGAAACCCCGAGGACCGTTCTCGCTGGAACCAGTTCGATCGGCTCCAAACCCGCACATATTGTGGCATCAGAAGGTTGGTCCGAGTCAAATAGGGCTTTGACTGATTCTCTGTACGAACTCTGGAGCCCAATCTTCTGTTCTCATTGCTTAACCCCTAATTCACACATCATGAAGTTCCACAATTGGGTTTTTGGTGCCCTGAGCGTCTTGGCCATCGGATTTTCCGGAATTGGCTGCAGCGAAGACGACGACAACAACAACAATACGCCAGCCCTGGGCACCATAGCCGATCGGGCAGCCGCCGATCCTGAATTGACTTCTTTGGTCGCGGCGCTTCAGGCAACCGGCTTGGACGCATTGGTTGACGATCCCACCCAACGGCTAACGGTCTTTGCCCCGACCAATGCAGCATTCGATCAATTGCTGTCTGATTTGGGCTTAACCTCCTTGGATGAACTGGTCTCGACCTTGGGTGTAGACGCAGTAACCAATATTGTCGCCTACCACGTCTTGGCCACCGAGCAAGCCTCTGGAAGTTTGACGACTTCGTATGCGAATACCCTCGGCACTGCAGCAGGCACCACAGACGAATACCTCAGCCTGTTCGTCAACACGGCTAGTGGCGTCAAAATCAATGAGGCCAACGTGACCGCGGCCGATATTGAGGCAGACAACGGCGTAATCCACAAAATCGACAAAGTGTTGTTGCCTTTGGGATTGGTGGAATTGCTGCAAATCAACCCCAACTACAGCACTTTGGTGGCCGCTGTTTTGGCCGCCGATCCTGCGGTGTTGACGGCCGTAAACGATCCCAACGCCAACCTTACCGTTTTGGCCCCAAACAATGCCGCCTTTACCGCGCTTTTGGCAGCGTTGGGCGTCAATGATTTGGCTGGCGTGATCGGCGCAATCGGACAAGATGGCCTCACCACGGTATTGCTGTACCACGCCATTCCAAGCGTCGTATACTCATCCGATTTGACCAATGGGCCCGTGGCGACCGCCGCTGCGCAAAACGTCACGGTCGATCTGAGCAGCGGGGTTCGTTTTGTAGACACCAATGGAGATGCCGCCTCGGTAACGGTTGCCAACGTACGGGGCACCAATGGAATCATCCACGGCATCAATGCCGTGCTCCTTCCCCAGTTGTAACCAACAAGCGCAAGAAGGTTCAACCACCCTTGTTTCGGCAGGGGTGGTATTTATTTTTGATAAAACTCGACCGGGATTGCATTTTTTTTCCTTTATTTAAGTGTGTCGAATTCATGGATTACAGAACCCGAAGTCAACGGCCCCGTCGATCGAGCGCAGTTGTTCGCTCACGCATTGAGGCGATTGGGCATACAGGCACTTCGCCAATCGGAATTGTGGGAGCAACTCGACGACTTCGGACGGGCTATGCTCCTCGATGGGTATTCTCCCCCTGAACTGGACGAATTGAGAAAATTGTCCGAGTCCTAAAAGGGGGGCGGGCAGCGCAGTAATTTCGCGCCATGTCCACACAATTGTTGCGCATCGTTTTGGCGGCCCTTTTGGGGGTAGGTTCCGTGGTATTGATGTTGACCGGAAGCATTGGCTGGGGTATTCTGGGGCTGTTGATCGCCGGGCTCGTCTTGTTGACTTATTATCGCAATGAGCGCATTCTCTGGGCTTTCTACCATTTGCGCAGCCAGCGGTTCGACAAGGCCAAAGCGGCCTTGAGCGGCATCCGCAACCCCGAACGCGATTTGATTCAAGGCCAAAGGGCCTATTTCTACTTTTTAAACGGTCTGCTCGAGGCCCAAACCAATTTGAGCAAATCGGAAACCTGGATGCGCAAGGCCCTGAGTACAGGACTGCGCATGAAGCACGATCAGGCCATGGCCAAACTAAATCTTGCGGGCATTGCGGTGGCGAAACGCCGTCGGAGGGAAGCCGAATTGCTTCTTTCGGAAGTTAAAAAACTGGACGAACGCGGGATGCTGACCGAACAGGTCAAAATGATCAAGCAACAGCTCAAACACCTCTGAATACCGCTCCCCCCATTCTGCTGATTCCCGGTCTGGGGAGCAACGGCAAAAGACTCCGGTCGCTCTTTCCAGCGAAGGCCGAGGTGCACACGGCCCTGTGGAGCGACACCCTTCCCGAAGATACCCCTCGCTCACTGACCGAGCGGTGGATGAAGCGGTTGCCCGATTCGAGAAGCTATTCTTTGGTAGTGCAATCGCTCGGCGCGTCTTTGGTTTCCGAATTCTGTGCTTTGCGTCCTCCTCAGAAATTGGTGGTCCTGTCTGCTCCCATCCAGTATGAGGAACTGCCGCTTTGGGCTCGTTGGCCTGGGGTCAAGCAACTCATCGCCTTGCTTCCTGCGCCCCGATTGCACGCGTTCCTCAGGTTGTGTCTGAAACGATGGGGAAAGCTTGTGGGGCTTCCCAGCACGCTATCCGAATTCGAACACCTCTCGTCTGTTCTATATAAAGCGTTGATTATGAACTATTATAGTCCATTATCGCCCGAATTGGGGGCAGGCGCCTATGCCGTTGAACTCCATCGAATCTTTGATCCTTCCGATCCGCTGTCGGGAATTCCCAAATCAGGAATACTCCATGAACTTCGAAGCGCGGGACATTTGGTTGAGCGCGAAAGCCCAAAGTGTGTTCGGGATATTTTCTATTCTATATTTAACAATGACAACACTTTACAATAATTACATATTGCCTAACCTCAAGAAGACGCGCGCTCCGATGCTTTGGGAATAAAAAGACTTCTGATTCTCTATTATTATCGAGTGTATCCCAAATAGGGAAATCCCATTTGATCACCCATTATAAAAATTCTCTAATTATCAGCATTTTAAGAAAAAACCTCGCTTTGGCACGATTCTCACTAATAGAGGGAAACACTCAACCTTCTGCCATGAGCAAAATCAAGTATTCAATTTTCGCAGCCGGCCTGATCGGTCTCGCTGTGGGGTCTTGCAAGCAAGATCTCGACTCTTCGATCCAAACGCCCGGTACATTCAATTATGAAACCAGCGGAACGGTTCGAGTTGCACTGAACGGCCAAGACTTTATGGCCGGTGCTGTATTTAGCATCTACACTGCCGCTCCCCAGGACGGTGGCAAGTTGATCGCTACAGCCATGCTCGACGAAAACGGTCGTTTCGAGAGCAACTTCCGCTTGGCCACCGCGGCTCAATCGGTCTACCTCGTGTCAAACTACATCGGTATGCCCGGCAACTTCCCCATCGCCATCAGCAATGGTGTTGCCAGCGTAGACTTCAACCGCACCGGTGCTGGTAAAAACGGAGGCAGCATCCAAGGTCCTTCGGCCAAGGTTGCCGCTACGGTCTACGACTACTTCGGTACGTACAACGCTTTGGGTGTGCCTTCTTATTTGTTGGCTCCCGATGCCATCACTCCTTTGTTGTTGGCCCAAATCAATGCTACCCTTCCCGAATACGTAGACAACTCTGCTCTGGCCGTTCTTGGCAACAGCGACCTCGTTGTTACGCAGACCACGGAAGTGTTCTTTACGTGGGTTTTCGAAGGCGCCGGTTTCCAGAATGCCGTAGGTTTCTACACCTATAACACGGGTACTCCCCCCGTCAACGTTACCGACATCGACAGCGTTCAGATCATCATCCCAAACTCTTCGTTTTCGCCCCAGGGTGGGTTGGTTGCCGGTGACAAGATCAGCCTCGGTGTGATTCCCGCTGGAAAGTCGATCGGTTGGGTATTGTTCAAGTATGGTTGGAACAGCGGTACGCAAACCGTAAACTTCAACAACCCCAAGGTGTACTCGAACCCCGACTTCAACGACGAAGCTACGCCCGCCAACCGTCGCCACGTGGTCAACCTGTACCACGCTCCTCAGAACCTGATCTTGGTTGGTTTCGAAGACCAAGACCGCGACAACCCCGCTACCGACAACGACTTCAACGACCTGTTGTTCTACATTACGACCAGCGTACCCAACGGTTGCAACACCAGCGGTTTCCCCTTCGTGAACACCCAGGGTGGAACGGACAGCGACAACGACGGTGTCAACGACCAGTTCGACGCTTTCCCGAACGATCCCACCAAGGCCTTCATCTGCTACCATCCGTTTGACGGTGGTTTCAACAGCGTTGCTTTCGAAGATTTGTGGCCCGCTCAAGGCGACTACGACTTCAACGACCTCGTGATGGACATGAACTATGCCGCTTATATGGACGTGAACTTCGACGTGGTCGAGATCGACGTAACCGGCTATGTTCGTCATATCGGTGCCTCGTACAACAACGGTTATGGCATCCGCTGGCCCTTCCCTTACAGCGACGTTGCCGGCGTAACCGGTAGCCAATTGCTGCACGGCATCGTTACGGTGAATGGAAATGGAACGGAAGCGGGTCAAACCGACGCCGTGAGCATGATGTTTGACGATGCTTTCGACCACGAAAACGACACCGTCAAGTTGAACATCTTGATGAGCAACCCTTATCCGCTCACCCAGCTGCAAGCCAACATGTGCGATCCCTTCCTCTTCGTAGACGGCAACCGCGGACGTGAGGTCCACCTCGCCGGCAAGCAGCCTACCGATCTGGCCAATGTCGCCCTGTTCGGCACCGGTGACGACGCTACCGTACTCCCCGGCTTCACCTACAAGAATGGTCAGAACATGCCTTGGGCCATCGAAATCAACCACAACTTCTCTGTGGTAGTCGAGAAAGTCCGCATCGAAGCTGCCTACTTGAAGTTCGCCGACTGGGCTCAGAGCAACGGTGCCTTGTTCCCCGATTGGTACTACAACCTGTCGCCCTTCTATCGCAACAACGCCAACCTGATCCCCTAAGGGAAATTCGAGGAGTCCAATCCTTGGAAGAAGCCCCGCCACTTGGCGGGGTTTTTTTTGCCCTATTTCCTGGCAGTTTGGCTTCCACCCGTGCTGAACCTCTCCGAAAAAAAACGACCCGACTCCGAAAGAACGAGGTCAAACTCCGAAGAAGCGCTCGTTTCAAAATCCGATCGGCGCAGTTTTGTCGCATGAAAAAAACCGGCTTCCTCTCGTTGCTTCCCTCAATCCACCTGAATCTGCACCGCTGGATTTTTTGGGACCCACAAAGTACATCGCTTGATTTCAGTTTAATACGAATAAAACCGGCCAATGAAAAAAAATTAAACAAGTGTTATTCTTACAAAGAAATTACTTTGTTATTTTTGTGGTCATAATCAACCTACAAAATGAAAAAGAACCTCTTTTGGATGACGGGCTCCATGCTGCTCGTCTTCTCGTGCAATCCGGACCCATCCAGTCCAACGCCCCCTTCGAACAAGCAATTCGACTATTCGACTTCCGAAGCGGTCTCGGTCGAAATCAGGACTTTCGATTTTCAGGCCGGAGCCTCCTTCTCCCTGTTCACCGATGCCCCGGAAATCGGAGGGGCTCTGCTGAGCCGGGGTCGCATCGAGGCGGATGGGCGATTTTCGACCACCCTTCGCCTCGGCATCGACCGGCCCTCGGTGTACTTGGTCAGTGACTATGTAGGCCTGCCAGGCGGGTTCGAACTTCCTGTGGTCAATGGTCGCATCCAATTTGACTATACCACCTTGGCCGGTCCGAGTCAAAGCGGCAAAAGCATGGGCAGCCCTCAGAAAATCGGATCCACGGTCTACGGGTATCACGGTCCGTACTCTTCTGATGGCAAACCCTTGGTTCTGGCGACGCCCGATGCCATCGATGCGAGCCTGTTGGCCGACATCAATGCCTCCTTGCCGGAACGCGATCCCGTCCCGGTCAAAAATCCCCAATATTTGGCCCAGGGCAATGACACCGAGATTCACCTCACCGAACCCTGCGACGTATGGGTGACTTGGCTGCACGAAGGGGCGGGTTACCGCAATGCCATCGGCTATTACGTCTACAATACCAACAACCCTCCGTCTAGTCCAGCCGACATCGATTCGATCAAAGTGATTTTGCCGAACGCCTCCAACGCGGGTTCGGGGGGACAATTGGTTCCGGGAGACAAGGTCTATCTCGGCGCCTACCCGACGGGCACTTCGGTGGGTTGGGTGCTGTTTCAAGATGCTTGGAACGGCAACAATCAAAGCGTCAATTTTGGAAAGACCAAGTACTTCTCGAACCCGGCTTTTAATCCAGATCCTGTTGGTAAAAAGCAACACAATGTTTTGCTCCATCACACCCAACGGGGTTTGATCCTGATCGGTTTTGAAGACCTCGATCGGGGCGGTTCGAGCGACGACGATTTCAACGATGCCGTGTTCTACGTGACGGCAAACCCCATAGAAGCCATCGACACCGACAACATGCCCCCTGTAACCGACGGCGGTGGAAACGACTGCGACAACGACGGGGTCGACGACTCCAACGACCTGTATCCCTGCGATCCCGAAAAGGCCTTCGATCACTTCTATCCCTTTGAATCGGGCTTTTCGAGCGTGGCGTTCGAAGACCTGTGGCCCGCAGAAGGCGACTACGACTTCAATGATTTGGTGATGGGAATGAATTTCCGGTTCGTGACCAACGCCCGGAACGAAATTGTCGAAATAGATATGAAATTGCATGTCCGCCACATTGGCGCTGCTTATACCAACGGCTTTGGCATAGGCTTCCCCTTTCCGGCTACGGATGTTTTAAGCACCGTCGGCCCTGGGAATCGAGGTACGATTACCTCGTTGGCCGCCAATGGTTTGGAAAACGGTCATACCAACGCGGTGTTCGTCGCCTTCGACAATGCTTTTGACCACGAAGGCGATACGCTGCAAATCCTCATGACACTCCAGACCCCCTACAGCCTCGCGGCCCTCAACGCCTCAGGACTTGATCCCTTCCTGTTCGTCAATGGAGACCGCGGTCGCGAAGTGCACCTCAAAGGACGCCAGCCCAGCGCCTTGGCGAATCCCGCTCTGTTTGGCACCGGAAACGACGCCAGCCAGCCCGGAAGCTCCGACACTTACCTCAATGCAGATGGTTTGCCCTGGGCGATCGAAATCAACCACAACTACCGGCCTCCGGTGGAAAAAGTGCGCATCGAAAACGCCTATTTGCGCTTCGACGAATGGGCCGGATCGAATGGTGCACAGTACAAAGACTGGTTTTCCAATTCGGGTGGCGACTACCGGAACAACGCCAACCTACAGTAAACGCGGCCCCAACTTCCTACGGGAATCCGATATTGGGTACGCAGGGCAGTCCGTTGGGCTGCCCTTTTTTTTATACCCCCTTCCCCGAGTTGGGACAGTCGGTGTGGGCGGGTTCTCTGCCGTACTTTTGGCCGTAAACCGCTCTACCGACATGAATCTGCACGAATACCAGGGAAAGGAAATTCTCAACAGTTTTGGGGTCGCCATCCAACGAGGCATTGTTGCCACTACGCCCGATGAAGCCGCGGCCGCTGCTCAAAAGTTGACCGAACAGACCGGTACCTCTTGGCATGTGGTGAAGGCCCAAATTCACGCAGGGGGACGCGGAAAAGGTGGAGGCGTCAAACTCGCCAAAAACCTCGACGAAGTGCGTTCCAAATCGAGCGAAATCCTCGGGATGATGCTCATTACCCCTCAGACTTCTCAAGAGGGCAAAAAGGTGCACCAAGTGCTGATCGCCGAGGACGTATACTATCCGGGCGAAAGTGAAACCAAGGAGTTCTATATGAGCGTATTGCTCGATCGCCAGCAAGGCCGAAACGCCATTTTGTACAGCACCGAAGGCGGTATGGACATCGAGGAGGTGGCCGAAAAAACGCCCCATCTCATTTTTAAAGAAATCATCGATCCTCTAGTGGGTCTCGGCGACTTTCAAGCGCGCAAAATTGCGTTCAACCTGGGCTTGAGTGGAAAAGCCTTTAAGGAAATGGTCGCTTTTGTCAAAGCGCTCTACAGGGCCTACGATTCGATCGACGCGGGGTTGTTTGAAATCAACCCGGTTTTGAAAACCTCTGATGACCGCATCATTGCCGTAGACGCCAAGGTGAGTTTGGACGGCAATGGCTTGTTCCGCCACGCCGATTATGCCGCCCTGCGCGACAAACGCGAGGAAGATCCCATGGACGTCGAGGCTGGAGAAGCAGGGCTCAACTTCGTCAAATTGGATGGCAACGTGGCGTGCATGGTGAATGGGGCTGGTCTGGCCATGGCCACCATGGACATCATCAAAATGGCCGGGGGCAATCCGGCCAACTTCCTCGACGTGGGGGGAACCGCGGACGCCAAGCGCGTAGAAACTGCCTTTCGCTTGATTCTGAAAGATCCCAACGTCAAAGCCATTTTGGTTAACATCTTTGGAGGCATTGTGCGCTGCGACCGGGTGGCTCAGGGCATTGTCGATGCCTATCAGAGCATTGGTGATATTCCCGTACCCATCATTGTGCGTCTCGAAGGAACCAATGCGAAGGAAGCCAAGGAGTTGATCGACAAGAGCGGCTTGGCCGTGCACTCGGCTATCCTGCTTCAGGAAGCCGCCGATTTGGTTCAAAAGATGGTGCGCTAACCCTCGGAGCGCTCCTCCATAACCCGATATTGTCTACCGACGCCCCGGACCGAGCCGCGGAAGGCATCCTCGCATGAACGATCTCGAACGCTATTTCAGAGCCAATACGGATAAGCAGATCCACAAGTGGCTGCACTATTTTGAGGCCTACGATGCGCACTTTTCCCGCTTTAGGGGCCGAGAGGTGCACTTGTTGGAAATCGGGGTATTTCAGGGTGGCAGTTTGCAGATGTGGAAGCACTATTTCGGCCCACAGGCCAAGATTTACGGTGTCGACATCCACCCCGAATGCGCCTCTCTAGAAGAGGAGAACGTCAAAATCTTTATTGGCTCCCAAAGCGATCGCCATTTTTTGCGCAAGCTCAAGACCGAGATTCCTAAAATCGATATTCTCATCGACGACGGAGGGCATACCATGCGTCAACAGATCGTGACCTTTGAAGAACTCTACGACCATGTGGACGAGCATGGGGTCTATTTATGCGAAGACACCCATACCTCATATTGGTTGAAATATGGAGGAGGGCACCGCCGGCGGGGGACCTTTATGGAATACAGTAAAAACCTCGTCGATCGGCTCAATGCCTTTCACTCGGAACAAGGGAGCCTCAAACCCGATGCCTTTAGCCGCTCGGTGCGCTCTATCCACTTTTACGACAGCATCGTCGTTTTCGAGAAAAAGCCGCACGGGGCACCTGTTCATGAAAAAACGGGTCAGGCGAGCATCGATCGTCAACCTGTCCAAAGTGCCGGGGTCCGATTTCGCAAACGGGTGACCCGGAATGTGATCGGGGGCATCAACCAGATGCTCCGCGCACTGAGGTTGCCTGGTTTTATCTGGCGCTAATACACCGTCGCTTTTAGACACCCGCCTCCCCTCTCAATCCCGAACCATTCGGAACTCGCTCGATGGTAAATCTATGGTGTCAATCCTCGTCCGAATCTGAATCATCCTCGGCAGTGTCATCGGCATCCATATCGGCATCCGCATCGGTATCGGATGGAGCGGGTACCGCCGTTGGGGCCGAGGATTTCCGTCCTCCACCAGTTTGAAAAATGAACGGGTCTTCAAAGAGATACGCATTGTTTTCTCGTTTCTCTTCAAAGGCTTCGTTCGAGTTGACCCACACCCCGACGCGGTAGGTTTTGCCAACCCTATAATTCGATGCTGGGCCCAAATCGATGGTTTCGTTGCGGAATTCCAAACTCCCCATATGATACAATCCCTCGAGGCGATATGTCTTGAGGATGCGCACCGTTTCGGGGCGGATGTCGTCGGCCGGCGCGATGTAAATCGAGACCTCAAAGCCCGGGGTCACATGCTTGGAATTGTTGCCATCGGCCAACACCAAAAAATGCACCCCTTCCAGCGTTTGATTGTTGGGATTGTAGCGACTGTAGTACATGTTCTCGGCCAAATTGGTCGAGTAGATGTCGGCAGGTTCAACGGTTTGGGCCAAGAGTGCCCCAGGAAAAAGCCCCGTCAAGACCGCACCCATTCCAAACGCCATCTTTCTTTTATTCATGATGTACCCCTATTTTATTTCGGTTCGTTCGCTCCCTGTTCCGCAGCCGACTGAAACACCTGCATCACGGCATCGCTTACCCCCATGCTGCTAAAGCCCCCGTCGTTGAAGAGATTCTGCATCGTAACCCGGCGACAAAGATCCGAAAACAGACCGACGCAAAGCTGGGCACAGTCTTCGCCTGTGGCGTTGCCCAATGGCGACATTTTTTCGGCAAAATCGATGAATCCATCGAACCCCTTCACCCCGCTTCCCGCGGTAGTGCGCGTCGGGGATTGGCTAATGGTGTTGATGCGCACTTTTTTGCGCATGCCATAGTGGTATCCGAAGCTCCGGGCAATGCTCTCGAGGTAGGCCTTGTTGTCGGCCATATCGCTATAGTCCGGAAAGCTCCTCTGAGCCGCGATGTAACTCAAGGCGACCACGCTGCCCCATTCGTTGAGCGCATCGAGCTTCCAAGCCGATTGCAGCACTTTGTGAAAACTTACGGCCGAGACATCCCATCCCTTGTGCAGCCATTCGTAGTTGAGGTCGGTGTAGTGCTTGCCTTTGCGCACATTGACCGACATCCCGATGGAGTGCAGGACAAAATCGAGGCCGCCTCCCAATTCGGTCAAAGCTCCCCGAAAAAGGGCTTCGAGATCGGTCTCGGACGTGGCGTCGGCGGGAATAATTTTCGATCCCGTCCGCTCGGCCAGGGCATTGATTTCGCCCATGCGCATGGCGATGGGCGCATTGGTCAATACGAACCGTCCCCCCTGAGCGTGAACCGCTTCTGCGACTTTCCAAGCGATGGAATTCGCGTCCAAGGCGCCGAAAATGATTCCTTTTTTGCCGTGCAACAGTCCGTTCATGGGAGTTTTGCGTTGTTTTAGTGGGGAAAACTACGAAAATAGGCGTCCTCGCGAACGCATCAACCTTTGCGGTTCAACAGGATTTCTGCTTGGGTTCGGGCGGCTTCTGTCAATTCGCTTCCACTCAACATCCGGGCCAATTCATCCCTGCGCTCTTCGGGGTTGAGCCTGCGAATATGGGTATGGGTTTGTCCTTGCTCAATCCGCTTTTCTACCTTGAAATGCGCATCGGCTGCACCCGCAATCTGGGGAAGGTGGGTAATGGCGACAATTTGGCTTCCCGACGCGCCCATGGAGTGCAACACGGCCGCCATTTGTGCCGCGGTGCGCCCTGAAACACCCGTATCGATCTCGTCAAAGATCAACACCGGCAGGTCCCGGTAACGTCCGAGGACCGATTTAAAGGCCAACATCACACGGCTGATTTCGCCACCGGAAGCCGCTTTTTTAAGGGGCACAGGCGTTTGACCCGGATTGGCGCTAAACAGTATTTCCGGGCGATCCCATCCCATTGCACCCGGTTCGTTCAAAGGGTGTAGTTCGATGTGAAAACGGGCTTGACTGAGGTCCAGTTGGTCGAGTACGGCTTGCAAATCGGCCGTCAATTGGGGAATGGCGTGTATTCGACGGGTGCGCAATTCGAGTCCAATGTGCTCCAATTCACCCCTGTAGGCCTCCATCGCCTCTTTTAAAGCCGCCCGCTCGGTTTCAAGACCGTGGGCCCGCTCAATGCGCTCCTGCACTTCTAGGGCAAATTGCACCAAGGCTTCAAACGAGTCCAGTCGGTGTTTGTGCATCAAGTTCCGCCCCGCATCGATCCGGTTCTTCAGTTGCTCCAGACGCGCGGGGTCGGGTTCGTTGACCTCCGCCCTTTTCTCCAGATCGAGCACCACATCGTCCAACTCAATGCGGATTGATTCGAGTCGATCCATCAAAGCTCCGAGCGAGGGATCGTACCCCAGGGACGAACGCAATGCCCCAGCGCTTCGGATCAATCCGTCGCGAACGGCCCATTCCGATTGGGACAACAAGCGCAAGGCTTCTGAGAGCGACTGCCCAATTTGTTCGGAGTGACTCAACAGCTCAAACTCTTGCTCAAGGGCCGCAAATTGTTCGGCGTCCATCTTGAGTTGGGCGAACTCGTCGAGCTGATGATTCCAATAATCCAAATCGCGCACGGCCGCAATCTGATCTTCGAGTTCGCCCCATTGCTTGATCGCCTTCCGGTAATCGGCCAGCCGCAACCGATAGGCATCCAGCCATTCTGCAGTGGCTCCCACAGCATCGAGCGCCTCCAATTGAAATTCAGGCTCGAGAACGGCCATTTGATCGTTCTGAGAATGGATGTCTACCAACAAGGCAGACAAAGCCTTGAGGGTTTCGAGCCGAACGGGTACATCGTTGACAAACGAACGGGAGCGTCCGTTGGGGGCAATTTCTCTGCGGAACAAAGCCGGATCGGCGTAATCGAGTTCCTGGGCTTCGAAGAAATCCTGAAACCGGCCTTGAAGATCGAATTCGGCTTCCACAACGCACTTGAGGTCAGGGGTTCGCAATACCGCCGGGTCGGCGCGTTCTCCCAAGGCCAGCGACAGAGCACCGAGCAAAATCGACTTACCCGCCCCGGTCTCTCCGCTCAAAGCAATAAACCCCTCAGGCCATTCCAGGTCGAGCGCATCGATGAGCGCATAATTCGAAATGCGCAGGGCGATGAGCACTTCAGGCTATTTGGGTTGACCCAGCGCTTGATAGAGCTGGCTGTTGTTGGCGTCAATCAAGAGCAATGTGCTCTGCATGGCTTTGAGGTCTATTGCGGCCCCATCGCCAAAAACGCTGACGAATTCCTGAGACTTGGCGTCCATAACAACGCCCATCAAATAGCTGTTGGGGCGCTTTTGATGGACGGCGCGCAAACCCGCAATCGAATTGGCCATGGCCGCTTTGGCGGTTTTTTGCTGAGCCGCGTCATGGAGTAGATCGAGCCCTTGACGGTGGTAGGTGTAGAGAAACTCAATGAGATTGTCGAAGGCCGGATTGAGTAAGTTGTCCACCAGCCAAAACCGGTTATTGTTCCCGTCCAAACTCCTCCAACCCGCGCCCTGAGGATCGTTTTGGGCATTGTTGACCACCCCTTGGGCCTTGGCATAAAAGGGTTCCCCACTGCCCTTTTGAAAGGTATCGTGGTCGAGACCGATAATGATATACGCATAGTACGCCAACACCGAGCTGAGATTCGACAAATGGGTATTTTCGACAAACTCAATGCGGTCGTTCTCGAGATAGGTAAAGCTGAACTGTTTGTCGATGAGGTTGAGCACAGGGCTCTTGTAGCTGCTATTGAAAACAGGGCGGGAATATTGAACCTGGAGCGTCGCCTTAAAACTGCTCACCGAACTCTGTTCCGTAATGTTGAACACAAAACTGCACTCGATGCGCTCGTCGGGTTCGTAGCGCTCCCGCGTCCATTGGGTCGAGTTCAGATACTCCCGAACTGCGGTCTCCAAAGTGGTAAAGACCTGTTTGCTCGTGTTCTGAATGCCTGGGCTCAGCACCTGAACCGTGGCCCGCAATTCCTGGGCGGCCGCGGGAATCACCGTTCCCAGCCCGAAAATAACGACCCCAAAAAAGAACTGTAGCTTAAGGCGCTGCATGCGTCAGTACATCGAGAATCTGTCCTGCAAGTTCGGCTTTGGAAACCAAACCCGAGTCGCGTTTTTCGCCACTCTTATGCACCAACCAGGCGCGATTGGTCTCGGTGCCAAAACCTGTTTCCGGCCCCGGTTCGTTCAACACAATCCAATCCAGATTTTTGCGCGTCAGTTTTTTCCACGCATTGTCCAAGCCGTTGTCGGTCTCGAGCGCAAAGCCGATCAAGGTCTGATTGGTGCGTTTTTTGGTCCCTAGCCCCGCCAGAATGTCCGGTGTCGGCTCGAGCTGAATGGCCTCCGGAGCCTGGTCTTTTTTGATTTTGTTCGCCTTGGGGTCGGCCGGTCTAAAATCGGCTACGGCCGCTGACAAAATGGCCCCATCGCATCGATCGAACCACTCGGAACAAGCGCGTTCCATTTCAGCCGCAGTCACCACGGGCACCACCTGAGCAAAGGCAGCGTCGGGCAGTGTAAAGCGCAGGGGCCCGTGCACCAAATACACTTCGGCGCCCCGACGAACGGCCTCGAGCGCAATTTCAACACCCATTTTCCCGCTGCTGTGGTTGCCGATAAACCGAACGGCATCGATGGGTTCGTAGGTAGGTCCCGCGTTGATAAGGAGTTTGAACCCGCTCAATGGACCTCGACCCATTCGAGTCTGGATGCGCTCCAACAAGTGTTCGGGTTCGGGCATTCTTCCCTTCCCCTCCAAACCCGAAGCCAAAAACCCAAATTCGGGTTCTACGACCTCTATCCCGTAGGATGTGAGCTGTTTGAGGTTGGACTGCACCGAGGGATGCGCCATCATGTCCAAATCCATGGCTGGGGCTACGAGAACCGGACAACGAGCGCTCAAATATGTGGCGGTAAGCAAGTTATCAGATTGACCATGCGCCAGTTTGGCAAGGGTATTCGCCGTTAGCGGCGCGATGAGGAAAACATCGGCCCACAGCCCCAATTCAACATGGCTATTCCAAACCGCACTCCCCGACTCTTGGGCGGTATAGGCACTCAGAGCCGGGTAGCCACTCAGGGTAGACAACACCAAGGGCGAAACAAATTGCCCGGCCTCAGAGGTCATCACACAGCGTACCTCGGCCCCCTCCTTGATTAAGGCGCGCACCAACATCGGGATTTTATAGGCGGCAATGCCACCGCAAATCCCCAACAATACTTTTTTGCCCCGAAGCAACACGGAGTTTACAGCGGGCTTTCTTCCCGATCTCCTTCCTGTTCTGGACGGCGGAAATACACCTTGCCCTCCAACCATTCCTGGATGGCCATCAACGTCCCTTTCGGTAAATTCTCATAAAACTTCGAAAGCTCGATTTGCTCCTTGTTCTCGAAAATTTCCTCGAGCGATTCAGTGTGCACGTTGAATTCTTCCAGTTTCTCGGACAATTCCTGGCGGATGTCCTCACCGATTTGAACAGCGCGCTTGCTCAAAATGGCTACGGTTTCGTAGATGTTCCCGGTGGGGGCGTCCAAATCGGCCAGGTTCAGGGTCGTGGTGTTGCGGGGAGCGTGGCTCTTTTTGAAATCCATGCGATGGAGGGTTGAATTAAAGTCGTTGCATTTTCTCGAGGGCCTCTGCCTTGATGGCTTCCGTGCGCTTGAGATAGTCCGAATTCGGAAAGGCCTGCCGGAATTCGTTGCACGCGGTGACTGTTTCCCGATAGCGCTGTTTTTTCTTGGCGTCAATGCTGTTTTTGGCCAGTTCATGGGCCGAAATCACCTTGTAAAACAAGATGCTCTCTCGGTATTCCGTGTCCGGAAAATCGCTGAGCGTATTGGTAAACGCAACGGTTGCGCTCTGGTACATCTCTCGGTGATAAAACTGACGTGCAATTTCGTACGATTTGCGCTCCAGTTTGCTCCTGAGCTCATCCATCAGCCGATTGGCTTCTTCGATGCGCGGACTTCCTGGATGGGTATTGACGTACAATTGGAATTCGTTGATGGCCTTGTAGGTATAACTCTGATCCAAACTGTATACAGGCGACTCCAAATAGGTGCAATAGGCCGCCATAAAGGCCGCTTCGTCGGCGTACACGCTGTTGGGGAAGGTCTTGTACAGGTTTTTGAAGTGGTAGGCCGCTAAAATGTTGTCGCGAAGCTTGTGTTGCGTCTGGGCGTAGTAGTAATAGACCTCTTCTGCCCTTTTCGAACCCCGGGTGGTGGTGAGCAAGACCTCAAACAAGGGGTAGCACTTGTTGTAGTTCTGCTTGTTGTAATATTCGATGGCCTTGTTCAACTTGTATTCCATATCTGGACTCTTGAGTACTTTTTGATACTCGCTACAGGAGAACAAGGGCAACAACAACCATAACGCCCAACGCGCTTTCAAGGATCCCAAACCCATTCCTGATTCGTGTGAATTGAAGCCTACAAAGTTACGACCTTAAGCGCGATCCTTGAGGATCGTCCTCTTCCGTTGTACGAGAACGCACGGACTTCAGTTTCCGTGTGTGGGAAAGGTATCGAGGGCTTTGTTGTGGGCGTATTGAAATCGGTGAATCTCGACGGTGTGTCGGGCCTGCACCACTTCTGCAAAACTGAGCAATTTCTCCGTCGAGATGTTCCCGAGCAGTTCGTCTTCGGCAAACGGGCACCCTCCCAAGCCGAGCATGGCCGCGTCGAACCGACGACAACCTGCATCCCAGGCCGCCTGCAATTTGGCGTGGGTATTTTCGGGGCGAGCGTGCAAATGAACACCGAGCTCCAGGTCGGGAAATGCCTGCCGAACTCGAGAAAAAAACCCGCCAATGCGTTCTGGGGGTGCAATTCCAACGGTATCGGACAGCGAAATCCAATCGACCCCGAGCTCGGCCAACCGACCTACATCTTCTGCGATGCGCTCTTCCGACCATTCCTCTCCGTAGGGATTGCCAAACGCCATCGAGAGATAGACCACTAGATGCTTGTTCCCCGTGGCACAGCGATCCAATAATTGTTGGACAAGGGTCCAAGACGCCTCTTTGGTGGTACCCAGATTGCGCCTTTGAAACTCCTCTGAGACCCCAAAGGGAAACCCCAAATGACGGATTATATCAAATTCCATGGCCTCTTGGGCGCCGCGTTCGTTGCCTACAATGGCCAAGAGTTCAGTAGAACTGTTGCCCAAGTCCAACCTTCGCGCCACCTCTGCGGTGTCGCGCAGTTGAGGCACGGCCTTGGCCGATACAAAACTGCCAAAATCGAGCACGTCAAAACCCACCTGCAAGAGCTGGTTCAGATAGGCCACTTTGGCATCGGTCGGAATAAAAGTCTCGATGCCTTGCATAGCATCTCTGGGACACTCCACCGTAAACATACGGGCCGGATCTAAAGTCATCTGACTCATACAGCCGCGAATTCGGGTCCAGATTCCCTTGGGGAAGAAGGGGGGCTAAAACGCGACCGCCAGATCCATTGTCCCGTCTCCAATGCGTGATTGAGTTCGGTTACGATGTTTCGAATCACTCCGGGACCTTCATAGATGAACCCCGTATAAAGCTGCACCAAATCGGCACCTGCTGCCAGTTTTTCAATGACGTCCGAAGCGGTAAAAATGCCCCCGACGCCCACAATGATCTTTTCGGGGCCAAGGGTATTTCGCAACAACCGCACAGCCTCTGTAGACTTATGGCGCAACGGGGCTCCGCTCAGTCCACCTGCACCCAACGATTCAATGATGGGTGCGGGGGTCTTTAATCCATTTCGATCGAGGGTCGTATTGGTCGCGATAACGCCGTCCAGGCGGTATTCGTTGACCAACTCTGCCGCTTCCATCATGGCGGTTTCCGTCAAATCCGGGGCCAATTTGAGCAATATAGGCATGGGGCTTTGGCGGTGGTTCTCCAATTGTATGGCTTCGAGAAGTTGGCTCAGTGGTTCTTTGTCCTGCAGGGCCCTCAATCCAGGCGTATTGGGAGAACTGATGTTGATGGTGAAATAGTCGACCTTGCCCCGGAGGGCGCGCAGGGCATAACAGTAGTCGTGGGCTGCTTGCTCGTTCGGGGTCGCTTTGTTCTTGCCAATATTGCCCCCCAAAAGAGGCCGAACTCCCGGTGCAATGCGCCCGGCCGCTCGATCTACCCCTTCGTTATTGAACCCCATCCGATTGATCAAGGCACGGTCCTCTTTGAGGCGAAACAACCGAGGCCGGTCATTGCCCGGTTGGGGTTTCGGCGTCAGGGTTCCGATTTCGACATGGCTAAAGCCCAGCGCCCCCAAAGCTTGATAGACGCGGGCGTCTTTGTCGAATCCGGCCGCCAGCCCAACGGGGTGGGCAAAGTCCATCCCCATGATGCGCTGCCTTAAGCGGGTGTCTGGTGCGACCCGAAACGACCGCTGCAGCAAATGCCTCGTCAGAGCGAGTTTTCCCGTCTGTTCCAACAAATAGTAAGCACTGTGATGCACCGACTCTGGATCGAATCGAAACAACAGAGGCGCCAACAACGAACGGTAGGCATTCATTCCGGCAAAACTACATCCGCGCAGACGAAGGCCCCCTGCGCGGAATGCAGTGCAAAACGGTTTTTACTTGGGTTTATCGAATCAATACCCTTCGGGAGGTTCGCGTGGATCCGGACTCGAGTTCCAAGGTGTAGACTCCTGGAGCCAGATGGGACACATCAAGGGCCTGTTCGATTTTGTCCCGGTTGTCCCATTGACCTTTCATACACGACTTTCCGAGGGCATCATACAACTCCCAACGAACTGCTGAAGCACTCGGACTGATCCAATGCATCCACAGGACGTCGTCGGCGGGCACAGGGTAGACCTCCACAGATGCCGAACCCGAACCCGGGTCGTCCGTGCCGATCGAGGCCAAGGTCGAAGTGAGCGTATCGGAATCTCCGCATTGGTTGTACACAATCAGGGTAACCTGCCAGAAAAAGCCCGGTACCGGATAGGTGTGCAGCGGATACCCCGAAGTGAAGTTGGTCCCTCCATCGCCGAAATACCAAGCATAGCTTGTCGCGCCCAGCGAGGTAGACGCATCGAACTGGACATCCATTCCACCCGGTCCAGACTGCACAACGGTAAATGTCCAAGCGGCTTTGGGTTTCACACAAACCACGATGGGAACCGAAATCGAATCCCGATAACCGCAGGCATTGACCACGACAAGCGAAACGTCATAATTGCCCGAGACGGTATAGGTATAATTGGGCTGTGCTACGGTATCTGTACTGCCATCTCCGAAATACCAGAGATAACTCGCGACATCTGGACCTGAAATGTTTCCGTCGAACGCAAAACTGGTTCCCGAGAAGGTATACGTAAAGTTGGCCGCAATGGTATCGCACACCTGCACGGCCTGGGTAATGCTGTCGGTAAATCCGCACGCATTGGAAATGGCCAGAACGACGTTGTAGGTACCCGCATTGGGATAGGCGTAGGTAGGGTTCAACCCGCTGCCCGTGGCCCCGTTGCCATAGTACCAGGTATAAGACGTCGGAACACCGGTAGAAGGTGTCGCGTCAAACGCGGTGCTCAGGAAAGTGCTGGCATGCGTAAATCCAGCAGCAATCGGAGTACACACATCGACCATTTGGGTGAGGGTATCGAAACCGCCGCAGGCATTGCTGTTGATCAGGGTAATGGCATACGTTCCTTCTGCCCCAAAAGCAAAGTTGGCCGTGGGTTGGAAACTTCCGCCCAATCCTCCAAAATCCCAATCGAAGAAAGCTCCGGTCGAAGCGCTTCCATCTACCGAAATGGTCGTTCCCGAAAGCGTGTACGTAAACGAAGCCACCGGGGGGGTACAGCTCTGGGTGGTGAAGGAAACCGGCCCCACCCATGTCGAACTATTTCCAGGACCACATTGGGTCTGAACATAGAACTGATACGTTGTATTCTGATTCAATCCATTGATGGAGTAAGGACTCGTCACGTTGGGAATCAAAATACCCGTTCCCAACACAAAGCCTGTGGGACCAAACTGAATCGACGAGGTTCCTCCGGCTCCGGGGGTCCAGGATACCGTAGCGTTGTTCAATCCCGTGCTGACCACCGCCAAAGCCGTCGGGTCCGGGCAAGCCAGTTGGGGACAATTGAGGGTGTCGCTATACAGAGCACCGGTGTTGATATTGGCTCCGGGAACCCGCTGATAGAGCAAGCCTCCACTGCCGTCGAACAACTGAATGCCGCATTCGTTCGACCAAACTCCGGCATTGACAAAACTCAAGGCCACGAAATCTCCATCGCAAAACTGGAGGGGGAAGGTCTGCAGGGTGCCCGCTGCCAGCGTATAGTTCGTCGGCGCTCCCCCATTTACTGCGATTTGCAATTGATGGAAATTTCCACCGGTACTAATCCAACCGTCTCCGAAATTGTCCGTCAACTGAAGGCTGAAGGAACAACTTGAAGCACAGTTGAGGGTTGTGGCCGAAATCGGGCCCAGCCAGGTGCTCACATCGCCTGCACCGCAACTGTCTCGGACGTATACATCGTAGGTCGTTGTGGCCATCAATCCTGAAATCGTGAAGGGATTGCTCGACGCATTCACCAAGGTTCCTGTACCGGGGGCAAATCCTGTCGGACCGTATTCGATCTGCCAATTCGATGCCCCACCACTCGTCCAACCAACGACGAGCGTAGAGTCCGTGCCTCCCACTAAAGCCAATGCGGTCGGCTCGTTGCACGAAGGGCCATCGTGAATCAAAAGGTCGTCGATGGCGATATCGCCAAATTGGGTCGGCGCTGTCCCAGCCACAGAAATGAACCGCACTTTGATCGTCATATTGTCGTAGTCCGACAAATTCACTACGCGCTCAAACCAGGCATTGCCTTGGTCGCCTACGACGCTGTCGACGGCCAAATCCCATTGGGTTCCGTCAAAAACATCCATCCGGTATTTGCCAATGGTATTGCCATTCATGCTGACCCATACCCTCAGTTCGGGATACGTCAATGGGGTCAAATCTATGCTCGGCGTTTCGAGGGCGGCGGTAGCATTGGTCACACTTCCGCTGGATTCCGCATACACATAGTGCCCAGCGGCTGTTCCGAAGGTATGGTCGTTGGTCGGCCCTGTCCCCCCTGTTGGAACCGTTCCTTGTCCCCCGCCCCAATGGAATCCGGTGGCCGGGGTTCTCGTCCAACAAGGGTTGATGGTGCTTCCGACGTTGTTCGTGCCTGTCCCTTCGTCAAAACCCGACTCGAAATTTTCAAAATAGGGCGTAAGCACAGTTCCACAGGCCGTACTGCCTTGAGTGGGGCCCTCCCACTGGGACACGTTTCCGACTCCGCAGCTGTCTCTCACGTAAAAATCATAGCTCTGAGAAGCACTCAATCCGTTGACCACAAAGGGATTCGATCCGGCGCTGACCAGCGTCCCTGTACCCGGTACAAAACCTACAGGACCGTATTCCACCTGCCAGTTGCTCGCCCCCCCTGTGGTCCACGCCAAAGTGACACTGTTGGCCGTAGAAGTGGTAACGCTAAGGTTGGTCGGATACAAGCAAGAGGGCCCCTCAGCCAGCGAAAAATCGTCGATGGCAATGTCGCCCAACTGGGTCGGGGTGGTCCCGGTAAAGGCTGTGAGTCGGATTTTCACCGTTTGACCCACAAAGCCAGCAAGGATCTTTTGATATTCGATCCATTGGTTGCCTTGGTTGCCTACAATCGAATCGTAGCCGTTGGTCCACGTGGTGCCATTGTAGACATCAATCATCAATTTTCCGAGATTGGCACCATACATATGATACCAAAACATGAGCTCCGGATTGACCAATCCCGTCAGGTTGACGCTGGGCGACTCGAGCAGAGTGCTTTGACCCGGCGTGGTAAAGCTGGCTTCTGCATACACATAGTTTCCGAATCCGGTGGTGTGGTCAGCGGGAGGGCCCGTATTGCCCGTGGGGGTGGTTCCCTGACCTCCGCCCCAGTGGTAGCCGGCGGTATCGCTGCGGAACCAACAAGCGTCAATGGTGCTGCCGAGGTTGTCGTTGCCCGTTCCCTCGAGGAAGTCCTGATCAAAATTCTCTGCAAAAGGCGCTGTGGCTACCCCACACAACGTTGATCCATTGACCGGACCGGCCCAAGCCGAAACTACACCGATGCCACAGCTGTCGCGCACATAGAAATGATAGCTTGCGGATGGACTGAGTCCGGTTACCGTAAATGGATTCGCCGTGGCATTGACAAGCGTACCCGTTCCCGGTGCAAAACCGGGAAATCCGTATTCAATTTGCCAGTTGGTCGCACCGCCGGTGGTCCAGCCTACCTGAATAGAAGTAGCGGAAATAGCCGTCGTTGTAAGTGCAGTCGGCGCGGGACAAGACGGCGCATTCGCTACTCCGATGTCATCGATGGCAATGTCTACTTGGTTGTTGGCACCTGCCAAACGACTGGCGACAAACCGTATTTGAATCGTGTCTCCAACATAGGACGAAAGTGCTTGGACCGATTCCAGCCAAGGCGCGTTCACAGAGGTCTGTTGTTGCCCGCTCAGTGTGGTGATATTGTTCCAAGAAGCCCCATTGTCGTTGGAAACTTCAACCGTCAAGGAACCAATTTGCGCCCCGTACATATGGTACCAGAAACGGAGCTCGGGTGCCGTCAATCCTACCAAACTAATCAGGGGTGAGGTCAACAAGGTGCTCGTGGCCGGGGTGTTCACCGTCTCGGTATAGGCATAGCTGCCGCTGCCCGTGGTGTGGTCTGAGGACGGCCCGGTATTGTTGGATGGCGTAACCCCTGTATTGCCCTTCCACCAATAGGGAGTTGTTTGGTTCCGATTCCAGCAAGGATCGATGGTGCCCGCCCCGAAAGTGGTGCCCAGGGTCCATAAACCATTGTCAAAATTCTCGGTGTACGGCGTCGACACTACAGCACATAGGGTCGTAAAAGAAATCGGGCCCGTCCAAGTCGACGTATTGCCCACCCCGCAACTGTCGCGCACATAAAATTGATAGGCCGTATTGGGCGCTAGTCCAGTAATCAACTGCGGACTCACCGCATTGGCAATCAACGTGCCCGATCCCAATGCGAAGCCCGTTGGACCATATTCAATCTGACTAAACGGGGTTCCCAAGGGGTCCCAAGAAACCGTGCTGTTGTTGGAGCCAACGCTGACGACTGTAGCATTAATGGGGGGAATGCAACTCAAGTTCTGCCCGCAATCGGCCGAATCGGTGTACAATACCGCAGGAGGTGTTCCACCGGGACTCAATTGGTAAACCGTTGTCCCAAAGGGATCGACCAGTGTAAGTCCACATTCGTTGACCCAAGCACCGCCATTGAAGAAATTGAGTTGAATGGGATCGTCTTGACAGAGATAAACCTGATAGCTGATGTTGTTTCCGGCTGGCAGGGTGAAAGGCTGTGGAAGACCTCCATTGACCACCAATTCTACACGGTGGAAGGCTCCGGTCCCAGACCATCCATCGCCAAAAGTGTCGGTCAGATTTAGGGTAAACAAACAACCGTTCGAACAACTGTAGGTCGTGGCGACCACCGGACCAATAGCAAAACTGACATCGTTCAGCCCGCAGCTATCGCGCACGTAAAACTCATAAGTCGTGGCCGGGGTCAAACCCGAAACGACCGCGGAAGTACCTGTGGCAGGAACAAAAGTGCCTGTGCCGGGGGCAAAGCCGGGCGGACCATACTCGATCAAGGCGTTGGGTGATCCGCCGCTGACCCACGCCAAGGTTACGCTGACATCGGTTTGGGCCGTGATGCTGAGCATCGAGGGGGCTGGGCAAGTCGGAGCATTGTCTACCCGAAAATCATCGATGGCGGCATCGCCAGTCCCTCCCAGTCGGGTTCCTGTGATCCGGAACTGAACCGTGTCGCCCGAATAGGCTGACAGGGGAACAATGGCTTCGAGCCAAGGTGCGGTAAGAGACGCTTGTTGTTGACCGCTCAAGGTCCAAATGCTGATCCAACCAGAGCCATTGTTGGCTTCTACAGATACGGTTCCTGTCAAACCACCGTACATATGATACCAAAAGCGAAGTTCAGGTGTCGCCAAAGGAACCAAGCTAATCTGAGGGCTGAGCAGTTGGGCTGTAGTACCCGATGCGCCAAAAGTGGATTCCACATAAACATATTGTCCTGTTCCATTGGTATGATCGCCAGAAGGACCCGTGTTAATACTAGGAGTTTGTCCTGTACGGGTTCCCCAGAAGAATACACCGGCCGTTCCACTGGGGGCGCCAGGGTTCCTCGACCAACAAGGATTGATGACATCGTTCAAGTTGTTGGTTCCGGTCCCTGTGACCCAATCCGACCCATCGAAGTTTTCAAAATAGGGCGCAATACTGGGTATACATGTGGTCACCAAGGTAACCGGGCCCACCCATGCACTGCTGCCACCGGTACAACTGTCTTTTACATAAACCTGATAGGTCGTTCCCGGAGACAGTCCAGACAGGGTTCCAGGGTTGGTCAATATAGGCACTTGAACACCACTGCCGGGGGCGAATCCGGGGGCCCCGTAGGAGAAAACCCACGTAGACGCCCCACCCGTGGTCCATGACAAAACCCCAGAATTGGCGCTGGTCGAAACCACGGTCAACCCAGACGGCTGCGGACAGGCTGGTGCTTCGAGCAGAGCAACATCGTCGATAGAAACGTCTCCGAATCCCCCCAGCCGGTTGGTTGAAAAACGAATTCGAACGGTATCGTCCACAAAAGCAGCCATGGGCACTACGGCTTCTAGCCAAGGTGCCGATTCAGTGGTTTGCTGTTGTCCCGTCAGAGACCAAACAGGGGTCCAACCGCTGCCGTTGTCTGCTTCTACGGTTAAAGTGCCGATGTTGGTGCCGTACATATGGTACCAAAACCGCAATTCGGGCACATTGAGGGGCCCTAAATCAATTTGTGGACTCGTGATGGTTGCTGTCGTTCCCGCTGCGTTGGTCGCCTCGGTAAAGATGTACTTGCCTTGATTGGTTCCCAAGGTATGGTCAACCGCAGGGCCCGTATTAAAGCTTTGAGTGATTCCCAAAGCTGTTCCCCAAAAAAACGAGGAGGGAAAACCCGTTTGGGTTCCAGGACTCCGGGTCCAACAAGGATCGATGGCGTCGTTTTGGTTGTTCCCGCCCGTTCCCGCCGTCCACAGGTTACCGTCGAAATTCTGGTTGTACGGCGCGGCAAAAGGAAGACAGGTCGTGGTGAACAACACGGGACCCGTCCACTGACTGACATCGCCTGGGGCACAACTGTCTCGAACCCAGGCTTCGTAGGCCGTATTGGGAGTCAATCCTGTCAGCGTAAAGGGGTTGACAGATGCCGAAACGACTGCACCTCCTCCGGCACCCACTCCCGGGGCCCCGAAGGACACATTCCACTGGGTGGCTCCACCTGTGGTCCAACCCAGGGTAGCAGCCGTCGATCCAACGGACACAGCGCTGAAGGCCGTTGGTGAGAAACAAGTCGGGGCGCTGTCGACGCGAAAATCGTCCACTGCCCCATCTCCTTGACCCCCATTGCGCACCCCTCTAAAGCGAAACTGAACGGTATCGCCGGCATAGGCCGTAAGCGCCACGATGGCTTCCAACCATGGCGCACCTGCGCTCGTTTGCTGTTGGCCCGCCAACGACCACAGATTGGTCCAACCCGATCCGTTGTTGATGGCGAGCTCCATTGTGCCCATAGAAAACCCGTACATATGGTACCAGAAACGAACCTCCGGTTGGGTCAAACTGCCCAGATCGATCAAAGGACTCAGGATTTCTGCAGTGGCCCCGACTGTTCCAAATGTGGATTCGAGATAGATGTATTTACCCGCCGTGGTGGCCGTGGTATGGTCTACCGAGGGACCCGTGTTGAAGGTCCCGGGAGCTCCTGCTTTGGTTCCCCAGAAAAAGGCCCCCGCAAAACCGCTTTGAGCTCCAGGCGTTCTCCGCCAACAAGGGTCAATCGCATCGCCGGCATTGTTTGTTCCGGTACCTGATACCCAGACTGAAGAGGTAAAAGGTTCAAAATAAGGAACGGAAACGGGAAGGCAATTGGTTCTAAATGAAATGGGACCAACCCAAACACTGACATCGCCCACACCGCAACTGTCGCGCACATATACCTGATAATCGGTATTGGGCGTCAAACCCGGCAAAACAAAGGGATGCGTCGTGGCTGTTACCACCGTGCCCGCCCCCAAGGCGAACCCCGGGGGGCCGTATTGCACGTTCCAAAAGTTGGCAACTCCGGGCGTCCAATCCAAATTGGCATCGACGGCCCCCACGCTCAGAGCGCTGAAATTGTTGGGCTGAGGGCAGGTTGGAGCCTCCTGCAAGCTGATGTCGTCGATTCCGATATCGCCGAATCCGCCCAATCGGGTGGTGCTGAACCGAACCCGAACGGTATCGTCGGCAAAAGTGGGCAAAGGCACAATCGCTTCAAGCCATGGAGCAGCCTCAGAGGTCTGTTGTGCCCCGGTCAAACTCCATACATTTTGCCATCCGGCGCCCCCATTGACTTCCACATTCAAAGTGCCGATGTTCGTCCCGTACATATGGTACCAAAACCGCAATTCGGGAACATTGAGTGGAACGAGGTCCACGGGAATGGTCACAAAATTGGCTGAGTTGCCGACCTGACCCAAACTCGACTCTACGTAGAGATATTTGCCTGTTCCCGTGGTGTGGTCTGCACTAGGACCGGTATTAAACGTATTGGTGGTTGCGCTCTGGATCCCCCAGAAATAACTACCCGTAAATCCACCGGCCGGATTGCCTCCAGGATTGCGCGTATAACAAGCATCGATCGCATCTCCCCCATTGCTGAACCCCGAACCCGAAACCCATGAAGTTCCCGAGAAATTCTGTACAAATGGCGCGAGCACGGGCAAACAAGTCGTACGGAAACCCACAGCATTCGTCCAAATGCTTACATCGCCTGGGGCACAACTGTCCCGAACAATAAAAGAATATTGTGTATTGGGATTGAGTCCAGTGAGTAAAAAAGGATTGCTCGGAACATTCAGCAGGGTTCCCGTTCCCGGGGTAAAACCGGGTGCACCGTATTCAATTTGCCATTGAGAGGCTCCCCCGCTCGTCCAAGTCAATGTAGCCGAAGTCGGCCCGATGTTGAGTACCTGGGGCGCGCTCGGAAACAGGCAGGTAGGAGGCGGAATATGGGTCACGGTGACCGACCAGTTGTTGTCGAGTTTGTTGATGGAGGTCGTACACCCTCCCGCAGTATTAAAGGTTCGGAAGGGGTGTAAGTAGAACTTGAGGACCCCCGTGGCGCTGACTCCGTTTGCCACCGTCAAACCCGTTCTTGAATAAGTCATGGTACCTGCGGAATTGCCAACTCCTGCGGTTACCGATGCTTCCTTTTGACCTGTGGTGACACATTCCAGATAGCTGCGTTGTTCCGACATCCACCCGGCACCCCCGGCCGTCATCGCGTAATTGACCGAAACGCTGGTCACAACATTGCCCGCGGGTATGGTTACCGAAAGTGTGTCCCCGCAACTGCTCTCCAAGGAGGTTGAGATGGCAGCCGCAGTACTGAATTGGGTCCCTCGATCGCCCAATGCATAGGTTGCGGTTGTGTTGACCTGAGCGCGCAAAACAAAGCTCAATCCGCTAAAAGAGAGCGCAATAAAAGCCAAATACCAGTTTCTCATCGCAGCTAGGGGGGGGTTACAACCAAACGAAAATAGTGTCCCAACCAGAACTTTGGGTCTTCCGATATCGATGGTCGCGTAAAAAGCGACTTTCAATGAGTTATGAAGCTTGTGATTCCCATGGGGCAATTCGTTTTAACAAACTAATTATGAGGCTCGTAAAGAACTCCTCGAGGCTTACCCAATGCGCTTTAACTTCGCCCCAATCCCTTTATTCTCCCGAGTTATGCGCGGATTTCGATCGATGTTCCAGTTGTTCCTGTTGGGTTCAGGGCTGCTCGAAGCACAGAGCATCGGTTTGTTAAAATACCGCGGTGGGGGCGATTGGTACGCCAACCCTACGGCTTTGAGTAACTTGATCGACTATTGCAACCAAAACTTGGGCACCCAATTGGACGCTGAACCGGTTACAGTCGAACCGTCTTCGAACGAGCTCTTTGCCCAGCCTTTTGTCCATATGACCGGACACGGCAACGTGGTGTTTTCAGACATGGAATTGGACCAATTGCAGCGTTGGTTGGATGGAGGCGGCTTTTTACACATCGACGACAACTATGGTATGGATCCATTTATTCGACCCTATTTGGAGCGCCTGTTCGATGACAGTCCGCTGGAAAGAATCCCTCCGGATCACCCTATTTTTACAAAGCCCTTTTCTTTTCCCGACGGTCTCCCCAAAGTCCACGAGCACAACAACCGGGCTCCTGAAGCTTGGGGGATTTTTCGAAATGGCCGATTGGTCCTTATGTACAGTTTTGAATCAGACCTCGGCGATGGATGGGAAGACGCCGGGGTGCACAACGATCCGGAAGAGCTCAGAGAACAAGCGCTGAGAATGGGTGCCAATTTGGTCTGGTGGGCTTTTGTCCGCTGAATAAACACTGTAGAACAGAGGAGTGTAAATTGGACTTTTTCGCTTTTAGGCTTTGCGTTGTGCCCGTTCCCACACCGCCGATTGACGCTTGTTCAACCACCGGTAAAAGCCAGCAATAACCGCATAGTTCATAAAGCAGAAATAAAAGGGAACATAGCCAATGCCCTTCTTCCCTTTTTGGGCATCCAACCAACCCTTGGCTGCCAAAACATAGAAGCCCCCTTGCCCGATTAGAAGCCCTAGGTATAAGTTGCCTTGGGACGCCAGAAAGGCATTCAGCACCAGGAGCAAGGGGAGGGCGAAAGCGGCAATCGACCAGCGCAACACCCGGTGCGAAACATACATCCAACTCAACAAGGGTTGCCGAAGTGGATTGAGTATAAAACCCAACCGAGACATGGCTTGCCATCCCCCCGCCGCAATCCGAACTTTTCTCTTGAATTCTTCAGAAAAGTGGGCTGAAGACGACTCCATAGCGTAGGCCTCGGGTTCGTACAAAAAGCGATATCCCTTTTGGGCAATGCGCATAGATTGAACGAAGTCGTCGAGAATGGTGTCCTCCTCAAGCGGTTCAAACAAATCCGTTCGAAAACTCACCAATTCACCGGCCGCACCGACAAGACTCCATAGCTCTGAATCCCAGCGCTTTAATGTGCTTTCATACTTCCAATACAACCCTTCTCCTTCTGCTTCTGTCGTTCCATCCATCTTGACCCGCTTTTCTCCGGAGACCCCTCCCACTTTGGGATCTTGATAGTGGCGAACCAATCGCTTGATCGATTCTGGATTGAGCCAAGTGTTGGCATCGCAAAACACCACGTAGGGCGTTTGAATGAATTGCATGGCTCGATTTTCGGCCGCACTCTTCCCGGCGCGCACAGGTTGGTGCAGACTGACGACATCCGATTGCGCCCGGAGGTACTCTTGGCTCCCATCGGTCGATCCATCGGTGATAAACACCACCGTGAGCCGATCGCTAGGATAGTCCAATTGTCTGGTATTCTGAAGCTTTTCAGCCAACACAGACTTCTCGTTGTAGCAAGGAATCACCAAGGTAACCGAAGGCCATGGATCAGGGTCTTGAGGAACGCCTGATGAGCGAAAAATCCGCTTGATTCGGATCGCGACAAACAGGACCACGCCGTACCCCAAATAGGTATAGCCCACCAACCCCACCAACACCCAAAAAAGTCCGCTCGAGTAGATCATCGTTCCTTTTGAGGGCTGAAATAGTGCAGAAAATAGCGCATTTGAAGAGCGAACCGCTTCCAAAAGGCATTCCATAGGCTTCCGTCCAACTCCGTGCGCCTCATGCTGGTCCAAATTTGACCGTGTACGGAACGCACCATGCGCACCGCACCGAGCTTGCCCAATTCAAACGCCAAAGTTCCGTCGGAACCGCGCACTACGTTGACATCATAGCCCCCAACCTGCACGGCCAAATCCTTCGGGAATCCCATCCCCGCCCCTCCACAATTCAAATGAGGACGCTTAAAATCCTTGATCCAAATACCTACGTATTTCAGCCATTGGTATACCATCAAACCCAATGGATATCGGCCGTCTTGGGTAAAAAAAGCATGGAGCGCATACGTGCAGGCTATTTGGGGTTTATCGAGGGCTTTTACCATGGTTTCTACCCATAGTTCGGGGTACACTGTATCGGCATCGGCAGAGAGAATAAACCGTCCTCTGGCTTCAACCACCCCTCTTTGCCGAGCCCATGCATAGCCCTGATTGGATTCGGAGACATATCGAGCCCCTAAAGCGCGAATGGTCTCGGCCGTTCGATCGGCCGAATTGTTGTCTACCACAATGATCTCCATAGGATAGCGAGAACGCTGTTGCGACAAACTGCTCAAGGCGGCCACAATGTTGCGCTCTTCATTCCAGGCAATCATGCAGACAGAAACAACCGGGGCCTCCGATTGCAATTGCCGCAATCGCGCTCGAATGCCCTCCAATTCTTCTTTTTGAACATCGGCAATGGTCTTGCCGAAATAATTCAAATGAGACTGAACCGAACGACTGGGTTTAAATCGCAGCATCGTAAACTTCTTTGTAGTGCTCGAGCACGCTTTTCGCCATACGTTTCCGACTAAAGAATTCTACTCGTTTCAAACCCATTGTTCTCATGCGATGTCGCTCGTCGGGATCGTTCAAAACGGTCCGCAACCCGCGCTTCATATCTTCGATATCATCAGGATTGACATAATGGGCAGCCTCCATTCCAATTTCCGGCATGGACGAAGTATTTGAACAAATCACCGGACAACCACTGGCCATGCCTTCAAGAATAGGAATCCCGAAGCTTTCTCGCTTAGAAGGATAATACAAGGCTTCGGCCAGATTCAATACAACAGGCAAATCTCGATTGTCCAGATACCCCGTGAAATGAAGGCGGCCTTCCAATAGACGACGCTGCTCCAACCCAAACCATAGAATTAAAACGGAAGGATCCAAATCACCTAAAACCAGCGTTATACGTGAATCTAAATCGGGCAATACACTCAAAAAACTCTCTATGGCCATGCGGGTATTCTTCTTGGGATCTGTATTGCCCAACATCAACACAAAGCGATCGGGAAGTCCATATCGCTTTCGTACCTCCATTTTAACCTTTTCCTCCTTGACTACTCCAAAATGAGCGCCTACTGAATTGTAGACCACTTTGACTTTCGATAGATCTAGAAAGGGAAATAAACGGGCAAAACTGGACGCTTCAAACTGAGAAACAGTGAGAATTCTCTTGGCCTTATTCAAAACACTCCGGACGATCACGCGTCGATAGTAATTTCCGAAGCGCTGATAACTCGTATACCCCTTTGCCAAAAGAGGATGCGTTTCAAAATAAATGAGATCATGAACTGTGACAAGCAGCGGAACAGTAGTATTCAAGGGCGCCGTATTGGCGGTGCAATGGAGCACGTCTATTCTATATTTCTCGATCAACTTTGGCAATGTCCATTGTTCCCACCATGCATACATTCCTTTGCGCACAATAACAGTAAAGTTGTCTGCTTTCGGTATGCGGTCCAGTTCTTCGCCTGAATTGACAAAGATGAAATATTCATTGTCGTGGTCTATCTCTTGAAGTCCTTGAATCAATTCCAGCGCAACGAAATCCATACCGTGCTTTTGCCGGCGTCCTAGTCTTTGTGCTTCGATACCAATCCTCATAATAATTAGTGTATTATATTCCAATAAACACCCTTGAGGAAGGCCCCGGCAAGGGCGAATTCACCCTTGACTAAGTATACAATGAGTCCTTTGGGTACACTGACAAAACAAAAAAACAGCATGGAAATCAATCGCTCTTTAAAGGGAAAATTTCTCCGTGCATAGAGCAATCGATTGCGGGTCATATAATAAATTTTCAACGAACTCATCTTCCCGACTGAAACCGACTCCTTGTGGTGAACCAGCGAAGTACCAACATAAATAACCTGATAACCCGATCGAACAATGCGGCTACACCAATCCAATTCCTCGTAGTACAGAAAGTAATCGTCGGACATCGTCCCGACCGTCTCTATGACCTCTCTGGAAACCACCATGGCTGCTCCATGAATGAAGGCCGTAGGTCGAACATCCAAATATTGTCCGACATCTTTTTGGCGAAACCCTATGGTTGCATTGCGGATGGTAAACGGACTCATGGGAGTACTTCCCGCATATTGAATCAAACCAGGTTCGCCGAAATAATGGATGCGCGGACTCACCATCCCTACCTTCGGAAATTCCTCAAACGCTTTGATTAAAGGCTCGAGAAAATCCGGTTCAACTTCGACGTCATTATTGATGAACAATACATAGGCACCTGAGCAAAAAGGCAAACCGTAATTATTCCCCCCGGCAAAGCCCAAATTTTTTCCCGTTAAGAGCAGCCGAATTTCTGAAAAGGACTCTGACAACCAGCGACAGTCTTCCCGAGATCCATTGTCTACGACAACAATTTCTATGTTGGGGTACCGAATTCTGCGCAGCGAACGCAACAAATCGGCCGTAACTGCGGCCTGATTGTAGTTCACTGTCAGAATACTGACCAAGGGCGCATCTGACAAGGCTTTATGGGGGCTTTATCCGGCCAAAAGTAGTACTTTCGGCTTGCCCTATGAATCGAGGCACTGTGAATATGCGTTATTTTATTTCTCTTCTTGTCGCAGGGCTGTCTGCGGCTTCCATCCTCGCACAGAACCATCAAAACGCTCCCCTGCTCGAATTGGGGAAAAAGCCCATGGGCACCCTTGAAAAAGACATCGATGGGTGGATGTTGAGTTTGGATGGCCAATGGATGCGTGCAGACAACACCTTGCTGATTCGCGCCAACGCCCGAGACGAAAAAGCTTTTGAGAACAAAGACGCCCGTTTGGGGCTCGACAACATCGAGCGTTTGGAGATACGCGAGGCTTTTTGGGGAACGCACCGAATTTTTTGCTTGACCAAGTTCATCCAAGAAGGAAGCTATCGATACACCCAGCGGCAAAGCGGGTGGCAAGACCGCACCGATGCGTGGTACTGCCTGATTGATCCCGCCGATCTCGACCAACTGGCCATGATCGACGACACCTTGATGCACAAACTCGACATTCGGCTACTCGATGCGGGCTGGCTTCGCAATACCAAACCGAGTGATTCCAAAGAAGCCTTAGAAGCCCGAGCGCGTCCCAATACCCGATTTGAGCGCACCCTCACCTTGTATGTAAAGTACAGTAGCGATCGACAAAAAGTACGCTACTATCTCGTGTCACTTCATCCTGTTTTTGGGCAGCCCGAAGGAGTACGAAAGGACTTTCAGATCAATGGAGAAAGTCTAAACGGCCAAGACGAACTGTTCCAATTGTGCCATTACGAAAGTCCAACTTCCGAATTCCAAAAGGTATTTCCTCTTAAGTAGATGGCACGATCGACTGCGTCCTATGGCACCCTCGCATCGGCTCCAAAAATGGGTCCCGGGGTGCTTATTCTCATCGGAGTTGTCTTGCTCTTGGGTTTGGGATATGTCATTGTGGCCTACGGCGCCTCTCCCGGATTGGGTGCCATCGCCATTCCTCCGCTTATCTTGGGTCTGCGAAGCGTCTATCTCGATCCTAAAAAGGCCATCTGGTCTGTATTGGCATTTGGCTTTTTACTTTCCTTCTTTAGTCGCTATTTCCCGGTGTTCACTTTTGGATTGGTGGTGGACATTGCCCTGGCAGCTACATTCCTACTTCTGTTTATCAAAGACTATCGAAAAATGCGCTTCGAGCGCGCGGGAAATATCATTACGCTCTTGATGATGTTGTGGATGATCTATATGCTGCTCGAGCTGGTCAATCCTGAAGCGCACAGCGCCCAGGCATGGTTCTATTCGATGCGCGGAATTGCGCTGTACCAAGTTTTGCTCATCCCCTTGGGCTTTATGCTCCTCGACTCAAGAAAGGATTTTTACACCTATCTGTACATCTGGATTGGTCTGTCGTGGCTTGGGATTTTCTGGGGCATGAAACAACAGTATTTCGGATTGGGACCGGTAGAACAAGCCTGGCTCGACAACGGGCAATACAAAACCCATTTGCTCTTTGGGCAATTGCGCATTTTCTCTTATTACTTTGATGCGGCCACTTTTGGTGCCGCCATGGCCCAGTTGTGCATCGTTTGTGCCATCATGATGCTCGGCCCTTTTTCCAAGAGAAAAAAGTTCTTTTTTGCCGCCACGGCGCTCTTTTCTTTCTATGGGATGATGCTGAGCGGAACCCGCGGTGCTTTGTCGATCCCGGGCGTTGGCGCACTGTTGTTTTTGATTCTCACCAAACAAACCCGGATTCTCCTCTTCGGGGTTTTGTTCCTGCTTGGCAGCTTTTACTTTCTCAAATACACGAGCATCGGCCACTCGAATTACCACGTTCAGCGCTTGCGCACGGCACTGGATCCGAACGATGCCTCGCTCAATACCCGGTTTAGAAACAGGGCCTTGCTGACGGTATACCTCAAAGGCAAACCATTTGGCGGAGGGGTGGGCACTACTTCGAGTTTTGGAAGACGCTTTAGTCCGGGCACTTGGCTGTCCAACTTCGAACCGGATGGGCTCTATACCCGGATTCGGGCCGAAACCGGGATTGTAGGGCGGAATTTTTATGTCGGAATGTGGCTGCTCATCTTGATCCGAGGATCGTGGCGAACCCTGCACATGGCTCCCGGAGAAAACAAAACCATTGCCATGGCTTTGTTGGCTGCATTTGCGGGTATTTTGATGTCCAATTACGGCAATCCGGTGATGTCTCAGTTTCCGATTTCGCTGTTGACGTTTCTCTCGCTTGTCTTTATTGAGCAATCGTATACCTGGGATGCCGAAGGCAAAGAAGTAGAACCCATAACCCTACATCCGCAAAAAAAAGTGCGCTCCAAGCTCAAGCGTTCGATGTTGGTGCTCAAGAGCAAGAGCGAATAGAGGTTCTTGAGGAGCATAAAGGAGGGTCACGGGATATTTCTGGGGAGAGATGCTTTTTCATTCAATTGTGTTTTACCCCTTTTCCTATAATAAAACCTACAATTGACTAATTCAACCAGAGTCTTCCAAGGTAAACCCGGGCCTCCGGGTAGAAGTCTTCCGGCTACGCCGA
>WGMI01000002.1 GCA_016125155.1 bacterium
AAAACCGACTTCAGAATGGCCCAGAATTACCTCTGGAGTAAGTCCGGTAACCGAATCAACGCGATGCTCGCCGCCATGGCCTGGAACATGACAAAATGGATCGAATTCGCCTCAAAACAGGGGCCAAGGTCTTTTTTACACTTGATCCGAAGGCTACAAAATCTGCTCAACGCCCTCCCAAAAAGACCTCGTCCCCTTTCTCATCAACTATCCTTCCTCCTTATTTCCAAAAATTGACATTCAGCAGGATCGACTAATTATATCGGCACGAGTAAGGATGCTCCCTCCAAACAATAGAGGAAACGAACGGATTTTTCAAAAAACAGGGAGGGATTCTAGGTGGTTTCAAGCCACCACAACGGGCAGTGTATACAGCAGCTGCATTCGGTTGCAGAGCGACTCGAGCTTTAATTGAAGTCTCTGCTGATCGGGATCGGCGGTGTTGACCGACTCTTGCCATTTGGCCTCGGAAGGCCAATGGACCAAACCCAGATAGCGTCCGGATGCCTCGTGCAGCAATTCCGCCTTGCCCAAGGCGTATTGACGAACCCACAATCCCTTCAAATCGCTCCACGCCCGAACAAAATCGGGTTCGAAAATGGGGTTGAGGGTATAGCGGGTAAAGACGGCAATCACACCGCCAAGATAGGGGCCGGGAGGCATTCTCCGCTCAGCTTTCCGGGGCCCAACACTTCTTTTATTACCACCTTGACCAATTGCCCGGGTTCGGCAGACTCTCGTGGAACCGATACCCTCAGATAATTCGGGGTATACCCCTCGATCCATTCCACCCCTTCTGCGTCTTTGCCCTCTTCAAACAAAACATCATATTCTCGACCCCGGCTGCGCTCGGCCGACAGCAGCGCCAACCGCTCTCCTATAGCCCGCAACCGCGTCGTTCGCTCTTTGCGCACCGCCAAAGGCACTTGCTCGAGCAAAGCCGCTTCGGTTCCCGGCCGGGAAGAATAGGTAAACACATGCACATAGTCGAGGGCGTTTTCGCGAACAAAATCGAGGGTTTGATTGAACTCCTCCTCGGTTTCGCCCGGAAATCCGGTAATCACATCGGCGCCGATGCAGGCGTCGGGTACCATCGACCGAATGGAGCGCACCCGCTCGGCGTACAATTCGGATCGGTAACGCCGCTTCATCCGCCCCAAAACCGCATCGCTGCCCGATTGCAGAGGAAGGTGAAAATGCGGCACAAAACGCCGACTCGAAGCGATAAACCGAATCAACTCTGGGTGCATCAAATTCGGTTCGACCGACGAAATGCGAATGCGCGCCACGTCAACCTGTTCGTCCAGCGCCTGGATCAACTGCAAAAAAGTGTGCTCGTGTTTCTTGTCGCCGAACTCGCCTTTGCCGTAATCGCCCGTGTTGACCCCGGTCAAGACGATTTCCCGAACGCCACTGCCGGCCAGCTTTTGAGCCTGAAGCACCACATTCTCCAGCGTATCGCTCCGGCTCGCTCCCCTCGCCATCGGGATGGTGCAATAGGTGCATTTGTAGTCGCAGCCATCTTGCACCTTTAAAAAGGCCCGGGTGCGGTCTCCCAGCGACCACGCCGTCTCAAAACCGCCCAAATCTTCGGTTTCGCATCGGTGAACCGCGATATCGTTGGTACGTAAATCAGCTGGCAAACGTTCCGCAATCTGAAACTTTTCGTTCGAACCCAAAACCAATTTTACACCGGGAATCGAACGAACGGCTTCGGGCTGCAATTGGGCGTAGCACCCCGTCACCACCACATAGGCCGAGGGATTGGCCCTCAGCGCCCTGCGAATCAACAGAGCCGTTTCCTTGTCGGCGTTTTCGGTCACCGAGCAGGTGTTCAAAACGTAGACATCGGCGGCTTGATCGCCCGGAACCCTCGTGAAACCCCGCTCTTCGAGCCTTTTGCCTACCGCCGACGTCTCGGCTTGATTGAGTTTGCACCCCAGGGTTTGCAAGGCCACGGTATGACCCTCAAAACGAGCCGGAAGCAGGGGGTTGGGAACAGGCATTTCCATAAGGGCCGCAAAGGTACTTCCTTTTTACCTTGCCTCCCTCCGAATGAAGCAAACTGCCCTGTACAAGTTCCTGGTTGTTAATCTGTTGTTGGCTGCGTGCACCCCAACATCGAAAGAGCGCGACCCGAAGGTGTTCCGCTACAACGAGGCCTCGGGCATTTCTTCGCTCGACCCCGCTTTTGCGCGGGTTCAAAGCAACATCTGGGCGGTGGGGATGCTCTTCAACACCTTGGTCGAACTCGATTCTGCGCTCCAGCTCAAGCCCGGATTGGCCGTCCGCTGGGATCTGAGCGACGACGGGCTGGAATATCGCTTTAAGTTGCGATCCGATGTGTGGTTCCACAGGAATCCCTGTTTTGACGCGTTTCCGGAATCTCGCCGGTTGCGCGCCTCTGATGTGGTCTTCAGCCTGAACCGATTGAAAGACCCCGTCTTGGCCTCGCCGGGCATCTGGATTGTGCGCCCCATCGACAGCACATGGGCCCTGGGGACAGATTCGGTGATTGTGCGCTTGAAAGAACCCTTCCCGCCGTTTTTGTCGACCCTCGCCAACGCCTACTGCGGAGTGGTGTCTCAGCGGGCCGCCGAGCTGGCCGGATCGGAGTTTGGACGTCAACCCGTAGGCAGCGGCCCCTTTGCCTTCAAAAGGTGGATTCCGAACGAAAAAATGGTCCTTAGGCGCCATCCGGACTATTTTGAGACCGATGCCCAAGGGCAATCGTTGCCCTATCTGGAGTCCGTGTCCATCCGCTTTTTGCCCGATCGCAAATCGTCCTTTTTGGCCTTGCTTCAAGGACAGGTCGATTTTATCTCGGGGCTGGATCCCTCGTATGCCGATGAGCTGCTCGATGCATCGGGTCAATTGAGCGCGCGCTACAGAGACCCCCTGGTGTTGCTCAAGGCGCCCTACCTCAACACCGAATACCTCGGTTTTGGACTCGAAGCCCTGCAAGGTACACCCTACGCAAATCCCGAAGTGCGCAAGGCGGTGGGGTGGTCGATCGATCGAGAAGCCCTGGTGCGCTACCTGCGCCGCAACGTAGGCATACCCGCCCGGGGGGGGATGCTGCCCAACGCCCTCGAGGGCAGTATCCCCATGGGAAGTGGCTGGCAATACGACCCTGAACAGGCTGCGGAGGCACTTCGTTTGGCGGGGTACCCCGGCGGAGTCGGTTTGCCTCCGCTGGTGTTGCACACGGGAGCCGAATACCTCGACATCGCGGAATTTGTCCAAAGCTCGGCCCAGCGCATCGGGATTCCATTCGAAATCGAAGTGATGCCCAGTGCCGCGCTGCGCGAGGGCATGGCGAATGCCCGATTTGGGTTCTTTCGGGGCTCTTGGATAGCCGACTATCCCGAATCGGAAAACTACTTGGCCTTGTTTTACAGCCCGAACTACAGTCCCAACGGTCCGAATTACACCCACTTTACCGACCCTTCCTACGATGCCGATTATGAGGCCCTGAGGGGCGATTTGGATCGGGAATCGAGACGGGCGAGGGCCCAGTCGATGGAAGCCCGATTGCTCGAAAGCGCTCCAGTCTTGCCTTTGTGGTATGATGAAGTAGTGCGCTGCACCACCCCGGAATGGAGGGGCTTGACTCCCGATCCGCTCAATCGGCTCGACTTGCGTCGGGTTCGTTGGATTCGGGCCGATGTTCGGAAACAGGAGGCGCCTCAGACACCATCCCAAAGTCCACGACCATCGGATAGTGGTCGCTGAGTTTGGCGCGCACCACGCTGTAGCGGTCGAATCGAATTTCGGGGTGCCCATACACCGCGTCGATCCGCAAGGGGGTCGGAGACCCGGCAAAGGTTTCGCCAAATCCCTTGCCCACCTGTTCGAAGGCGTCGGTGAGTCCAGCTTCTTTAATGGTTTCAAAAGCGAACGAAATCGGAACGTCGTTGAGGTCTCCACACAGCAATACGGGGTGCGGGCTATCGGTCAAAAACGCGCTCAGCACCTCCACTTCGCCGGCCCGAATCTGACCGCTGCGCATCAAACGGCGCAGGGCGAAAAGCAGACCCCGCTTGACGGTTTCTGGGTTTTCGTCCTCATGGGCATTGCCCTCCATCCATTCGCGTTGTTTCGATCCCAGCGCCAGGCTCGCCAAGTGCACGTTGACCACGCGCAAGGTGTCTCCATCGATCGCGAGATCGGAATAAATCAAAGTACGGAGTTCGTCGGCATCAGGGCCCGACAAGGTCAATCGACCCCGGCGCACTTCAGGGAAGCGACTGAAGATGGCCAATTCGCCGGTCTTTCCATCGGGGCGCTCGAGCCGATGAGCGGTCCGATAGGCAAAGCGCGGGGTGTTTTTGTTCTCGTGATATTCCTGTATACATAAAATGTCTGGGGCATAGCCTTCGATCAACGTCTTGATGTCGTCGCCTACCCCGGGTCGGTCGATCCACTTGAAACGGTTGAACATGCGGACGTTGTAGTTCATCAATCGGTACGCGGGGCCTTCGACGAGCTTGGGCCTCGGGCGTGCCACGCGAAGCACCGAGGTAAGATCGGAGTAGCCTGCGAGGAGGCATACCAGCGATACAAACAACGGCCAGCGCAGTTTGGCCAGCCAAAAGCCGAAGAACAAGAGGTTGAGCAAATAGACGTACGGAAAACTCAGACTGTGGAGTACCGAGAGTCGATAATCGCGGGGATCGATGTCTGAAGCCAACAAGGCCATAATCAACCCCAGGCAAGCCAAAATATTGAGCGCCAGCATAAATCTGGCCCTCCAACTGAGGGGTTCGAACATGGGGTTACTTCTGGCTCATGCGAAAGAGCAGCTCTTTTTCCTCGGGACTCAAACTGTCGTAGCCCGAACGCGATATTTTGTCGAGCAGGGCGTCGAGTTGGGTCTGATCGATCGAAGAGGGTTTGGGCGTACGAACCGATTCAGAAGAACCCGGCCCTTTGACCACGCTCAACGGACCCCGGCGCCTTCTGCGCAAACCAGACGGTCTGCGACCCCACCATTGAGTCAGCCACGAAGTCCAATCTCGACCCAGTCCGAGTTGTTGTACGCTGACATACCCGAAAGCCGCCCCGCCCAAATGCGCCAAATGCCCCCCCGCATTGCCTTCGGGCAAATACGCCAAATCGAGGAGCAAGAGCAGGAGCGCAATCATCCACAGCTTGACATCGAGCACAAAAAACAACCGGACATTGAGTCCGGGCACCTTGGCGGTGAGCCCAAACAAGATGGCCATGACCCCGGCCGAGGCACCTCGGTTGGTCGCCTGATGGAGCACCGGGGCGAAATAGGGGAACAGATTGTAGCACAACACATAAAAAAGGCCACCCGCCAGTCCTCCGAGCAGAAATGTGGGAATAAACCTCTGGGCCCCAACAAAATCGACGAACAATCGACCTGCGAAAAACAGGTAGAGTACATTGAACAACAGGTGCAAAAAACCTTCGTGCACCAGATTGTAGGTCAGCAAGGTCCAGGGTTTCCACAGCAGCGATTCCGGGGCGGCCGGGAGGACCAGGTAGCGCAACACCGCGTCGGCGAAAGGAATCTTGGTGAGCAATTGAACGACTTGCAACAGGGCGATGAGCCCGAAGACGCCGATGAGGGTCATCATCAGTTTGGAGACGGGCCCCTCGTCGAAATACTGTTTGAGTTCTTCTCTCAGCTGGCTCATAAAGGTCTAGCGTAACAGTCCTTGGCTGCGCCAAAAGCGAATCAACAACCACCCGAACAACATGCCGCCCAAATGCGCAAAGTGGGCAATATTGCTGCCGCCCATCGATAGTCCGTTCCACAGTTCGATCAATCCATAGCCGATTACGAAGTATTTCGCTTTGACTGGAATGGCCATGTACAGGTAGATCCGTTGCTCGGGAAAAGTCATTCCGAAGGCCAAGAGAATGCCGAATACGGCCCCCGAGGCGCCCACCGTCGGATACCGAAACTTGCCGGCAAAATCGGTCAAGAGTCGGTCATATTGTTGGCTTAAAGCGCTGGGGTAATACTGCCCAGTCTTGGCCAACAACTCCAATTCCTCGGCCCCAAATCCCACCGATAGCAATTGCTGCTGCAGTTGGTAGGCCTCGAACCAGCTCACGCCCAAATGGAGTAGGGCAGCGCCCAGGCCTGTGATGAGGTAATAGGTCAAAAATCGACGTGCGCCCCAGTAGTTCTCCATCGACATCCCGAACATCCATAGCGAGAACATATTCAGGAGCAGGTGGAGCAGCCCCCCGTGCATGAACATATGCGTTACGAGCTGGTATGGCTTAAAGAGCTCTGAACCCGGTAGATACAATCCGAGAATTCGGGTTAAGTCGATTCCGTAGATATGGAGGCTGATGGTGGCCAAATAAAACAAACCGTTGATAATCAATAGATTTTTGATTACTTCAGGCAGCAAACTCCAACGGTTTCCGGGATTCATTCGTCCAATTTTTGTGCGATTTGGCTCGGCTCCAGGCTCCACCATAGTAGTCGGCCCAAAGCATCGCGCTCAGGCCAGTTCCATTGATCCAAAACCGCGCCCATGGCTTGAAGTTCGGTCTCCCGACCAGCAAATGTCTGGGAAGCGCTTTTGCACAGCGCCAAATCGAGGGTGCGCTTCCAGCGAATCTGTTCGGAATCGGGTTCGTCCAAAGGGGTCTCCAACCACTCGTGCAACAGGGCCTCTGCCTCTTCGGTAGACACCCCCAACGGAGCGCCTTGCAGCACCAGAGTCCCCTCTTCGGTGGTTTCAAAATCGAAGCCCAGCGTGCTGAGTTGGGGAAGCCACCCGACGAGCCGGGCGGCATCCGTAGGGTTAAATCCCATGGTATGCGGAAAGAGCAGCCGTTGAGACAAGGCGTTGCCTTCCGCCCACCGGGCCGATTCTTCCCGCAAGGTCCGTTCGAACAAAACCCGTTTGGGATCCACAAATACCAGTCGATTTCCGCGGACCATCAGGGCGAAATCGGCGAACAGAAGCCCGCGCAGCACAGCGGGATCGGTTTCGGCCTTCCAAAGCCGCTCGGCAACAAACTCGGGTTCGGGCTCGGTAGCATAATGGACCGAACGGGGGCCTACGGGAGCGCGGTCCTGGGCAAAGGGATTGAAATCGGGGTTGATGCGAATCGAGGGCGGGGGAGGCAAGCTCGACCCCGTGCGGGGTACGAAGGCATTCGCATCGAGTTCGAAGTCGAGCGTTGGGGCAATGTTGTGCCGGCCGAGCGCGTGACGGATGGAAACTCGGACCAAGCGGTGGAGCGACTTTTCGTCCTCGAACTGAATCTCGGTTTTAGTCGGGTGGATGTTGACGTCAATCCGCGCAGGATCAATGTCGAGATAGAGGAAATAGGCCGGGTGCATGCCCTCGGCGATCAAGCCCTCAAAAGCAGTGGCTACAGCACTGTGTATCAACGGACTTTTGATAAATCTCCGGTTGACAAACAAAAACTGCTCTCCGCGGCTTCGACGCGCTGAGGCGGGCTTGCCCACAAACCCCGAAACCGAAATCCAGACGGTGCGTTCTTCCACCGGAACGAGTTGTTCGTTGCGCGCCCCTCCAAACAATTGGGCAATGCGGGGTCGGCTACCGAGGGGGTCGAGCGCATGCATCAACTGGCGGTTGTGGTGAAACCGAAACGCCCGCTCGGGATGGGCCAGGGCAATGCGGACAAATTCGTCGCTGATGTGGCGCAACTCGACCGAATCCGACTTGAGAAAATTCCTTCGGGCAGGAATATTGAAAAAGAGGTTGCGTACGGCGATGCCGGTCCCCTCAGAGGCTGCACAGATGCCTTTTTCAACTACCGCCCCCCCTTCGATGCGCAGCCGGTGCCCGACCTCGTCTTGAGCGCGGCGGGATTGGGCTTCGACCATAGATACCGCGGCAATCGAAGCCAAGGCCTCGCCCCGAAATCCCATGGTGTGTAGGGCAAACAGGTCTTCGGCCCGGCTGAGTTTGGACGTGGCGTGTCGTTCGAAGGCGACTTCGAGGTCTTCTGCGCTCATGCCTTGGCCATCGTCCAGGACGTGAATAAGCGTCCGCCCGGCGTCTTCAACGATCAATTCTATGTTCTGAGCCCCAGCGTCAATCGCGTTCTCGAGCAACTCTTTCACGACAGAGGCGGGTCTTTGAACGACTTCTCCTGCCGCGATTTGATTGGCCAGGTGCTTGGGAAGGACCCGGATAATGGAATCGCTCATACCGTCGTAGAGCGCATCACCGCATAAATCAACACAGCCAAGACGACAGCAATGAGCAGTCGGATTTGTCCCGTGCGCTCAGCGGCACCCCTCAAACGCGATTCGGCCCTGAAATTGGGGCGAAAAGAAGCGCTGGATTTTCCTTCGGCATAGTGCTTTTGAAGGTTCTCCAATCTTTCTTTTCTTTCGCTGTAGTATCGAGGTTGGAACTCAAAGGATTTCGCCCTGCGGTTTTTAAACAGCGAGGGCAGTCGCGGGGCTTCCATGGGTACAAATTTAATCAAAGCCGAAACGGGCTCAGCCTTCTTGCTGTCACAAAGCAAAAACCGATGAAAACCATCACTCAATGGGTTCAGTCTCCATCCCAAACCATCCATGATCCCGGATTTAGACCCGATGGAATTATGGTGTTTTCAAACGAACCTGCACAAGAGGCCGATCTTTTGGCCGAACGTCTTCAGGAGCAGTTTCCCAGGGTTCCGTTGGTCGGCTGCAGCACTGCGGGTAGCATCGATGGGCACTTTCTGCGGGAAACGGGCAGTGTGGTTCAGTTTCTGCACTTGGACAAGGGCGAAATGCGCGCGCGCTGGGTTCAGCTCGAACCCGAGGGTTCCGATGAGGCAGGGAGGGCGTTGGCCAGGCAATTGGACAGCCCTGATTTGCAACACATTATTGTGTTGAGTGATGGGCTTAAGGTCAACGGAACCGCCTTGGTGCAGGGGTTGGCGGCCATTGTGGGCCAGCGGGTTTCGATCACTGGGGGCTTGGCCGGAGACGGCGATCGCTTTCGTAAAACTTGGGTGTACAACAGCGAGGGCAGCGCCCAATCGGAGACCATCTGCGGCATCGGTCTGTACAAGCCCGTTTGGGAAATCGGATTTGGGTCGATGGGAGGGTGGACGGCCTTTGGTTTGGAACGCCTGGTGACCCGTTCCAAGGGCAATGTCTTGTACGAAATCGACGGACAACCGGCCCTCGATCTCTACAAGAGCTATTTGGGCGACCGCAGCGCCGATTTACCCGCTTCAGGGTTGTTGTTTCCGCTCAGCATCCGCACCAATGCCGATGACCGCCCTGTGGTGCGGACCATTCTGGGCATAGACGAAACCCAAAGGAGTTTGATTTTCGCGGGCGACATTCCCCAAGGTTCGTATGCCAAGCTGATGAACGCCAGCGTAGATCGACTTTTGCGGGGGGCCGGTTCGGCCGCCCAGACTGCTGTAGAAGGGATGGAAGAAAGCCCGGAATGGGTGCTCCTGGTCAGTTGTGTCGGGCGCAAATTGGTGCTGAAGCAATTGGTCGAAGAAGAAATCGAGTGGGTGGAATCCGTGGTGCAGAGCGGGGCCATTTCGGGCTTCTATGCGTATGGCGAAATTGCCCCTTTTGAACAAGGGCTTGCCTGCGACCTCCACAATCAAACCATGACGATTACGACCTTTCGCGAGCGATGAGGACCGAAATCCCCCAGTTCCACCGCCTGCTCAAGCGGCAAATGGAGAAACACTTGCCCAATTCGATGATGGGCGAACCGGGCCTGATGTCGTTTCTCGAGGCCATCGACCAAGCCTACAAAGACTTTGACCGCGATCTGAGCCAGAGCGAAAGCGTTCTCGAACAAAGCCTCCGGGAGTTGTTTGTAGTCAACCGTCAACTGACGCTCCAGGCCAAGCAGAGCCAGGAAGAAGCCCGCAGGGCCCGGGACGAATTGCAGGGCGTGGTCGACAACGTCAGCGAAGTGGTATTTCAGACCGATTTGCTCGGTCGCTGGGTCTATCTCAACGCGTCTTGGACCCGAATTACAGGTTATCCGGTCAATCAATCGCTGGGCCATAGAGCGCTCGACTACATCCACGAAACAGACCGAATTCGGGTTGTAGACTTATTTCGGCGTTCGGTTCGCGAACAGCGAAGCGAGCGTTTCCAAGGGCGGGTGCGCTATCGATCTGCCTCGAACAGCCTAAGATGGATTGAGTTTCGGGCGCGATTTTTGACCGACCCCCAGGGGGAAATCTACGGGTTGGCCGGGTCGCTTGGCGATGTCACCGAACAGGTCGCCGCGGAAAGGAGCATCAGGCGTTTGTCGCTGGTGGCCGAACGAACCGCCAATGGGGTCATCATTACCGATTCCTCGGGAAAGATCGAATGGATCAACGAATCGCTCAGCCGTTTGAGCGGATACGATTTGCTCCACATTGGGGACTGGCCGTTAATTGAATTTTTGGAATCAGACATCGGCGAGCCCGTCGAACTCGAGTCCATCAAACAGGCCTTAGAGCACGGGGCATCGCACAGAGGTTCGCTCCAGAGCCGCAAAAGCGATGGGTCACCATGGTGGATGTCTATCAATATAGACCCCTTGCACAACGAACGAGGGGTATTTCAGGGTTTTATTGTGCTCTTGTCCGACATCACCGGCGAACGCCATATTCAGGAGCAGATTCAGATTTCCGAAGCCCGACTCAGCGCGGTATTCGACAGCATCGACGACATGATTTGGTCGGTGGATCAAGACGGTCTGGTCGAGCTGATCAACCACAAGGCCAAACAAGACTTTGGGCATCTGTACGCCCATCCGCTCCAGCCCGGTTTGTCCTTGACCAAGCGAATGCCCGAAACCGAACAGTTGTTCTGGAATGGCTTGCTCCACGCAGCTTTGTCCGGTCAATCGGTTGACGAGCGGATGAATCGAAGGTTTGGCAACGAACGGCACTATTTTGATTTATCGCTCAACCCCATTGTTCGCGATGATCAATCGGTAGGGGTGGTGGTCTATCTCCGCGATGTTACGGAAATGGTGCGGTCAGAAGCCGCCTTGCGGACCTCTCGGGAGCAATTGGATCGAGCCCAAGAAATGGCGCGGTTGGGCTCGTGGGAATGGGAACTCGACACCGGCCAATTCATTTGCTCCCAGCAAATGAAAACCCTGTTGGGTATGAAGGAGGACGAAACGCCGGTCTGGGAATCCTTTGTGCACGCCCTTTCGCCCGACGACCGAACGGTGCTGTTTTCAGGAGTAGAACAAGTACCCGTGTTGCGCAGAGAGTTCAAATTCGAACACAAACTGCTGGGACCGGAGGCCTCGGGTATTGTCGTAGAGACCACTATGGCTCCACACATCGACAAAAGGGGTGCAGTTCGCAGCATACGGGGGGTGAGTCGGGACATTACGGATTGGACCAATCAACAGGCCAAACTACAGGAGTATCTGAGGAGTATAGAGCGCAGAAACAAAGAGTTAGACCGGTTTGCGTACTTGGTTAGCCACGACTTGAAATCGCCCTTGCGCGCCATCTTCAACCTGACTCTTTTCATCGAAGATGAATTGAGCGAGATGCCTGCAGCGGTTCAGGAAAAGTTCCGCGAAATGCGCCGTCGCGGCGAACAAATGGAGCGCCTCATCGACGGAATTCTGTCGTATTCCCGGGTCGGCCGAAAGAAATACGAAGTGCGCAGGGCCGCATCGCGGGATTTGCTCGATGCCGCTCTACAGTTGTCGAACTGGCCCAATCACCTCGAATTGAGGGTGTCGGGGCAATGGCCGGAGTTAACCGTCGAGGAGACTCCGTTTATTCAGGTTTTCTCCAACCTCGTCAACAACGCAATCAAGTGCCACGACAAGCGCGAAGGAGGGTGGGTGCACATCGAGGCGCATTTGGATGCCGACCCTCGGTTTGCCTTATTTTGCATTCAGGACAACGGCCCTGGAATCGAGGAGCGTTTTCACGATAAAGTATTCGAGATTTTCCAAACCATTCCGAGGGAAGATTCAACCAACACCGCTCCTGAGGGAACCGGGATAGGGTTGGCATTGGTGCGCAAAGTGGTCGAAGAAAAAGGAGGACGCGTTTCTCTGGAGTCGCGACCGGGTTGGGGGAGTCTGTTTTGCTTTACGTGGCCGCTTGTCGAAGACATCCATTGATCTGTTGATCTGTTAACCTCTCCACATCCTCGTTCTATGCTCAAATTGCCGCGAATTTTGGTCGTGGAAGACGACGAAATCGACATCCTCAATATGGAGCGCGTATTCCGGCGAAACAATGTCCTCAACGCGTTGGAATTCGCCCGAAATGGGGTCGAGGCTTTGTCCAAGCTTGAGTCGGTGGAGTTTCGGCGCTCTGGGCCTCTGGCGGTCATCATGGATTTGAACATGCCTAAAATGGGGGGGTTGGAATTGCTCCGGCGCATTCGTCAAAATCCGGAACTGAACGGAATCCCGGTGGTGGTCTTTTCGACCTCAGACGAAGCGGAAGATTTGGCGGAGGCTTTTCGCTATCATCCCACGGCCTACTTCGTGAAAGCCTTGGCTCAAGAGCGTTTTCAGGAGGATATCCTCGCTGTCCTACATTTTATCAACCTCAGTCGTCAGCCGAGGTGTTGAAGCGCAGCATCGGTCTGTTTGGGGCATTGTTGTTGGGATTTTCGAGCCTTTCCCAACCTTGGAAAAACGACCCCGATACTCGTCGGTGGGCAGACAGCGTGTTGACCACCTTAGACGACAGCGCCCGGATCGCCCAGCTCTTTGTGATCAGCGCCTATTCAAACCGCGGAGAAGACCACCGGGCAGAGCTCGTGGATTGGGTCGAGCGCAGAGGCGTGGGCGGGCTGATTTTCTTTCAGGGAGGACCAGGGCGTCAGACCCATCTGACCCAAGCGCTTCAAGGCCGCGCCAAAGTTCCCTTGTTGATTTCCATCGATGGAGAATGGGGCCCTGCCATGCGCCTCGACAGCGCTTTGCGGTTTCCCTGGGCATTGACTTTGGGCAGCATTGACGACAGCGCTTTGCATTACGACCACGGGCGACGCATCGGTGCGCAGTGCAAAAGCCTCGGCATCCATTGGAATTTTGCACCCGTGCTCGATGTCAACACCAACCCCGACAACCCCATCATCAATGCCCGCAGCTATGGCCAGGATCCGGAAAAAGTCAGACGGGCGGCCGTGGCTTTTTCATTGGGGATGCAGAGTCAAGGCGTGTTGGCTTGTGGAAAGCACTTTCCCGGTCACGGAGATACCCGTGACGACTCCCACAAGACCCTGCCCAAACTCGAGCACTCGGCCAAACGACTCGAAGCAGTAGAACTCGTTCCATTCCGGGCGGCGGTAGCTTCGGGCATGGCGTCCATCATGGTCGGACACCTGTCAGTGCCTGCCCTCGATACCAGCGGCAGGTCTGCCTCCTTATCTGAAATCATGGTGCAAAAGATGTTGCGCGATCAATGGGGCTATGAGGGATTGATTGTGACGGATGCCCTCAATATGCAAGGGGCCGATGGTTATACACAGCCCGGCGATCTAGAGCGCGCGGCGTTTTTGGCGGGAAGCGATGTCCTTTTGTGCCCTCGCGATCCCGAGGCCGGCATGCACGCCCTGCACCAAGCCCTCGATTCGGGCTGGGTCGATTCAACCCGTTTGGCCCAGAGTGTACACCGCATCTTAATGGCGAAGCACTGGTCTCGAACCCAAATGGCAAAGAGCGGGACCACCGAAGGACAAAAGGAGGCCCTCAGTGCCCCTTCCGATCGGCGTTGGATCGAATCGTCCGCACAAAGGTCGGTAGTGGTGCTTCGCAACCGTGGCAAACGCATGCCGCTGCGAACGCCATACGGACGCATTGCGATCGTTCTTGTAGGAAAAGATATTGGAAGCGAGTTTGTTACTTCCATCCGCCTGCGGCGCGCAGCGTCGGTCTTTTTGCTCGATCCCGCACAAGTCGAGGGGTTGGCAGACACTTTGGATCACTTCGACCACCTGATTATTGCGGCATACACGGCGGGGAGCAATCCGTGGAAGTCGTACAAAATCAAGCCCGAAGAAGCCGATATAGTCCGTGTACTCAGCCGAAAAAAAGGGGCCACGTTGGTGTTTTTTGGCAATCCCTACGGACTCAAATACAGCGGAGGGTTAGAGGAAGCCGACGGTGTAGTGCTCGCGCATCAAAATCACCCCGCTTTTGAACGGGCCGCGGCCCAGGTACTCTTTGACGGCATCTCTTCTGGAGGGCATTTACCGGTAGATGTTTCCAAGCATTTAAAACAAGGTGAAGGAGAAAACACGGCCTCCGGGGGGGTGCTTGGGTTCGGTTCGGCAGAATCGGTTGGGATGGATTCCACCCGTTTGAGTGCCATCGACGGCATGGTCAAGGCCTCTATCGACCGGGGCGACATTCCCGGGGCCCAGGTATTGGTGGCCCGCAGGGGCAAAGTGGTCTATCACAAAGCCTTCGGAACCCTTCACAAAGGGGGAGAAGACACGGTTTCCGTCGACAACTTATACGATTTAGCTTCCATCACCAAGATAGCGGCCTCTACCCTGGGCCTGATGTACGCGGTCGAACAGGGTAAAATTCGCCTCGACGACAGCCTCGGCGCCCTGCTGCCCGAATTGAGCGGGACCGACAAATCGCGACTGGTGCTCCGCGATATATTGGCCCACCAAGCGGGGCTTCCAGCTTGGATACCCCTGTGGCCGCTGACGTTTGAACACGGTTCTCCCAACCCCGAATTGTACCGCAAGCGTTGCGAAGAGGGGTTTGAACGACAGGTCTGCGATTCGCTCTTTTTGCACACCGAATTTGCCGAGCGCCAATTTCAAGAGGTGGTGCGGGCTCCGCTCAGTCCAGGCCAGGGCTACAAGTACAGCGATTTAGGTTACTACTTCATTCAGCGCATTTTGGAGCGGGAAATGGGGGTGCCCCTCGACGTTTTGGTCGAAAACCGATTCTATCGGCCAATGGGTCTGGAACGGATGCTCTATCGTCCTTTAGAGCATTATTCCCGAGAACAAATAGCCCCGACCGAATTCGATCTCTTGTTTCGCAAGCGATTGGTCCACGGCTATGTACACGATCCCGGTGCGGCCTTGATGGGGGGCGTGGCGGGGCACGCCGGGCTGTTTTCGAATGCCCTCGATTTGGCTCGTTTGATGCAAATGCTGATCCAATCGGGGACCTACGGAGGTCAGCGCTATCTGCAGCCCGAGACCATCGCCGAGTTTACGCGCTGTGCCTTTTGTTCTCAAGGAAACCGAAGAGGCTTGGGTTTTGACAAACCCCAATTGAGTGGTAGCGGCCCCACCTGCGGGTGTACCAGCCCCAACAGTTTTGGGCATACCGGTTTTACAGGTACCATGGTATGGGCCGACCCCGAACATCAGTTGGTGTATGTCTTTCTCTCGAACCGCGTCCACCCCGATGCCGCGAACAATGGGCTGTTGCGTTCTAATTTGAGGACCGAAATTCAAACCGTGATCTATGATGCCATACAGACTGAAAATCCGTGATTTGAGTTTGATCTGCGCCCTTGCCCTAACGCCATTTGGCCTCTGGGCGCAAGAAACCCCCCAGGACGAACGACCGGTCAACGCCTCGGGGCAGCCCCACGGTACCTGGATTCTACACCACCCCAACGGCATGCTTCGGCAAATTGCCCATTATGCCGAGGGCTTCAAACAGGGCGATGTTTGGGACATCGACCCTCAAGGCCGGGTAACGGCTCGTGCTCAGTATCAGAAAGACACTCTTCATGGTGCTCAATATGTGTATTATAGCGGCGGTAATTTAAAGTCTTTGATGAATTATGACCGGGGGCAACTCCACGGAGCCATCGAGTTGTATTCTTCGAGCAACCAACCCACCGAGCGGGGCGAATACCGAAAAGGGCAAAAACACGGGGTCTACACCTGGTTTTATGCCGATGGCAAAAAGGCCACCGACTATGCCTATGTCGACGGGGTCATTGAGGGCGACGTCGTGTATTACCATCCCAACGAACTCGTCAAAAGCCGTCAGCAATACAAGGCCGGCAAGCGCAGCGGAACCTATGAGGAGTTCGACGAAAGCGGTCGCCTGCGGCGCTCAGGTCAGTTTGTCAACGATCTGGAAGAAGGCACCTGGATCGAGTACGATGAAACCGGAAAGGTGGCCGTAAAAACCAAATACAAGGGCGGAAAGTCGCGTTAGCGTTCGGCTGTCCAATCGGATATTGCCGAACCAACCGCGTGGTGAACCAAAGCCCCCAGTTCAGCCGTTATCATTGCACCGAATTCGACCCCTTTCTCTATGAAAATTGGCATTGTGTGCTATCCTACGTTCGGCGGAAGCGGAGTGGTGGCCACCGAATTGGGAAAGCACCTCGCCCAAATGGGGCACAAGGTGCATTTCATTACCTACAGCCAGCCCGTGCGGTTGGACATCCTGGTGGAGAACATCTACTACCACGAAGTGAATGTCCAAGATTATCCGCTGTTTCAATACCAACCCTACGAATTGGCGCTGTCGAGCAAAATGGTCGATACCGTGCTCAACGAAGGCTTGGAATTGCTCCATGTGCACTACGCCATTCCCCATGCCTATGCGGCCTATATGGCCAAGCAGATTTTAAAAGAAAAGGGCATCGACATACCCGTAATCACTACCCTCCACGGCACCGATATCACACTGGTGGGCAAGAACCCTTCGTACAAACCCGCGGTCACCTTTTCGATCAACCACTCCGATATCGTCACCTGCGTTTCCAATAGCTTGAAAATGGATACCCTCCGGTTTTTCCCGGTGCGCAAGGACATTTTGGTGGTGCCCAACTTTATCGATGTATCGCTTTATCAAGGCGAGGTGAACTGCAAAAAGGCCCAGCTCGCTCCCGAAGGGGAGAGGATCTTGACCCACGTTTCCAACTTCCGGAAAGTGAAGCGGGTCAAAGACGTGGTTTCCATTTTCGCGTTGATACACGCCGAAATCCCTTCGCGATTGGTGTTGATTGGCGATGGTCCAGAGCGGGAACGGGCCGAAGAACAGGCCAAAGAACTCGGCATATTCGAACAACTCATCTTTTTGGGCAAGACCACCGAAGTGCATCGGGTGTTGTGCATGTCCGATCTGTTTTTGCTCCCTTCAGATAGCGAGAGTTTTGGATTGGCCGCTTTGGAAGCGATGGCCGCCAAAGTCCCCGTGCTGAGCAGCAATGCAGGGGGCTTGCCCGAGGTCAACATCGATGGGGTCACCGGATTTACGGCCGACGTGGGCGATGTGGAAACTCTGGCGCGCAAGGGCATTGCGCTCCTCAAAGACGAAGCTCGGTTTCAACAGTTTCGGATGCAGGCGTTTGAAAAGGCCAAAGAGTTTGAGATCGAGCGAATTCTGCCGCAATACCTCGAATTGTACGACAGGGCCTTGGGGATGTATAAGAAGCCCAAATCGCGGAAAAAAGGCGCCAGGTAATTGGGTTTACCCCCCGACCCGCTTGCAGCGAAACCCTCGGTTCTGGAGCAATTCCATGATTTTGTCGCGGCGATCGCCCTGAATCAATATCACGCCATCGTTGACCGACCCCCCTGAACCCATCTGTACCTTAAGCCACTGGGCCAGTTCCGCGATTTCGACATCCGTTCCTGGATGGCCAGAAATCAAGACGGCCGCTTTGCCGGCTCGGGACTTGCGCTCCAAACGCACTTCCAGCGTCGCCTTTGCGGTTGAGGAGGAAGTCGCTGATTCCGTCGGGGATTCGTCCTCTGCTCTGAACCCTGCGTCGGCCAGCGCTTGTTGGAGGGCGCTCAGCGAACCCGTTGAATACACATAACCCCCCAGCTCGGATTCGCTCGAGTGCTTTTTGCTCTTTTTGTCCTGGGGCTTTTGGGGCACGTTGGGCGCGAGCTCAGTTCAGCGTGAGCTTTTTACGCAAATCCTCTACATACACCCTAAAGCGCTTGTCGGTCTCGGCCAAATTGCTCACCGTACGGCAGGCGTGGAGCACTGTAGCGTGGTCTTTGTTGCCACATTGGGCGCCGATACTGGCCAATGAGCTCTTGGTCAACTGCTTGGCAAAGTACATTGTAAGCTGGCGCGCCTGAACGATTTCGCGTTTGCGGGTTTTGCTTTTGAGCAGTTCCACCGGCATATCAAAATAGTCGCACACCACTTTTTGGATGTAGTCGATCGAGATTTCCCGGGTGGTGTTCTTGACGAACTTGTTGATCATTTGCCGGGCCAAATCGACCGTGATCTTCTTTTTGTTCAGCGAGCTTTGGGCGAGGAGCGAAATCAGCGCCCCTTCGATGTCGCGCACATGGCTGTTGATGCTGTAGGCGAGGTATTCGATCACCTCTTCCGGCATTTCAACCCCGTCATTGTAGAGCTTTTTGTGGATAATGGCGATCCGAGTCTCGAGATCGGGAAACTGCAAATCGGCGCTCAGGCCCCACTTAAACCGCGACAACAACCGCTGCTCCATCCCTTGAAGATCGACCGGAGCCCGGTCCGACGTCAGAATGATCTGCTTGTTGTTTTGATGGAGGTGGTTGAAGATCTCAAAAAAGACATCCTGGGTTTTCTCTTTGCCCGCAAACGAGTGCACATCGTCGATGATGAGCACATCGATGAGTTGGTAAAAGTGGACAAAGTCGTTTTTGGTGTTGTTCCGAATCGACTCGATAAACTGGGAAGTGAACTTTTCCGCGCTTACGTACAACACGGTTTTGTCTGGGTAGCGGTCTTTGACTTCGATGCCGATGGCGTGGGCCAAATGTGTCTTGCCCAAACCCACCCCCCCGTATATGAGCAGGGGATTGAACGAGGTGCCTCCGGGTTTTCCTGCCACGGCAAACCCCGCACTTCGCGCCAAGCGGTTGCAGTCGCCTTCAATAAAGTTGTCGAAGGTGTAGTTCGGATTGAGCTGAGACTCGACGTTGACCTTGCGGAGTCCGGGGATGATAAAGGGGTTGCGCAATCCGTTGTTGCCGCCGATTTCGATCGGCATCGACACCTTGGGATTGACGATGGGCGGGCGCTGGCTGCTCGGAATTTTGATCGAGCTCGGCTCTTGGTTGTCGTAGGTATTCTCCATCACGATGCTGTATACCAGCTTCGCTTCGGGGCCCAACTCACGCCCAACAGCGGCCTTGAGCAAGCGGATGTAGTGCTCTTCTAGCCATTCGTAGAAAAACTTGCTCGGCACCTGAATGCTGAGCACCTGATCTTGGAGCTTGAGCGGTTTTATGGGAAGAAACCAAGTCTTATAGCTTTGCTCATTGATGTTGTCCTTAATAAATGAGAGGCACCCCTCCCAAACCGTCTTGGCAGTCCGCTCCATTGAAAGCTGTTCGATTAAATTCTACCCAATCGGGCCTTTCGGCCCCCAGACGGTCGTTCTGCGCACTTTGGGTTCCCTTTAGAGGCACTGTAACAATACCTTGTTTTGGGAATGGGGCAGGGCGACCGACCGCAGCAAAAATGTGTATCATTTCGTTATCAAAAAATTCGAATGCCTCTTGACATGACACTTTCTTTTGTTAGGGTTAAGGGAGTGTTAAGCCCCGAAAGCCCTAGTGTTTACATTGGAATAGACTAACTGTCAAACTCAAAAGCCGCCAAATTCAATGACGCATACAACCGAAATCCGCGTTCGATACGGGGAGACCGACCAAATGGGAATCGCCTACTACGGGGCCTATCCGCTGTATCTCGAAGTGGGGCGGGTGGAGGCGATGCGCGCCGTGGGGATGCCTTATGCGGCGCTCGAGGCCCGTGGGATTATGCTTCCGGTGCGCAAGCTCGAAATCGAATATTTCAAGCCGGCTTTATACGATTCGCTGGTTCGCATTGAAACTACCGTAACCCCTCCTGCGGGTTCAAGGTTGGTCTTTCAGCACCGATTGTTCAACGAAGCCGGAGCGTCGCTGGCCGAGGCCAGGGTAGAATTGGTATTTGTCGACGCCCAGAGCCGCCGTCCAATGCGGGCCCCTGAGGATTTTGTGCGGTTGTTTTCCGAATGACTTCCTTTCCGGGAGCCCTTACTTTATCGACGAATCAAACGAAAAACGGCCGGCCCTTGAGGGGTTGACAGCCGGAGCACATAGATTCCCGAAGCCAACCGTGCGCTGCTCACTTCGAGCTCAGATTCGCGGGTCTGACCCGAGGCCACGGTCCGGCCGCTCAAATCGACGAGCGACCAAGAGCCCAACGACCGATCAGAGACCACCCGGACACTGCCACCTCCTGCAAACGACAGGCTTCCATACAGTTTCACAGACGCTTCTAAGGCTCCGGTTTCGGGGGTGTTGAAGTTCGGAATGTCGAGGATGCCTCGATTGTGAAAGACCTCGTACATGGCCAGCGCATGAGCCCCGCCCGTTCTCAAACTGTCGGCTTCGAGGTACTCGAGCGCGGCTTCGGGGAATCCGATGTTGGACGAATACGCATAGAGCGACTGGAGCAAGGTGGCATCGGCCACCGACCGACCCAATTCGAAGTAGATGTCCATGATGGCGGCGGCCCACAACTCGGCGTGGACGTAAATATTGCCCCCGAAATTCAAATTCGGATAGTATTTGGTCGAACTGGCCATGCGACCATCCCAAAAAATATTGTGACCGTCCCAACTAAACACCCGATCCCAACCATAAGGATTGATGGAATGACTGTACGATGCCGCGAGGTAATCGCCCAAAGCCTCGTCCAAACAGCGGCGTTCGGTCCCGTTGTTCGTATTGGGGGCCGCGCTGTAGCTGATGGCATGCCCGTACTCGTGCACAATGACGTCCGCGTCTTCGGCATCGTCCACCCCCCCTTCGCCCAGACTCAAATTGCCCCCACCATTCGGAAAATAACTAAACGAACTTTGGTCTTGGCCATTCCAACCGTGGGGGTCTACAAAAACCGTGTCTTCGCAGAGGTTGAAGCCCAAAGACTGCATATAATCCTGATATACCGTCAGATGGTAGTAGGCATTGCAGTCTTCGAACCCCGATTGCGACCGCGTAAAGTCAAAAATCGGACTGGTTCTCGTGACCACCGGGGCCACAGGGTTTTCGAAATCCTTGAGGACGATTCGGCTATTGCGCAATTGGAAACTCCCGTTGCGGTATTCTCCCTTGACGGACTTGGTTTGCCGCTGGTTGTTGAGCGCGCCGATGTCCTGATCGTTGTTGTCGATCAAAAGCCCTTGGGGATCGCCTCCATAGGTAAAGCCCGCCGTGGTCAGGGGATCGGGGTTGAACACCTTGAGCTGTAAGGTGGTATCGTTGGGCTGCACCGCGTGGTAGGCATTGAGGTCGCGGGCAAAGAGTACCCGACCCAAAGCGTCTTCGATCCACTCGACATGCACACTCGCGCTATCGCGGAAACGACGCTGACGGGCTTCGACCAGGCCTTGTTGGGTGGGAAACCACACCTTGCGATCGAGGTAGGAAGCGGCTCTGGGTAGGGGTAGGGCAGGAGAAGAGCCCATAGCGGTCCCGTCCGTCGCCAGCCGATGTGGCACATCAAGGGCATACCACGAAAACACCCAACCTTGGGCATCCCGATTGAGTTTTGCTTCACCTCGATAGACTGGAAGGCCTTTCCAGTAGCGCTCGTACAAAGCGTGCTCCGCAACCGGACTTTGGCGGACATCGGTTAATACAAACGCCCATTCCGCTTTGGGATCGAGGGTTTGGCTCAAGACCGATGCGCATTCTTCCAGCGTCAGACCAATCGCGTCTACGGGCCAATCAACGCGGCGCACACTTTTGCGCAGTTCGATGCCCATCGGGTCATACAACCAAGCCACGGCCGTTTCCTGCGCCTGAACCCAAAGACCTGTAACCATCCCAAAACCCAGAATCCACAGCGCTTTTTTCATGGAACAGCAATCGTTAATTCCCAATTCGCCTTCGACAACATCGGAGCCAATTCTGCCCGAATGGCATCGGATTGCAAAAGGGGTACGTGTAAAATTAAGGCATGCCCTCTGTTGGTTTCCTTTGATTGAACCTTTAGTCCTTTTCGCTGAGCCAACCGATAGACCGAATGTTCGTCGTCGTAGGGAAGGGAGAGGCAGAAGTGCTGCACCAAATCGACCCGTTTTCGACCTGCATCGGTCAGCGCCAGGGCGGCGGTCTCCCGATAGGCTTGAATCAAACCGGGGCGGCCGAGTTTGGTACCTCCGTAATAACGCACAACCCCAATCCAGACGTTGTAGCAATCGGAAGAGCGAATGGCCTGTAAGATTGGGTCACCGGCTGTATGGGCGGGCTCTCCATCGTCGCTCGAACGCGATTCGGGGCGAAGCACTCCGATGCGACTGGCCGAACAAACGTGCGTGGCCTGGGGGTGTTCCAGCCTCAATTGGTGCACTCGATCCTTGAGCGAATCGGGGTCGTCGGTTGATAGGGCATAACCGAGAAAACGGCTCCCCCATTCGCGGATTTCCGCGCGTCCTTCGCGCTCCACGGTCCAATACCAGCCCTGCTCTTCGGGCAATGCCATGGGCGAAGGTGTTATTCTTCCACCGCCGGGGGCAACTCGGCCGTCGACTCGGACGTTTCCGCCGGAATCATTTCTACCGCGAGGTTTTTCCCTTCGGCATCCATGCCAATCTTGATGCCATCGCCCGCACTGATTTTGCTGTGGATAATGGCATCGGCCAGCGGATCCTCAACGTATTTCTGAATGGCGCGGGTCAGGGGACGGGCCCCGAATTTTTCGTCGAATCCCTTGTCGGCAATAAAGATCCGGGCTTCTTCGCTCATTTCGATATGATAGCCCATCGAGCGAATGCGGCGATACAGTTTTTCGAGCTCGAGCTCGATAATCCGAAGAATATCTTCCTTCTTCAATCCGTTGAACAGCACCACATCGTCGATGCGGTTGAGGAACTCCGGAGCAAAGGTCTTTTTCAAAGCGCTCTCGATCACTCCTTTGGCATGATCGTCTACCTGTTCGGTACGCGCCTGCGTGCCAAAACCGACCCCGATTCCAAAATCTTTTAGCTGTCTCGAACCAATGTTCGAGGTCATGATGATGATGGTGTTCTTGAAATCGACCCGGCGCCCGAGGCTGTCGGTCATATGCCCGTCATCCAAAGCCTGCAGCAGCAAGTTGAACACATCCGGGTGGGCTTTTTCAATTTCGTCCAGCAGGACCACCGAATAGGGCTTGCGACGCACTTTTTCGGTCAACTGTCCGCCTTCTTCGTAGCCCACATATCCGGGAGGCGCTCCCACCAGCCGAGAGACGGCAAATTTTTCCATGTATTCGCTCATGTCGATGCGAATCAGGGCGTCGTCGCTGTCGAAGAGCAATCGGGACAATTCCTTGGCGAGCTGGGTTTTGCCGACGCCTGTGGGGCCGAGGAAAATAAAGGAACCAATCGGCTTACCCGGGTCTTTGAGCCCCGCTCGATTGCGTTGAATCGATTTGACGATTTTGTCCACCGCCTCGTCTTGACCAATGATGCGGCTCTTGAGCTCGTCGGCCATCTTGCTGAGCTTGTTGCCTTCGGCCTGAGCCACGCGCTGCACAGGAATGCCGGTCATCATGGCCACGACTTCAGCCACATTGTCTTCTGAGACAATTTCCTTGTTCTTGCGCACCTCGGCCTCCCATTCTTGTTGGGCGGTGGCCAGTTCGGCCTCGAGTTTTTTCTCGTCGTCGCGCAGCTTGGCCGCCTCTTCGTACTTCTGACGCTTGACCACCTGTACTTTTTGCTCGCGAACCGCCTCGAGTTTTTTCTCGAGTTCAATGACGTTTTCGGGAACCTTGATGCTGGTGATGTGCACCCGAGAACCGGCCTCGTCCAGGGCGTCGATGGCCTTGTCCGGCAAATAGCGATCGGTGATGTAGCGATCGGTCAGCTTGACGCAGGCTTCGATGGCCTCTGGGGTATAGAGCACGTTGTGGTGTTCTTCGTAGCGCTCTTTGATGTTGTGTAGAATCTGGACTGTTTCCTCGACCGTTGTCGGTTCGACCATCACTTTCTGAAAACGCCGCTCTAGGGCCCCATCTTTCTCGATGTATTGCCGGTACTCGTCCAAGGTGGTCGCGCCAATGCACTGAATCTCTCCCCGTGCCAATGCCGGTTTGAACATATTGCTGGCGTCGAGCGAACCCGTGGCCCCTCCGGCTCCAACAATGGTGTGCAGCTCGTCGATGAAGAGAATGATGTCGTCGTTCTTTTCGAGTTCGTTCATCAGCGCCTTCATGCGCTCTTCAAACTGACCACGGTATTTGGTCCCCGCCACGAGCGAAGCCAAATCCAGGGTAACCACCCTTTTGTCGAACAGCACCCGGCTCACCTTGCGCTTGACGATCCGCAGGGCCAAACCTTCGGCAATGGCGCTCTTGCCTACGCCAGGCTCGCCAATCAGCAAGGGGTTGTTCTTTTTGCGGCGCGATAAAATCTGACTGACTCGCTCGATCTCTTTTTCGCGTCCAACCACCGGGTCGAGCTTGTTTTCCTCGGCCAATCGGGTCAAATCGCGGCCAAAATTGTCGAGCACCGGGGTTTTTGTCTTGCCCTCGGCTTTGGGGCGAGCACCGAACGAACCCGCCTCGCGCTTTTCAAAATCTTCTTCTTCCTCAAAGGGATTTTCGCTGCGGACCCCTGGAACAGAGCCCGTTCCATCGGCATACCGATTCACGTATTCTCGCTTGACCCGTTCGTAGTCGACTTGATAGTTCTTGAGAATCCGGGAAACGGGGTCGTCTTCGTTGCGCAGAATGCACAGCAGTAAATGCGCAGTGCGAATGACGCTGCTCTGAAAAATTTTAGCCTCTAAAAACGTGGTTTTCAGTGCTTTTTCAGCTTGTTTGGTCAGCGGAAGATTCTTTTTGGCGCTGGCTGCTCCCGAGGGGTTGGGCGGGGAGATGTTCTCAATCTTCGAGCGAAAGCTCCTCAAATCGACCTCGAGGTCCTTGAGTATGTGCACTGCGCTGCCTTCGCCTTCCCGAATTAGCCCGAGCATAAGATGCTCTGTACCAATGTATTCTTGTCCTAGCCGCAGCGCTTCTTCTTTGCTGTAGCTGATGACATCTTTGACGCGGGGAGAAAAATTTTCGTCCATGGAATTACGGGTCGGGGGTCTCTAATCCTGTTGCCTTTTCGGGGCGGTATGCTGCCCGGACTTTGGGTCTATAACGAATGTAATGCCAAAGCGGTTCGGTCTCAAATGTACACGAAGCGAATGTCAGGGTGTCGGTTTTGGATCGTTTTGCTTTTGCACACCGAACTGTGCATAATTGCCCCGCTCACTCCTGTCTATAGGGTAAAAACAGGGGGCTAAGGATGTATTTTTGCAGGACGCCTACTCAGAAGCCGAGTGTTGTACCTGAATCCTTGGGTTCAGGGCTTCAGGCTGTTTCCCAGGCGGGCGTTTCGTGCCCAGCGTTTTGTGCATGAATCGGAGGTGTTCTTGCGATCACCGGGCTGGCTGGGAGGGCAGGGGCATAGGAAAACTTGTAATTCGCGCAGACTGACATTATGGCTGAAGGAGAACGCATTATTCCCATCAACATCGAAGAGGAAATGAAGACCGCCTACATCGATTATTCGATGTCGGTCATTGTTTCCCGGGCCTTGCCCGACGTTCGGGACGGTTTGAAGCCCGTGCACCGCAGGGTGTTGTTTGGCATGTCCGAACTCGGCGTGATGAGCAACCGACCCTATAAGAAGTCGGCGAGGATTGTCGGTGAAGTTTTGGGTAAGTATCACCCCCACGGAGATTCTTCGGTCTACGACACCATGGTGCGCATGGCACAGGACTGGTCGTTGCGCTATCCCCTGGTGGACGGTCAGGGCAACTTTGGATCGGTAGACGGCGACAGCCCGGCCGCTATGCGGTACACCGAAGCCCGGCTTCGAAAAGTGGCGGAAGAAATGCTCGCCGACATCGACAAGAACACCGTCGATTTCCAACTCAACTTCGACGATTCGCTCGAAGAGCCCACTGTATTGCCCTCGCGCATCCCGAATTTGCTCGTCAACGGATCTTCGGGAATCGCGGTGGGGATGGCCACGAACATGCCGCCCCACAACCTGGCCGAGGTCATCGACGGCATTGCTGCCTACATCGACAACCCGGACATCGAGGTGGAAGAGCTGATGCAGTACGTCAAGGCGCCCGATTTCCCAACCGGGGGTATCATTTATGGATATGAAGGGGTCCGCGACGCGTTTGCCACAGGACGCGGACGGATTGTGCTGCGCGCCAAGGCCAATTTTGAAGAGGTACACGGCCGCGACTGCATTGTGGTGACCGAAATCCCATATCAGGTCAACAAGGCGGAAATGATCAAAAAGACCGCCGACCTCATCAACGACAAGAAAATAGAGGGCATTGCGGACATCAAAGACGAATCGGACCGCAAGGGAATGCGCATTGTATATTACCTGAAGCGGGACGCCATTCCCAACATCGTCCTGAACACCCTTTACAAGTACACCCAGCTTCAGAACTCATTTAGCGTCAACAACATCGCTTTGGTCGGGGGGCGTCCAATGACGCTTGCCCTCAAGGATTTGATCCGTCACTACGTCGACCACAGGCACGAGGTATTGTTCCGCAAGACCCAATACGAGCTCGAACAAGCCGAGAAACGAGCACACATTCTCGAAGGCCTGCTCATTGCGCTCGATCACCTCGACGCCGTCATTGCGTTGATTCGGGCATCTGCCACCCCCGACATCGCACGGGAAGGGTTGATGGCCGAATTTGGGTTGTCTGAGGTGCAGGCACGGGCCATCCTCGATTTGCGTTTGCAGCGGCTCACCGGTCTCGAACGCGACAAGATCAAAGAGGAGTACGACGAATTGATGCAGAAAATCGCGCACTACAAAGAGGTACTGGCCGATGAAGGGCTGCGCATGCGGCTGTTGCGCGAAGAAATGCTCCAGGTGAAGGAGCAGTTTGGAGACGAACGACGCACCGAAATCGACTATGCCGGGGGCGATTTGAGCATTGAGGACATGATTCCCGACGAGCAGGTAGTCATTACGCTCTCGCATGCCGGTTATGTCAAGCGAACTTCTTTGACCGAATACAAAGTCCAGAACCGGGGCGGGGTAGGGCAGAAGGGCGCCACCACCCGAGACGAGGACTTTATCGAGCAGTTGTTTACCGCCAGCAACCACAATTATCTCTTGTTCTTCACCGAACAAGGGCGTTGCTTCTGGCTCAAGGTGTACGAGATTCCAGAAGGCAGCAAAGCGAGCAAGGGAAGGGCGATTCAAAACCTCATTGCCTTGCCGAACGACGACAAGATTCGGGCCTTGATCAATGTCGATACCCTCAAAGACGAGACCTATATCAACAGCCACTTTATCACGCTGTGTACCCGGGAGGGCATTATCAAAAAGACCACGCTCGAGGCCTACAGCCGTCCGAGGGCCAATGGCATCAACGCCATCACCGTACGCGAAGGCGACCGCTTGTTGGAGGCGCGTTTGAGCACCGGGACCAGCGAAATATTGATCGCCTCATCGGGGGGCAAGTGCATCCGGTTTAATGAGGCCGGTGTGCGTCCCATGGGGCGCAATGCCAGCGGGGTGCGTGCCATTCGCCTGGAAGGAGACGAAAAAGTCATCAGCATGGTAGTGGTGCCCGAAGGCGCCCGACAACACCTGCTCGTGGTGTCAGAAAATGGCTTCGGAAAGCGCTCTGAACTCGAGGAATATCGCAAGACCAAGCGCGGTGGTAAAGGGGTGAAGGCCATGAACGTCACCGACAAGACGGGAGCCCTTATTTCGCTGATCGAAGTGACCGACGAGGACGATTTGATGATTACCAATCAAAGCGGGGTGATGATTCGCATGCCGGTGCGCGATTTGCGCGTGATGGGTCGCAATACCCAAGGCGTGAAATTGATCAACATCAAAGGCAAGAACGACCGCATTTCCAGCATTACCAAAGTGCCTGCAGATGAGGAGATTGTCAATTCTCTAACCCCAACAGAGCCCACTTCTGAGGGCGAAAGCACGGGTTTGGAATGAGAATTGCTTGAGACTTGCCGCAGGGCTGTTGTATTTTTGAAAAAAATCGAGAGATGAAAGTTAAGCTTCTGTTTTTGAGTCTTTTATCGGTATTTCTGGGCTGGGCTCAGGAAGGACCTGAGTTGTCCAGCGCCATTCTCGCTTTGGACAAAGGGGATGTGGTGAGTGGCAAGCCCTTTATGGACAATGCCAAATCCATCATTGAAAGCAAGGCCCCGGGCGAGGTAAAGCCCAAGAACATGCAGAAGTATCTGTACTATATGGGCTTTATGAATTTGTTGATCGCCACCAGCCAGGAAGCGGCCATTCTGGAGCTCAATGCCAACGCCTGTGAGGATGCCGAGCGCTACTATGGCGAATTGTTGGCCCATGAAAAATCATTGGGCAAGGAGAAATTCACGCCCAATGTTCGGAACGATTATGGGAATTTGGCGGTGGGCTACGCCAATCGGGGATTTGCCCGCAACGAAAAAGGCGATGATGCCGGAGCCAGCCAAGATTTCCGCAAGGTGTACGAATTGCGCAAAAGCGGCGAGCCCAGTCAGGTGGATTCGACTTCGCTCTTCAATGCGGCACTGTTGGCGGAAAAAGCGGGCGATCCTGCTTCGATCGATCGGGCCATCGTCTGGAACCAGGAGTTGATCGATATGGGTTTTGATGGGATTACCTACACCGTAACTGATCCGAAGGGGGGCAAATTCCAAATGGCTTCTCGCGCATTGGCCGAAGAAGGGATTAAACAAGGGCTGTATACCCAATTGGAAGTCGGCGAATCGATCCGGGACGAGGTGTACAAAGCCCAAGTGCGTTTGTACAAGGCAAAAAAGGACGATGCCAACTACAAAAAGGCCCTCGCTGAGGCGCGCGCGGCTTATCCCAACGACGAAACCTTGTTGCGCGTTGAGCTTCAGGATTTCCTCGATTCAGGCAACTACACGGCAGCCATGGCCAATCTCGATCAGGCGATTGCCCAAGACCCGACCAACCCGCTGTTTTACTATGTGAAGGGCTACATTTTTCAGACCAATATGAAAAAAGAACCCGAGGCATTGGCAGCGTATGACAAGGCCATCGAGTTGAAACCGGATTATGTAGAGGCGCTGTACATGAAGGGTTCACTCTACGTAAACCGAGCGAACGAAATGACCGAGGTCATGAACAAATTGCCCTTGAACGCCACCAAGCAGTACAACAAGCTCAAGGCCGATCAGACCAAGGAATTCGAAATGGCGCTGCCGTTGTTTGAACAAGCGCACAAGGCCGAACCCAAGGATGTAGACACCATCAAAGCCCTCAAAGAAGTGTATTACAAACTGGGCAAGCTGGACAAGAGCAAAGAAATGGACGCGCTGTTGCTCGGCGCGCAATAAGTGTAGTGTGGTGTGTTACAAGGGGCTGTCCAAGATCGGACAGCCTCTTTTTTTTTACTTGTCCCAAAGCGAAGTACACCGATCAGGATAAGAGTGAGAACCTCAAAGGGTTTTAGGAAAAAAGAGAATGGGTTAAAGCATTAGGAAAAAAGAGAATAGGTTAAAGCATCGTGATTCGGTATTCTGAAATTCATCAGTTAACATATGGGGTGTACACCGATCAGGATAAGAGTGAGAACCTCAAAGGGTTTTAGGAAAAAAGAGAATGGGTTAAAGCATCGTGATTCGGTATTCTGAAATTCATAAGTTAACATAATATTAATTATGATATTATCGATTTAGTCGAAAATAAATCACTCACGGACCAAACAGCTGAATGGTATTCCTGAAGGTATCGCTGAACGCAAAAACCCTCCCCGAACCAAGCCCAGTAGGATCAAAAAAAGACGAAAGATCAATCCAAAACGCGCAGCTCCACGTTTGGCGTCGATCCCGTTGGTCCGGGAGCCGCTTTGCGCACTTGCTCCACTTGATTGGCCAAGGCGGAGCGCATCATCAAATAATGCCGAATCAAACCCATTCTCAAGGCTTTGCTCAAATCCGTCTCGACCAGCCCGATCATCATCAACACGCCTTCTGGTTCCAGCCAAGCATGCGTCTGGCCCGATTCGTCGGTTTCTATCCAACCCCGTTCGATCTGGTTTTCGTTCTGAACAATAAGATTCAACAAAGCGTCCGCTTCAATCCCCAACCAAGAACACAAATCCGCGTGGTGAATTAAGCTCCGATCGCCGTCAATCCTCAAGCGCTCTATATTGAATTTCTCGGGCAACAACTGCATCCAGAAATCGATGCCCGGAATGGTGGAAGAGACCGCTTTGGAAGAAATGTTCATGGAACTTTGGACTATGGGGTGAACAAAATCGCGTCGGAACGCTCTTATGATTGGGTTAAATGGAATGGTTGCGAAGATACGAAGCCCCGTGAAATGGTTTGTCTCATTGTTGGAAATTTTTTCCGTAAAAATTTGATTTTCAGTTTTTAATAGTACCTAACCCTTGGAATCTTCCGGCCATAGATGGAGTTGTTTTCCCTTTTTGGAACAAAACAAATCTGTTCTCAAAATCGAGGCGCGGGCCTCGAGACCATGTTTCTTTCTGGCTATTGCCATCTGCTGAGTCCAGCTGTCGGCCAAGGATCCTTTTCCCTTCATGCGCACCCCGAACTCAGAAGAATGCGTCTTGCCATCGTGGACGGAATACAACAAATGCAGCACCTTTTCCGCTCGATCCGGAAAGGCTTTGCGCAACCAATCTTCAAAGAGTCCGCGCACTGGTTTGCTCAATCTCAATACCGTATGCCCGAAGAACCGTGCTCCTGCCGAAGCCGCGGCCTGAGCAATCGAGAAGATCTCGCTGTCGTTGAGTCCGGGAATGACGGGCGCCATGAGCACCTCCACGGGAATGCCGGCGTCGCTGAGTAGGCGCACGGCCTCCAATCGCTTAGCGGCAGTGCTGGTGCGGGGTTCGAGCTTTTGACGCAAGCGTTCGTCCAGTGTGGTGATGCTGAGGGTCACCTGAACGAGTTGTTGGGCTGCAAGGGTGGAGAGCAGATCAATGTCGCGCGTGACCAATGCGTTTTTGGTGATGATCCTCAGGGGATTTCGGTATTCCACAAACACCTCGAGCAGGCTGCGCGTCAATCGAAGGGTGCGCTCTAGGGGCTGATAACAATCGGTGTTGCCCGAGAGCAGCACCACATCCGGAGTCCAATTTTTGGCTTCGAAGTGTTGCCGAAGCAGTTGGGCGGCCTCGGATTTGTACAGCAGTTTTTGCTCAAAATCGAGTCCGGGGCCATAGCCCCAGTATTCGTGGGTAGGCCGGGCGTAGCAGTAGCTGCATCCGTGTTCACAGCCTTGATAGGGATTGAGGCCCCAGGCGTCTGGCACATCGGGACTGGTGATCCGGTTCAGCACGGTTTTGGGAAATACCGCGGTGGCCGTCGGCTTGGCGGGTTCTGCGTGCACCGCCCCGGTATCTTCGTCTACATATCGGTGTTGGAGAAAGCGATTGGCACTTTCTGTTTGCGCTCCCTTTCCCTTGAGATAGGCGGGTTTTTCAGGCATTGTATCGTCCATGCTTGTTTCTGTTATTGTCGTCGGTTGGCCAACAAAGGGGGCGGGTCTCCATTGAAGGGGTTGCTTCGGCCTATGGTGCGGGCTTCCAGACCCGACGCCCTGATCACCGCCCGGTCTCCATAGCGGTTGCGCATTTGGTCCATCGCCTTGTAGAGCTCGAGCCGCTCTTGATCGGCGGTAAACAGGTCCATCTGATGCCCCCCGCCCACCAGTTCGCTGAACCGAATCCCGATGAGGCGCACGAGCAGACGACGCTGATAGAGCCGCTCAAAAAGACTGAGGGCCTTGGGAATGAGTTCGTGGTCTGCCGCGGTATAGGGAATGCGCTCCTGCAGGCTTCGGGTGTCGAAATCGGAATAGCGCAGTTTTACGGTAATGCAGGCGGTGAGCCGGTTTCCCCTTCGGAGTTGATAGGCGAGGTTCTCGGTCATGGCCGTGAGCAGACCGCGCAATCGGTGTACATCGATGGTGTCTCGGTCAAAGGTGCGCTCGGTGGAAATCGATTTGCGCTCGTGGAAGGGCACCACGGGCGAGCGGTCTTCTCCCCTCGCCTTTTCCCAAAGCGATCGGCCATTTTTGCCGAGGACGCGCTCGACCAGATCGACCGGCATTTCCTGAAGGGTTTGAATTTTTCGAACCCCCAACTCTGACAGGCTTTTGTAGGTCTGTTGGCCCACCATTGGGAGCCGCTGAACCGGAAGCGGAGCGAGAAATCCGCGTTCAAACCCCCGGTCAACCTTCATTTGGTTGTTGGGTTTGGCCTCGCCCGTGGCCACTTTGGACACGGTTTTGTTGATCGACAATCCAAACGAAATGGGAAGCCCGGTTTCGCGCCGAATGCGCTGTCGGAGCTCTGTGGCGTAGCGATAGGCGCCAAAAAAGCGCTCCATTCCACTGAAGTCGAGGTAAAACTCGTCGATTGAGCTCTTTTCAAACAAAGGAGCGGCTTCTCGAATAATTTCGGTCACCTTTTGCGACTGGGCGCTGTAGCTGGCGCTGTTTCCCCGGATCACCACGGCCTCGGGACACAGCTGACGCGCCAACTGCATGGGCATGGCCGAGTGCACCCCGAATGCCCTGGCCTCGTAGCTGCACGAAGCCACGACTCCTCTGCCGCTGGTGCCACCAATCAGGATGGGGCGTCCCTCGAGGCGCCGGTCGAGCAGCCGCTCTACCGAGACAAAAAAGCTGTCGAGGTCCATATGAACAATGGTGCGGTCGGAGGGGTTCATGCCTTGACTCTTTTTTCGGGGCGCTTTAAAACCGCATCTCGGTAGCGGGGATCGGGGTGCATGGGGCACTTTTCCATCGATTGAACCTCGATGCTCAAACAGTCGAATTCCTCGCTCACCCTGCCCCGGATGGCATAGACCCCCCTGCCCCGGAACGGGTAGCGGGCCGCGGTTTCCGGAAAGTGCACGGTGTCGATAAAAAATCCTTTTCGATCGATGAAATTCCCAAACATCATGCGCTGCCCCCGGCTGGTGCGCGTGGTTTTGGCGGTAACGAGATAGCCGGCTACGCGGATTTCTTTATTAATGTAATTATTTAAATCTGATTCATTGAGTAATTCATTATCAAAACTGTATAAATCAAATGGATCGCAAAGGGGGAAGCCGAGCAATTCGATTTCGTCGTAGGCGTCCTCGATGCGCTCGCTCTCGAGTTCGGGAAGCCGATAGGGCTTGCTCGGGGTGTCAAACAGGGTTCGTTCGGGATCGGGCCTCCTCCTGCCAAGCAGCGCATACGCCTCCCAAAGCAACTGCTGCTTGGTCTTGTGCAAACTCCTCAACGCCCCGATTCGAATCAGCAATCGAAGTTGTTCTATGCCCATGGGAACGCGCCGAATCAAGTCTTCGAGCGAATCAAAGACCCCGTTTTGGCGGCGTTCTTCGAGTACATCGAGCAGGGTCTGGGATTCTAACCCCTTCAGCATCCCCAAGCCGAGATAGAGGTGGTGTCCGTCGAGGCTGCACAAGGCCTCTGAACGGTTGACGCAGGGCGGCAGTACCTCGGCTCCGAGCATGCGCGCCTCGTGCAAATAGAGCTCGGGGCTGTAGAACCCCCCACCGTTGTTGAGGGTGGCCACCATGTATTCGAGCGGAAAATGCGCCTTGAGATACAGACTTTGATAGCTCTCGACCGCATACGAAGCCGAATGGCCCTTGGCAAAGGCATAGCCGGCAAAACTCTCGACCTGACGCCACACTTCGGCGCTCAACGCCGCATCGTGCCCCTTGGAGGCGCATCCCTCGAAAAAACCGCGCCGGGCGCTCTCGAACTCTTCTCTGCCCCGGAATTTGCCCGACATGCCCCGCCTCAACACATCGGCTTCGCCCAGACTCATCCCCGCGAAGTAGTGGGCCACTTTGAGCACGTCTTCCTGATAGACCATCACCCCAAAGGTTTCGGGCATGAGTTCGAGGAGCCGTGGATGCGCCTCGGCCCTTCGTTGGGGGTCTCGGTAGCGCAAGATGTATTCGCGCATCATTCCGGACTTGGCCACTCCGGGGCGAATCACCGAACTCGCGGCCACCAGCCCGAGGTAGTCGTTGACCCGGAGTTTGCGCATCAACATGCGCATGGCGGGCGATTCGACATAAAAACAACCGATGGCGCGGCCTTCGCTCAACATCGATCGAATGAGGGGGTCCGATCGAAAGGGACCGATGTCGTGGATGTCCGGAAGTGCTATGTCGGGTCGGGTCGTCCGGATCAGTTCGAGGGCGTCGCGGATTTTGCCGAGCCCCCGTTGACTCAAAATGTCGAATTTGTAGATGCCGAGGTCTTCGGCCACCACCATATCGATTTGGGCTGTTGGAAAGCCCTTTGGGGGCAAAAAGCAGGCGCAAAACCACGACAGGGGCCGGTCTGTGATCAAAATTCCCCCCGCGTGAATCCCGAGATGCTTGGGAAAATCTTGAATCAGCGCCCCGTAGCTCAGCACCCAACGCGTGGGGTCGTCTGCGGCCAGCGCTCCACCCGCTCGCGCTTCTCCGAGTTTATCGATTTCGGCCGGGGGCAACCCAAACACTTTGCCGAGCTCGCGCACCACGCCTTTGAACTGAAAGGTTACATAGGTGCCGAGCAGGGCCACGTGTGGAAACCGCTCAAAGATGAACCGGGTCACATCGTCTCGGTCGGCCCAGGAAAAGTCGATGTCGAAATCGGGGGGATTGATGCGGTGCAGATTGATGAAGCGCTCGAAAAAGAGATCGAGTTCGATGGGGTCTACATCGGTGATGCGCAGCAAATAGGCCACGGCGCTGTTGGCTCCGCTCCCCCGGCCCACGTAGAAATAGCCCTTGCTCCGGGCGTATTTCAGGATTTTCCAGTTGATGAGGAAATAGGAGACAAAGCGCTTTTGGCGAATGATGTCGAGTTCCATTTCGATGCGCTCCAACACCCGGGCGTCGGGGTTGGGGTAGCGAAGCCTGAGGTTTTGAACACAGAGGTGCTTCATGAGGCGGAAGTCGAGCGCTTCGTTGCCGGTATAGCTCTTGAGGTTGTGGTGTCGGTCTCCGGGGCTGAATTCGAAGTGGATAGAACACGACCTCAGGAGTTGGAGGGTGTTGTATCGGAGAAAATCAAGCCCTTCGAGCGCCTGCTCTACGTCAGAAGCCGATCTCCAGGAGTCGTTGACCGAGGCCGCCTCTCCTTCGGGCAATTTGCTCAGCAGACAGTTGAGATCGATACAGCGCAGCAGGCGGTGTACGTTGAAATCGCGTCGGTGTCTAAAGCTGAAGGGGTGCATCAGCACCAGGTGCTCTGGGGGGAGGGCGATAAGCCCCCGGCGGAGCGCAAGCAGGTCTTCGAGCCTCAGACCGACGTAGATCCCGGGCCCCAGAGGTTGATTGCGGTAGTGCGCGAGGGGAAACACGACGGTGGCATGGCGGAAAACGGGAAGGGGATCGGAGGTTCGCCCCGAGCACAGCCGTTCGCTCAAATGGGTACAGAGTTCGGCATAGCCCTCGTTGTTTCGCGCCAGACCTACAAACTCGGGTCGGGCCCCGGTTCTGAAATCGATGCCGAGCACGGGGCGAATCCCAAATTTTGGGGCCAGACGGACGAAGTCGGGGCCCGCAGAGGTGTTGTTGATGTCGGTCAAGGCCAGTTCAGAATAGCCTCTTTCTGCGGCCTCGCGCAGCAAATCCACCGCGCTGAGCGCGCCATAGCACAGGCTGAAATGGGTGTGGGTTTGGAGCAACATGGTGAAGAAAGGCGATAGAAAGGTTGGGGAACCTATTGAAGTGCCCTGATTTTCTGTTACTTAACTAAGATGAAAGGAAGGTCTCTACCGGAGCGACGGATGCCTTATTCGGGCGGGGGCTCCCATCCCCAATCCAAGAGCAACTGGGCGTAGGCCCGGGCATCGGGGAAGTGGGCCGAGGGGCGTATCTGGTCAAACTCTTGCCGGAAGCGCTCCGCAACGCGGACCGAAGCCTCGAGATCGCCGGGATCGACCCATTCGATGTGGCCATCGGCCTCAAAATCGACTGACCCTCCGGCTTTGCTCGCCAAAATCGGAATTCCCAGACTCCGCGCCTCGGCCATCGCCATCGACCAGCCCTCTAGGCAGCGGGAGAGGTGGACCAGGATGCCCGCCCGTTTGAGTTGTTCGAAATACGCATTTCGATGGAGGTTGCCGAGTACCCGAATGCGCGGATCGGATTCTGCTCTTTGTTGCAGCATTCCGAGGGCGTCTCCCCCCCCGGCCACCGCCAAGGTCCAGTCGGTCCAATGGAGTCGATCCCACAGTTCGAGGACTTCGGGCAGTCCTTTGTAGCGACTGGCTCCGACTGCAAACAGTAAGCGTTCGGGAACGCCTTCTCCCTCCGGTATTTCGACCGGATTGCGAATCTTTTTTAAGACTGCATCTGGAAAGAATCCGCGCTCGGCGTGAAAGTTGAGCAGGAAATCGGAAGGGGCGGCCACTTTGCGCACCGTTCGGAAAGCCCGGCGCATCAAGCGGGTATGGATGCGCGAAGCCAGACCAGGTCCGTGTTTGTGGTCGGGGTGACTCCCGAACCGGCCCGCGTAGAGAATGCCGCTGGGTTCGATCAATTGCACGTCGTGGAGTACGTGCACATAGGCCGCCTTTTGAGCGAAGAGCGAGGGCAATCCATAGCCCATGCCTTTGAGGTTGTGCGATACGATTAAGTCGGGCTTCCACGTTCGAATCCAACGCCCCACAATCCAGCGAGACAGCGGATTGACGGCATCCCACAGCGTCCACAATGCCTTGAGCCAGGCCGGTTTTCCCCAGGCCTTTCGGAGGGGGTAGACATTGGGGGGATACCACCGATACACCGCACATCCGTTCCAGGTTTCGGGCTGGGGGAACATGCGCCAAGACTTCGAGGGCAGCCGGGTGGTGAGTACAGTCACTTCGTGCCCCAGAGCACGCATGCCAAGGGCGCAGTCGCCGGCCACCCTTCCGCCCCCGCCCTGCTCTTCTGGGGGGAACGTATTGGCCACTACGAGGATGCGCAGAGGTCGAGAAGCCTTGCGCGAAGAAGGAGTAGATCCGTTCATGTTTCGAGGGCGTGGCATAAGACCGATTCGAGTTGCACAGCAGAGTCACTCCAGCGGTAGAGCGAAATCCCCTGCGGTCGAATCCCGCTCCCCCAGGTTCGGATCAGCGCTTCGGCCCAGGCATCGGGGTTGTGCGGGGGCAGTTTCTCGATGTGCGGGCCAAAACATTCGCTCAGCACGGGAATATCGGAGGCCAACACCTTGAGCCCCCAGTGAACGGCCTCTGCGACCGGCATTCCAAACCCCTCGTAAACGCTCGGAAAGAGCAAGGCCTCGGCCTTTGAAAACAAAAAACGCATTTGCCCCTCGCTCAGATAGGGTGCCCATTGCACCCGTTGAGAGAGCGCTCGGTCGGCCTCGACCCGTTTGCGCAGAGCTTGTCCATAGGAGAGCCCGGCGCCCGCAATCAGGAGTTTCATCGATCGGCACGACTCTTTCCGCAGCGCATCGAGCACCACGTCGATGTTTTTGTGCGGATAGGTGGCGCCTACCACCAAAAAAAAGCGCTCGGGAACATCGCTCCAGACTTCGGGAATCAGGGTGTCGTCTACGGCTGGGGGAACAATGTGGACGGGGTGGTCGGGGTTCAGACCAAACCGCTGTCGGATTTCGGAGGCGGAAAACGCGGAAACCGAGATTAGGCTGCGGGCTTTTCGCGCCATGGGGGCCACCTTGCTCTTGAAATAGCGGTGCTGGAGTTTGTGCTGGTCGGGAAAGGCCAAGGCCAGGGTGTCGTGGATGGTAAAAGCCGTTTGAGGAGCGAGCTGGATCGCGCCATGACTGCTCGGGGCATAGATCAAATCGCGCTTGCCGACCCATCGATTCAATCCCCAACGGTTCCAGGCAAAGCGATAAAAAGGAGCCGTTCGGGGAAACAGATCGCCCCGGAGTTGGGCGGGAATGGATGCAATTTCAAAACCATCGAATGCGGTAGAACGCAGGCTATCCAGCCCCTCCGGAAGCAACAAGACCATTTTGGAGGCCATGGAACTCCCTTTGAGTGCCTCGAGCAAACGGATCGAATACCGCCCCACCCCTCCCGGACGGGCGTCTACCATGCTCAGATTAACCCATATCCTTCGACTCATAAAGCTTGTTTTGTGTCTTTTAAATCTCTTCAATTCAAGTAAAAATCGAAAGCATTTAAGAAGCGGAATCCGGGGTTGGCTGAGAAACTTTATCGTCCTGACGCATCCGCCGGACCCGGGCCGAACTGTGCCCCATTCCCTGGAGTTCGAGCTGTTCGCGGGCGACAAAAGTCTTGCTTGCTCCGAGGATGTCCCCTATAGGAGACAGCAATTCCATGGATTTCAGATGGGGTTTTTTGATGTCGGGGCGGATGGGCCACGCGACAAAAGAGGACGCGTCGAAGGGCTTAAACCATTCGGACAGCGCTTCGGTGGGGATTCTTTCGTCCAACCATTCGCGCTCGAGTTCCCGGGGCAAAATCAAGGGGGCCCGGTGGTGTCCGATTTGCAGGAGGAGATCGTTGGCGGCCGTGGTGATGATGGAAAAGCCGTGGAGGATTTCCCCGGTTACCGGATCGGTCCAGTGGTCCCAAATTCCCGCCATGGCGAAGAGTGCATCGCCTGATGCGCGACGCACGAGGTACGGCTTGGAGAGTTTTTCCTTTTCCGGTCCTTCGATAAATCCGTCGGCCAGCACCAGGCAGCGCTGGGTTCGGATGGGTTTTCGAAAGGAGGGCTTTTGGAAAATTCCGGCCGCGCCCGCATACAAGGGGTCGTTGTCGGGATTGTGGTCTCCTTCGGCCCGTGCATTGATCAGGAGCATTCGCTTCTGGGCCCAAAAAGGCGTAAGCCCGAACCGGAGCAGTTGAATGACTTCGGGGCGCCCCGAAAGGATGACCGGAGCCGATTCTCCCGGAGCCACATTGGAACTCGAAAGAAAGAGCCCGGGCTTTTCAAACCGAGCTGCAAAGCGCGATTCGACCTCCTCGATTCGACTCACAGTGGTATAGCGTCCGCACATAAAGGGCTGCAATAGGGATTAAACAAGGTATTCTTTCTTTCGAAGCGCGCAGTAGGACCTGGGCTTCGACCGCTTCGGATCAGTGAATCAGGTTTTGTTTGAGGGTGCGCAAATCGCCGCGGATTTCGTCCAGAACCTCGCTGACGTGGCGCAGACCATCGGATCCCTCTCCGGGCTCGGGAAGTCGAAAGCTGACGTACCCCCTTGCCTTCCACACTTCGCATACCTCCGAGGCGGAGAGTACGAAGGGGCGAAACTTCGGGTTGTCGGATTTCATCAACAGGGTTCCGTCTTCCCGCAGTCGATTGACCACGCGTTTGTAGACCACGCCCTCTTCCCGGGTAAGGACCACATGGCATTCGTCGCTCTTGATGTCGTTCCAATCGGCCAGATATTCGCACAGCACATACGACCCGGGGTGAACGGGCAGCATGCTCTCCCCCTCTATTTGGAAGACCCGGTAACTCCGCTTGGGCGACAGCTCGATAAAGGGCATGCGAAAGTGCGGTAGATTTTTGATGAACTCCGTATCTCCGTACCCATGGGCGTATCCGGCAGCCGCTTTGATCGGGACCAGCGAAATGTGTTCTTCGCCCTCGGCGTCTACCGCCACGGGCAATACCCGGAGGTTCCGCCCTGAAGCATCGGGTTCGCTAGGCGCCCCCTGAACCCCTGAAACGAGTTCGTCGAGGGTGCATCGAAAGAGCGCGGCCATATGCTGAAGGGTCTTGAGTGCAGGCTCGGCCCGGCCCTCCTCGTAGGCGCCAACAACGGCTCGGCTCAAGCCAAGTCGTTCTGCAAGAGCTGCTTGAGTAAGACCTTCTCGCTTCCGAAGAACCTTTAAATGATGTTGAAGCATGCCGATTGGATTTTGACAATGCTAAAATAGAAAGAAATCTAACAAAATGAGCAAACCAGCAAAAAGAACAAAAAAAAAAATGAGGGGGCGGTACACAGCTCCATTGAAAGAGGATGATTTGCCCTGATAATAAACCTAATAACTCATTAACTGATAGATTTTTAAAGAAAAATTACACTCCTGAGGAATCCCGCTCAACTAAAAAAACCTGATACCCATAATAAATCGCTAAATTTGCGCCCCATTATCCGCGGATGTGGCGAAATTGGTAGACGCGCTGTCTTCAGGCGGCAGTGTCGCAAGACATGGGGGTTCGAGTCCCTTCATCCGCACCACCCTTTCAGGCCGGAACTCCCGGCCTTTTTTTTGGAGTGCGCCCATCTCCTGAAACAAAAAAGCCTCTGAAGAACAGAAGCTTTTCTCATTCCAGATGCCTTGAAGAGCCTCTCACGGGACTCGAACCCGCGACCTACGCGTTACGAATGCGTTGCTCTACCAACTGAGCTAAAGAGGCAAAAGGGGCACAAAAATAATCGGGAAAGCCCAATCTTCGATGGCACCGGCTCACTTCGACCTTCGCACTTCGATCTGATTCGGGGAAATCAATCGCCACTCAAATTCGTATACACCCCAAGGCCAGTCCGGGTCTCCCGTTCGATGTGTGATGAAATCTTCCTGAAATCCCCTGCTTTTAAGTAAGAAAGAGGAAATGACCACCTCTTGATCGACACACACTTCAACCAACAACGCCCGATTTGAATGCAAAATCCGATCGATGTTGCGAACTGATGCTTCTCGGCTTCGGCGTGCATTATTGTAGGAATTCCTACATTCAGTGCTACAGAACTTTTGATCCGATCGTCCTTTGAGAAGGGCCCCACAATCGAGACAAGTCGACTTTGTATCGGACAACATGATTTTTAGAGATGATTCACACCTTGTAATGAGAAAGCCGAAGTAGTTACAATCGATTAAAAGTAGTTAAAAATATAATACTATTCTTTCATTTCGCACATTTGTGTCAAATCAGCAATGTCATGAACAGTGTACGAAACCAAGTGACCCTCATTGGAAACACGGGGGCGGATCCCGAAATCAAAACGTTTGGGGAAAATGGAAAGTTGGCAACCCTGAGCATAGCCACGAATGAAAACTACAAAAACCAAAAAGGGGAGCGTGTAACTGAGACGCAGTGGCACCACGTGGTGGCATGGGGTCGGAATGCGGAGTATGTCGAGAAGAATGTGACCAAGGGACAGGCGTTGGCCGTGAGCGGACGCTTGGTCAATCGGTCGTACGAAAAAGATGGCGAGAAGAAATACGTCACCGAAGTCGTCGCGAACGAAGTGGTCTTGTTCCATCCACAGAACACCGCACAGTGAAGCGCGGGGCGCCCCGGAAACGGGGCGCCCTTCCCCACAGAATCGAATTCCTTACAGAAACGACGAATTGGGGTCGGATACCGCTTCCCAAGCTCGGATCAACCCCGGACCTGGAGATTCATCGGGGCTCAAGCGCAGGAATCGTCCGCTGATCTCGTTGCGCGAAACAGCACCGGTTAAATCCCCCATTTCCGCCAAGAGTGCCTCGCCTACCAATTCCCCTGAAACCAGTTTCTCGACATACCGCCATCCGAGGTCGGTCAGAATCCTATTGCCCTTCCATTCAACTGCAGCAGACCGATCTACCCAATCGTACAAGCCGATTTGATTCTGCTGTAAACCCAGGCGAAGCACCCCCTCGGTTTCGATGCCAGCGGTTTCCATCGCGTTCTCTAAGGAGAAAAGCAGTTGAAGAATCACGAAACCGAGCTCTTCAACGCTCTGGTTTCGGAGAAAATCGCTTCCCTTGATGCCAGATTCGATCAGCACGGTTCCCGATCCTTGCTCCTGAGCCCATTCTCCGAACGCGGTCGGATAATACGACTCATCGAACAAGCCCCAGGATGATCTTTTTAAAGAATTTACATTTGTCAATAGACGTTCTACCCAATGAACGGCGCGCAATCGCCCTTGCTCGGCATTGGGGTTGATTGTGTATAAGCGAGGGATGGCCAAGGCCAACGTGGTGGGTACTGCGCTTTGCCCCAATCGAAACAAGCTTCGTTGGTCGTGAAGATTGAGGCTGTAATGAGGCTTAAATTCTGTGATCTGTTTGCTTAAGAAGCGGGCTTCGGTACTGACTTGTTTTCGAGCATCCCGATTGATGTCAATGCCGAGGGCGTTTCGCCGGGTCCAACGGTAGGCTCCGTCGGGATTGATCATCGGAAGAACTCTCAGTTTAATACGCTCCTTCAATTTACTTATGTAAACATCCTTCGATTGATGCAATATAGATAGGACTCCTTCCAAAGCACGGGTGCCGGTGCTTTCATTCCCATGCATTTGACTCCACGCTAAAACGCGGGTTGAGCCCATTCCCCACTCCCAAGTCATCAAGGGTCTTCCCTCTTCTGATAAGGCATGAGTCTTTGCTCCATAAAGCTGCGAAATGCGCTGATGAAAGGCCTCGGGCAAGTTGTATCGTCCCGGGTCTGTCCTCTTGATTACTTTCAAATAGCTTTGATAATCAACTTGATCCACACCAACCTGCTTTTATTTACACCGAGTTAACACCATTGGGAAGATCGATAAAGAAATTTAGTCCATGATTTACTCCCCTCTCAAGTCTGCCGCAGCGTTCTTTTCGGGTGTCTATATCGCCTTGGCTCCTGTGCTGGAGGCCCAAACAGCGCCCACCATCCTTTCTGGTCCGATGCTTGGAGCCCTCGAAATGAAAGAGGCGCGCATATGGCTACAAATGAGTGAATCGTCTACGGTAACGGTCGTGTATCAGACCGATAATGGACCTCGTCGAAGCCAAACGCTGGAGGCAGTAAAGCCCGATGGATACACACTTCATTTCACCCTCGATAGCCTTTCCCCTAATACGGTTTACAATTATAAATTCGAGGTGAGGAAAAGAGCCTCGGATAAGAAAGTGAAGACCCTTGGAGGCTACAGCTTTCGAACGCCGGAGGACTGGGCATTTAGAAAGGATCCTCCCGCATGGGAACTGGCTCTGGGGAGCTGTACCTACATCAACGAACCCGCATTGGACCGACCGGGCAAGCCCTACGGACAAAACCCTGCGATTTTTGAGCGCATAGCAGATCGACAACCCGAGGTCATGTTGTGGTTGGGCGATAACACCTACCTCCGCCCTGCCGATTTTGGTAGCCGAGGCGGTGTACTCCATCGGTATACGCACAGCCGCAATGTACCCGAAATGCAGCGATTGCTCCAAACCTGCAGTCATCAGGCGATTTGGGACGACCACGACTTTGGGCCCAACGATGCCGTGGGTTCCTACCCGTATAAAAATTGGAGCACCGAGGCTTTCCGCCTTTTTTGGGCCAATTCGGTCTATGGCGCGCACCACCCCAAGGATCAGACCGGATATTTCAACAGAGACGGCATCGACTTTATCCTGCTCGACAACCGCACTTGGCGCAGCAGCCCTGACTTGATTGAAGGGCGACAGATGCTGGGGAAAAGCCAAATTGACTGGCTGATTGACAATTTGAAATACAGCCGGGCCCCTTTTAAAATCGTCGCTTGTGGAAGCCAGGTACTCAATACTCTAGCGAAATACGAAAACATGGCAGTCTATGAACAGGAACAGTCCTATTTGCTGCACAGAATCGACGAAGAAGGCATTCGGGGAGTGGTGTTTGTGACTGGAGATCGACATCACACTGAACTTTCTCGTGTAGTTCTCCCCAAGGGAACCATAGTTTACGATTTAACCTGCAGCCCTTTGACCTCATCGACCAAGGGCAAAGACTACAGCGAGGAAAACGAACATCGTGTAGAAGGCACGTTGGTCAATGAGAACAATTTCGGACTCCTCAAATTCGGGGGGACTTACAAAGCGCGGACACTTCAGATAGAAATTGTCAACGCCCAGGGGGAAACACTGTGGGCGCGAGATATCGATTTTTAAAGCCATATCACACCATTGACTAAATCTATAATTAAATCTATTTAATTGTAATTCTGATTTTTAGCGCGCTTAACTTAAATTATAAGTTCACACTTAATCTATTTGGATTACACCTGAGTCTTTCAGTGCAAATTTTCGATTTTTACAATTCTAAATTTCAGTGAAATGGAAGGAGCGGACCCCCTAACCCTTCGCATGCTCGAGTTCATAGAGCATAAGGGAATGAGCAAATCGGAGTTTGCGGATGCCATCGGATTGAATCGCTCGATTCTTTCGCACGTGTTGAGCGGAAGAAACAAACCGAGTTTGGCCATGGTCGAGAAAATGGCTGCCGCTTTTGAAGAACTCGATTTGTACTGGTTGCTCCTTGGAAAAGAACGTGCGCTCTCTTCGCCCCCAGTTCTTCAAACGGAGGAAGTCGAGGTCGTAGCCCCGCGTACGGAAGAATTACCTCCGGTAAAAAATTCAGAGGCGGAACCCCAGACCCCGGTAGAACCAGTAGAAACAGAAATTTTGTTGGTGCTGAATACAGATGGAACTTACCATCGTTACATCCCGAGGAAAAAGTAGAGCACTCCGCGATTCCGCTTTATTTTTGAACCATGTCCTCGTCTACCCAAACACAACCCTCGTTCCGCAACTTGCGGTTGGCTCTTCCCTTGGTATTGATCTTGGTCGGGATGTTTACCCGATTGATTCCACATCCTCCGAATTTTACCGCTATTGGTGCCGTAGCCCTGTTCGCAGGTGCACGGTTGCAACCCCGCAGTTTAGGAGTACTCGTGCCCTTATTGGCCATGTTCTTGACTGATTTAATCCTCGGATTGCACAGTGGCATGCTCTGGGTCTATGTTTCTCTTTTGCCCCTTTGCGTGATGGGCTTTGCGACACCCCTGTATCAAGCCGCCAAAGTATTGGGCATGGGGGTTTTGGGCTCGGTGGTATTTTACCTCTTGTCCAATTTTGGCGTATGGATGGGCTCACCTGCGTATTCGGCCGATTATGCCGGCCTTTTGGCGTGCTATATCGCGGGCCTTCCTTTTTTGGGCAGTTTTGTCGCCGCCACCGCGTTTTATTCCGTCTTGATTTTTGGGGCCGACCGCGTACTCACCACTCGGGGAAAGCTGTCGCAGGATATGGCCTAAATGCTGAGCTTTTGGGAGAAGGAAACCTGGTTTCGCAACCTTGATCTGGTTGTGGTCGGGGGTGGATTGGTCGGACTGACAACGGCCCTGTCGTACCAGAAACGCTTTCCGCGCTCGAGGATATTGGTGTTGGAGCGCGCTCCTATTGGGTTGGGTGCCAGTACACGCAATGCTGGATTTGCCTGCTATGGCAGTCCCTCGGAGCTCTTGGACGATATGGAATCCTCTGCACCCGAGGCGGTGTGGAAACGGGTGGAACAGCGTTGGACAGGTTTTCAGAAGCTGGTCAATCTATTGGGTCCCAAAAACATGGGCTACGAGCCCTTGGGAGGACGCGAACTCTTTCGCTCCCAAGCCCTCGACCCTTTGGATGCGGTCGAAAATCGGCTTTCGGAGTTGAATCAGGTGTTGAAAGACGTCTTTGGCGCCCCGCCATTCGAGGTGGAGGCCAAAATTCCCGTCGAACTTGGGCTGAAGGGCTTTGCGCGTTCAATACGACTCCCTTTTGAGGGCCAAATCGATACGGGGCGCACCCTGCACAGCCTGATGAGATTGGCCCGCGAAAAGGACATTGAGTTGCTCCACGGCCTCAAGGTCGTGGACTATGAAGACGCAGGATGGGGTGTGTGGGTTGATACCGAAGTAGGGCGTTTCCGAACCCGGAACCTGGCGCTGTGCACCAATGGATTTGCCCGACAATTGTGGCCGGAAGCATCCATTCAGCCAGCACGGGCCCAAGTGCTTATAACCGAACCGATCTCAGGCTTGGGATTGAAGGGCATTTATCATGTCCACAAAGGGTATTATTACTTCCGAAACGTCGGAGACCGCATCCTTCTGGGCGGGGGGAGGCACAAGTTTCGACAAGCCGAATCAACGGCTCGTTTAGTGACGACCGCTCAAGTTCAAAAACACCTGGAGCAATTTCTTCGGAGGCACCTCAGTCCAGGTTTGGCCCCTTTGGTATCGGAATCCTGGGCCGGAATCATGGGGTTCGGCGCCCAAAACGAAAAAGCGGTATTGGTTGAAAAGATGAGCGCCCGGGTGGTGTGCGGGGTGCGACTCGGGGGCATGGGCATAGCCATCGGCGCTTCGGTGGGGGAACAAACTGCTGCCCTTATCGACGCCTGAAGAGGGCCTTGTCCAACCACGGGGCTCGCATTTGTTCGATGGATCGACCGACCCCCCAAGCGATCAGACAGCCCAACCAGGCCCCTATCACCACATCTACTAAAAAATGCTGACTGAGGTAGATTCTCGATAGCCCGATCAGCGTGGCCGCCATGGGCATGGTGTAGAAAGTCCAACGATTGTGGATGGCCGACGCCAACGCAAAAGTCCACGCAAAACCCGCCATGGTATGCCCCGACGGGAAACTGTGGTTGCGGTGCATCTTCACCCCTTCCACCAGATGCAAAGCCCTTGGATCAATCAATCCCGTCGGGCGAAGCGCATCGGGAAAGACGTAATTCTTGAGCATTCCGACGACGACCAACACGACCAATGCGCTGATTCCAACGGATAGAGCGGCCCGCCAGGAGGCTCCATAAGCGGTGAGGAGAAATACAGGCACGATGACCCCCACTTCCCCCCCACGGGTTAATAGGGCGAAGGCGTAATCGGCTATTGGCGATCGAAATCCATTCAGCCAGAGGTGGCCACCGAGCTTGCCGAATTTCCATTCCAAGATCATCCAACCCAAACTGAGCGCCAGAAGCCAGGGTGCGTAGGCCCTCCAAATCTTCATGAACCGACTACGTGGAGCAATTGTTGCACTTGGCTGTGCCACAGCAAACGGGTTTCTTCTTCTTCTTCCGGTCGAACGTGATCGAGAACAATGAGGGATGTGTCGTTGGTCAGTTCGTCGACGACGATGCGAAATTCAAAGTAGCTCTTGTCTCCAGCTTCTTCGTCGGCCAGCCAGCGAAAACGAATAAAGCGATCGTTCTTTTTCATCAACAGCCGGGCGGTTTCTTCGCTGCCTTCCCAAATGAATTCAAAAATTTCGCCCCGGGAATTGACGTCTTCGCAAAACCACTCCGACAACCCGCTTGGGGTTGAGAGGAAGGGATACAGCATGGAGGCCGAAGCCTTGACAGGATATTCGAGTTCGAGGATCTTCTTTTCGGACATCGAGGGTTTTTAAACGGTCTTGAGCGGGCAATATAGAAAAAGACCGACCACTGAAACGCAGATTTTTTGCGAAGTCGACAAAATCGCTCTACCCAAGCAATCCAAAAATGTATCTTTGCCGCCCGTTTGACGGCCAAGATGGGTCTCCATTGTCGGTCGTGTTTTTTCGGCGAGGTAGCTCAGACGGTTAGAGCGCAGGATTCATAACCCTGAGGTCGGGGGTTCGATTCCCCCCTTCGCTACGGTAGCCCGCTTCGGCGGGCTATTTATTTCAACTCCCACACCGCTCCGTCGTACCACAATTGCACCCCTTCCGGTAGTCCGGGGTTGACCGCATCGTATAGTCCCATCCGGTGGCTGATATGGGTCAGGCGAACCTCGGGCGCTTCAATGCACCGGGCACATTCTAAGGCTCCATCAAGGTGCCAGTGGCTGTGATGGGGCTCTTTGTGTAATGCACTGATCACCAAAAAGTCAAGTTTCTCCAATTCACGATACACTTCAGGCTCAATCCGATTGAAATCGGTCAAATAAGCCATAGGACCGAACCGAAATCCGAGCACAGGCATGGACCCGTGCCATAGCGGAAGCACGTTGATGTCCACCCCAGCCACCGTTTGTTTTCCCGGACCAATGCGGTGGAATTCGAACTGGGGAACACCGGGATAGTCGGCATTTTCAAAGACATAGGCGTACTGCTGCCTCAACCTGCGTTCCACCGACTCGCTACAGTACAAGTGAATCGGTTGATTTTGGGCAAAATAGAGCGGTCGCAAATCGTCCAACCCCGCGGTGTGGTCCTGGTGTTCGTGGGTAAAAAGCACCGCATCGATGCGCTCAACCCCAGATCGGAGCAATTGTGCGCGCAAGTCTGGCCCCGCGTCGATCAGGAACACGGTCTCGCCCAATTCGACCAAAGCGCTGCTGCGCAGCCGGCGGTCGCGCGGATCCTGACTTGTGCACACAGCACAGCGACATCCGACCACGGGAACCCCTTGAGAGGTTCCCGTACCCAGAGCGGTGATGCGCCCATAGGAGCGGTTTGGAAAGTGGGTATCCATCTCGTTTGCCCCCGCAAGTTAGTCGATCAAAAACCTCTTAAAATCAAGCCAACAAAGGCCTAACCGCCCAAGGCATGCCTTACTTTTGCGCATATCCCCCTGTCCCCATGAAGGACCGATTTGCGCTTACCCCGGCTCAGAAAGCCCTGAGAATCAATCTCAACCTCGATATTTATGGCACCTTTGCCGAAATCGGGGCCGGACAGGAAACCGTCCGCCATTTTTTTCGAGCGGGTGGGGCCTCAGGAACCATCGCCAAGGCCATGTCGGCCTACGACAAAGATTTTTCGGATGCCATTTACGGCAAAGAACCCGATGGGCGCTACGTAACCGAAGATCGGTTGCACAAAATGCTCGACCACGAGTACAGCTTGATCCTGCAGCGCCTCGACAACACCAACCACCCCGATCGCTGCTTTTTCGCCTTTGCGAATACGGTGGCGACCATCAACTTCAGCAAGAGTTTTAAAGGCCATGGCTGGATGGGGATTCGGTTTCAGAGCCGCTCCAACCGGGAGCCGAACGATGTGGTGTTCCACATTCGGATGCGCGAAAACGACGCCAAGCTGCAGCAGGAAACCATAGGTGAAATGGGCGTGAACCTTATTTACGGGGTGTTTCACTACCTGCACAATCCCAAAGAACTGCTGCTTTCGCTCTACGACAATTTATCTCCAGACCGCATCGAGATCGACATGATCAACTTTAGCGGTCCCGATTTTCAGAACGTCGACAACCGGTTGATGAGCCTGCAACTCATTCGGAACGGCATGACCGATGCCGTCATTTTTGGCCCGGACGGAAAGAATATTTTGCCTGCAGCCCTGCTGTACAAAAAGAACATTCTCGCTATGCGCGGGAGTTTTCGCCCCGTGACCAAGGTCAATATGGACATGCTCCAGAAAGGGTACACCCTGTTTGTCAAGGAGAAAAAGGTGGAGAAAGAGAATGTGGTGGTGTTGTTTGAAATCACGCTCAACAACCTGCGCTCCGAAGGCGATATCGACGAACAGGACTTTTTGGATCGGGCGGAAATTCTGTGTTCTCTGGGGCAAACGGTGTTGATTTCCACCTACCAGGAATATTTCCGCCTCGTGGAGTACTTCAGCCGGTATACCAAGATGCGCACCGGTCTCATTATGGGGATGGCCAATCTCAAGGAGGTCTTCAACGAGAAGTACTACCGCGATTTGACTGGAGGCACGCTGGAAGCCATGGGGGTTTTGTTTTCGAACGACCTGAAGATGTACATCTATCCCTCTCAGTCATCGAAAAATGAGCCGCTGGAGAATTTGAAGAATTTGCGCATCCACCCCCGCCTCAAGCCTTTGTTCGAATACCTCACCTTCAACCACCGTTTGAAGGACATTACCACCTACGACCCCGAGGTACTGCACATTTTCTCGAGGACAACGCTCCAACAAATCCGCAAGGGCCAATCGGGTTGGGAAGATTGTCTGCCGCCCTATGTAGACACCATCATCAAAGAGAAGAAGCTGTTTGGCTATCGTCCGCCCGAAGAGACGGCCGTGGTAATCAGCGACGAAGAAGACTCCGGCAGCATCGAATAGAGTGAACTGGGCTCAGTGGTCGTTCAGCACCGACCTCAGTCGGGTGACGGCCTCCCCCACCTCTCCGACCGTGTTTTCGGCCCCCATCGAGATCCGTAAATCGGCCCAGCCAGAGCGTTTCACCCCCAGGGCTTCTATGACGTGCGAACCTTGGCTACTGCCTGAAGTGCAGGCACTTCCCTCAGACACCGCCAACCCGATCAGGTCCAATTTGAACAACAATACCGCGGTGCGTCCCGCGTAAGGAACCTGGAGATTGAGAATGCCGGGATGGACATCCGGGGCCTGAAAATCGCCGTTGAGCCCCCACCCCTGTTCCCGTGCTGCCTCCAACCACAGTTGTCGAAGTCCGTGCAGGTGTACTCTGCGCGCTTCGGCTCCGGTTTGAGCGATTTCCCACGCCTTGTGCAGCCCCACAATGCCCGGGGTGTTTTCGGTTCCCGCCCTCAGTCCGCGCTCTTGGGCGCCTCCTTGAAACAGCGATTTGTACTGCCATTTCTTGCGGATCAAAGCGAAACCAATCCCTTTGGGGCCCTTGAACTTATGGGCACTAAACACCATGCCATCGATCCCGGGGTGTTCGGTACAAAGGGGAAGGTCGAGCCCGACCGCTTGCACGGCATCGCAGAACAAGGCCGTACCCGTCGATGCGCAATGCGCCGCGATGCGTTCAATGGGGTTCCGGTTGCCGATTTCGTTGTTGTAGAGCATCACCATCCACAAAACGCCCGGGCCTTTGGCATCGGCCCCTGTTTCTCGCTCCCAGTCCAGTCTGCCGAGGCGGTCGTTCTCAAAGAACCGCAGGCGGATGGCGCCTTGAGCGGCAAAGGTCTCCAAACTGTCCAAAACCGCGTGGTGCTCGATGCGGCTGGTCCATACCGTATAGATGCCTCTTCGGACAATGGCGTGGTGCAAGAGGCTGTAGAGCCCTTCGGTGGCCCCACTGTGGAAGAAGACCTCCGAGGGGCTCAACCCCAAATCGGAAGCCAAACGGCTGCGCGCGAACTCAATGGAAGTCTTGGCTTCTCGACCGAAGGAATGCAAACTAGAGGGGTTGCCAAAACGCCCCAAAGCATCGGCCATGACCTGCCCTACGTCGGGGTGCAGAGGTGTTGTGGCCGCGTGGTCGAAGTACAGTCTTACAGATGCATCCACGACCGCACCCGTTCGCGCTCATCAACCCCATCGGATAGGTGGGCAAATTCATTCGTGTGGGGTACATAGGCGTAATCAGACGCCCATTCCTTCCAATGCGCGCTGATTTCCCGCAGACCATGCGCCAACAAGTCGATTTCGGCCTCTCGCAATGTGGGGTGTATCGAAAGGCGCACCCATCCGGGTTTGTCAATCAAGTGACCGTGGTCAATCGAGGTGGTAATGGTCCGGCTGGTGTCCTGATCGATGTTGAGCAAGTAGTGGCCATAGGTGCCCGCGCACGAGCATCCCCCCCGGCTTTGGATGCCAAACCGGTCGTTGAGCAGCCGAACCGCGAGGTTGAAGTGCAGTCCTTCGATGTAGAACGAAATGGCTCCCAGCCGCTTTTTGTGTTGACCAGCGAGAAAAACCAATCCGGGAATGCCCTCGGTGGCTTTCCAAAAGCGCTCGAGCAATTCGTGCTCGCGGGCTCGGATCCGGTCGGTGCCCATCTGCTCTTTGAGGTCGATGGCCAAGGCGGCGCGAATGGTCTGTAAAAAACCGGGAGTCCCCCCGTCTTCTCGGGTTTCGATGTCGTCGAAATAGCGGTGACCACCCCAGGGATTGGTCCATGATACCGTTCCCCCACCCGGGTGATCCGGCACCTCGTTGTGGTAGAGCTCTGAATTGAAAATCAACATCCCCGGAGTGCCGGGTCCTCCGAGAAACTTATGGGTTGAGAAAAACACCGCATCGAGCCGTTCTTCGGGGTCGGCGGGATGCATATCGATGTCCACATAGGGGGCGCTGCACGCAAAATCGACAAAACAATGGCCTCCTTTGCGGTGGATGAGCCGGGCGATGTCGCGGTAGGGTGTTTCGATGCCGGTCACATTGGAACAAGCGGTAACGCTTGCAAAAAGCGGTCGGTTTTTGGGGGCCTTTTCGAGTTGGGCCGCAAAACCCGCCACGTCGACCAAGCCATCGGGGGTGCTCGGAATGATGTGGACCTCTGCGGTGGTTTCGAGCCAAGAGGTTTGGTTGCTGTGGTGCTCCATATGGGTGATGAACACCAACGGCCGCTCCTCTAATCTGTATTCGATCCGGTTTTTGTACCGGTCGGGGACTTTGAGCCCGAGGATGCGTTGAAATTTGATGACTGCAGCCGTCATGCCGGTACCACAAGCGATGAGCACATCGTGGGGTGCGGCGTGCACATGGGCTTTGATGCGTTCCCGGGCCTCGTGGTAGGCCAGTGTCATCAATTTGCCCGTATAGCTCGTTTCGGTATGCGTATTGGCCACCATGGGGCCGAATTGATCGAGCATGCGCTCTTCGATGGGTCGATACAGCCTGCCGCTCGCAATCCAATCGGCATAGACCATGGGAAACCTTCCAAAAGGCGTTTCGATCGGCTGATCGGCCCCGACAATGCCTTGTCGAAAATGCTCAAAATGCGTCGCCAAATCGCTCATGATTCGCTCGTAATAGCCAGACGCACCCGGTCTACGAATTGTTCAGCCCGTTCGAGCGTGGGGGCTTCGGCATAAATCCGCACAATGGGCTCGGTATTCGAAGCGCGCAGATGTACCCACCCCTCGCTAAAGTCCACCTTGACCCCGTCGACAGTGGTCAACCGCTCGTCGGCAAAGGCCAGCGCGGCTTTTTGCAGAAAGGCCGAAGCATCGGCCCCAGGGCCCAATTCAATTTTTTGTTTGCTCATGGCGTATTCGGGATAACGCGCCCGGAGCTCAGAGCACCGCTGACCGCTTTTGGCCAAATGTGTCAAAAACAAAGCGATGCCGACCAAAGCGTCTCGCCCGTAGTGAAGCCGTGGAACGATGACTCCCCCATTCCCTTCTCCACCAATAACGGCTCCAACTTTCTTCATTTGCTCTACCACATGGACTTCGCCCACGGCCGAAGCAAAATAGTCGACCCCGTGCCGGGCGCAAACATCGCTGAGCGCGCGGGAAGAACTGAGATTCGAAACTGCAGGACCTTTTTCTTGAGACAGCACATAATCGGCACAGGCTACGAGGGTGTATTCTTCTCCGAAGAGCACGCCCTGCTCGGTGACCAAGGCCAATCGATCGACGTCGGGATCGACGGCTATGCCGAGATCGCACCCCGTTTGGGCGGTGTGCGAGAGCAAATCACCCAGATGCGCTTGAAGGGGTTCGGGGTTGTGCGCAAATTCTCCGTGGGGTTCGCAGTGAATTTCTTCGATGCGCTGCACGCCCAAAGCCCGCAACAGCGCGGGAACGGCTATGCCACCCGACGAGTTGACCGCGTCTACCGCTACCTTGAAGTCGGCTCGGGCAATAGCGTCACGGTCTACCCAATCGAGGGATAGAATGGCCTGAATATGGCGATCGAGCAAATCGTCGGTGGTCCGCAAGGTTCCCAATCCATCGACGTCGGCATAGTGAACATCGTCGGCTTCGGCCCAAGCCAAAATCTTTGCCCCTTCTGCGGCCGAGATGAACTCTCCTTTGTGGTTGAGCAACTTGAGGGCGTTCCACTGGCGGGGATTGTGGGAAGCGGTCATAATGATGCCCCCTTGAGCCCCTTCGAACACCACCCCCATTTCGATGGTTGGCGTGGTTGAAAGACCCGCATCGACAACGTCAATCCCACTCATGCGCAGGGTTTGAACCACCATGGGCATCAGCATAGGACCGGACAAACGCGCGTCCCGACCCACCACCACCTTGGGGCGGCGACCCGGAAACGATTCGACAACCCAACGCGCGTAGGCAGAAGCATAGCGGACCGCGTCGAGCGGACTCAGCCCTTCGCCCGGTTTGCCTCCTATGGTGCCTCGAATACCCGAAATGGAACGAATCAACGTCATGGTGTCGCAACTATGCCGCAAAGATAGGCCTGCCCCGTGCAGCACATGCGGTCTCGAACTGTTCACAAAGCGGTTCAAAACGACTGGGCTGAGCTACCTTTGCAGCGAGGCTCGGCGGTATTTTTCGAAAGCCAACCTCAACCCCACTGCGCATGGAAGAATACGACGATCCCGGCCTCGAAGCGTTGGTGCGTCGCTACGAGGAGATGATCGAAGAAGGGCGTACCCAGTTCTTCGACGCCGACGAGTACGAACAGATTTCCGACTATTACTACGATACCGGCAAACTGAACAAGGCGCTTCAAACCATTGAGCGCGCCGAAGACCAACATCCGTATTCGTCGGTTTTCCCTTTGCGCAGAGCCCAGTTCCTCACCGCTGCCGACAAGGTAGACGAGGCGTTGGAAGCCCTGACCAAGGCGGAGCACCTCGATCCAGAAAACCCGGAACTGCTCATGGCCCGGGGAGCGATTTTCTCCAAACAAGGACAGCACCAAAAGGCCATCGGACTCTTTAAACAGGCCTATTCCCGCCACGAATTTCCCGAAGAGGTCCTCGTACACCTCGCCAACGAATACCAAAACATCGGGAACTACGAACTGGCCATCAAGCACTACAAGGAAGTGCTGAGAAACGACCCTGAGGACGATCTCAGCCTCTACAATTTGTCGCTGTGCTTCGACCTGATCAACAAAAACGACAAAGCCATTGAGTATTTCAATGCCTTTATCAATCAGGAGCCGTATATGGAACAGGCGTGGTACCACCTCGGGGTGACCTATGCCAAGGAGCGACAAATGGACAAGGCCTTGTGGGCCATCGACTACGCCCTGCTGATCGACGAAGAATTTACGGCAGCTTATTACGAGAAAGCCCGAATTCTGGAGCGCATGGAGCGTTTTGAAGAAGCAGCCGAAACCTACAGGATGAGCTTCGAAAACGACGAGCCCACGGGGTATGGTTTCTACAAAATGGCCAACTGTTACCGCCAGATGGGCGATATGCGCAAGGCCTGGGTCTATTTTACCAAGGCCGTCGCCGAAGATCCCGAATTGGACGAAGCCCACCTCGAATTGGCCTTGTTATTGGACGAACTCGATCGGAGCCACGAAGCGATTTTCCACGTGCGCAAGGCTGTTCAGCTCGATCCTGAAAACGCGGACTACCTCTTTTTGTGTGCCGAAGTTCACAACCGCGCCGGGTTGAAAGACGAAGCCTGCGGGTATTACGAAGAAATCATGGCCTTGGGCTATACGGAACCCGATTTGTACACCGAATATGCCGAAGTGCTGTTTGATCTGGACGAAATCGAGGAGGGCATGGACCTGCTCTACCGAGGGGCCCAATTGAATCCGCTCAGCGCAGACATTCGGTTTCGCTTGGCGGGCTATCTGCTGTCGATTCAAGAAACCGACGAAGGGTTGATCTACTTCAAACAAGCCCTCGAAATCGACGCCCAGCGCGTAGAGTTCTTTTTCGATCTCTTTCCGCAGTTTCTCGACCAGCCCCGGGTTGTGCAGATGATCGATCAGCACAGCAAACAACGCAAAGGATGACCGACCTTTTCAAGCGCTTTTTCCCAGTCTATCTCAAAGGAGTGGGCATGGGTGCCGCCGATGTGGTACCCGGTGTAAGTGGAGGAACCATCGCGTTTATTTCCGGCATTTACGAACGGCTTATTGGGGCCATTCGCTCAATCGGATGGCCGGCCCTACAGATCTTGTTTCGACAAGGTTTCTCGGCCTTTTGGAGGCACGTAGACGGGGCGTTTTTACTTTCGTTGTTCCTCGGGATTCTCACCAGCGTGCTCAGCCTTGCTAAGTTGATTGGCTATTTGCTCGAGCACGAAGCCGTGGCCTTGTGGAGTTTCTTTTTCGGGCTGATTTTGGCGAGTGCCTGGGCGGTGGGGTTCAAAGTCAAGCAATGGAATCCGGTGGCCATCGGTTTTCTGCTCACTGGAGGCTTGCTGGCTTGGTGGGTGGGCATTGCGACGCCCGCAGAAACCCCCGAGCACTATCCCTTTGTATTTCTCAGTGGGGCCATTGCGATATGCGCCATGATTTTGCCGGGCATTTCGGGAAGCTTTATCCTCTTGCTGCTCCGCAAATACGAGTTTATTCTCGACGCCGTCCGCACATTGAACCTCCCTGTTTTGCTCGTGTTTATGGCGGGTTGTTTCTTGGGTTTGGTTTCGTTTGCCCGTCTGCTCGGGTATTTGTTTCGAAAGTTTCACGATGCCACCATCGCGATGATGATCGGTTTTATGCTCGGTTCCCTGCCCGTTGTCTGGCCGTGGAAAAACGTCTTGGAGTGGAGGCAAAACAGCCATGGCGAGTCTGTGCCCTTCCGGTACGAAGCCGTTTGGCCTACTGCTTATTCGGGTGAAGCGCAAATAGGGCTTGCGGTGGGTTTGGCCATCGCAGGGTTTGCGCTGGTCTATGTCATCGAGAAGCGGTTTAACCAGTCCGAATCGGTATAGCCCCGGTGCCCGCCGCTCCGCGATTCGAACTCGGCTTGATTGGCAAGCCGCTCGAGCACAGCTTTTCTCCGGCCTTTTTTGAACGACTTTGGAAAGAACGCGGGCTGAGTCGGCAGGGGCGCTATCGGCTCTTCGAATTGGACGACATCGGAGATTTGCCCGGGCTGCTCGAACGCGAGTCCCTCTTGGGTTTCAATGTTACCCTGCCCTTCAAACAAAGCGTACTGCCCTTTTTGGATGCGCTCGACGCGCATGCCCGCTCTATGGGTTCGGTCAATACGGTATTGATCAAGGGCGGCATCCTCATGGGGTTCAACACCGATTGGATCGGCTTTCAACAGTGCCTGCGGCAGGTCTACCCCGGTACTCTTCCTCAAAATGCCCTGGTATTGGGAACGGGTGGTGCCTCTAAAGCGGTTTGCTATGCCCTCGGGCAGTGGAACATCCCGTTCGAAGTGGTTTCGAGATCGGGTCCGAACGACTACGAAAGTCTAAAGGGGCGTTTGGGTGGTTTTGACTGCATTGTCCATTGCACGCCTTTGGGTACGTATCCCAGGGTTTCAGAAAGCCCCCCACTCCCCTACAACGAACTCCATCCGGGGCAAAGGCTTATCGATTTGGTGTACAATCCCCCGACTACGCGGTTTATGCACGAGGGGATCAAACGGGGGTTGAAGGCGGTCAATGGGCAGTCTATGCTCGAGGCCCAGGCCCTCGAAGCCTGGAAAATTTGGGAGCGCTTTGCGGAGATTTAACGGAAGAATCGCACAGGATGCGCCAGACGCCTCAGGCTTTCGCTATTTTTGGCGGGAAACCGTCAACTGCCCTGCTCCCCATGGAGAATCAACACAACGAGGAGTTCCCCATCGAGAACTCTGCTGCGAACCCGATCGAACTGGTCCAAACCCAGGAAAAAGCCCCAGAACCTGAGGCTTCTCAGACCGAGCCGAACAATGACTCAACGGCCGATCCTGCGCCCGTTTTGGAGACCGAAACCGCGCCCGAAGCGGTAGAAATGGCTTCAGAAGTTGAAGTTCACCCTGTTGTAGAAAACTCAGAAGCCCCTGAAAATCGGTCGGTTGATACAAATGAAAACCCCAAAGCCGAAGCACCCTTAGAGGCACGAGTAGACGAAGGGGAACCCGAAGCGGTAGAATCGGAAGACCACGCAGAGCACGAAGAACTCCCCGACCTCGGTTCTTTGGAAACCGAGGAACTGATTGCGCTGGCCGCCAAGTTGTTGGCCGAACGCGAAATCGCAGGTCTTCGCAATCCGATGGAATCGATCCAAGCCGTGTTGACCGACCGTTTCGATACCGATTATCGGTCTCAGCTCGAGGTTTTTAAGGCCGGGGGTGGCAACGAAATCGATTTTCGCGCGGAGTTGCCCCTGAAGGATGAGTTCCGCAAGGTGTTTCAACAATACAAAAACAAGCGCCGGGACTACTACCAACTCATGGAGTCCCAGCTCAAAAAGAACCTCGAACTCAAGCAAGGCATCATCGAGGAACTCAGAACCCTCGCCCAGCGCCAAGACAACGTCGGCTCGTCATTTCAAGAGTTTCGGGCGCTTCAAGACCGTTGGAAGGCGATTGGCCCCGTGCCCAAAGCGGACAGCGACGAACTCTGGAAGACGTACCATTTCCACATCGACAATTTCTACGACCTGGTCCGCCTCGATCGGGAATTGCGCGATTTGGACTTCAAGCACAACCTCGCGCTCAAAACCGAATTGTGCCAAAAGGCCGAAGCCTTGGTTGAAGAAGAAAAACTGGGCGAAGCCCTCTCCAAGCTCAATACCCTCCACCGAGAGTGGAAGGAAATTGGTCCGGTAGACCGCGAACACCGGGAAGTGCTGTGGCAGCGGTTTAAAGCCGCCACGCATCAAATGCACGTTCGGCGAGAAGAAGCCCAGCGCAAGAGCGCGGAAGAGCTCGAGCAGCGGTTGGTAGAGCAAGAAGAGCGGCTCATGGCCCTAGAGGCATTTGGGTGGGAGGGGATCGAAAAGCACTCGGGATGGCAAAAGGCCACCGAGGAGATCGGCGTTTTGTTCGAAGCGTTCAAAAAGCTCGGTCGCCCGCGTCACCCCAAGAGCGAAGAGCTGTGGAACCGGGCCTTGACCCACTACCGCGGCTTTTTGCACACCAAGAATCAGTTCTACAAAGAGGTCAAGTCGGTTCAGAAGGAAAACCTCAAGCGCAAGCTCGAAATGGTGGCCCGGGCCGAAGCGCTGAAAGACAGCGAAGACTGGAACCACGCCGCCCGAGAATTGCGCAAACTCCAGGACGACTGGAAGCAAGTGGGTCCCGTGGCAGCCCGCGATGCAGACCGAACGTGGAAGGCCTTCCGCTCGGCCTGTAACCATTTTTTCGATCGGCTCAAGCAGCGGCACAAAGCGGAAGAAGACAAGCAAGACCAGCAGGTACAGGCCAAGCAGTCCGTACTCGACAAGTTGAAGAGCGCGGTGGAACAACCCGAAGCGCTGAGCTTGGAAACGGTGGAAACGCTGTCTGCCGAGTTTAGGAACCTCGGAAGGGGCAGTCAGAAAGAGCGGAATGTGGAACGCGATTTCGACCAGTGGGTGCGCAAGGCCTATGTAGCGCTCAACATCGATCAGGAAGAGTTGGAGCGCAAGCACTTCCAGGCCCGCGTGGAACGGATGTCGAGCTCGGGAGACGTAGACGCCCTCGATCGGGAACGCGAGCACCTGCGCCGCAAAATGGACGAACTGCAAAAGGACCTTCGGCAGTTGGAAAACAATATTTTGTTCTTCAGCAGCGGCAAAAAAGCCAATCCTTTCCTGACCCAAATCGAAGCTGAAATTGCCGCCAAGCGCACCACCTTGGAGGAGATCAAGGGGCAGTTGCGCACCTTGTCCAAGAGCGTTTGAACCGGGTGCATGGATTTTAAAATCGAGGCCGATTTTCGTCCCACAGGCGACCAGCCAGCGGCCATTGACGCCTTGGTGGAGGGACTCGATCGGGGGGAAAAGTACCAGACCCTCTTGGGGGTCACGGGCTCGGGCAAGACGTTTACGGTGGCCAATGTCATTGAGCGCGTTCAGCGCCCCACCTTGGTCTTGAGCCACAACAAGACCCTGGCAGCCCAATTGTATGGGGAGTTCAAGCAGTTCTTTCCGCAGAACGCGGTCGAGTATTTCGTCTCGTACTACGACTACTACCAGCCCGAGGCCTATATCCCGAGCTCGGGTACCTACATCGAGAAAGATCTGTCGATCAACGCCGAGATCGAAAAAATGCGGCTCAGCACTACCTCTGCCCTGCTCTCAGGCCGCAGGGATGTTTTGGTCGTGGCCTCGGTTTCCTGTTTGTACGGCATCGGCAACCCCGATTCGTTTTACGGGCAAATGATCGAGCTGGCCCTGGGACAGCGCATTGCGCGCAACCAGCTCTTGCACGCCTTGGTGGCCGCGCTCTACAGCCGTACCGAAGCCGATGTGGGGCGGGGACAATTCCGGGTCAAGGGCGACGTGGTCGAAGTGTTTCCGGCTTATGGGGACCAAACGGTCCGGATTCACTTTTGGGGAGACGAAATCGAGCGAATCGAAATGCTCAATGCCATCGACCCTTCTATGGCAGAATCGCTGGAGGGCATTCGAATCTTTCCCGCCAACCTGTTCGTCACCGACAAAGACCAGCTCAACCGAGCCATTCACCAAATTCAAGACGATTTGGTGGCCCAAATCCGCTTTTTTTCGGATCAAACCAAATTGCTCGAAGCCAAGCGCATTGAAGAGCGAACCAACTTCGATTTGGAGATGATTCGGGAGCTCGGTTATTGCTCGGGCATCGAGAACTACAGCCGCTATTTGGATGGACGAGAACCTGGAACCCGACCGTTTTGCCTGCTCGACTATTTTCCCAAGGACTTTTTGATGGTGATCGACGAAAGCCACGTTACCGTACCCCAGGTTCGGGCCATGTACGGGGGCGACCGATCGCGCAAAATCAACCTGGTCGAATACGGATTCCGCTTGCCCGCGGCCCTCGACAACCGCCCTTTGCGGTTTGAGGAATTCGAAGAGCTTCAAAATCAGGTGCTTCATGTAAGTGCTACCCCGGCCGACTATGAACTCGAGCGCAGTGGAGGGTCTTTTGTTCAGCAATTGATTCGACCCACGGGTTTGCTCGATCCGCGCATTGAAGTGCGTCCCAGCGAACACCAAGTCGACGATCTTATGGAGGAAATCCGCCTCCGGGTAGAGCGAGACGAGCGGGTTTTGGTCACCACGCTCACGAAGCGGATGGCCGAAGAGCTCACGAAGTACCTGACCCGCTATGGCATTCGATGTCGGTATGTGCATTCCGATGTTGACACTCTAGAACGCGTTGAGATTATGCGCGATTTGCGCCTGGGGTTGTTCGATGTACTCATTGGGGTCAATTTGTTGCGCGAAGGCCTTGATTTGCCCGAAGTGAGTCTGGTGGCCATTCTCGATGCGGACAAAGAGGGATTTCTCCGGTCAGAGCGCTCATTGGTTCAGACCATCGGTCGGGCGGCCCGCCACATCGAGGGTTTGGCGATTTTATACGCCGACAAAATGACCGACAGCATGGCCAAAACCATTGCTGAAACCGAGCGCAGGCGCAGCATTCAAGAGGCCTACAACAAAGCCCACGACAAAAAACCCGAGGCGCTGCGCAAATCGCGGGAGCAGATTTTGGCCCAAAGCCGTGCGGCCGGAGCCCCTGTGCCCTACGAATCGGAACTCCAGGCGGCTGTTCAGCGCAAAATGCAGGAGCCCAGCGCGCAGTACAACACCAGAGAGGGGCTCGAAAAGGAAATTGCCCGGGTGCGCAAAGAGATGGAAAAGGCGGCCAAAGCCTTGGATTTTATCGAAGCCGCGGTGCAGCGCGATGTGCTCCTCGCTCTGGAAGCCAAGCGGTCAACGGTTCGGGCGTAGGGCTCTTTCGGATTCGTCAAAGTTGAGCGCAAAGCTCACGATAAGGGCCGCGCCGTATTGGTGCACATCCCCTTGGGCGGTCAGGTTTTGCAAAAAAGCAAACAGGTCGAGCGGATCGCTGTCCGAATTGGGCGCCGCGGTTGCTCTTCCTCCATACGACAACTGCGTGCCGAATATCCATTCCGTATTTCGCCATTCGTAGTGGGCGCCCAGATTCAGGTGGTACATATTCCAATTCATGCGCTCCAATCGAAATCCGCGACTCGATGATCCGCTTCCATAGGCAAACGACAGGTTGCTGCGCACCGAGGCGAGCAACTGCAAGTCGTTCGAAAGGGTTTTAGAGGCTGAAATACTCCAATTGAGCAGCGATCGGTTGCCCCCCCAAACCTCGGTTTCTCCGGGTTCAAAACCAGATGTCGCTCCTTGATTTCGAATAATGTCCGCTTGAACTTCGGGTATGATGACATACGGGTCGAGGGCCGACTCGTAGTTCAGCGCCAGCGAAACGGTCCATTTGGGCGCGCTGCGACTAACCCCGAGCGCCACGGACCAGGGATAGCGGTATCGGGGATCTAAGTCGTCTTCAAGGGCCGAGATGAGGAAGTTGGATCCCGAATCCGACTCCTGTATCCATTCCCTTCGCTCATAGCCCATTTTGCCATCTCGATAGACGGAGAACCCGGGCAGTGTTAGGGTCAAACCCGCCGACCATGGATCGCTTTTCCAGTTGACCCCCCCTTTGAGTTGAACCGAGGCCTGAAGGATTTTTACGTCTCGTTCAATTCCAGAATAGGCGTTGTATGAGGCCAATGAGTCGTCTTGCCGCCAATCGAATTGAGCCGATTCGACAAAAAGGTGGTTGCGGTAGATTCCGAAAATGCTGAACCCAATTCCCCAGTGCTCCGAAACGCGGTACCCAGAGCCAAAGACCCCCACGGTTTCGCGCAAATCACTCAACAGATTGTATCGACCAATCAATTCCCCTCCTGGGTCGGCATCGAGGATTGCATTGCTCAATCCACTGTAAATGATCCTTCCTATTCCCCGCTGGTATAGCGCATAACCAAATGCCTGTCTCTTTCCAAACAGCGGCGTCTGTACGTCCCCTGCCAAAATGCCTGGAAGCGTGTTGACGAGCTGAACGCCAATATCTCGCCCCGGACCCAGGGCATCCTGGAAATCGATAAAATTGTAGTTGAACGTCAGACCGTTAAAGCTGATCCCCGATCCCTGTTCGCCGGGAAAAGCCAAGGTTGCCGGATTGACCACCACGGCACTTCGGTCAACCCGATTGCTCAAGGCCGAGCCATACAATAGTGAATTGACGGTCCCAATGGGAACCGTTTCGTAGTGGTTGTCTTGGCCTGAAGATTCGCAGAACCCCAGAACCGCCATCCCCATCGCCCAGAACCGAATCGACCTCATAGAAGCCGAAAATACGGCAGCCTACGAGGCCATCGGCTCATTATTGCCCCTGACCCAGGCTGTAGCCCGGGACCGCATCGAAGGTGTACAGGTTCTCGGTTTTGATGCACTCCAACCCAGCAGACTCGAGCCTCAGCAGCAATTGGGCCACGGCGTCGCCCTTGGGATGAAGCCCCTCCGGACACAGAAAGCGACAGCGCCAATGGTCGGTGCAAAAGGTCTCGTCGAATCCTTGGGGCCAAACCTTGACACCGCGGTTGGTGATCATATTGAGCGAAAAGTCGGCCCGATCGGCGGTTTGCAGCATACGGGCAAGCGCATTGGCATCGCCCTCGGCCCACTCGACGAACACATCGACCCCCACCAAGGCTTTGGTCTGGGTCTTGGCGCGGACGTAGGCCGGAATGCGAATGGGTTCGGCAGCCCCAAAATGGACAGGGACAAAGTGACGGGGTTCCTGCCCCAGCCTTTCGACGACCGCTTGAGTAAATTGTTGGGTACTTAGCGCCTTTTGCGGGTCTCGGGCCATGTCTCGGGTATGGCAGCCATCTTCCAAAGTCTTGAGCCAAGCATTTTGAATGCGCGTGGGCTCTGCTGTTAGACCGAGCTGGAGCAACATCATCACCGCGCTCTGCAGCAATCCAGAGGGATTGGCCAATCCCTTGCCCGCAATGTCGGGAGCGGAACCGTGAATGGCTTCGAACATGGCAAAATCGGCTCCAATGTTGGCCGAGCCCGCCAAACCGACCGAGCCCGCGATTTGCGCCACCACATCGCTCAAGATATCACCGTATAAATTCGGCAATACCACAACATCAAAAAGCCCCGGGGTATCGGCCATTCGGGCGGTGCCGATGTCGATGATCCAGTGATCGGTCATGATGTCGGGATACCCCTTTGCCACTTCGTCAAATACCTTGTGAAACAGACCGTCGGTGGCTTTCATAATGTTGTCCTTGGTCATGCAGCTCACCTTTTTACGCCCATTGACCCGCGCGTATTCAAAGGCATAGCGCACAATCCGCTCGCAACCCGGCCGGCTGATGAGTTTGAGGCATTGATACACCTCCTGGGTTTGCCGGTGCTCTATGCCGGCGTAGAGATCTTCCTCGTTTTCGCGAACAATCACCACGTCCAACTCCGGATGTCGGGTGGGCACATGCGGATGCAGCGCGCGCACCGGACGCACATTGGCGAACAAACCGAGGGTTTTTCTCAAGGTGACGTTGAGGCTCTTATAGCCACCTCCCTGGGGGGTAGTGATGGGGGCCTTGAGCAGCACCCGGCAGTCTTTGAGGACAGCCCAGGCTTCTGGAGCAATGCCCGAAGTAACCCCGGAGAGGTAGACCTTTTCCCCGATTTCGATCGGAACAAATTCGAGGGGAACCTGAGCCTTTTGAAGAATCTCGATCACGGAATCCATGATTTCCGGTCCAATGCCGTCTCCGTGTGCCACAGCAATTCGCTTCATCGGGTTTGGGTTTTTATGAGTGGGTCAAAGGTGCATAAATTTATCTTTACTTAAGTATATAATTTTTAAATTAAATTTGATTTATGAATTACACCCTCCAGCAGCTCCGCATTTTTGAACGATTCTGCAGATTAGGCAGTCTGGCTCGCTGTGCCGAAGCCATGTCGTTGACAGAAGCGGCCGTATCCATCCAGCTGCGGAATTTTCAACAAGAGTTTGCTCTACCGCTCGTGGAAAAGCGGGGGCGCAATTTGCAGCCCACCGAATACGGCCGGTTGATTGAAGATACCGTACGGCGCATTCTCGAAGAACACCTCCGCCTCGAAGACGTCTCTCAGGAATACCGCAAACTCGAGGTAGGCAGCTTGCGGTTGGCCAGCGCTTCGACGGGCAAGTATGTCCTGCCCTACTTCCTTTCCGAATTCGCCACGAACTACCCCAAAATCGATGTTCGGTTCGAAGTCAAAGAGCGCAACGAAGTCATAGAAGGTTTGATGCACTTCGAATTCGATGCTATACTGCTCTCGTTGGTTCCCGAAATTCCAAATCTGGAGACCCTGGACCTACTGCCCGACTCGGTACAGTTGATCGGACCCGCGAGCGCCCCCCACCCGGACCGAATTCAGCATTGGGAGGACTTGAAAAGCTTTCCGCTCCTGGGGCGCTCAGGGCTGTCGGGCGTACAGAGCATTGCGCACCAACACGTGCTCAATCAGGGTTGGAATCCCGAATACCGCATGATGCTCAACTCCTATGAGGCCGTCAAGCAATCGATTCTCGCCGGTTTGGGGATGGCTTTTATGCCCACGGTTGGACTGAGGCACGAACTGGCCCAACGCGAATTGAGGACCATCGATATCCCCGCCTTTCCCCTTCCCTTTGTCTGGAAGTTGGTTTGGCTCAAAGACCGGCGCAAAAGCCCCGCCCTCGAACGGCTTATCCTTCATCTCACCGAAAGGCGGCGTGCCTTGGTGGAAAAACACTTCGGCTGGCTGCCGAATTAAGGCCATTAAGGCTCGGGGAATCCTTCGATTTCGATGTGTTCTATCCACTGCGCCCCGGCCTGAATCAGGGGCTGCATTTCGGCATCGCGCTCCAAATAAGGAACCGACGCTCGATAAGATGCCTTCCATTGTTCGAGAAACGGAGAACTGTGGACCCCGAGCAGGTCGAGTGCTTGGGCGGCGTGCATCATCTCAATCGAAATGATGTCGCGCCAGTGGTCGAGCATTTCGTGCAGACGCGTCGCCGCATTGGCGCCCATGCTCACATGGTCTTCCTGATTATTGGACGAGGGAATGCTGTCGGCTGAGGCGGGGGTACACAGGGTTTTGTTGCGGCTCACCAAAGAAGCGGCCGCGTATTGGGCAATCATCAGACCGCTGTTGAGCCCTGGATGCGCCGCCAGATAGGGCTTTAAACCCCTCAATCCGCTTTGCAATTGAAAAATGCGGCGCTCGGCGATGTGGCCGTATTCGTGAATGCCCAGCGCCAAATAGTCGCAAGCCATGGCGAGCGGCTGTCCGTGAAAATTTCCTCCGCTCAGGACGGCCTCGCCGGGAAAAACGGTAGGGTTGTCGGTCACCGAATCGAGTTCGTCTTCGAGCAAGGCGCCCACGCGGTCAAAAACATCGAGCGAAGCGCCGTGTACCTGGGGGATGCAGCGAAAGGCATAAGGGTCTTGAACGTGCTTTTTGGGGGCAGCAAACCGGGGGCTGCCCTCGAGAAACTCGCGGATGCGCGCAGCAGTCCGGGTTTGTCCGGGGTGCTTGCGAATGCGGTGCAGCCGCGCATCAAAGGGCTCGGGTCGGGCATCGAAGGCATCTATGGACAGCGCTGCCACCACATCGGCGGTGTAGGACAATCGATAGGCGCGCAGCAGTGCTGAAACTGCATTGGCGCTCATGAACTGAGTTCCGTTGAGCAAGGCCAACCCCTCTTTGCTCTGCAGGCGCAAGGGGGGCCATCCAAGCTTGGACAGGGCGTCGGTGGCCTCCATCAACTTGCCCTTGAGCCGGACTTTTCCCCGTCCTATCAGGGCCAACGACAGATGAGCCAGCGGTGCCAAATCGCCCGAAGCCCCCAACGACCCAAAGCGGTACACCACGGGAAGACAATCGGCATTGTACATCGCCACCAAGCGTTCCAGCAGTTCCGGGCGCACCCCACTGTACCCATAACCAAAGGCCTGGGCTTTGAACAACAGCATCAACTGAACCACTTCGGGTTCCACTTCCTCGCCTAGACCACAGGCATGAGAGAGGACCAAATTTTCTTGTAATTGCTCCAGATCAGCCTCGGGAACCCGGGTATCGCAGAGCGAACCAAACCCCGTATTGATCCCGTAGATGGGTTGTTGGCTCCCAGCGACGTGCTCCTCGAGCCATGTTCTGCCGTGCCCCACCCGATCCCGCGCCTCTTGGCTGATTTCTGCGGTCCACCTTCCCTTGAGCGCCGCGTGAATACGCCGGAGGTCGAGGGGATGATCCGGATGTAGGACAAGGGTGGACATAGACGAGTGGCTCATGGGTGTGCAAAGATGGGGTCAAGCGTCGCAGTTTTTTCAACCCTTGGGTTTAGAGGCCTGTTCTCGGGCAGAACGAATCAGGGTTTCGATAAGGGCCACTGTGTGATCGGGATAGTCGACTTGAAGCACCTGACCCTGGTGCACCCAATCTCGAACCACCGCCTTTCCCTCTTCATCCAATCGATCGACAATGGGTACCCCCATCGATTTGAGCGCAGCCGCATTGCAGTATTGCTCGTATTGACGTCGAATCGGAATGCAGCACAGCTTTTTGCCCAAATAAAGCGCCTCGGCTGGGGTTTCGAATCCGGCCCCGGTCAGAATACCCGCGCAACCCGCAAAACTCTCGAGAAAATCGGCATTGTTGACCGGCCGGATCCACAGGCCCCCCTTCCGCACTTCTGTTTTATCGAACTTGCTGAATATGTGCCATTCAACCCCTTCGATTGAACCCAATGCTTCCATCAATTCATCCGATCCGAAGGCGGGCAAATAGACCGTATAATGCCCCTCGTTCCGGACAGAGAGGTTGCGAATTTCAGACCGAATAATCGGGGTGTGCACAAACGCATCAAAGCGGTCAAAGTGCAGCCCGATGGGATCCGTACAAGGCGCATAGTGCTTGAGAATCCACTCCCCGTGCCAAGAACGGACCCGAGGCCGCGGACAGCGATCTGATAAAAAACTGGCTTGGTGCCCCCAGCCGAATACCCTCCGTTTTCTGAGCTTTCCGGCCCAGGCCGTAATAAACTCAAAGTCGTTGATGATGAGGTGGTACGGGCTAAAATCGAAGTCGAAGATTTCGCGGGCTATCCGAAGCAAGTTGTTTTTGAACAGGGTTCTTGTCAAACTGATGGCCCCGGACCGATCGTAGAGAAACGTAAGCCCTTTGCTGCGAAAACGCACGGGAAAGCCCAGATCTACTTCGCTTTGATCGCCCCCGACAAAGACATCGACCGCTCCATAGCGCGCCAGAATCGGCACAATTTCTCGGGCCCGGGCTACGTGTCCGTTTCCGGTTCCCTGCACCGCATACAAGATCCGCAAGGGCGGCATATCGGGGTCCATCAACGACTTCCGGCTGGTCTGGCTTTTCCGGGCTCGGCCTCTTGATCCTCGGTCACCTTCTGAATCAAACCTTTGAGGTCGAGCTCCATGCCTTCATTGCCTTCTTCTTCGCCCTCGATGTCGTAGTGGTCGTCGGTGTATTGATAGATGCTCCAGCGCCCCTCTTCGTACTCCAGCGACGTCAGGTTTTCGACCCAGTCGCCTGAATTGAGGTACACACAGCTCCCGTTTTTGCGCAAAATGGTGCGCATTTGGGGTTGGTGAATATGGCCGCACACTACGTAGTCGTACCCTTTGTCGATGGCCAGCTCGGCCGCGGTTTCTTCGAAGTCTCCGATGTACTTCACCGCCTTTTTTACGCTGTTTTTGATCTTCTTGGACAGCGAATATTTCTCCCGCCCCATATTGACCAAGACCCAGTTCATAAAACTGTTGATCAGGATCAACAAGTCGTAGCCCCACCCCCCGAGTTTGGCGATCCACTTGGCATTCTGGATGCTGGCGTCAAAAATATCCCCATGGAAAATCCAGACTTTCTTTCCATCGACCTCCAAAACCAATTTATCCGCCAGCGTAAAACTGCCCATTTCGAAGTCCGTGAATTTCCGGAGCAATTCGTCGTGGTTGCCGGTCAGGTAATACACCTTGACCCCTTTGCTGACCATATTGAGCACTTGCTTGAGCACCTTGAGGTGGGCCTTGGGGAAATAGCTCTTGCGAAACTGCCAGATGTCGATAATGTCCCCGTTGAGCACGAGAATGTCGGGATCAATGCTCTTGAGATAGCGCGTCAGTTCTTTGCCATGGCATCCGTAGGTGCCCAGATGCACATCGCTCACCACGGCGATTTCGACCGGTCTTTTTTTACTCATGGCGCTGAGTGGTACTTCGAAGAATCGGACAAAACTAGGCGCGAAACAGCATGAGAGCGAAAAGCCAAGACCTTAGACGCTTGGCGAGCGTTGACCGAGTCGGGCTCCGAGTCGGGCCTTGAGTTCGTCACTGGCCTCTGCCAAGGGCAAACGGACCCGGGGCGTCATAAGACCTTTGAGTGCAAGGCCAGCTTTGACCCCTGCCGGATTGCCCTCCGCAAAGAGCAATTCGGTGGTTTCGAACAGGGCAAAATGCAAGTCTTTGGCCTGAGCCCATGCTCCAGCCTCGAGGGCCCGCACCATATCCGAAAAGGTACGGGGTTCGAGTTGGGCCACTACGGAGATGACGCCTTCGGCCCCGAGACCCATCATCGAAAACGTCAGGTTGTCGTCTCCGGAAAGTACCCCGAATCCTTCGGGACGCCCCATCAGGATGCGGGTAATTTGGGTCAAATCGCCCGAGGCTTCCTTGATTCCGACAATGGAAGGGTGTTGGGCGAGTGCCAGCGTTGTTTCGGCGGATAGATTGCTCGCCGTTCGGCCCGGTACATTGTAGAGCACAATAGGCAGGGGGGTGGCGTCGGCCAAGGCTTCAAAGTGCAACCGAAGCCCTTTTTGGGTGGGTTTGTTGTAGTAGGGAGCCACGCTCAGCAGGCCGGAATAACCCGAAAAATCGAAGCTCTCGAAGCCCGCAATCAGTTCGGCGGTGTTGTTGCCGCCCCAGCCATACAACAGGGGCACCCGTCCGGCGACCGCTGACACCACGTGCCGAGCTACGCTCTTTCTTTCTTCTGAAGACAGCGTCGCTGACTCGGCGGTGGTCCCCATCACCACCAAAAAATCGACCCCGCCTTCAAGGCAAACGTCGATGAGCCGATCCAAAGCGCTCCAATCGATTTGAAGCCGATCGTCGAAAGGGGTGACCAAGGCGACGCCCGTTCCCCGAAACAATCCTTTCACGCTGCGTTGATTTGCGCCAAATATCCGAATACCTGCTCGACAAATTCAGATACCGCCATGCCCTGAGGTCTGATCAACATCAGGTCGCACGCCGCCACGCTGTCTTCGTAGCAGCCCACCCGAAACTCGGCCCGGGTCCCCATGCACGCAAAAAGCAAGGGGAGAATGGGCTCTTCCGACATACAGAGCACCACATCAAAATGCACAGAGCGCCAGGGGGCGAGTACGTGGGTTTTGGGCTTGCTGAACAGGTCAAGGTCTTTTTTTCCGAAAAAGCGCAGTCGTTCCTCGGCGGACGTACCCTCATCCAAAGTCGGCGCTTTGGGCTGAAACACCAAGGCAGACACGTCTTTTCCCTGCCGCTCCAATAGACCGACCAGCCCTTCCCACACCGACGGGGTCCAGTTATCGTTGACCGTGCCCAACACCGCCACGCGGGTGGTGGATTTCCATCCAGGAAAGGCGCCCAATTTGTACGTGGGACGTTGAAAATGAAATAGGTAGCGCCCTAAGGTGTTGCCTTTCATGCTCCGTTTGGCGGCGATTGATCCTCTAGTACCTTGCGCTTGCTGCTCCAAACCGCTGACCCAAAACTAATCATTCGTTAACACAGACTTCAAGTGCACAAAAAGTTTCACTACAAGTATTTGATTGTCAACGTATTCTTTTTTTCACTACTCTGTTCTTATTGCGTTTCCTGCGGGGGCGGATCAGGGCTTCAAAGTGGGATTTCGTCTGTGGGGCGCTTGGATACCGTGACTTCAGGAACCGGAGACAGTGCCTTAGCTCGATTGCTCCTCCCCTATCGGACCGAAATGGGGCAACAATTCGAACAAGTGATCGGACAACTTTCGGTCCCCTTGCGCCGTGGTAGCAACCCGGATAGCCTCGGGCAGAAGTTGTTGTGGAACCACGTTACGGATGCCTGTTTGGCCTTTGCGCGGGATTCGCTCGGTTGGGCTGCAGAAGGGTGTTTGCTCAACTCCGGCGGATTGCGGGCCGATTTGAGTCCTGGCCCCGTGCGCGTGATCGATGTTTTTGAATTGCTTCCCTTCGACAACACCCTCGTGCTTTCGGAATTGGACAGTGTGCAGTGGCTGGAAATGCAAAGGCATCTTGAAGCGCGGTTTCAACCCCAGTCCGGTTGGGTATGGGATATCGAAGGCGACCGTCATCAACTGTTGCGCCGAGGGCGCAGTTACCCGGTACGCCTCGTCACCATTGACTATTTGACGGATGGAGGCGATCGAATGGATTTCTTAAAGAATACGATCCAACAGCGCTCGGGTATTGTGATCCGTGACGCCTATTTGTGGTATTGGAAACGCCATCCGGAGGAACAGCCGGCCTACGACGACCGCGGCCGCCGAGGTGGAACTTCAAACCTCGAACCATGAACCCAACCCTGGCATATAAGAGGCTTTCCGAGGATCTTCCCCGGCGTGAATTCTTGAAAGTAACGGGACTGGGCGCGGCCTCTGCCTTATGGCCCTGGGGGGGGTTGGAGGCCCGCCCTCACTTCGAAGAAAAGGCCTTGTTGATTTTGCATACCAATGATGTCCACAGCCGCATCGATCCTTTCCCGGCTTCGAATACCCGCTATGCCGGTCAAGGAGGGGCCGAAGGACGGGCCCGGAGGATTGCCGCGATCCGCAATCGGTTTAAAAACGTCTTGCTCCTCGATGCGGGCGACATCTTTCAAGGCACGCCTTATTTCAATCTCTACAAAGGCGAGCCCGAAATCAAATTGATGAGCGCGATGGGCTACGATGCCGCTACGCTCGGCAACCACGATTTTGACCTAGGGGTTGAAGGATTTGCCCAACAACTGCCCCATGCCCGTTTTGACGTGATTTGCAGCAACTACAATTTGAAGAATGGCGCGCTCGGCGGAAAGACCCTCGAACACAAAATCTACCGGAAAGGGCCCTATAAAGTCGGGGTTTTCGGGTTGGGGATTGAGTTGAAGGGATTGGTTACCCCGAAACTGTACGGAGATACAAAATACCTCGATCCCATCGAAGTGGCGCGCGTCCAAGTCGGCACGCTGAGAAAGCAAGGGTGCAATCTTGTAGTCTGCCTGTCGCACCTTGGGTTTCAGTATGAATCGGACAAGGTAAGCGACCGCGTATTGGCGAAGGAATGTCCCGGAATCGACCTGATTATCGGGGGGCATACGCATACGTTTGTCGAAGAAGAAGTCCTGCAACACCACCCCAACGACCCCTCTTGCCGCATCGTACAGGCGGGTTGGGGTGGCTTGCGACTTGGACAGGTATTGTTCTACCCCAAGGGACTCGGCGATTGGGAAACAGCCTCAGCCCTGCTCCGCACCTAGACCCAAATGGGCTTCGAGTTCGGCTTCGCTCCAAATCGGGACGCCTAGATCGGTCGCTTTTTTGCGTTTGGCTGGCCCCATATCGCTGCCCGCCACTACCGCGTGGGTTTTGGCACTGACCCCGGAAGCCACCTTGCCCCCGTGTTTTTCAATGAGTTCCTTGATTTCGTCCCGGCCGTAGCGCTCAAAACTCCCGGAAACCACGAGGGTGAGTCCTTCGAGCGCGTTGCCTTCCCGCACTTTTTCGACCGCCTCGGTGTGGAGTCCGGCCCGAACGAGTGCCTCTACTTCGCGCTGCTGTTCGGGATCCGCAAAAAAGGAACGCACACTTTCGGCAATCACGGTTCCAATTTCTTCGGTATCGAGCAATTCTTCTTGTGTCGCTTGGCGGATGGCTTGGAGCGAACCAAAGTGGGCGCAGAGTTTTTTGGCCACCGTTTCGCCCACATGCCGGATGCCAAGGGCGAATAAAACGCGTTCAAACGGTTGGCTTTTAGACCGCTCGATTCCGTCGATTAGATTCGAAATGGTCTTGGCCCCCATGCGCTCCAATCCGTCGAACGACGCTGGGCTGAGGGTGTAGAGGTCTGAAGGTCTGTGGATTTTGCCTGTGCGAACGAGCAAGTCGAGGGTTTCGCCCCCCAGACCCTCGATGTCCATGGCCTTGCGCGAAACAAAGTGCTCGAGTCGTCCGAGAATTTGCGGAGGACATTCGAGGCGGTTGGGGCAATAATGCTGGGCCTCGCCCGGATTGCGCTCCAAAGCCGTGCCGCATTCTGGGCAATGGGTGGCATAGTGCAGCGGCTGGCTGTGTTCGGGGCGTCGATCGAGTTCGACCCCGGTTACCTTGGGAATGATTTCCCCTCCCTTTTCCACGTACACCCAATCGCCGACCCGCAAATCGAGCTTTTCGATCTGATCCGCATTGTGCAAAGAAGCCCGTTTTACCGTGGTTCCTGCCAAGAGCACCGGCTCGAGCTGGGCCACGGGGGTAATCGCACCCGTGCGTCCCACTTGATACACCACTTCGTTGAGCCGCGTCAAAGCCTGCTCGGCCTGAAATTTATACGCCACCGCCCAGCGTGGACTCTTGGCGGTAAAGCCCAGCTTTTGTCGAATATCGAGGTTGTTGACCTTGATCACCACCCCGTCGATGTCAAAGGGCAACTGGGGTCGGAGTGCCTCGGTGCGCGCCATAAACTCCATCAATTCGTCTGGTCGGTCGCTCAGGCAGATCCATTGAGCTGGGGGAACCCGAAAACCCCAACGACGGGCTTGTTCGAGGGCTTCCGAATGCGAAGCGGGCAAGGGCTCGTCGCTGTGCAGACTGTAGATAAAAATGTCGAGCGGGCGCTTGGCTACCGCTCCGCTGTCCTGCATTTTGAGCGACCCCGAGGCCGTATTCCGGGGGTTGGCAAAGGGCTCCAATCCCTGTTCCAAACGCTCCGCATTGATCTTGTCAAATCCGGCCCTCGGGAGGTACACCTCGCCCCGGGCTTCAAAATACGCGGGCCACGAATGCTCTTTCAAACACAAGGGCACCGAACCCAAGGTGCGGATGTTCTCGCTGATGTCGTCTCCCTTTTCGCCATCGCCCCGGGTCACGGCCCGTTCGAATTGCCCTTCGCGATAGCGCAACCCCACGGCCACCCCATCGTATTTGAGCTCGCACACCATCTCCGGCAAATGACCCAAGGCCTTCTCAATGCGGTCAAAAAACTCCCGGAGCTCCTCGATCGAATAGGTATTGGACAGCGACAACATCGGCCATTGGTGGTAGACCGTTTCAAATCCCTTAACCACGCCCCCTCCGACGCGTTTTGAGGGCGAATTGGGGTCTTCCCACTCCGGATATCGGGCCTCCAAATCCTGGAGTTCGCGCATCAAGGCGTCGAATTCGATGTCGGAAATGATGGGCTGGTCGAGGATGTAGTAGCGGTGATTGTGCTCTTCGAGCTCCTGTCTCAACCACTGGATTCGCTGTCGATCTTCTGCTGCGTTTACCGCTTTCATAGGGGCAAATTACGGCTTGAGGCGGGCCATGAGGAATCGCTCTTTTCCACTAAGGTCAAACCGAATTTCGGCTTTCCATTCATCGCCAAAACAACCGATGCACTGGGCTGCCAAGGGGGGGTGCAGTTCGATCCACAGCAGCCCTCCTGGGTTAAGGCTTCCTTGGAGAGACCGATCGCGCAGGGCCTCCACAAAGAGCAAAGGATGCGCATCGGGAACAAACAGAGCGGAATGGGGTTCGTGGTTCAAAACGGAGGTATCGATGTTATACACTTCACTTTGAGGAATATAGGGCGGATTGGAAACGATAAGGTCAAAGCGTCCCAAAGCAGACCAATCGGGATTTAAGGCATCAAACACCCGCAGTTGAAGCGGAATACTGAGCGCTTCCGCATTTTCCTTCGCCAATTCCAAGGCCTCTTTGGAGACATCGAACCCCTGTACTTCGGCCCTGGGAAAACGCCGGGCCAAAGACAACGCCAAACAACCGCTGCCCGTCATCGCATCCAAGATGCGGAGTGGCTCTGGGGTTTCTGAGGCCGCCAGAACAACCATTTCTTCGGTTTCGGGCCGGGGAATCAACGCCCGGGCATCGGATTTGAGCCAAAGGCCATCAAACAACACCCGACCGCTGAGGTGCTGCAGGGGTCTGCCTTCGAGCAGTCCATCACAACCCGCTTTGAAGCGCCATGGCGCCTCAGCAACGTTTTTTGTGGCCAAAGCCGATGCCCACAACTCGAGCAAGGCTTGGCGCACCTCGCGGGGATCCCAACCCGTCAAAATCAAGGGATCAGAGGCCGCTCGATACCAATCCGAATCGAGAAATTCCCAGCGCTCGGTGGGAAAGGGGGGCGACGTCATGCGTTTAAAGGCGTTGAGAAATACCGGCTGCGAATAAACGCCATTTGCCGCCTCCCGATACCTTCGCACCGTGGAAACACCCCCTTTGGATTCGACCGCTGCCCTATCGGCAGACGAACGCTGGATGCGCCGCGCGGTGCAGTTGGCGGATCTGGGCAAATACACAGCTTCTCCCAATCCCAAAGTGGGCTGTGTGGTTGTTTCGGGTGATCGGATTCTGGGCGAAGGATGGCACCACCGGGCGGGCGAAGCCCATGCCGAGGTCCGCGCCTTGAACAGTGTCTGTGAAACCCACCTCCTGAGCGAATCGGTCTTGTATTGTACGCTCGAACCGTGTTCCCATTGGGGCCGCACCCCGCCCTGTGCCGACCGCATTGTCGAAAGCGGCATTCAAAAGGTGGTGATCGGCACTCTGGATCCCGATCCAAGGGTGGCGGGTCGCGGAGTCGAGCGATTGAGGGCGGCCGGTATCACTGTTGAAATAGGGGTACTGGCCGAAGCTTGCCGGGCGGTGAACCTCGATTTTCTGAGCGCCTTGGAATACGGCCGACCGAGAATTGTCCTCAAATGGGCGCAAAGCGCCGATGGGTATTTGGACCCTCCGCGGCTTCCCGGTCAAATGGGAAGCCTGGCCATCAGCGGCGCCTTGGCCCGCCGTTGGGTCCACCGCTGCAGGAGCGAGTGCGATGCCCTGCTCGTGGGGCGGCAAACCGTAGTAACCGACGATCCCGAATTGACCGTTCGGCATTGGACAGGGCGCCATCCGATTCGGTTGACCATCGACCCTGAGGGGCGGCTCAAAGAGGGCAAACTGTTTGGACCCGAAGCCGAATCGCATCGGTTTCACCGGGCGGATCGCACTCCCGTAGTCTCACTTCCCGGAGATGTTCCCTTTTCGGGCGACGCCCTCGATGCGGTGCTGCAGTGGGCTGTTTCCCAGTCGATTCGCTCGATTTTCGTCGAAGGCGGGCGAAACACCCTCCAACGCTTCATCGATCGGGGGCTGTGGGACGAAGCCCGGATCATTTCGGCTCCCCTTTGGTTGAACGGAGGCCTTTCGGCTCCTCGGATTACCGGACGAGAAATCGAAGCGTTCGACCTGGCGCCAGACCGAGTGAAAATCCTGCGACCGCTGTGAACTGGTTGTTCTTGAGCATTTTGAGTTCGGTTGGCATCTTCGTGTCGTTTGGGTATTTCGGGCGCTGGGCGGTCGACAATCGATGGGCCGTAGCGGTCAATTATACGTTTTGCGCGGTGGGAGGCATCCTCCTCTCCCCCATCGGAGGGCCGCAGTTCAACGAAGTGTGGTGGATTCCGGCCCTGATGCTGGGCACGGCCTTTACCTATCTGTTTGTCAAAATGGCGGCCCTGACCCAAAGCGGTGGATTGGCCCTTTCGACCATCGCCTCTCAAATGTCGCTGTTGATTCCCGTGGCTTTAGCGCCTTTGTTGTACGGAGAGACCCTTGGGCTATGGCGGGCCCTGGGCATTGGGGTCGGGTTGGTCTCGATTGGATTGATGGTGACCCCTTCAAAGCGCGCTATACCTGCCCAAAACCCGGGTACGGGGCGTTCGCCCTGGGTGGATACCCTGATCATTTTTCTCGGAACCGGTTTGTGTACGGCCTTGGTGAAATACAGCCGATTCTATTTTGTGGGAGCCGAATCGGAATTGCTCTTTGTCGGCTGCGTTTTTGGCATCGCCGCGTTTTGGGCCTGGGTAGGGGTGGTGCGCGCCCCTCGCCTGGACCGGGCTCAAGCTGTACAGAGCACCTGGGCAGGGTTGGTGCTGGGCATCCCGAATTTGGGGAGTTTGGTCTTTCTCGTCAAGGCCTTGGGATCGGGGCTCGACAGCGCTTGGGTATTCCCGATGAACAACCTTGGCATTGTGCTGATTTCGTCCGTAGCGGGCTGGCTCATATTTGGTCAACGCCTCGGAATCAAATCTCTGCTTGGCATCGGAGCGGCTTTGGTCGCGGTGGTGCTGATGCGGTGATGGATTGAACATGAAGACAGATCATTATCCATTGAGCAGCGAGCGAGATCTGATGCGATTTGCATTCGTGCGTGAAGGTCCAAGGGGCTTGATACCCAAAATTATCGATTCTCAAAAAACCGAAACTCCCGATGTGTACACAATCTAGCTTTCAGAGCTGTTCAGCCTCCCCATGGTATCCTATGGTCTGAAGGAACATTTAGAAATAAAGTATTTCTTCGATTCTATTATTCCTCAATATTCTCGTTATCCATAACCGAGATAACCTGTTGATGAAGTTCGGGGATTTTATTCACTATAACATCCCATACAATTGTATAATTTACCCCCATATAATCATGAATTAAACGATCTCGCATTTCAGCCATTTCCCTCCACAAAATAGCGTTTCATTTCAGTTTAAAATCAATGGGAATGTTCTTCGTGGCTTCGCCGATAATCTCCAAACTTCTCGTCACGGCTCGCTTTGCAGTTTCAACAGAGATAAATTGCGAAAAGGAAGTCTAATATGCTGAAATCGATAGGAGAAAAACGCACTCGTCACGAATGTGTTTTAAAAAGTACAATGGCTCTTTAGACATACACAACTTCATTCAAAATTCTCGGCCCGATATAGGGACTCAAGCCATTTTTTGTCACAATCTCTACCTTTTCATTGATGAAGATCTGTTCTAGATAGGCGCATACAGACATTAAATTTTCGAAATTCTCAAAACTTGGATCAAAATCAACCAATATATCGATATCACTGCCTGAAGTGGGTTCATTTCGAGCATAAGATCCAAACAGCCCTATTGAACGAATTCCGAAACGAGAGAAATTAGCTTTTCTCGATCTCAACGTCTGAATAATGAATTCTTTTGTTGTCATTCTTGTCGAAATATAACTACCCAACAGTCAACTTATTTTCCCTTGTCCATTTCCCTAGAAAAGGCAAAGGCTCGATGTGCTTCTGTATGCGCAAAGCCCGTTTGTGGTTTTCTGCTAAGGTACCTTTTTATGGCTCTTCGGCCCTTATGCCCTCTGGAATCTCTATCCAGCGTGCTCCCTCCCCTACCTGCAATTTGGGCAGTATCCACTTTGCGCTCCTTTGACCAAGTTCAACCCAAAGACCATTGACACCGTCAATAGGGTCATGAAAACTCATAAGGTAAAAGTGCTTTAAAGACTTTTGCCCCGACTGTACCCTCACTCCTCCAACAACATAAAATCCCGGACAAAAGGGCTGAGCGCAGCGTTGTTGACGGGTTTTTGGGCCATGCCAATGTTCAGCAACACCGGTTGTTTTCGGACGGTCCCCCAAACCACCAGTTTGTAGTACTCCTGTTTTTCTTCGGTATACGTGATTAAAAAGCCTTCGGCGGGAAAACCCTGAACTGTGCAGCGGATCGATTTTTTCTGAACTTTTTTCCATTTCCCCTCGAGATCGCGGACAAATTGCATGGGCAGATAACTCAGCATATCGGGCTTCATGTACAACCACTGTACCGAACCTTCCGGGCAAAAAAATTCATAGGGCGACCGCGCTGTACAACCTTCGGGAGTGGACCAAGTGCTGTCGCAAAACGACAATTCCAGATTTGTTTGTTGGGCTCTCATTCCGGGCGGCAACAGACAGAGCAGAACCAAAAGGACTTTTTTGGCCATCATTTTTACCATGGCATACTCTGCAATTTAAACTTCAAGAACCCAGCTCGGCAAACGTATCGCCTTGGCGCACATCGCCGGTTTTGTAGCCCCGGGCAAACCACTCCATCCGCTGGGCCGAGGTGCCGTGCGTAAAGCTCTCGGGAACTACATACCCCTGCGCCTGTTTTTGCAAACGGTCGTCTCCAATAGCTTGGGCCGCATTGAGCGCTTCTTTGAGGTCTCCGTCTTCCAACGTGCCCAACAAACGCTCGGCATAATGGGCCCATACCCCGCTGTAAAAATCGGCCTGGAGCTCCGTGCGCACCGAGAGGGCATTGCTTTGGGTCTCGCTCGCTCGGGCGCGAAGCGTGTTGACCTTTTCCAGCGTGCCCAAGTTGTTCTGGACATGGTGGGCCACTTCGTGGGCAATCACATAGGCCATGGCGAAATCGCCCGGAGCCCCAAATCGACTCTTCAACTCCTCAAAAAAAGACAAATCGAGGTACAGCTTGCGGTCAGCCGGACAATAGAATGGCCCGGTTGCTGCACTGGCCAATCCACAAGCCGATTCCACCCGATCGCGAAACAAGACCAAGGTAGGAGGCTCGTAGCGCGCTCCGAGCTGCTCCCGAAAAATGCGTTCCCAAACGACCTCCGTATCCCGAAGCACTACCTCGCAAAATTCCACCAGTTCCTCTTCAGCCGCCGACGAAACCGGAGCGGATTCGGTACTCTGAGTGAGGCTTTGGGCCCCTCCCGACAGCAAATTCTGCAAGAGGGGTCCAAAATTTCCGCTGAATACCCCGTAGAGGAGCAAAACCACCAAACCTACCAATCCCCCGCCCCGAACCATACGGCCTCCCCCGCCCGAACGGCGGTCTTCGACGCGGCTGCTCCGCTCTCGGCCTTTGTACTTCACGGGTTGGTGTGCTTAGAACTGCATAAAGACCAATCCGGCGTTCAGCGTCAAAAACGAACGCGAGGGCAGGTCTCCATCGGCAAACGAGCCGTAGTACTTGGCGGCAAAGCGAAACGAGGTACCCGGATTGACCCGAAACAGGATTCCGGCCTCAGGGCGCAACGCAAATTGCCAGCCTTCGTCAATAATCCGGTAAAGCCCCAAATCGACGGCCTGAACATGGTCGATGACCCCAATGCCCAAACCGGCATAGAAATCGAAGTCTTCTTCGGGTTTAAAGTGATATTGGCCTTGCAAGAGCAACGGATAGCTGTTCACATAGCGGAATTGATCGCCTGTAATCGTGGCGCTTCCTTCGGTATAGGACACCTCGCCCATGTCTTGGTAAAACACATTCCAACCGATCTCAAAACCGAACGACACGTGATCGTTTACGGGATTCTGGTACGAGAAGGCGACGCCCCGAAAACTCGTGGCATCGATGAAATCGCCGAAATCGCCCATGGGAAAGCCCACGGAATATTCCCAACTGTAGGTTTTTTGACTCAACTGGGCCTGAGCGGCCGTATTGCAGACCAAAGCGAGGGTCAAGGCTACTAAGAAATAGTGTGCTTTCATGGCCTAGCGACGGAGGTATTCGGATTGGGCAAACATTTGATCGATGCTGCTTTTGATGCGGTTGTTGACCTGGGTGTCGGTGCCTTGGAGCAATCCGTTCATCACGCCGATCCAGTGCACGGGCAGATCTTCGTTGGGATCCAAATTCGGGTTGTTGAAGGCCAACTGCACAAACACCGAACCGGTTTCGTAGCTACTTACATAGGTCGGATAATAGCCAGGATAGTACCAGCCTCCGCCCCAACCGTACCACCAATCCCAATAGCCCCCTCCATACCAAATGTCTACATTCACGGTGCGGCTGGCGGTCGGGAACAAAATGAGATCGGGATCGGCGTTGATGTCGACTTTGGTGTAGCCGCGGGCATTCATCTGGGCTTCGAGTCCATCGAGAATGCCTGATTTAAAGGGTTCTCTGAGGTATTCTTCGGGATCGGTCGGACGGCTGTCGCTGTCGATAAAGACGACTTCGTCTGGCAGGGCGTAGGTCTGTACCGAGCCGAAATCGAAACCGGGACTGTAGTTGGTATAGACCAGATCGAGTTGGTCGACATATTCGGCTCCTCCGGGATAGCAACCGGAGAGCATCAGAGTTAGTAAACCTGTACAGGCCCACAAAATGGCTCTCTTCACAGTGTTCTTCGTTTGGGTGAATCCAATGTTTTGGGCTGTTGCCCGCGGCTCAAATGTACTCAGGAGAATGGAAGGTATTTCAATCCGAAGCGGTCATTGAGCACCTGAATCAGGCGTGGAATGGGCAACCCAATTACGTTGGAGGGGCAGCCTGTAATGCGCTCGACCTGGGTCAAGCCTATCCAATCCTGGAGCCCATAGGCACCGGCTTTGTCAAAAGGCTCGGAATGATCGATGTACGCGGCCACTACGGCCGGGTTCATCGGACGAAACACCAAATCGGTCTGCTCGCTGAACGAGTACACCCCCTCGGCGGTGCGCAGGGTGCAACCGGTTACCACGGTGTGTTCGGTGCCGCTCAAGGACGACAGCATGCGCAGGGCATGGTCCCGATCGGCGGGTTTGGCGAGGTGTTCGCCCCGGCACCAGACTACGGTATCCGCGGTGAGTAGGAGTTCGTCGGCCTCGAGCACCGAAGTGTACGCCTTGGCCTTGCGTTCACTGAGGTCGATGGCTTGTTCGGAGGCGCTTTGTCCATGGGGATTGGACTCGTCGCATTCGATGCGCACGGTGGCAAACGAAAAACCAGCCCGCCGGAGCAGATCGGCGCGCCGGGGCGAGGCTGAACCGAGCAACAGCCTGCGGCCTGGAATTTGATAGCAGAGGGGGGATGTTTCCATGGCGGTGCAAAATAGAACCCGCGCAAACTTCGTTGTTCGAACGAAAATTCACCTTGTGTACAAGCACAAAATGAATTATTTTTGAAAAGTCAATCGGACAAAAACGAACTGTGATCCTGCACAATTCCCCTTTTATCTCCTCCTCCCTTTCCTTCCGACCCCAGGGCGGTCGCGGTCTTGGACGGTATTTGGGCGTGGGATTGTGTATGTTGGGATTGTCTCTGGGATCGTTGCGGGGACAGACGCCCTTAGAGGCTCCGGTGATGAATGAAGCGTCCAATCGGGCTCAGACGATCTCTGCGGCCTGGACTTCGACAACCTATCAGGACCACCCGCTGAGTGGTTTGGCCTTGGGGTATGGTTACCACTTTGGGCTTTCGGAAGATTGGAGAATCGGGCTCATTGGCAACCTGTGTTTGTTTCAACCCCGGTCTGGAGAAGAGTTTATGCCGTACACCTATGCCATTCACTACGGTGTGGTGCCGGAGTATCGCTTTGGGACTTCGGATCGCCATCAGCATCGGGTGGGTGTCGGACTGGGTGCTTCTTTAAACAGCATTCGGCTCGAGCGGCAACGGATCGATGGCGTCTACAGCCACGTGAGTGTGCGCTATGGTTATGAGTGGAAATTGCGTTCGAGGCTCCATCTGGGTCCTTCGGCGACCTACTACTTCTACCCTACCCGCCCCAAGACCAACGGCGATTTGCTCGTAGGGCTTTCGCTGGGGTTCGATCATTTGTAAGCGAGCCGTAGATCGCGACTTCAGATTTCCCAAGGAATCTTATCAAGCCAAGTCGAGACTCTAACGGGAATGTTCCTCTCGGACCCACACGTCCTATGCGAACACTTGATTCACGTATTTATGAGTGGAAACCTCTATTCACCGTGAATTCTGAATACCTTTAGTTCTCTTCAGTCCATGTGAAAAACGAACACGTGCGGCTGCGTAGTTGTGTCTCCTCTTATCAGTTTTGTTTGGCAAACGACCTAGATGTAGGGAATTGGGGTAATTCGGGGCTGAAATTGAGTTCTAATCATTTCGAATAGACATGCACAATAGTTGACCGTCGATTGGGTTAAGAAAAGAAATCTACGTTCATAAGTAGGTTCATGAACGAAATTAAATTGTCATGAGAAAATTGATCAATCCTTGGGCTATTGGAGGGGCATATTGGAAAGCAAATGTGCTCCAAAATAGCGTTTTAGATCAAAATGATTCAAATTTCACCAATACCTCGGATCAGAGAATTAGGACTATTCGAAATGCGCGTAAAGATACGATTGGTGTAAGAATGAAAAAGGTTGTGAAGTTTTTGCACTTGATTCAGGCGATACCACCTCTTCAAGAATCGATGGAATAACTCTATGAACCAAACCAAAGGAAGTTTTTAAAGTTGTAACCGGTTTAGAGGTTCTGTTCGGAATCACAATTTATGATGAGGGTGTCGCTTTCGATACTGCTTTCTGGCCATTAGATAAAGAATTTAATGTTGCCCTCGGTGGTGGATGGTTGAAAGCACCACCGGATGCCTGTTGGACATCGATATTTGCAAAAGCGGGATATTAAATTGATGAACGAGTTTAAATGGGTGGTAAGAGTTATTTCGATCGGGCTCACAGTTTGGTTGACCTCTTTTGTGTTCATTCTCATTTTCGCTTTCTTTGAATTTGGTCATATACCAATTTATGGATATGATAATCAATTTGATGGCATTATTTTTGTGTCTTTACGATGGATTATTTTAGTTGCATCGATTTTTACATTTATTCTCACGCCATTTTGGTTTCTGATTTTATTTACTATTGTCATAAAAAATAGTAAACTAAACAACATTGACCTTATATTTCACTTGATTGGTTTATTCGCGATTGGTCTTTTTTTCCTTATTAAATTCATATGGTCAAATCAATTTTTTTGGGTATATGACTAGAGAAAATTAACTGTTTCACTATATCATTCCGATGTTTCAGATGTACTTTATAGAATGTATGAATCAAACGATTCATATTTAAGTCTTTTGAACCGTTTTTTCAAATAATAAGATGAGCGTTGTCCGCTAGGTGTTCTACAATATTTCGGTGAGCGGATACAATCGTCCTATTAGCGTTACTCAAACGATGTCAACCCTCTGAAAGTACCCATAAAAAAACCGCCCCTACGGACTGTCGAAGCGGTTTGGAAATGAAGTGTTCTGGGTTTTACGCCTATTTCCGAGCGAGGGTGACTTTCTTCAACGTACCGTTAAAGCGCGCCTTTCCGCGATACGACTCCGAAACCGGAGAATTGCTGTCGCCTCCAATGTCTCCCGGATCGTCGAGACCATAGGTATTCTCTTCGGTCTTTTCGATGCGCCCTTCGGCCATCTTGACACCATCGACCAAAATGGCCCCCATTCCCCCTTTGCCCCTTCCACCTCCATCGTAGGCGAAGTCGAAGGTGATTTTGTGGACACCCGGTTTGAGCTTTTGGGTCGCGGCAATACGGTAGCGCTCAATGCCCAACCAATTGTATTCAAACGTCGGCACCCCGTTGTTCAGGAACAGGCTCCAACCCCCAAAATCGCCCCCCTGACAGGCAATAACACCCTGTCCATTGGCCCCGATTTCCACCTCGGCCTCCACCGTATAGGAAGAATTCTTGAGGTTGATAAAAGCATTCTCGAGAATCTTGTACGCGGGGGCCCGATAGGTAACCGACGCTCTGCCTCCCAAAGCATCAGGACGGCCCGCAATCACATTGTCGAAACGCTCAATCGAACGGTCGTCGATGGGCAACACATGGTATTTGGCCGCTTCGGTCATAAAGAGTTTTTTGAGCTCTTCGAGTTTCTCCGGATTTTGCGCCGCCACGTTGTTGGCCTGACTGAAGTCCTCGTTGACATTGTACAGTTCCCATACATCCTCGGTCAAAGGACCGCGCGGATGCAGCTCCCAAGGCGCCTTGTGGATGGTCCCGGCAAACCAACCCTCGTGGTAGATGGCGCGGTTGCCAATCATCTCAAAATATTGGGTTTTGCGGGCGTCGGGAGCCTGAGCCTGATCGAACGAGTAGGCCATGCTGACCCCTTCGATGGGCCGCTGTTCGACACCATACACCATTTTAGGGGCGGGAACCCCTGCCGCCTCATACACCGTGGGCGCAACGTCAATCACGTGGTGAAACTGAGAACGCACCTCGTTCTTGGCCTTGATGCCTTTGGGCCAGTGCATCACCATTCCATTCCGGGTACCGCCAAAATTGGAAGCCACCTGCTTGGTCCACGTAAACGGCGCATTTCCAGCCACCGCCCAACCCGCGGCAAAGTGGCTGTAGCACTCGTCGCTCCCGAGGGCTTCGATGCGTTCCAACTGCATTTCGAGGGTTTCCTGAATGCCATTGAAGTAGGTGTTTTCGTTGAACATCCCGATCGACCCCCCCTCGGCGCTCGAACCATTGTCTCCAACGATGTACAAAAACAGGGTGTTGTCGAGTTCACCCATCTCTTCGAGCATGCTCACCAACCGACCGACTTCTTGGTCGGTGTGTTCGGCAAAACCGGCAAAGACCTCCATTTGTCGCTCAAACAGGCGCTTTTCGTCGGCCGTCAACGCCGCCCAATCTTTAATGGCCTCGGGCTTGGGCGCCAATTTGGTCCCTTTGGGCACAACGCCCAGCTCGATCTGCCGCTCCAGGGTTTGCTCGCGCAAGGCATCCCAACCCATCGAAAACTGTCCTTTGTATTTGTCGATAAACGACTTGGGCGCGTGGTGCGGAGCGTGGGTAGCGCCCGTGGCGAAATAGACAAAGAAGGGCTTGTCCGGGGTTGTGGCTTGTTGGTTGCTGATCCACGACATGGCCTGATCGGTCATATCGGTGGTAAAATGGTAGTTGGGATCGCTGTCGTTGACATCCACCGGGGTGGTTCCATCAAAGACCAAGGGATGCCATTGGTTGGTCTCTCCCCCGATGAACCCGTAGAACTTCTCAAAACCCGATCCTGTGGGCCAGCGGTCGAAGGGACCGGAAACCGATACTTCCCAGGGGGCGGTTTCGTGGTATTTGCCGAAAGCGGCGGTGTTGTAGCCGTTCATGCGGAGCACATCGGGAATGGGGGTGATTGACTGGGGACGAGCACCGGTGTTGCCGGGAAAGGCAGTGGCGATCTCCATGATGGCACCGGCGTTGTTCGAGTGGTGGTTGTAGCCCGTAATCAGCGCTGTACGCGTGGGAGAGCACAGGGCGGTGGTATGAAAGCGATTGTATTTCAAACCATTGGCCGCCAATTTTTCGAGGGTGGGCATATGAATGGGACCCCCAAAAGCGCTGGAGTGGCCAAAACCGATGTCGTCGATGAGTACGATGACGACGTTGGGGGCGTTTTCCGGGGCTCTGACCTCAAAACGCGCGGGCTTTTCGACGTTTCGGGCGTCGAGCTCGGTGATGGTCGCAGGCAGGGGTTCGTGGATGGGCAATACCGTCCTGTCCATTTGGGTGCTGCCTGCCACTTCTGAAGTCGGGGTTCCCCGGGTCTTTTCGGCGGGGGTACAACCGCTGAGCAAGGCCAGTGCGCAGATTGCTCCTACTGCTTTAATGGGTGATTTCATGGGTTCCTTTGAGGGTTGGATTGGGTTTTGAAGATGGATGAGCGAATGTAAGAAAATACCCCATCCTTAAAACGTGGCTCTTGAGCGTTCAAAACCGAATGCCCCCACGCTAGAACACCAAGGAAAGAACTTGAGACGTCTAGGGCGGATTTCTTTCCAAACCACGTCCCAGTCGCTCGCTTTCAGCGCGTGGCGCCTATTATGGAAGAAAATGAAGGATATCGGAATAGGACTACATTCAACAACCCATTTCGAATCGGTCCTTTCCGAGGAGAAAACTCGGAGGATAGTCGTCATTCGGCACAGCCGAGCGACTGCATTGCGGAAGATGTTCGCGCTAAAGCCGCTTCTCCGTCGCTCGCTTTCTAACCCAGTTCACACCAAGCTATAGGGCCGACTCTTATTCTCCCCTACCACGCAAACAACGGACGTTCGCCCATAAAATCGGCGATGGCGTCTTCGATGCGCTCCAAATGGACCTCGTCTTCAGGGCGTTGCAAGGCCTCGTCAATCCACGAAACCACGGTCTCCATATCCGACTCCACCAACCCACGGGTCGTGATGGCCGGCGTACCAATCCGCATTCCCGACGTTACAAAGGGCGACTGGTCGTCGAAGGGCACCATGTTTTTGTTGATGGTAATCCCCGCCAAGCCCAACGCTCTTTCCGCCGTCTTGCCCGTAATCCCCTTGTTGCGCAAGTCGATAAGCATAAGGTGGTTGTCGGTACCGCCAGAAATCACCTGATACCCCCGGTCCACAAAGGCCGCCGCCATGGTCCGGGCATTTTTCTGCACCTGCAGCGCGTATTGGAAAAACCCGTCTTCCAACGCCTCTCCAAACGCCACCGCCTTGGACGCAATCACATGCTCGAGCGGTCCTCCCTGCGTTCCCGGAAAAACCGCCCCATCGATGACCGACGACATCATTCTCGGCTCGCCTTTGGGCGTTTTAAGCCCGAACGGATTTTCGAAATCGCGCCCCATCAAAATCAACCCCCCGCGCGGCCCCCTCAGCGTTTTGTGGGTCGTGGTCGTTACCAGATGGCAATGCGGAATCGGATCGTTGAGCAACCCCTTGGCGATGAGCCCCGCGGGATGGCTGATGTCCGCCAGGAGCATGGCCCCTACCGAATCGGCAATTTGACGGAACCGCGCAAAGTCCATATCGCGGGAATAGGCTGAGGCCCCGCATATCAACATCTTAGGCCTCCATTGGGCCACCTGATCGGCAATGCGGTCGTAGTCAAGCAAGCCCGTTTCGCGCTCTACCCCGTAGAAGCCGGGCTGATACAAACGGCCCGAAAAATTGACCGGCGAACCGTGGGTCAAATGCCCCCCATGGCTCAAATCGAAGCCCATGATTTTATCTCCGGGCTGTAAACACGCCAAAAACACCGCGGCATTGGCTTGAGAGCCCGAATGCGGCTGCACATTGGCATAGTCGGCCCCAAACAACGCCTTGATGCGGTCGATGGCCAAGTTTTCCACCTCGTCTACCACGGCGCAGCCCCCATAATAGCGGCGGCCCGGATAGCCCTCGGCGTATTTGTTGGTCAATACGGAGCCCATGGCGCGCATCACCGGGTCCGACACAAAATTTTCGGAAGCAATCAGTTCGAGCCCTTCGGTTTGGCGCTCGCGCTCGGCCTCGATCAATTCAAAGAGTTGGCGGTCTTTATCCATGGTTCAAAGGTAGACTGCTTGCCTATATTTGGCGCAAACCACCCCTCGATGCGCTTTGCCAACGAACCTGCCCGACGTTCCTGGATCGACGTACCCTTGTTGAGCGATTTTCCCATTCAAAATCTGCCGTTTGGGGTATTTATCCCCACCGACGACGTCATTACCCTCGGAAGCCGCATCGGAGACACCGTGATCGATTTAAGCGCCCTGCACCAGCTCGGCTACTTTGAAGGCATCGAACTCCCGGCCGACGTGTTTTTGCAGGATTCGCTCAACGAGTTCATCAGCATGGGTGCCGCCAAGTGTCGGGCTGTACGCGACCGATTGGCGTGGATTTTTGACGCCGACAACGACGAACTGAAGAACAACGAAGGCCACCGAAAGAACATCCTATTTCCGGCCGACGAGGTTCAGATGCTGATGCCGATCTACGTTCAGGACTATACCGACTTCTATTCGAGCCGGGAGCATGCCTCCAATGTGGGTTCTATGTTTCGCGATCCCAACAACCCTTTGTTGCCCAACTGGTTGCACATTCCCGTTGGCTACCACGGGCGGTCGTCGTCCATTGTAGTGAGCGGAGTCGACGTACAGCGGCCCAAAGGACAGATTCTCGAACCCGGCTCCGATCGACCCATTTTTGCCCCCAGTCGTCAGATGGACTTCGAGCTCGAAATGGCCTTCGTGACCTGCGAAGGAAAACCGCTTGGGCAATCGATTTCCATCGACGAAGCCGAAGAATACATCTTCGGGCTCTTGCTCTTCAACGACTGGTCCGCCCGAGACATTCAACGCTGGGAATACGTGCCCCTCGGACCCTTTTTGGGGAAGAACTTCGCCTCGAGTGTAAGCCCATGGATTGTGACCCTCGATGCCCTCGAGCCCTTCAGGTGCGAGGGCCCCGTACAAGATCCGCCTGTTTTGCCTTATTTGACACAGACCGGTGCCCACCACTTCGACATCGAACTCGAAGTGTGGATCGGAACGCCCACGGGGAGTTCGACCCGTGTGTGCCGGTCGAATACCCGCCATTTGTATTGGAGCATGGCGCAACAATTGGCCCACCATACCTCGAACGGCTGCAATGTGAACTGCGGAGACCTCATGGCCAGTGGCACCATCAGCGGCCCGACGCCCGACAGTTATGGTTCGATGCTCGAACTGGGTTGGAAAGGCGAGCGCCCGGTGGCCTTGAATGACGGAACCACCCGGCGCTTTCTCGAAGACGGAGACCTGGTCGAAATGCGCGCTTGGGGCGAGAAAAACGGAGTGCGCATTGGGTTCGGTTCCGTCCGCAGCCGGTTGTTGCCCGCCTCTGAAATCGTTTAACGCCCCCGTTTTTGAAGAATGATCCCTGAGAAGGTCATTGGGAAAGTCTTAGAGCATCCCTTTGTGAACGAGGCCAATCTGGAGCGGCTCTTTCAACTCGAACCCCGATTTGCGCAGGTGGTGGAACGCTATGGACATCCCCCCTCTTGGTCCCGTCCTCCCGGATTCGAAACCTTGGTGCGCATTGTCCTCGAACAACAGCTCAGTTTGGCCTCGGCCAAAGCCCATTTCGACCGCCTGAGAGAGCGGGCGGGAACGATCCACCCAGACCGGATGTACGAGCTGACAGAGGCCGATTGGACCTATGCGTCGGTGAGCAGGCAGAAGCGCACGTATGTACTCGCCTTGGCCGAGGCCGTTCAAAGGGGCACCCTGAACGGACTGTTGGAGTTGGACAATGCCCGTCGCCCCCGATTTGAAAAAGTCGATTTAATTCTTCTGAGCATTAAAGGAATAGGGCCTTGGACTTCGAGTATTTATCAAATGATGTCGCTGGGGCATGCAGACCTGTTTCCCATGGGCGATGTGGCCTTGCGCACCTCGGTCTGGGAACAATTTGGGGTGCGGGAATATACTGGAATCGAGGCATTGAGTGCCGAATGGAAGCCCCTTCGGAGTCTTGCGGCGTTTTGCTTGTGGCAGGCGTATTTGGGCGAACGCCATCGAGTGGCCGACTATTGACCCCGTCTTTGTGCGCTCAATAGACCCCGTGCCTGCGACGCAAATACCACTCCAACAACCAGAGCAATATCGCGCCCGCCAAAATCCATGGCCATTCCGCAAAAGACTCGGCACGGGTCCGCTCAACCCAGCGACCCGGAGCGGGATTCCGCACCAGGGCTTCGGCCAAGGCGCCCCAGGTCTCTTTCCCTTGGTAGAGCCACATCCGACCGCTCGAACTCCGCGCCAGGCTGCCGAGAATGGCCGTATCCGAACCCGATTGGAGGGCTTCTCGGGGTGTTTCGCCCACGGTAAAACGACCTGAGGCGGTCAATACCTCGTCCCCCAGTTGTGCCTTGACTTCAAATTGATGGAGCCCCGACCGGGATGGAACGGTGCGCCAAGCGTAGTCGCTTTGTTCTGCGAAGATCGCGTGCTCAGTGACCTTGCCCAAGGGATCGGCAAGGGTCAATGAAACCTTGGCTTGAACGCTGGGCTGGGCCGTTTGATCGAAAACCGTAGCGCGAATCAGCAAGGGCTCGTATCGCTCGACGGCCGAAGGATGGTCGAGCCGAAGCCGGTCGCGTTCAGGGCTAGACAACAAGTAACGGACCCAATCGGCGCAAAATCCTCCGAATGCCCCTGATTTCTCCCCGCTTTTCGACGCTTCCATAGGCCATTGCCAATAGTCGCGACCCGTCCAGAAAGCCCATGGTCGCTGCTGCTCGTCTCGAAAGGCCAACATCAAGGGGCGGTCGCTCAGCAATCCGCCCACCTTTTGCCGGGCGGCCATGGCGACCCCCGAACCCAAGGTCCATCGCCCAAAAGGCACTTCGATTTTCGGCATTGGATCGAAGGCCGCGGGTTCGATTCTAAAGCGGCCAAAATCGGCATCCAGAGCCGCCTCTACCCGTTCAACACCCCCGTTGGAACCCGCAAAACGCACTTCCTTTTGCAATTCGGCGCACACCCCTAGCGAACGCGGTGTAGAGGCCCACAGCCAAACCCCGCCCTTGTGCACATTCAAGGCTTTTTGGAGCTGGGGTAAAGCAGCGGGATTCGGTTCGTACACCATCAAAACCGCGGCGTCCACCGCGGTAGGGAGGTTTTTTTCGGCAAACAACCGCACGCTGTGTCCACCGTTTTGCTCGAGGCCCCGGACCAGGGCTCCGATATCGGGATGGACCGATCCGTAGACAATCCAGATTTCGGCCTTTTCGTTGATCACCAATACTGTGTGTCTGCGCAAGTTGTTGGCCGGGGCCGAGTCGGGGGAAGGTCCCTGAAGACGAATCGAGTAGACGTGCGTACCCGCACCAGGAGGCTTGGGAAAAAAGCGCATTTCGATGCGGCGATCGGGGGCATCGGGCACCCAAGTCCTTCGCTCCACGACGCGATCGGCTTCGAGCAGTTCTACCGTCCAGGTTTCGCCTGTACACCCCTTGGCGCGCAAAGCGGCTACGAGTTCTATCCGATTGTCTTTTTGCACCCGCTCGGGTCCGGAAAAATCAGACACCCAAGCATCTCGGCTCGACTCGGGCTTTCCAATGGCGACGGCATCGACCGGGCACAACCCAAACGACCTCGGTTCGCTTCCTTGATTCCAACGCCCGTCTGTTGCGAGCACCAAACCGGCCAGGCCCGATTCTATGCGCAGTTCGCGGTTGATCTGCCTGAGGGCCGAAGACAAATCGGTTCCATTTTCGCGAAACACGGGATCGTAGGCCTCGAGACGCGTTCCAAACTGGTAGGTACGCAATTCGTAGGTCGGTTCTACCGCTTCTTGAAACCCCTTGATTTGTTCTTTCAATGCAACCGTGTCGACGCCGGGATGCGCACCCATACTGCGGGACACATCGAGCACGAGGGCCAGAATGGGGGGCTTTTCCTCTGCAGTCGTGCGCAGCCAGACGGGTTGCAAGAGCAAAAAGACCAACAACCCTAGGGACAGGGCCCTCAAGACGGGAAGCAAGCCCCGAATGGGTCCGGGAACTCCTTCCAGCTTGTCATTGCGAAAATAGGCCAGTGCCGTTCCCAGCGGAATCAACAAAAGCAGCAGAAGACCAGGCCAGAGGGGTACGCCGAATTGCATGGACGATTTAGGTCAACATCCCTCCGCACACGTTCAGCACTTGACCGGTGACGTAGGTGCTGAGATCGGAGCCCAAAAAGACGCAGGCATCGGCCACTTCTTCTGGGGTTCCTCCCCTTTTGAGCGGAATGCCTTCTTTCCACGCTTCGACGGTTTTGGGATCGAGCACTCCGGTCATTTCAGTTTCGATAAATCCCGGGGCGATGGCGTTGCAGCGGATGTTTCTCGAACCGAGTTCGAGCGCCGTCGATTTGGTAAAACCGATGATGCCTGCCTTGCTCGCGGCGTAATTGGCCTGGCCGGCATTGCCTTTGACCCCGACCACAGAGCTGATGTTGACAATGGATCCACTCCGTTGCTTCATGAGGGTTTTGAGCGCGGCCTTGGTGGTATTGAAAACCGAATACAAATTCACCTTTTGAACCCGGTCAAAATCCTCTGCCGACATGCGCAGCAACAAATTGTCTTTGGTGATGCCCGCGTTGTTGATCAATACATCGAGCCGGCCAAAGCGATCGACGACTTGCTGAATGCAGGCTTCGGCTTGTTCGGCATCAGAGGCGTCTGACCGGAGGCCCAAGGCGCCTACGCCCAATGCCTGGAGTTCTTCTTCGAGCTTTTGGCCCTGTTCGACCGAACTGAGGTAGGTAAAGGCGACGTGGGCACCGTGTTCCGCAAATCGGAGTGCGATGGCGCGTCCAATGCCTTTGCTGGCGCCGGTGATGAGCGCCGTTTTGCCTTCGAGCAATTTCATGGAATCTGAATTTGGACGCCCAAGGTAAGCCCGAGTGCGCGGTAGTCGAGCGCGGCGTCGCTCAGTCGAAATTCTCCTTCTACGGGGACACCGTTGAGGCTCTCTCCGTAAAAACGCCCTTCGATGGGGGCCGATGAACGTCCTGACAGCCACTCCAATCCAATGTTGTACCCCAGACGGTCATCCACATCGCGTTCATAGCGCACCGAGGCCATCCATCCGAGGGTGTTTCCCTGAGCGGCGCTGCTGGCCGTGCTCAACCGGGAATATTGGGTACTCGAAAACAGCCAGTCCTGCGCCAAACGCTCGTCGTCAACCTCATAAATCGAGTGGATGGCGGCAAAGCCTCCGGCGTTGAACTGGATTCGTTCGCGATCGCCCACCCCGACCGAATAACCCAGCGTCAAGGGAAACACAAAGCTGTGAAAAGGTCGGATCAGCGCACCGCTGGTCGGAAATCCCACGTCGCGCATCGACAATCCCGAGAGGCGATACCAGGTAAACCCGGTTTCTACCGACCAGGCATTCCGTTCAAAGAGTGCCGCCCTCAAGGCCAATGGCGGAACCGAAACCGCCATGGGGGCCTCCATGGGAAACAACACCCCGGCACCCAAGCCAATGTGCTGGGCCGTGGCCGCTTCTTGGAGTACCACCAGCATCCAAATGGCCCGCCAAGCGCTCCGGGGAGCTCTATAACGGATCACGGAAGCTGTTTGGATTCTTCGATGGTGATGCGCTGACCGTCGTTGAACGCCAAAATAAAGGCGTCTTTGATCCCCATTTTTCGAATCGATTCTACAAACCGTTCGGCTTCGGCAAAATCGCGAAAACTGCCGAGGGTGTATTTCATCAAACTGTCTTCGGTCCTCATTCTAAAATTGACGCTACCACTCTCGAACATGCTCAAATCGAGATTTTTATAAGCCCCAATTTGCACAAAATACCAGAGACCTTGATCGAAGGCCACAGCCGACTCGGTCTGCAACTGAATGCGCTGTAAACTATCTACCCTCATTTGGAGCGACTGAAGTGCGCGCAGGGCCGATTCGTCTTTGACCACCCTGGGATTGAGGTATTGATATACCGCCCAGGCCGCCAACAAAACCGCCAGAATTCCCCAGATCCACACCCCGGACCGGGTACGCCCCATCCGAGACCGGATTTGTTCCAACTCCTGACTTACCTGAGCATGTTGCTGACCGGACTCGTAGAGTTTGTCTTCGAGTTCATCGATCCGGTCTTGGGCTTCCTTGGGGATATAGGTCATCGAGTCGCGTTTTGGCGAAGCTACGCAAACCCGAAAAGAGTCTCAAACCAAGGCGAGCAAATGCAAAAGTGCCAATTGATAGTGTAGGGGGGCACACTCGGCTTGAGACGACTCGAAGACCGTGGGGCTGAGAAATACGGCGGGGGCTTCTTCGACCCATTCTTCCGGGGCGCGCTGTACCATAGTCGTATAGTGCAATGAGCCTGGCAACAGCAATTCCGACATGGCGGCCACTGTCCAGCCCCCCACGCCTCCCAACACGGTAAACCGCCCTTCAAGAGCCGATGCGGTAACGTAACCACACGCAAAAGCCAGTTCAAAGCTGCCGAAAAACGTCATCGAGGTAAAAGGGTCGCGGCTGTAGGGATGCCGTTTGATGGTTCGGTCCAGTTTGTGCGCCAGTTCTTGGGCCTTGTTTTCGGGTAAAAATCGCTTCAACAGGAGTTCTGGACGAAATCCGAAATGCAAGTACAACAACGCTGCGCACGACACAAAACCCGACGGATTGACCCATTCGAGCGCATTCCACAAAGCCCCGCGGTGGACCTCTTCCCGAGCCCATTGCTGCCCTTTTTCCAAGGCAGAACGACACTCGGCCGTGGTCAGAGCCGGTCCGTAATACGGATCTCGGCTAAACAGCCCGCACCTGCGGTCTACAAATCGCTCTTTCTGCAACCAATATTCGATGTCGTGGCTGAGCTCGTGAGAACAGGCCAATTCGACAAAAATTCGGGGCACCTCTCCGAGCAAGACTTCGCTGGGCTCTTTGAGATCGGCCATAATTTCTGCCGCGAGGTCGTAGTCCTCCCGAAATCCCAACCAATCGATGTTGAGCGCAGAATCGCCGAGCAAACTATACACGCTTTTGCGGTGCGGATTCCGGGGTTCGTGGTGTTGAATTTCTCGGGCCCAAAACAACTGCGCGTCCAATTGTCCACGGGCTCCCAGCGGTCGACTGTGGCCCAGGCGTTCGTGCAGTGGAATCAGCGCCCGTTCGGTCATCGAAATGCGAAGTTCGTTGGGATGAGGCCAACTTGAAAACTATCGACGACCGAGCCGTCGGTTCTGAGGCGAACCGCGTAGCCTTCTACACTATAATTCAAGGGGTTAGATAAAAGTATGTAGCCTCTAAACGGATCGAAGCCGGTGCTGTAGTAGGTACCCGATTTGACCTTGACCGGCGAACCCAGCGCGGCATCGGTGGAATACAGACTGCCCCCGTACACGGCGTTGAGGAAATACAACTGGTTTGAAGCTTGATCTGCACAGAGCCTTCCAGGATTTCCAAAGCCCAAATCGAAGTCGAAGGCATCCGACAGGGTGCCGTCCAATCCGAGCTTGACCAATCGGCCGGGTGTGTTGTTGGCAGGATTGCCCCAATCAGTATAACCCGCGCACAGCACGTACACATGTTGTCCCATCACCAACAGAGACGAAGGTTGATCGCCTACCACCACCGTTTGAACCGAACCACTGCCTATGTTGATGATGCTGATGGTGCTGTCTCGGGCGAACCCGCCAGAGTTGGCCACGTACACATGGCCATTGTGGTAGGCCAGTTGTTCGGGTCCGTTGCCCACGGCAAAGGTATCCAAAATGGCCAGGGAACCCATATCGACCACAAAAACAGCATTCGAATTCCAATCGGATACCGCTGCGATGCCCGCACTGATTTCGACGGCAAAGCGCGGAGCGCCCAAACCGAATATCTTGCCTTTGCTGACAAAACTGCCCGCGTCTACGGCCTCTAGTGTCCCGCTGAGATTGGAAACAATCCAGGCCTCATTGGTGCTGCTAAAGACCAAGGACATCAAGATGGCTCCCGCAGGGACTCCATTGTTGTTCGAGTAGACATCGGTTTCTACAACCCCTGTGGCGTCTGAGCGATAGCTGAGGGTACCGCTTCCGGCCACAAAAGGCCCTTCATTGACCACATAAACGCCCGCCCCGTAGCCTCCCGTAGGGACAGGATTGTCGGCCTCTTTCGTACACGCATTAAGGACGAGGAGCAGTCCCAATAAGCTCAATGTCTTGTTCATAACGTACTCTGCTTTCATGGATTTGGGGTTTGTTGAGGTGAAGCGCACACTGGATACCGACGCGCAACGATCGCCCGGGCATGGGTTGAAAAGGGACATAGGCATAATCGGTATCGAGGAGGTTGTCGCAGCGAACCCAGAAGTTCCAGCGCTGACCCAACAGCCGAAGAGACTGATAAACCTCCAGACTGAGCAGATGGAGCGGATCGAGGGTAGAGAGCGCGTTTGATCCCACGGCATAGTGCTCCCATGTCGAGCTTGTTTGGTATTGGGCTTCGAGGCGAGTTCGCTTCCAAACCAACCCGGCATGGAGCCCCCCGCGCTGGCTGGGTTGTCCGGGCAAAACCGACCAGTCTCCAGAGCCCGATAGCCCCTGACTCCACTGCCCTTGGGCACTGGCCCCTCCAAAAATGCGGGTGTCGTTCCAGCCCTTGGAAACTTCCAAGGCCGCTTCAAAGCCATAACCCCTGCTCTGGTCGAGATTCTCAGGACTCCAGATTCCGTTGTCGCCGGGAATCCACCGAATCAAATCGCGGGTAGTCCGGGCCCAGACGGCCGATTGAAACACCCACCTCCATCGTTCGGTAGAAAAAATTGGGGCGTTCCACCGGGCCTCGGCGTTCCAGCCTTGTTCCGGAACCAAATCGGGATTGCCCCCTGGGCTCCAAAGCAGATCGTTGGCCGTAGGGGAGCGAAACGTCCGGGCAACGATCAGCTTCCAGTCGCCGAAAGATCGATTGTACCCTAGCTGTAGCGATCCCGAAGGATAGAGGCCGCGGTACGATTCCATTTTAATCAAACCGATCAACCCCAAACGGCTTCCGATAACCCGAGACGCTTGGGCTCCAAACCCGCCTTGTGCAACGGTTCCTTGCTTGTGAATTCCGCCCACCGTGGCCAAAGTACCCTGGGCCAGCATCACGATTTTGGTGGACTTTACGTTCAACACCGTGCCCCTTGCATCGAACAAATAGGTCTGGGCTTGATTGAAATCGTAGGCATCGGCACTGTTCAACGCATCGAGTGCGGCATTGTAGTAGGTCCCCTCTTCGACAAACCAACCCAGCTTGACATCCCAACGGGTCGACTTGAAGCTGAGATGCTGCCGAATCCAAAAATCGGATTGGCGCTGTCCAGACGAGGTGGCTCTGAGGGATTGATCTGGGATGCCCGTTTGCTGCCCTTGCACCCACAAACGGTAGCTCCAATGATGGTCCATCGGGGAATAAAACCGATAATGGTACAGCACTGCATAGCGCTCCCAATCGGCGTTTTCCCGGGTCAAATCGCCCCGTCCCAAGGGATCATCATAACCGTAGTCGTTCCGAGCCCCCGAGGCGCTCAGCGCGAGGTGGTGTTCGTGTTTGCGGTCGCCCCGGGCATAGGTGGCATGGGCCCCAAAAGCACCGAAACTACCGGCTTCGATACCAGCAGAAACATCCGTACCTATCTGACCGGGCGCGATTTCTTCCAATTGAATGCTCCCCCCTGCGCTCCCTGCCCCGATCCCCGCAGACACCTGGGCACTTTGAACCGAAACCTTCGAAAAAAAGACGGGGGGCAGGGTGCTCCAATCGGTGACACCCAAGGCGGGCGAATTGAGCGGCAATCCTTCCCAAAACACCGTGGTTTGTGCCCCACCCAGGCCTCGGGTGCCCGAAGAAGCGTACTGCCCGGGAGCCGAAGCGCGAATCCACAAGGTAGAATGGGGACCCAAGACTTCCTGGAGCAAGCTTTTGCTTCCAATTCTCGCAACGCTGTCCGAATAGAGCTGGGTTTTTGGGGGGTACCAACCCTGAACGACAACCTCGTTCAGCACCTGAGCCGAGGCGGTGCCGATCGATAAAAGCGCAAAAAGCCCCAGACCCATTGCGGTGGTCTGGAACCAGAGGGTACTTCGGTGCATCCTTCCTTTTTTCCCGAAAGAAGTGAGACAAAACGGACATCGGCAGGTATTCGGACTCCACCCCCTGAGCCGAGGCCTTCCCCTGTCCGCAGACAGAGTGGCGCACGCGTTCGGCAAGGTTTGGAATGGGTGTTACCGCTGCGGGTACAGCTCCCGGATTGCACGGGATTCCCTCTTTCGGCCATTCGGAATTGCACTTCCGTTGGGCACCGACTTCCGGGGTAAACGTACGACGAAAAGTCCGTTGCAAAACTTTCGAACTCATGGAATCTTTCGGGGTTCTTAAAGCGTGAAGCCGTCAGAACGTCCCCAAAAAATCTGTCCGGTGTGTTCCCGTCCCTTTTCTTGGCGTAAAAAGTGGGAACGTACTTGGGAAAGCGTGCGCTATTGCAGCGAGCGTTGCCGGAGGCACAGAGCCACGGGAAAACAGACCGAACACAAGTCGGCATGAGCATCCTGATCCTGTTTCGACGCGATCTGAGAATCGTCGATCATTCAATACTCGAGCATGCTCAGGCACTGGGATATACCTGCCATGCCCTTTTTGTGTGGGACCACCGATGGCAGCAAACCACACCGGCAGGATTTGCTCGTATGGGTCATCTCTCCCGTCGCTTTGTAGAACAAGCGCTCACTGAACTGGAACGGGGTCTGGCGTCCAAGGGGGTTGTTTTGAAACAGCTCGAAGGTCCCGTAGCGAGAACGGCTACCGCCTATGCTCGTTCGATTGAAGCCGATGCGATTTGGATGCACCATGTCTGGGGCAGCGAAGAAGAAGCCGACGAAAGGAACATCAGCCGAGATTTCCCCACCCGCCTTTTTTCGGATTTCAGTTTGTTCGAAACGCTTCCCTCGGTCGTCGATCCACTTCCGTTTTCGTTTACCGACTTCCGCAAGAAAATCGAGGCTGTGGGTCTTCCAAAAACCGAACCGAAAGCGGGCCCTTCTGGTTCGATAGGGACTCCGGCTTTAGACCCCCAGGCCGATCCGCGTTCGGCTTTTCCGTTCAAGGGGGGCGAAGAACAGGGTTGGGCGCGATGGAATCAGTACAAAGCGGTTGGTCTCAAACAATACAAGGAAACCCGAAACGAACAAATCGGAATCGACTATTCGAGTAAACTGAGTCCCTATTTGGCATGGGGATGCCTTTCCATCCGAGCGCTTTGGTCCGACTTGAAGCATTTTGAAGCCGAATTCGGTGCGAACGAATCGACCTATTGGATCGGTTTTGAATGGCTGTGGAGAGAGTTCTTTTTGTGGAACTGGGACCAGAAAAAAGGGGGTTTTTACGGCTATCGAACTTCGGAGATTTTGGAAGTTCCGCCCGAGGCTTTTGAACGCTGGCGAATGGGTCAGACAGGGCAATCCTGGATCGATGGTCATATGCGGGAGCTACTGAAGACGGGGTATATGAGCAATCGGGGACGCCAAAACGTCGCCTCGTATTTGATTCACGATCTGGGCGTTTCTTGGGTGTGGGGCGCGCTGTGGTTTGAAAGTGCCTTGATCGACTACGAACCCTGCAACAACTATGGAAACTGGACGTATTTGGCGGGGATGGGCAACGACCCCCGCTCGAATCGGCGCTTTGATCCCCGGGGGCAACAGCAGCGGTATGATCCAGAGCATTGTCACAGTCGATTGTGGCTGTCGGAAGATGCGGGCATTGTACGTTAAACTCGCGCAAAAAAGCAGGGTTCGAAGAACAAGCCGTCGCAGGAAGCGTTATGCTTATACACGGTTTAAAGCATTGGCTAGAACCACTAATAAACCGTTTAAAACGAGACGATTCAATCTAACATCCCCATGCCCACCGCCAAAAAAACCCAACCTGCCACGGCCGAAGGTCTTGCTGCCGCCTACCGGCGTTTCGTTTTGCTCGAAGGAAGCGCCCCCAAGAGCATCTTTGCTTTTTGCGATGCCCATGGCTGGACCGAAGCCGATTTTTATGCGCATTTCACGGGTTTTGACCAGATTGAAGCCCGCTTTTGGACCGAGCGCATAGAAGCTACACTGGAACGGCTCAAGGGGAGCGAAGAATGGTCGGGATTTGGAGCGAGAGAAAAGCTCCTCGCCTTCTATTTCACATGGTTCGAAATGCTCATTGACGAGCGCAGTTTTGCGCTGGCTACGGCCCCCGGCCCAGGAAAGGCCTCTAGCGCCCGCTATGCTGGTTGGAAAGAGCTGTTTGTGCGCTTTGCCCGAGAACTGGTCGCCGAAGGCGAATCCAATGGTGAAATTGAGCGCCGGAGTTTTATCGGCGAACGCTATCCCGAAGCCTTGTGGATGCAACAATTGTTCCTGCTCCAGTTTTGGAGCAACGACCGCAGCGCGGGGTTTGAAGATACCGATGCGGCCATCGAGAAAGCGGTCAACCTCGGGTTCGATTTGATGCGCAAAGGCGTGGTGGAATCGGCGGTGGATGCGTTTCGCTTCTTTGCCCGTAAATCGCCTATGGAAGCCTGGATGCCTTCGATGGATCGGAGCGGAAACAACCCCGTTTCGTCCTTTTTTGCGCGCAATTTCAAGGGATGAAAGAACAAGGCAAAATCCCCGTAGGCAAGGTTCAACGGGCTACCAAGTTTGTCGTGGCCGGTGCCAAAATAGGTGGAAACTATCTGAAATATCAGGGTCAGCGTTTGTTCGATTCCGATCAGGCCCGGGCCGATCTCGATCAAGACAATGCCAAGGCAATTTACAGTTCACTGAGCGAGCTGAAAGGGAGTGCGCTGAAAGTGGCCCAAATGTTGTCGTTGGACACGGGTTTGTTGCCCCAGGCCTATACCGATCAATTTGCGCAGGCGCAATACAAAGCGCCTCCGCTTTCGTATCCGTTGGTGGTTCGGAGTTTTAAACGCGAATTGGGCCAAGAACCCCTCGAACTCTTCGACCGATTTGAACCCAAAGCCGTGGCTGCGGCATCGATTGGTCAGGTACACCGGGCGGAGAAAAACGGCGTGGTGTATGCAGTCAAATTGCAATATCCGGGGGTTGCGGACAGCATTGCCTCCGATCTCAAATTGGTGCGTCCCATTGCGATGAGCATGTTCAACCTCAATGCATCCGATTTAGATCATTATTTGGGCGAGGTCGAAGAGCGTTTGTTGGAAGAGTGCGACTATACTCTGGAACTCGAACGTTCCCTGCGACTTTCGGCCTTGTGTGCCGATCTGGAGGGCGTCGAATTCAGCCGGCCCGAACGGGCTTTGAGCTCGGGTAAAATTTTAACCATGAGTTGGTTGGAAGGCATGCATATGGATGAGTTTCTCAAGACCAGCCCTTCTCAGGCTGTGCGAGATTCCATTGGGCAGTCGATCTGGGATTTTTATGACCGTCAGATCCACGAATTGCGGGAGGTGCACGCCGATCCCCACCCAGGCAATTTTCTGTTTCAACCCGATGGGCGCGTCGGGGTCTTGGATTTTGGTTGCGTCAAAACGCTGACGCCTTCTTTTTACAAGTCGTATTTCCGGCTCATCCTGCCCGATTCTACCGCCAACGATACGGCTTATCGGCAATTGATGTACGATTTGCGGTATTTGCTGCCCGAAGACAAGCCTGCCGATGCCGATTATTATCTCGAGCGAATCAAGGCCTTGAATGGGTTGCTCGGTTTGCCGTTTCAATCGGCGGAATTCGACTTTGGAGACGCGGATTATTTTCAAAAGATCTACGCGTTGAGCGAATCGCTGTCTAAGGACAAACGCTTGCGGAGTGCCAATGGAGCACGGGGTCCAAAAGATGCGATCTACATCAACCGTACCTATTTCGGATTGTATACGCTCCTGCATCAGTTGAAGGCCAAGGTGAATGTGACCGACCGCACTTCCCTGCTCCGAGCGGGTTTGAACGCTGCAGCGGTGTAAGCTTATGCAGATTCCCAGCGTACCTTGACCCTGTGAATTTTTGCAGCCAATGCGGAAGTGGTTCGCTCGTATTTGATGTGCCGAGCGGAGATCATTTGCCGCGGTTTTCCTGCCCTCAATGCGGTCGGATTCACTACGAGAATCCGAAGATTATTGTCGGATGCGTTCCGGTGTGGGAAGACCGCGTCATGATTGCCCGCCGCGGAATCGAACCCCGATTGGGTTTGTGGAATTTGCCCGCGGGTTTTTTGGAATTGAACGAAACCGTCGAGGAAGGAGCGGTGCGCGAAGTGTTTGAAGAGACCCGGGCGCAAGTCACGCTGCGCAGACTGCATACGGTGTTCAATTTGCCCCACGAGCACCAGGTGTATTTGCTGTTTTTGGCCGATTTACGCGAACCGTTGTGGGAAACAACCGTCGAAAGCACAGAGATAGGGTTGTTTGCCGAAGACGAGGTCCCGTGGACCGAAATGGCCTTTAGCTCATCGGCCTTTGCTATAGAACGGTTTTTTTCTGACAGAAGGACCGGAAATGCGGCAGTCCATCTCGGCACTTATTACAAGCCTTGAAAATAAAGTGACTGATCTACATAATATTACTTTTAAATTGTCCATTCTTTTCTTTTAGGTATTACTATTCTGACGTTTTATATGTACAATTGCAGTCGAATCACCCAACGACTGCGCCATGTTGTCTACTCCTGCCCGTACGCGTCGGTCTGCTCCTAAAAAAGCGGTTTTACAGCGCACCCAAGCCATTCAAATCCTCCAAACCCTCTTTGGACATGCGGATTTCCACGATCGGCAATGGGAGCTCATCGACCACCTGTTCCAGCGCAAGCGCGTACTGAGCATTGAGCGGACGGGGTTTGGCAAGTCCTTGGTGTTTCAATTCGCGGCAACCCAGTTGCCCGGTCTAACACTGGTGTTTTCTCCTTTGGTCGCGCTAATGCACGATCAGGTGCACGCGCTGGAATCGAGAGGCATCGCTGCGGCGTTTCTCAACCACACCCAAAGCGCTTCAGAACAAAAGGCCGTACTAGATAAGGTGCAGCGTGGAGGCATCAAACTGCTGTATGTAGCACCCGAGCGGGATGCGGATCGGGCCTGGGAATTGCTGCTCAAAACACTGCCCCTCAGTATGGTGGTGATCGATGAAGCGCACTGTGTATCGGTCTGGGGACACGACTTTCGACCGGCCTATCGGCGCATCTCTGAGGTGGTGGCCCGATTGCCGGTGGGCACTCCGCTCTTTGCCTGTACGTCTACGGCTACACAGCGTACCGAGGAGGACATTTGTCGGCAGTTGGGCTCGGGCAACGCCCATGCGGGGATTGAAATAGTCCGGGGCGATTTGTCGCGGGCCAATCTCAAAACCGAGGTGGTGATAGTAGAGCCGATGGAAGATAAGGACACCTTGGTGTTGAGGCGTCTGCGACAGGAACTGCACGAAGGAAGTACAGGTTTGGTGTATGTGGGCACCCGCAAGGAGGCAGAGCGCTTTGCGGTTTTTTTGCACCGTCAGGGCATTGAGGCTGTGTATTACCACGGAGGGATGAATGGAGGGCTGAGGAGGTCGGTTGAAGAGCAATGGAAACAAGGTCGGTTCAAGGTGGTGGTAAGCACCAACGCACTCGGAATGGGCATCGACAAGCCTGACATTCGGTTTGTCTACCACTTGCAAATCCCGGCCTCTCCCCTGCACTACTATCAGGAAATTGGGCGCGCTGGGCGCGACGGACTGCCGGCTTCGGCGGTGTTGTTTTACCACCCTAAAGATGATCGACTGATCCAGCGTTTTATCGATACGGCTCAGCCCGCTAAGGAGCGTTACCTGAGGTGCATTGAAGCACTTTCTCAGGGATTTTCTGAATGGGGGCTTCAGCGCAAATTGCGTTTAGGCGAAGACACCTGGAGGACCATGAAGCAAGAGCTGCTCGACCAAGGAATACTCGCGCTGCACAACGGCAAGGCTGTCTACCAACAAGACCATCCGGCTTTCCAAACCCTCCACCTCGAAAACCTGCGCCTCGCCAAACTCTCTGAATTCGAAGCCATGAAGCGCTACATCCAATGGAAAGGCGACCGAATGAAGTTTTTAGTTCTGTACCTTGGGCAGAGGAGGTAAACCCTCTGACCAGGGTCCATAGCTGCTTCTGATAACCGCTCGGAAATGCTTCCCAAAGCCCGTATCGAAAATTTCCCTGCCCCATAGCTACCCTTCGGAGGAGGCAATACGTTTCTCATGAAGAAGAACGGCTTTATGCTGAAATGGAGGCAGAAAGCGTCATTAACGTGTTGTTCTTCGTTGATAGGGGCTGTATGGCATAATGAATGTGTTGCGCGTCTTGCGAAAAAAGGACAGATGGAACCTTGACGAGAAGTGAAACTGAGATAAAAAACGCACGGTACATCGAGCAAGACAAACGAACCGGGCCCTGGCCGTAGTCATTTAAGTGAGAAGGACAAGATTTCTATTTCCCCCGCTGCTCATTTTTAAAAATTTCACCTCCTTCCCGGATTTGGCACATCTTGAAAGTCGCTCAAGACAATGCACAACGCTACATTGTCTCAAATTCTTTTCCACAAGCCTTGCATTTGTATACGTGCTTGGCATAAATGGGATAAATCATCAGCAGAAAGGTCAAAATGAAGGAGAAAAAGCCCATAGTGTTTCTCATCCATTTATATCCCGAAAAGAATTCATCGGAACCGCAATTCGAACATTGTATTACTTCGTCTTCGGAATTGGTCAATTTTGTATTCTCGAATTTCGCGAGAATTTCCGTGGCATACGAGAGGTCATTCGCGTTTATTTTCAACTTGACACCGCCTACAGCAATATTGTATAGAGGCATCAAAGTCATCAAAATGTCATCGTGAAGAAAGCATTCTATTCCCTCGCTTTCCAACTTGGTTTTCAGTACATGGGCTTTCAGTGGGTCGTCAAACGTCCTGACAATAACGAATTCAGCCATTCACCGAAAATACAATTGATGGTAGAAACGGAAGCCTCTTTAAGACAGAACAGCGCTACGACACCCATGGTCTTTTTCAGAACAGACGACCTTAAAATACCGGATCAACGCAATTAGAATGGATTTCGCAATGGTTCAATACTCCCAAATTTTGTTGGGTTTTTCCTTTTGTTTGTGAATATCAGGCCCGCTCACTCTATTCCAAAATACCCCTCCAACAATCTGTTCCACATCGTAGGTAACAACCAAATAGTCTTCGATTTTGCCCGTTAACTCCTCGTTCGGCATTTCAAAAGTCCAAAGCTTCAAGTGCCCTTTATTGTCTTCGGCCAGCACACTTTTTACAAAAGCATGGGGAATTGGAACATCGATGCCATATTTTGCCTTGTCGTCGCCAATGGTTTCGATTTTCCGATCAAAGTAGAACACTGGAGCCGTCAAAACATAGGTCTCCAAAATATTCTTTTGTGCATTGAGTTTTCGCACGGCCAGTTCCAGCTGGCGCCACAATTTTTGATTCAGTCCGGGATGTTGAGGTGACATGTTCGAGAGCAAATACGTCTCGCTGTTTTGCACTTCGAGTTCCGCGTGGTTCGCACTGCCGACCAAATGGCCTCGATCAAAGCCCGAATCTTTATAGGCATCTAACCCAGCACGGAATCTTCGAGGCAATCGGACATCTGCCCGGAAATTATTACTTCGAGGCACCTGCCATTCGAACTTGGCATTGGGATTGACAATTTCGAGCACCCATTTGGCTTGTCTGAAATACCAAGAATAACCAATCGTAAAAAATCGGCCGGTCAAGATTTCATCGCATACCGGGGCGCCATAGCGCAGCTCTCGTTGAATGTAAAATGGATTTTCCAACTCGTTTGGGGATAAAATGATGCTGAAATCTCGCCAAACGATTTACTACCTATACAATGAGAATGTTAATTCTATTTCAAGATTTACAACAGGCTTGGCCTCATCCTTCCCCTCCCCTCCTCACATATGCAACGCCCGCTTGCTGGTGGCATCGAGCGCTGCTTCTTTAACCGCTTCCATATAGGTCGGGTGCGCATGGCTGATGCGCGCAATGTCTTCTGCCGAGGCCCGAAACTCCATGGCCACCACCGCTTCGGCAATCATATCCGCGGCGCGGGCGCTGATGATGTGTACGCCCAACACCTCGTCGGTTTGGGCATCGGCCAAGATTTTTACCAGCCCATCGGTGTCCATCGACGCCCGGGCCCGGCCCAAGGCGCGAATCGGAAACGAACCCGCCTTGTAGGCCCGTCCGCTCGCTTTGAGTTGCTCTTCGGTTTGCCCTACCCCCGCCACTTCGGGCCAGGTGTAGACCACATTCGGAATCAAATTGTAGTCGATGTGCGGCTTTTGACCTGCGATGAATTCCGCCACCATAACCCCCTCTTCTTCTGCCTTATGCGCCAACATCGCGCCCCGAACCACATCGCCAATCGCGTAGATATGTGGCTTAGCCGTCTGCAAATGGTCGTTTACGGCCACCCGCCCTTTGTCATCGGCTTGCAAACCTGCTTTCTCGAGGTCCAAGCCCTCGGTATACGGCTTTCGCCCTACCGATACCAGACAATAATCGCCCTCAAAGGCGACTTCTTGCCCCTTCGGATCCTTGGCGGTCACTTTGACCGTTTTGGCCTTCGCCTTGCGCTCCACACTCTGCACCTGATGAGACGTATAAAACTGAACGCCGATCTTCTTTAGGCTCTTGGCCAGCTCCTTGCTCATGCTCCCGTCCATGCCGGGAATGATGCGGTCGGCATACTCCACCACGCTGACCTCCGAGCCTAGACGCGCATAGACACTCCCCAACTCGAGCCCGATTACCCCGCCTCCAATCACGATCAAGTGCTTGGGCACTTCCTTGAATTCCAACGCCTCTGTGCTCGTCACCACCCGCTCCCCATCGAGTTTGATGAACGGCAAATTGCCCGGTTCCGAGCCTGTAGCAATCACAATACTTTTGGCCTCAAGGGTATGAGTCGACCCATCGGCCGCTTTTACCGAAACCGAATGATCGGAGACAAACGAGCCCCAGCCTTCAAAAACTTGGACTTTGTTTTTGTCCATCAAGAACTTCACCCCATCGACTGTCTGATCGACCACCTTTTGCTTGCGGGCAATCATCTGCTTGAGGTTCACCTTGGGCGCTGCGATGTCGATGCCGTGCTCGGCAAAGTGCTTGGACGCCGTATAAAAGTGCTCCGAACTGTCCAACAAGGCTTTGGAAGGAATACACCCCACGTTCAGACACGTACCCCCCAACTTTTTCTTTTCGACAATGGCTGTTCTTAAGCCCAATTGGGCCGCGCGAATGGCGCAGACATAGCCCCCAGGGCCGGAACCGATAATGACGAGGTCGAAGGAAAGGTTGGGATTGCTGGCAGCCATCAGGTACGGGTTCGATTAATCTCGCTGAGGAGCGAATTGAATTGCGAAGTTAACTTCGGTCCCGCGCACTTCCACACCGAAAACACCACAGGATTCCATGGTTCGCGATAGACTTTTGACAATATTTCTTCTATGGAGTGGATCGCGGGTGGACTAGCCGTATTGCTCGCCGTGGCCGGATTGTACATCGGTGTTCAATTCGCCTTTGCCTTGGTGCGATCGGAGCTGAGGTTCCATTGGGGGATGGATCCACTGCGGCCTTTCCTCTTGCGGAAGATTCGCCCCGAGCACAAGCAGATGCTCCAGGAGTGGTGTCCGTACTACGTCCAACTGGATCGAGAGGACCGGCTTGAATTTGAATACCGCCTTGCTTTATTTATCCGCAACCGAGATTGGAACACCCGAAACCAAGAAACGCTTGAAGACGAAACCGTGCTGCGCATCGCGTGTGCCGCGGTTCAAATCAGCTTTGGTTTTCCCGCCTTGCTGTTCGAGCATTTTCGACGGATCGTGGTCTATCCCACCGATTATCGCTCTCGAATTACGGGGTTTAGGCACCAGGGAGAGGTCAATCCTTCTGGTTTGTTGGTATTTTCTGAAACCGCTTTGGAAATGGGCTACAGCGATTCGATGGACGGTCGCAACCTCGCTTTGCACGAAATGTCTCACGCGCTCTTGATCGAAAACGAAAGCGACAATACCGAAACCGATTTTCTCGAAGATCACGCCCTGGCCGAAATGCGGCTTTGTTTCGAGCACATGAGAAATGAAATCGAGGCAGGTCAGTCGCTTTTGCGCCCCTATGCGGCCACCAACTTTATGGAATTTGTGGCCGTGTCGGTGGAGTGTTTCTTTGAGCAAACCCGGAGCCTCAAGCAACAACATCCCGCGCTGTTTAAGACCATGGTCGAATTGCTCAAGCAGGATCCGGGACAGCGGAAATTTCTGGGGACAACACCAGGAATGCGTCATAGTGCTGTAAGGACATCCTTTCGATAAGAAACTTTGAAAGGCGGAATCCCTTTGATTCAAAGAGTTTTTCTGAGGTTACCGTCCGGGAATTATAAAA
>WGMI01000005.1 GCA_016125155.1 bacterium
GGGCCGGTGTTGGAATGGGATGGGCGGGACTGGAATTCGGGTCAGGAATTGGCTGAGGGGGTGTATTTTATCCGCGCTACGGCCTACGGAAACGACGGCAGCACCCGCACCGAACAGCAAACCGTGCATTTGATGCGGTAGGGGAAGGATAGCGACCCACAAAATTTTGAGGCTCTACCTACCGTTTGGGACGGCAATCGCAGCGTTCGCTGAGGAGGATTTCGACCCCAGGAAAACGCTTTTCCAACTCGGCCCGGTGGCGTTCGTCCAAATAGGTATTGCGTACGTCGAGTTTTTTCAGGCGCTGAAATCCTTCGACATAGACAGGTACGGCATCGACATCGGTATCCCACAGATCCCAATACTCCAAAGCCAGAAACCCGCGGAGGGTGTCGGGCCAATCGATCGGATTGCTCCCCAAGCGCAACACCTTGAGCGAATCATACTCCGACAAGAATCCCGGAAACACCGCTATTTTGTTCGAGCGCACATCGACTTCGACCCAATTGGTGCGCTGAATGAGGGCCGAGGGAATCTCGGTGAGTCGATCGCGCCGGGCGCGAAACACCCGATCGGGTTCCCGATTTTGGGCTATGACCCCAGATCCCATAAACAACAAGGCAGCCCCCAGCATCGCTCGGAGCCCCAACCCGGTTTTCACAACACCCTTTTTAGCGATAGGTCACCGCCTTGACTGCGTCGTACACTCGCTTGACATTCGGCAGATAAGCCTCCACCAAAACCGGGCTGTAGGCCATGGGCGTATCGGCCGAGTTGACCCGAACCACCGGGGCATCCAAATAATCAAACGCCCGCTTTTGTACCATATAGGCCAATTCGCTCGAAATTGCAGCCAAGGGCCAGGCTTCTTCGACCACTACCATGCGGTTCGTCTTGCGCACGCTTTCGATGACGGTATCGTAGTCGATGGGGCGCACCGTACGCAAATCGATAATCTCGCATTCAATGCCTTCTTTGGCCAGCTCCTCTGCGGCCTCGTAGGCCACTTTGATGATCTTGCCAAAGGAGACAATCGTTACATCGGAGCCGGTGCGCTTTACTTCCGCTTTGCCGATGGGGAGCAGGTATTCGCCTTCGGGAACCTCGCTCTTGTCTCCGTACATCTGCTCCGATTCCATAAAAATGACCGGATCGTCGTCGCGGATGGCCGTTTTCAACAAGCCCTTGGCATCGTAGGGGTTTGAAGGAACCACCACCTTTAAACCAGGGGTATTCGCATACCAGTTTTCGAAGGCCTGGCTGTGGGTTGCGCCCAACTGCCCGGCAGAAGCCGTGGGACCGCGAAACACGATCGGAATATTGAATTGCCCGCCAGACATCTGTTTCATTTTGGCCGCATTGCTGATGATCTGGTCGATGGCCACCAAGCTGAAGTTGAAGGTCATAAACTCCACAATAGGCCGCAACCCATTCATGGCCGCACCCACGCCAATGCCCGAAAAACCGAGCTCGGAAATCGGGGTGTCCAACACCCGCTTGGGACCGAACTCGTCGAGCATGCCTTTGGACGCTTTGTAGGCTCCATTGTATTCCGCTACTTCTTCTCCGCAGAGGAACACCTTGGGATCCCGGCGCATTTCCTCGCTCATGGCCTCACATATCGCTTCGCGGAACTGAATGGTACGCATGGTAAAAAAGGGCAAAAGGTTGAGGCGCGAATTTAAGACGGCAGAGGGGCTTGGCCCTCATGGCCTCGAAGAACAATAGCTTCGAACATCAGGAGGAAGGGCAACCCCCAGACTTTGGGCTTGGACAAAGGCCGCACAGGCGGCTCCCTTAGCCCCTTTGTCTTTGAGGGCCATCCCCAACATGAGATACCCAATGCCCAACTGGGGATCGGTGGCCACGCAGCGTTCAAAATCGCGCAAAGCCCCTTCCAGATCGCCCGACTGGGCTTTGTTGGTCCCGCTGTTGAGCCAAATGCGCGCATTGGTCGAATCGAGTTTGAGCGCCTCGGCAAACAGCCTTTTGGCCTCGGGGAATCGACCCGCCTTGGCCAGCTCTGTCGCCCTGCCCGATAAAACCGAGGCTTTTTCGCGGCGCGAGGCCTGTTCGCGATCAACCTCGGAAAGCACCGGGATTTCCTCTTTGGAAGAGTGCTCAATCACCCCTCGGGCTCCCGAAAGTGAACGGTACAGGGCGCTGTCGGCCCGCTGTGGGCCCAGAGAATCGAGGAGCGAAAGGGCGCGTTGGGCCTGTCCGCCCCGGGCGTACAGCGCCGCGGCCGTATTGTACAATCGTGCGGTTTCGGGGGCACTGTCTAAGGGGTTCAAAAGGTGAATGCCTTCGTTCAAAACCCTGAGTGCTTCGGCGGGTTGGGCGGTTTTGGCATACAAGATGGCCAAGTTGAGCCGGGCTTCGGTACGGAGCGGATCGGTCTCCAAAGAGGCCGTCCAATCTGCGGCGGCTTCGGCATTCCGGCCATCGGCTACCCGTGCCAGCGCCCGCATATTCCGGGCGTGGAAATAGTCCGGACAGCGCTCGAGTACTTCGCTCCACAACGCTTCGCTTCGGCTCCAGGTATCGATGCGAGGCTGAACTGCTATGGCCATGACCAAACCCAGTGCCCCTGCGATGTACGCCAAGAGCGACCCGCGTCCCATACGACTCAGCAGCGATTGTAGCTCCGCAAAAACGGCCAACCACAACCCGGCCAACGGGATGTAGGCATAGCGGTCGGCCATCAAGTACTCCCCAAAGGGAATCGAACCGAATTTGAGGACCGGGAGTAGATTGAGGAGAAAAAAGGCGAGTCCAAAAACCGTTGTCCGCCGTCCCATGACGTACAACCGATAAAGCACGTAACCATACCCCAGCAAAAACGGAATACCCATCCACACCCAGCCGGCTCCATTGCCTCCACAATCCGACGGATAGGGGTAATAAGCACTTAAACCGAACGGAATCAACCCTTTGAGAAAGTACAATACAAAAGCGTACAAGGCCAACATCGGACGCTCAAGCCCCCCGGGGCCTGCGTGCATCGAAGCCCCCCATTGCACGGTTTGCGCCTGGGCTGTAACGGCTACAAAACCGACAAAGATCAAGGCCAAGGGCAGTTTCTCCACCCAGGTTTGCCGTGCCTTCAAGGAACGCCCCAAGGCGTGGTCGAGGAGGAACCACAGCGGCAGGAGCACCACGGCCTGGGCCTTTGACAATAACGACAACAGCGCAAATCCATAGGCAGCCCAAATCGCCCATCGCCCCCCTTTTCCTTGGAGATGGTGGAGATAGCTGTATGCGCTCAAGCCAAAAAAGAAGGCATAGAGCACATTCTTGCGCTCGGTCATCCACACAAAGCTCTCGGGTTGCATGGGGTGGAGCATCCAAACCAAGGCCACGCCCACCGACACCCAGCGGTCGAGGCCCATTTTGAGCAGCAACAACAGGAGCAAGACGGAGTTGAGCAGGTGAAGCCCGAGGCTTACGCGGTGGTGCCCGGTGATATCGTCTTCGAACACGGCCTTGTCGATGGCCAGACTCAGCAAGGTCAAAGGGTGGTAATGACCGTCAAAAAATCCGGTAAACATCTGCCGCATATGGTCGGAATCGAGGGTATCGATCACGGCATTGGAGGCGATGTAGCGCTCGTCGTCGTAGTTGAGCAGTTGCCCCCCTAAGGCAGAACCGAGCACCAAGCGCCCTATGATCCATAGACCGAGGGCCAACGCGATCCATTCGTATTTCTTCATACCGTACAGTGTCGTCATTGGGCGAATTTAAGAGGGCTGATCGCTCGCAGGATGGGCCTTAAAAAAGGCCATAAAAAAACCCCGCCGAGGCGGGGCTTACCTATCGAAAAAGAGCTTCAGAAGTGGAAGTTGAATCCGAGGTTGAAGGTCGAGAAATCCAAGGTGGCGCCGAACCCGGAAGTGGTTACTTCATCGACGTCTCCATCTTGGGGGCCATCGACCGAGGCGGATTCATAACCGAGAAAACCTACGCTGGCATTCACCGACCACTGGTCTTGGAACCAGTATTGAAAGCCGGGGCGAATGCCCACGCCAAAATTGGAGAGTGTCGACTCCACCGTGGGCTGGTCGGTTACTTCGATCTTTTGGGTACCGCTGGCAAAGGCCACATCGAGTTGACCATAGAGACCGAAATTGTCGCCGACCCACTTGTAGTAACGCACAAAGGGAATGGCGCCAAAGGTGTTGTCGCTCATCTTCGAGGTGTTGCCGCTGCCGTTGTCGGTTTCCATGGAATTTCCCGTGAGCGCCAACTGCAAACCCACAGCGAGATTCTCGTTGAGCATATAGCCTACCCCGGGGCTAAAACCCAGGTTGAGGCCATCGGTGTCGTCGCCCACGCTAGTCGAACTGAAATTCATACCACCCTGCACCCACCATTTGTTGTCCTGGGCATTGGCCGTCAACCCAACCAGGGCCAACGACAAAAGTGCGATTGACTTTTTCATGAACAAAGAGATTTGGTTTCAACGAATCTAGGAGGTTGAATTGTCAGAAGTCCATGACGGATCATGGGATTATCAACAGGTGACGGTGGAAAAATGTCAAAGCTCTATTTTTCCGAAAAAACTCACAACACCCTTACCCACAACCCCTTGAGGTACTCCCCTTCGGGATGTTGTACGTCAAAGGGATGATCGGGGGGCTGGGTATGGTGTCCGAGAACGACCACGCGCCGACGGGCGTCGATGGCTGCAGAGCGCACAATGGACTCAAACAAGGGCCGGTCGATGTGTTGACTGCACGAAAACGTAAACAACTCTCCCCCTGGCTCAATGCCTTCTATGGCCATCCGATTGATGCGCCGGTAGGCCTGAGTGGCGTTGTGGGTGCTGTGGCGGTTTTTGGCAAAGGCCGGAGGATCGAGCACGATTCGGTCAAAACCCTCGGGGAGATGGCCCAAAAACGCAAAGGCGTCCTCGGCCACGCTGCGGTGGCGGTCGGCAAAGCCATTGAGTGCTGCGTTTTCGTCGGCCAAAACCAGCGCTTTTTTGGAACTGTCAATGCTCCACACTTCGGTGGCCCCGCCCGCTAAAGCATACATCGAGAACCCCCCGGTATAGGAGAATATGTTCAAGACCCGAGCTCCGGCACACCGCTGCCCGACCAGAGCCCGACTCTCCCGCTGATCGAGAAAGAACCCCGTCTTTTGCCCAGTCTCCCAGTCGACCTTGAAGCGAATACCGTGCTCGAGGAACACTTCGGCCCTTCCCTGTCCCGATACATAGCCCTCTTCTAAATCGGGCTGGTGCAGGCTTTCGCGGGTTTTGAAATACACATTGGGAATTCCCGTCTGCCGAACGAGTATTTCGGTCAGTGCTTCGCGCAGGGCATACCACGCCATGCTATGCAATTGAACCACGAGGTGATCACCGTAGCGATCGACCACCAAACCGGGGAGCGCATCGCCTTCGGCAAAGACCAGGCGGTGCATTTGGGTGTGGGGGGAATCCCAGAGTCCCAACTCCTGCCTCATTTTCAGAGCCCGCGTCACAGCGTGCTCCAGATGCGCCTCGGGGGTCACTTCGTCAAAGCTGGCCATTTTAAAGGCAATACTGCCCGTTTCTGCGATACCCAATGCCTGAAATCTACCGTTGTGGTCGAGCAGACGCGCCCATCCGGAGTGGGTGGGTTTGGACCTCAAAGCACCGCTGAACACCCAAGGATGACCGCGTTTGACCGAGGCTTCTTTGCCCGGCAACAACTCGAGCGTACTCAATTCCATTTACAATTCTTGAAAGGTGGGGAAGCGCTCGGCCCATTGCCAGGCTTCTTTTTTATAGGCAACATGATGGTCGGTTCCATTGGTCAAAACCATCCACCGCACACCCAAACCGCGGTTGTATACTTCGGCCTGATCGAGCACCGACTCGTTCAGTGGTATTCCAGGAGCCTTGCATTCGGCGAGCAGAACAGGAACCCCCTGTCGAAACACCACCACATCGGCCCGCTTGGTGAGTCCATGGATATTGAGTGGCCATTCTACGGCCATCGAAACAGTGGGGTATCCCAAGGCGGCCTCAAAATATCGGAGGAGGTGCTGCCGGACACGTTCTTCTGGGGTCAGGGCGACGAATTTCTTTCGGACAGGATCGAACACCTCGGCTCGACCCATGCGTTGACGCTGGCGGAGGTCGTAGACGGGAAAACCAGGGAGATTGAATTCCACGGCGCAAAGATGGACAAAAGGCGGTCCAAGGGCTAATTTCGCCCGATGGGCATCCCCAGAGCGTCCTGAACCCGCTCCCATTTTTGCACAGACCTCTATGGACTTTGAAGCATTGATGCGCTCTATCGAGGAGCGTCGGTTTGAGCCCGTTTATTTTTTTGACGGGGAAGAGCCGTTTTTCATTGATGTCGCCATGGAACGGTTGGAATCGTTGGTGGTGGGCGAGGCGGAACGCGATTTCAACCAATGCATTCTCTACGGATCAGAAACCGACTTGCCCCGTGTTCTCGAAGAAGCCCGACGCTTTCCGATGATGTCGGATCGGGTGTTGGTGATGGTTCGGGAGGCGCAGCACCTGCGCGACTTCAAAGCGCTTTCGTCGTATTTGGCGCACCCCCAACCCACGACGGTGCTGGTCTTTGCGCACAAGGGAAAAAAACTCGATGGACGAACCGAAATCGCCCGCCAGCTCAAAAAAGAGGCGGTGTACTATACCTCGGAACCCCTGCGCGACTATCAACTACCGGCTTGGATCAAGAGCCACGCGACAAAGCTCGGTCTGCGGATCGACGACGAAAGCGTCCAAAAGCTGGCCGATCACTTGGGCACCGATTTGGGCCGGGTCGATGGGGAATTGCGCAAGTTGAGCCTCGTGATGCCCAAGGGGCAGGTGGTCGACGCCGATCTGGTGGAGCGCTATGTGGGCATCAGCAAAGAATTCAATGCCTTCGAATTGACGCGGGCCCTGTCCAACCGGGACGGTGCAAAGGCCGAGCGCATCGTGCGCTACGCCGCCGCCAATCCCAAAGATTTGCCCCTGGCCATGGTCATTCCGCTCTTGTATTCTTACTTCAGCAAAATCCTCTTGCTCCACCAATCGAATCCCTCCAACCCCGCCCAAAGAGCCAAGGCGTTGGGGGTTGCCCCCTTTGCCCTCAAGGAATACGAATTGGCCTCGAAGCACTTCAGCATCGATCGCTGCATCCGGGCCATTCGTCAGCTGCGCACCTACGACGGCCGGCTCAAAGGGGCCGAAGGTGGAGCCACCGACGAGAGCCAGTTGTTTCGCGAACTCATTTGGAAACTCCGACTGGGCGCTTAACGGCTTCACATTGGGCTAACATCGAGCCCAACCGGGTGCAGTACTTTGGCCCAATGAGAACAAGCGCCTCGCTGTCAGTCTTCTGTAGACTTCTTGCAACGGTTATAGGGGGCATGGCACTCCCTGTGCTGCTCGGGCCCCAAATTTCTGCCCAATCCCTGCTGCAACCCGCTCCGGCTGCGTTTGGCCCCGTCGTTACGGGCACCCGAGACAGCCTCGAGGTAGTCTTGACCAACACCACGTCTCAAACTGCCTACTGGAGCGATTATACCGTAGCCGAACGCTACGGAAACCGGGTTTTTCGACCCGCCCAAACACAAGGCATGGTGCCCCCGAACGGAAGCGCCCTCATCAAAATCTACTTTGAACCCGAGCACAACATTGCCTATGCCCAAGCCTTGACGGTGCATTTCGACTCGGGGTTTGGGGCGCTGAACATTCCGCTTTCCGGTCAGGGGGTATACGCCCAATCGGAATGGAGCAGTACCCAAAACCTCAGCGAAGAGGCCTTGAAAAACGCGCTGAAAACGGTGCTGGACAATGCGAACAGCCTGAGCTACAACGCGGCCCGAGACGCGATGTACGGTTCGCTCGACCAGCAGTCGGGGTTTATAGAATGCGTCTATACGGGGAGAACCGCGGCCTTCAACGACCGTCCAGGCGCTGTGGCCAACAGTTTCAACACGGAGCATACGGTTCCCCAAAGCCTTTTTGGGAGCGCTTCGCCCATGCAAAGCGATTTGCACCACTTGTTCCCCACCGACGAAACGGCCAATTCGGTCCGATCCAACCACCCCTTTGGTCCCGTTGCTTCTCCCACCTGGACCCAAGGGGGATCGGAATACGCCAATTTGGTCTTCGAACCCCGAGATGTCCACAAAGGCGATGCGGCCCGGGCGGTATTCTATTTTGTGTTGCGCTATGCCGGCAATCCCAATCTGACCGGCTCGTACAGCGCGTTTGTCTCGGGTCAAGAAGCCATTTTACGGCAATGGCATGCTCAAGACCCCCCGAGCACCCGCGAAATGGCCCGCAACAACGGCATCGAGGCCCTGCAGGGCAATCGCAGTCCTTTCGTGGATCAACCTGCCTTGATCGAGAGAATTGCGAGCATCACCAGCTTCAGCGTAGAGACCCCGGTCTTGTCGTGGCAGAGCTGGGAGGACAGCCTGGTTTTAGTACCCGGTCGCTCGGTCTACGCCTCGGTGGTCAATACGGGCAATCGTCCCTTGGCCGTGTCTTCGGTCGTCTTGAGCGATACGGTCCACTTTGAATGGCTCAGTGCCCCTGACACCATAGAGGCCTTCGACGCCGTAGCCCTGTTGATCCGCGCCAAACCCCAGACGCCCGCGGGCCTATCGGCCCAGCTGACCATTCAAACCGTCGGCCTCGCCCCGCTCACGGTGACCTTACTTTCAGGATCGGGGGGAGGCGGCTTAGTCGGTGTCCCTCCGACCCCCACGGCCTCGACTTGGCTAGGATTGGAGGGCGGCAAGGTCTACTTCCAGCAAACGGGTACGAACGGCTGGAACGGACCCCAACAAGGCCGTCTGGTGGTGCTCAGCGAAACCGCCACCCCCCCGCAGCCCGCATCGCATTGGGCCCGGGGAGAAGCCGATCTCACTTTTGGGAGCGGTACTTGGGTAGAGGCCCATCCGGGGTTTGGTTTTGTTGTGATCAACTCCTTGCCCGATCAAAATCAAAGCGACACTCTTTCAAACCTCCTCCCGGGCACAGCCTATTACGCCCATCAGTGGAACTACGTTCTTTCGGGAAACAGCGCTCAGTTTGGACCGGTGCTTACCCAGTCCTGTATGCCCCTGTCCGCTGCCGACCCCGGAACCGGCCCCTGCGACTGCGGTCTGTTCTTTTCGGAATACCTCGAAGGGAGCGGAAACAGCAAGTGTGTAGAGGTATTCAACCCATGCGACAGCGCTGTGCCCCTGAGTGGATTCCGAATCTATACCAACTTCAACGGCACCACCAACCAAAACGTCGCGCTTTCCGGCATCCTGCAACCTGGAGCGACCCATGTGGTCTGCAATCCTTCTTCTGCGGCCAATCTGCTCAGCCTTTCCGATCAGACCAATACCTCGGCCATCTCCTTCAACGGGAACGATTTGGTCAGCTTGGTCAGGATTGCGGGAGGCGATACCCTCGACCGCATCGGCGATCCCGACGCCCTCGGAGCCTTTTGGACCGTCTCGACCGGTGCTGGGAACGTTGATTTGGTCGATGTCACCCTGGTCCGGGCCGACAGCGTGCGCCGTGGGACACTCGACTGGTCGACAAACCGTCAACAATGGCTGGCCTATGCCTCGAATTTTGCCGATTCGCTCGGAAGCCATGCGGTCCTTCCCTGCTCTAACCCCAACCCGACCCCTTCGGAATGGACTCCGGTCGAAGGAGGCGATCTCCAGGGAATCTCGGTCGCACTCGATTCGGAATGGGCCCTGATTGGGAGTCCCGGTACCGCGGGGCAATACGCCGAATGGGCCGATACCTTGTCGCAGAACATTCCACAAAATCTAATGGGGGCGGCCTTTGTGTTCAAGCATCTGGGCGCCGAATGGATGCAGTGGATGGAACTCCGATCTCCGGATCGGGCCGAAGGCGACGGACTGGGGAGTGCGGTTGCGCTGCATCCGGCTTTGTTTGCCCTCGGAGCCCCTGGAGAAGGTCTGGACTCTGCGGGCGCTGTCTATCTCTACAACCGCGACGCCCAAGGCGAGGTTGAATCGGTTCAGAAATGCTCGGGAAATCAGGCTTATTCGGAATTTGGTTCGGCACTCGACGTCGAGTCTTCCATCTTGGCCGTGGGGGCGCCTGGGGGAAATGGATCGGTATACATCTATGAAAAACAAGGAAATACCTGGGTCCTGACGCACACCTTGAACGGACCGGGTCCGGGTTCGCGCTTCGGGCATCGGGTCTTGTTGAGCGGACAAAGACTCTTTGTTTCGGCGCCCCATTCGGGTGCGGGAAGCGTTCGGGTATACTTGAAAACGGGCTCGGTTTGGGTGTTGGAATCGACCCTTACCCCTTCCAATTCGGGTACCCCGTCCGTTTTTGGGCAGAGTATGGCCTTTTCCGATCCCGAACTGTATGTCGGCGATCCCGGCTCGAATACGGTCTTTCCCTATCGCCGCGTTGGAGGCAACTGGAGTGCGTTGAGTCCGATTTCGGCTCCGGCCCAGTCCCCCGCGCTCGAGGGCTTCGGGGCTTCTATGGAGGTGGTTGATTCGCTCTTGTACGTCGGGGCCGATTTGACCCGGGGTGGAGAAGGACGCGTGGTTATTATGGAGCGCTATGCCGCCCCTGTTTCGGTTCAAAATCTGATCCGCGCCCGCGATGCGGCCCCCGGCGACCGCTTTGGGTATGCCTTTGCGGCCAACACCGACTATGGACTTGCGGGCATCCCGCTCAACCGCCGCGCTGTGCAGACGGCGTTTGGACTCGCATCTGGCGGGTTCGAATTGGGAACCCTGGACGGTTCGGGGGGGTGGACGCCCCCCTCGGTGCGCAGTGCGCCGTGTTCGGTGTTGGATTTGGACGCAATGGCGAGCGAGATCCCGCTATCGATGTCGGAATCGGTCGATTTTTCGGGCTGGAGCGTGGGGCCCAATCCCTGTACCCACGTCTTGAACGTATATACCGAACGGGCAGCCGAATACCAATTGGTCGACGCCTTGGGGCGCCGCTGCCGCTCAGGTCGCCTTGAGGGAGACGGAAAGGGGGGCGATGAAATTTCGGTCGAAGGGCTGTCGGCCGGGATGTACTTCTTAATCCTTCGCCAAGCCGATTTCGTAGAGCATGTGCGGATTCTCAAACGCTGAAAGAGAAAATCAGGGTTCAATCCTCGAGGTTCGAGCAAACATTCTGTTCTGGAATCCCCTTGCCTCGAAACGCGTGCAATGACTTGTACGTCTTTAGGGGTAAGAGCAGTCCGTTCGAGAGATTGCGGTGCTATGCTTCGGACTCCCGCTTCGGCGAGAGCCGATATCGTAGGTGTAGCGTTTTGTCCGAAGCCTCAACCTCGACCAGTTCTATAGCATAGTGTCTTTATTCAAGCCCTCGAATAGACGAATTCCGCTTCCCAAAAAGACGGGGGCAATATGAATCACGAATTCGTCGATCAATCCGGCATTGAGGAACTGAACAATTGTTTCCGCCCCTCCTTGAATACGAATGTCTTTGCCTTGTGCCGATTCTCGAGCCCGCTTTAAGGCGATTTCAATGCCGTCGTTGATAAAGTAAAAAGTGGTCGATCCTTTTTGAACCCATGGATCTCGTTTTTCATGGGTTAAGACAAATACGTCTGCTTTGTACAAATCGTTTGGCCAGTGGACTTCGCCTTCTTCGAACATCCGCTTTCCCATGACAAAATGCTCCCGTTCTTGAAATGGAATCTCGCACCCATTTTGAATCGACTCCCTCTTTATTCCTCCCTTTCAATCCCAGATAAGCCCAAAAGGCTTTTTGGTCGAACATCCATGCGTGAATGGAACCGGAAACCCCGCCCATCGGGTTGTTCGGACCACGAAAGTCTCCGGCAAAATAGCCGTCCAAGGAAATGCCACTATCAAAGAATACCATCACCGATGGGACTGATTGGAATGGTGTTCATGGATTCGGCGTATTCCGGTAGTTCTATAACCAGATTGAGTCGATAAACGGATCCTACCAATTCTGGAACAGCGCCTCCCACTTGGTCTGGCTGGGCGTAATGCTGATCACCGGCACCTCGCTGTGGTAAATCACCTGTTGCACGTCGTTGCCCAAGAGCATATCAGCCAAATCGGGTTCGGCCCCTTCTTCCATAATCATAATAACATCGCCCTTTTTCTGATAGGTGAATTCGAGCAAATGCTTGATGGCCCCAGAAGAGCGGGGTTCGAGAAGGTCCGTGCTGCACTCTACCCCATGGTCGTTGATGAACTGAGACACTTGCTTCAGGTGGAGGCGGAGCATGTCTACATCGGAGGGCACTTTGGGCACCGCCACGGCCGAAATGCGCGCCCCGAACTTGCGCCCAAAGTGGAGCGCCATCCCAACTTTCTCTTTGGACTTGCGGTCCATCACAATCGGGAAGATGATGTTCTCAATTTTACGGGTGGGTTCTATGCCCTTGATGGTCACAACAGGACAAGAAGTAATGCAGGTGGTGCGGTAGGCATTGGATCCGATAAAGCGCCTGCGCAAATTGCTCGGCTTTCCGTTGGTTCCCATAACGACCATAGAAGCCGAAATCATTTCGGCCACACGGGCTATTTCTTCATACACCACCCCGAACGCCACCATGGTTTCGACCTTCAGACCGCTGCTGGCCGCCGTGGCTTTGGCCAATTCGTCGAGTTTGACAAGGACCTCTTCCCGCAACGTCTGATGCCGGGCTTTGGTATCACCGAAGAGCTTGCCCAACCCGGCGTTTTCTTCGATGACAGACAACAGGACCAAATCCGATTGAAGGGTCTTGGCAAACAATATGGCGTCTTCCAGCGCCAACAACGACTGTTCGGAGAAGCCCACGGGGACCAAAATCTTGCTCTGTTCGGCCATAACGATCATAATTGGGATGCAAATTAGGGTGAAATAGACGAGTTGCGCCCCTTACCGTGCTACGCTGACCGCCCGCGTTTCCCGGATCACGGTGATGCGCACCTGACCCGGATACGTCATTTCGTTTTGGATTTTTTGAGAAAGGTCCATGGCCAACTGAGCCGCTTGGGCGTCGCTGACTTTTTCGCTCTCGACCATGACCCGAAGCTCGCGTCCGGCTTGAATTGCGAAGGCCTTGCTGACCCCTTTCTGATTGAGCGCCATGTCTTCCAATTCCTTGAGCCGCTGGATGTAGCTCTCGACTACCTGTCGGCGTGCGCCCGGACGGGCACCGCTGATGGCATCGCACACCTGCACGATGGGCGAAATCAACCCCGTCATTTCGATCTCGTCGTGGTGGGCCCCAATGGCGTTGAGCACTTCGGGCTTTTCTCCGAATTTCTCGGCGATCTGCATGCCCAAAATGGCGTGCGGAAGCTCGGATTCTTCCTGGGGCACTTTGCCAATGTCGTGGAGCAATCCGGCGCGCTTGGCTATTTTGGCGTTCAACCCCAGTTCCGCCGCCATAGTGGCGCAGAGGTTGGCCACCTCCCGGCTGTGTTGGAGCAGGTTTTGTCCGTACGAGGAACGGTACTTCATCCGGCCGACCATTTTGACCAGTTCGGGGTGCAATCCGTGAATGCCCAAATCAATGGTGGTCCGCTTGCCCACTTCAACAATCTCTTCTTCGAGCTGTCGGCTCACTTTGGCCACCACTTCTTCGATGCGGGCTGGGTGGATGCGCCCATCGGTCACGAGGCGGTGCAGCGCCAAACGCGCCACTTCCCGGCGAACGGGGTCAAAACAGCTCAGCAAAATGGCTTCGGGGGTGTCGTCTACGACAATTTCTACCCCGGTAATGGCCTCGAGTGCCCGGATGTTGCGCCCCTCGCGACCAATGATCCGCCCTTTCACTTCGTCGTTGTCGATGTGGAACACCGAAACAGCGTTTTCGATGGCCTGTTCTGTGGCCACGCGCTGTATGCTCTGCACCACCACCTTCTTGGCCTCAGAGGCCGCGGTGAGCTTGGCTTCGTCCAAGGTCGTTTGGATGTATTGGGCCGCCTGGGCCTTGGCCTGATCCTTGAGCGCATCGACCAATTTAGCCGAAGCGTCTTCTCGGGTCAGACCGCTGATGAGCTCCAGTTGTTCCACCTGTTGGCGATGGAGCCGTTCGAGTTCCTCACTGCGTTTGTCCGAGGCTTCGTTTTGCCGATCGAGCCGCTGCTTGAGGCTCTCGATGTCGCGCTCTTTTCGCTTTATTTCTTCGAGTTGCTTGTTGAGCTTGCTCTCTTTGTCTCGAATGCGCGTTTCGGCTTCGGCCATCTTTTTTTCGCGTTGGCCCACTTGCTGTTCGTGCTCAGACTTGAGTTCGAGGAAGCGCTCCTTGGCCTGGAGCATCTTTTCTTTCTTGATGGCTTCGGCTTGTTTTTCGGCCTCTGCGACAATTTCAGCGGCCTTTCCACTTCCGCGGCGGCTCAGAATCGAAAAGGACACACCGTAGCCGGCAGCACCTGCCAGTACGATAGCCAAAATCCACAAAATCGTTCCCATAGAGGGGGGTATTTGGAGTTAAAAAAAAAATCCCGCAAAGGCCCCTTAAATTGCGTAAACTCCTGTATATCAGGAATAGGACACACCAAAGTAGCGCAACCTTCCAAGGGGGGGTGTCGAAACACCCCCTTCTACACCATTGGGGCATAGAATTGAGGCCTGGTCTTGCCGCTCTGAGCTGCGTCCCGATTTTGGTGACTGTTGAGTTTACCAAAAAGCTGGGGCCAATGCGGGAAATGGGGTGGTAAAGAACGTCATTGCGGCAGCGAAGCGCGCACCCGGTCGAAGAGGGCTTCTACCCGGCGCACGGCCTCGGTCTCGTCGATTCGCTCGGGGGCCTGAAGGGTTTCCAATTCCCCTGCGAGTTGAATTGCGCACATGGCGAGCAGGTCCTGATGGTCCTTTACTTCATATGCGTTTTCCAAACCCTTCAACATCAAATCGATGCGTCGGGCTGCCATTCGAAGTCCGGCTTCTTCCGAGCGGCGAATGGTCAGGGGGTAGACCCGATTGGCAATCCCCAATCGGATTTTAAGCCATTCTCCTTCCTCCATGCATTCAGTCGTTCAAAAGAGCCAAACATTGATCAATTTCCCGCAGCATGTAGTTGAGCTCTGCCCTCGCCTGGTTTCGACGCGTGTCGTCCCCGGACAAGGCCGCGGCCAACTTCATACTGTCGACCTCTTTTTCGAGGGCCGTGCACTTTTCGGATTGTCGCTCCAAAAGGCGCCCCAGCCGTTGAACTTCATCGGAAAGTTTGCGGTTTTCCTCGTGCAAGGCTACGCGCTGCGCCATAACCATTTCGAAGGCCCGCTCGAGGCGTTCCATCGCTGCATTAAAGCGCTCCATTTCCCAATCCGTACCGAGTTATAGGTCGTAGGCAAAAGTAGGAAAGCCGCTGTACTTTGCGCTTCTTTCAACCATCAATCGCTGTTTTGCCCCCTTCTTTGACCGTTTCACTCGAGCGCCTTGTTCTGTACATTCTCCGAACCCACAAGGTCCAACTGCTGATGGTGTGGGTATTGCCATTCTATCTCGGGGCCCAAGAATACCGAATGCCCCTCGATTTGCCCCCTGCCCTTTCGGGGACCTTTGCCGAACTGCGGAGCCATCATTTTCATTCAGGGCTCGACTTCAAGACCCAGGGTCGGGAGGGTCACCCCGTTTATGCGGTCGAAAAGGGCCACATCAGCCGCATCAGGGTATCGGCCACCGGGTTCGGCAACGCGCTCTACGTGCAGCATCCCGATGGGAAAACCTCGGTGTACGCGCATTTGCAGCGCTTCAACGACACCCTGCACAGCTATTTGCGCTCACGGCAATACGCCCTCAGGCAATCTGAAGTCGATTTGTTTCCAGAGGCCGGAGCTCTGCCGGTAGACCGGGGGACGATTTTGGGCCTGAGCGGGAATTCAGGCAGTTCCGGAGGCCCCCACCTCCACTTCGAACTCCGCGATACCCGGAGCGAACACCCGCTCAACCCTCAGCGACACGGTTTTGCCTGTCCCGATCAACGCAAACCCGAATTGAGGGGACTGGCGGTAGTGGGGTTGGATGCGCGCTATCGAGAAACCTCGCGCAGAGAGCGATTTTCCTTTGGCAAACCCGCCGACACGCTTTGGGTGTTGCGCAACCTCGTCCCTGGTGGATATGGGCTGGAAGTCGATGCCATCGACCGCCTCGACTTGAGCGACAATGCCAATGGGGTGTTTCGCGCCTGGCTCTCGGTCGATGGAACCGAGCGCTATCGCTTCGAAGCCTCGGAGTTCTCGTTCGACGAAACCCGACAAATCGACGCCTTGGTGAACTACGAGCGCAAAGTAGCCCAAGGCAAGGTGTGGCATCGCTTGTATCGACTTCCGGGCAATGCCCTGAGCCTGTGCCAAACGGACGATCGAAGGGGGCGAATCTGGCTGGCTCCCGGCGACAGTGTGCGCGCGTTGTTGTGGCTCGAAGACGCTTCGGGCAATACGACCCGTCAGGCGCTAAGGCTGTGTGCGGCCCAGAGCTCGGCTCCCTCCATCGACACCTTAGACGCCGTACTGTGGAACCGAAACAGGGACCCGCGATTCACCTTTGGCCAACACCGCGCATGGCTGCCGGCCGAGGCGCTGTATCGGGACGAAGTGGCTTCGGTCGATACCAATCGGACCGCTCAAGGACTCTACGGGAAAGCAATTCGCATTTTGCACCCGGGCATTCCGTTTCGCTCCCCCCTCCAACTCGAGTTCGATCTGGGCGCTGTGCCATACCGGATTCGTTCAAAGACCGTAGCAGTGCGCATAGCCGACAACGGGCGGTTCAGCAGTCTGGGAGGATCGGCAGAAGGGGGGCGATGGAAGGCCAACAGCCGAGAGGGAGGCACCTTTGGGTTGGCTGTCGACACCATAGCCCCAAAAGTCGAATGGCTCAAACCGCGTGCCAAAGGGGCAGTCTCCCAGGCTGCTTCGCTCCGCTTTAGCATCTCCGACGGGTTGAGCGGGATCGGTCAATGGGTCCTGACCCTCGATGGGGCCTGGGCCGTCCTCGAGTTCGACGCCAAGACCGGGTTGCTGTGGCATCGGTTCGAATCTAAACCCGAGGGCCGAGATCGAAACTACCGCCTCGAGGTAACCGACAAAAGCGGCAATAAGACCGTGCGCGAAGGCGTTGTGCGGTGGTGAGTCCCCAATTCCCCCCGCTGTATTTTTGGACCATGAATGCGCAGCTCAGGGGGTGGGTCACGGCCGTGATGGTCGGCATGGGTTGGGGCGTATGGGCCCAAAAAGACGTGCGCCCGCTCCAGTTGAGCGGGGTGGTAATCACCACCGACAGCGTGCCTCAGGCCATTCCCTACACCGCCATTTTTATCAAGAAACGCCGGCAAGGCACGACCGCTGGACCCGAGGGTTTTTTTTCGATCCCTGCGCTCCCCGGCGACAGCATTCGCTTTTCGAGCATCGGCTTTATTCCGGAAACCTTGTGGGTGCCCTCAGATTTGGAAGAAGAAAGCTATCTGGTTCGGGTAAAGCTCGAACCCGATACCACCTTGCTCCGAGAGGTGGTTTTGTATCCGTGGCCCAGTCCGGATCGTCTCAAGGACTATCTGCTCAGCCTGCAGGTTACGACCACCGAAGACGATTTGGCCCGGCGGAATTTGGCGCTCGAAGAGCTCAAGAGCCGTGCGGCGGCCATGGGCTACGATGCGGCCGAAATCCAAGACTTTGTGATTCGCAGCCACGAGCAGACTTTGTACAATGCGGGCCGGTATTATGGGACCGATGGAAGTGCCGCCATTTTGGGCGCTTTGAGCAATCCCTTTGCCTGGTCGCAGTTTTTTGACGCGCTCAAAAGCGGAGCCTTTCGATGAAGTTTCTCGCTTTGCTCTGCGGGATCGCGCTGTTGACCGCCCCGCTTTGTGCCCAAACCTCCAAACCCGGTACCCTGAGTGGTCGCGTGAGCGACCGAGAGGGCAAGCCCTTGCCCAATGCCGCTGTGGTAGCGGGGAACCGAAACACCTTGGCGAACGAAGACGGTCGGTATTCGCTGGAGTTGCCCGCTGGTCCCCAGACGGTGGTGGTGCGTTCGGTGGGGTTCTTGAACGACACCCTCAAGGTGGTGATCTCCCCGGGGAAAACCGAGTTTCGCGATGTGCGGTTGCGCTTGGATCGGGCTTTGCTCCAAACCGCCGAAGTCGTGGGCGAGCGCAATCCTGTGCAAGGGGGGGTCGAGCTCAAAGCCAAAGCACTCGAATACCAAACCGGACCGCTAAGCGGGGTCGAAGGATTGATTCGCACCTTGCCCGGGGTCGCGGCGAGCAGCGAATTGAGCAGCCAGTACAATGTACGGGGGGGGAATTTTGACGAAAATCTAGTTTACATCAATGGGGTCGAGGTATATCGCCCCTTTTTGGCCCGGGCTGGAGAACAGGAAGGGCAGAGCGTGTTGAACCCCGATATGGTCGACCGCATCTACTTCTCGGCTGGGGGGTTTGAAGCGGCCTACGGAGACCGCATGAGCTCGGTGCTCGACATTGGCTATCGGGTGCCCGATTCGCTCCGCATCAAAACCGAGGTGAGTTTGCTCGGAGGGAGTGTTACCCTCGATGCCCTAAGTCCCAACAAAAAATTCAAGTCGATCACCGGGGCACGGTACCGCACCAACCAAATTCTGATCGGCTCGCTCGATACCGATGCCGACTTCAGGCCGCGCTATTTCGATCTGCAAACGGCCCTGACCTATACCCTGAGTTCCGAATGGCGGCTGGACTTTATCGGACAATGGGCCGAGAACCGCTACGATGTGGTGCCGAGCACCCGAACCACCGATTTTGGAAACATTCAGGAAGCGCTGCGGCTTACCGTGTTCTTCGACGGGATGGAGTCGTATACCTATTCGACCCTGTTTGGAGCCTTAAACGCGGTCCATCAGCCCGACGCGAACACCGAATTGAGCTATGGAGTGAGTGCCTTCCGCACCCTTGAAGAGGAATATTTCGATGTGATAGGGGCCTACCGACTCGGGGAGCTCGAGCTCAATCTGGGCTCGGACGACTTTGGCGAAATCAAGGTTGAGCGCGGGGCCGGGGCGTTTCAAAACTACGGTCGCAACCGGCTCGACGCCTTTATTTTGGCCGCGGAACACAAGGGCCGCAAGAGCTACGAAAATCACACCTTGAGTTGGGGGCTCAAGGCCCAAGGCGAAGACATCATAGATCGCTACAAAGAATGGGAGCGCATCGATTCAGCAGGCTATTCGATTCCGCACAACCCCAGCCTGACGCCCCCTGGCACCCTTCCCACGACGCCCGGGCCTGCCCCGGCCTTGTTTGAGTCGTTTGCGAGCGGAGCGCGGATCAGTTCGGTGCGCTTGAGTGGCTTTGTGCAAGACAGCCGTTCGTGGAGGCTCAAAGCGGGCGGATTGTTCGGGCTCAGCGCAGGCATTCGATTCAACACCTGGTCGCTCAATGGTCAGACGGTGGTTTCTCCCCGCGTCGGTGTGAGCTACCGACCCGACTGGGAACAAGACCACTTGTTTCGGTTTTCGACCGGGCTCTATCAGCAGCCCCCGTTTTACCGGGAAATGCGCGATTTGGAAGGTGGGGTCAACGAAGACATCAAGGCGCAGAGCTCGCTCCACCTCATTGCGGGCCACGAATACCGGCTTCGGATGTGGGGGCGGCCCTTTAAATGGGTCACCGAAGCCTACTACAAGGCGATGTGGAATCTGATTCCCTACGAAATCGACAATGTCAGGATCCGCTACAGCGCCCAAAACGAAGCCACGGGCTATGCGGCGGGTTTTGATACCCGACTGAACGGAGAATTTGTCCCCGGCATTGATTCTTGGGCCAGTCTGGGCATTTTGACGGTTCAGGAAGACATCGAAGGCGATGGAGCCGGCTATATTCCGCGCCCCACCGACCGCCGGGTCAATTTTGCGCTCTATTTTCAAGACTATTTGCCCAACGACCCGACTTTCCGGGTCAGCATGACCTTGGTGTTCAATACGGGGCAGCCTTTTGGTCCGCCTCAAAGCGAGCGCAAGGATCAAATTTTCCGCATTCCCAACTACCGCCGATTCGATATCGGATTTATCAAGGTCCTCAAAGAATCGGGCAAAAAAGGAAAGATCGGTTTATTCAAGTCGTTCGACTCTGCCTGGATTGGGCTCGAGGTCTTTAACCTCCTCGAAATCCGAAATACGGTCTCGTATCTCTGGATTCGCGACATCAGCACGTCCAATCAATATGCTGTCCCCAACTACCTCACCAATCGCGTTGTGAATCTCAAACTCAGCCTTGCGATCTAGCCGTGCGCATTCTTGGACGCATTCCCCATGCCGTTTTTCACATCGTGGTCTACGAAACCGAACGGCACTATTATGTCGAAATCGAAGTGGGTCCGATGAAGCAGTGCTTTAAATTTCCCAAAGAATCAGTTGCCGGAATACCGGGGATTCAAGCGTTGCTCGATGACGAATTCGAACGCGGGCTCGAAGCGCGGTTCGACCAGATGTATACCGAGATGAAACGCGTGCTCGAGCGCAAAGCCTAAGGCCTCGAAATCGACTCAGCGAATCAGCATCAACATCCCCGTTTCCTGATAGGTTCCCTGGTTGGGAATGGTGTAGTTCGACACATAGAAATAGGCTCCCGGCGCCATAGGCTCACCCTCGAGTTCGCCGTTCCAGCCTTTTTCGAGCGTTTCTGATTCGAAAACAAGTTCGCCCCATCGGTTAAAAACCTGAATGCTGTACTTGGTGATGGTGTTCCCCTGGGGCAACCAAACTTCGTTGGTTCCGTCTCCATCCGGGGTAAAGGCGGAAGGATAAAACATCCGGGGCGGGGCTTCGCCCAAGGCAGGCAAACAGGGATCGTCGATGCGCACAAAGGCCTGGTCGCTTCCGCACGGACTGCTGCCGGTCACGATATAAAGCCCATCTTGCTCTATTCTCAGGGTATCGTTCCGCGATCCTACATTCCATTGATACCGGATCGAGCCTCGGGCCACCAAGGTGAGGGCATCGTCGTCGCAGGCATCGCCAATCACCTCAATCCATACCGAATCGGGCAAATTGAGCGCGGTGAGTTGCAGGGTCGAAACGCTGTCGCAGCCCCAAACGGATTGATCGAATGCCGAGTAGTTTCCCGAGGCCACCCAATTGACCCCGCCAAAAAAGTAGCTCTCGCCCGCGCAGATGGTGTCCACCAAGGCTACGTTGTAGTTATCTCGAATCGTCAGGGTGAGATACGTCAGCGAATCAAAACCGTAGATGTTTTGCCCCAAGGCCAAATACAAGCCCTCCTGGCTCCTCCACGTCCCGTTGAAGAACACGGAATCGCCCTCGCAAATCGACTCGTCGAGGTAGACCGTGTCCGGGCCGTTGGGGGGTAGGGCGTTTAGAACGGCAGAACGAGCCGTTTGAGGCATCAACGCTGTACCAATCCACATCCACACGAGAAAAATACGGAACAACCAATTCACGAAAAGGGGGCAATTAGGTGTGCAAAGGTCGCGCCCGTTGTTCGATTCCAAACACCCATTGAGCCTCCGACATTCATGGAACAGTCTATTCGCGTTCATCGCCCCTTCAACATGGCGCAGTCAGGGGTGGATTGGCGACTCAATGAGGAGTCTCGAAAAACTGCCCGCTTTGCTCGGCCCTTATTCTCGGGCAATTTGAATGATATTTGACCCGTGAGCCCCGTCAACGACCCCGAATCCTACCAGAGTTCGAGACCCGATCTCCACCCCTACCTCTACGGAGCTCGAAAATTGCTCGATGTGGGCTGCAATCGTGGCGAGCTCTGCAAAGCGCTCATGGAGCGCGATTCGAATTTGGTGTGTCACGGCATCGACTACAACCCAGAGGCCGTAGGAATAGCGCAGCAAGCACTGGCATGTGTCGAGTCCATCGACCTGATGAGGGAGTTCGATCGCATTGAGCAGTTTCTGGCCGCCAATGGTCCCTACGACCACATTGTGGCCGCCGACGTGCTCGAACATCTCTCGAATCCGCTCGAAGTTCATCGCGCCTTGTTCTCCGCATTGACTCCAGGGGGCAAAATCTTGATTTCTCTGCCCAACACCGGCCATTGGGAAAGCCTCTGGCACCTGTTGGCCCAACGCTGGCCCAGACACAACCGGGGCCTCTACGACCGCACCCACCTCACGGTGTTCCTCAGGCGCAATTTGAGCGAATTCCACCCGGGTAGCGCCGGCGGTATGCGCATCGCGGGGCGCAAACTCAAGTTTCTCGACACCAACACCCCCTCGGTCTTTGGCAAAATCATGAATCGCTTGATCTTGCCTTTGGGGCTCATTCCCGGTCTTCGGAATTACTTCACTTTTCAGTTTTACATCGAGGTGTGGAAGAAGTGATTTCGGTGGTGCTGTGCACGTACAACGGACGTGCCTATGTCGGCGAACAACTCGAAAGCATTGTGACCCAGAGTCGGATTCCCGACGAAGTGCTCGTATTCGACGACGGCAGCACCGATGGCACCCAGGCCGTGGTCCAGGCATGGATGGATCGCCATCCTCAGATTCAAATCCACCAAAACCCGGTTCGACTGGGTTATGCACGCAATTTCGAACAGGCATTGCTCAAGGCTCGGGGCAGCTGGGTGTTTTTGTCCGACCAAGACGATCGCTGGCATCCAGATCGGGTGGAAACCATGCTTCAAGCCGCAGGAAATGCCCACTTGGTCTATTGCGATGCGCTCATTTGGCACCCAGAACCAACATCGACCGAAACCCTCCTGGATCAATTTCCGAAACGCCGTGAGCAACTCTCCGATTCCGAGGTAGGAGCGGCCATACGCAAGCCAGGCGTCAAGGGGTGCCAAATGGCGGTTCGGCGGTCGCTGATTGAATCCTGTTTGCCGGCCCCCACGGGAGCGCTGGAGCGCTGGGGGCACGACCATTGGCTTTGGGTACACGCTTTGGCCCTCGGCACGGTTCAACCAGTCGATCGGGTCCTGATGGACCACCGCATTCACGAATCCAATACCAGTGGTAGAATTCGCACCGCTTGGTTCCGTCGTTCTCAGCGCAAATGGAAAGACTTGCTCGGCCAAGAGCCTGGCTTCTGGCTCGCGCGCTATGCCAGTTTGGAGCCTTGGCTCAATCGTTCCGAAGTCAACGCGGATTGGAAAAAAGCCCTCATACGGCAATTGGCGTTTGAAGAGGCCCGTGAAAAGGCCGTTTCGGACCGAAACATCGGGGATTGGTGGCGATTGGCAGCGCGTTCGGAATACAGTCGATTTTCGTTCGGGTACAGCGCCGCTTTGGGCGATTTGTGGCGCATGTTCGGCAACCGTACTGTAAATCCAACGCCGTGAAACTCGGAACAGTGGGCAAACAAGGATTGCTGGGGGGCCTCTCCCTCTATGCCGGACAGATCCTCGGTTTGTTCAACAAACTCGTGCTGTTTCCGCTGGTTTTTCTCGGGGCTGAGGCCTATTGGGGGTTGTTTGAATGGTTTTCGAGCACCGCGGTTTTGGCCGTCGCCCTCGGCAGCCTCGGGGTGTCCCGGGCCTGGGTGCGCTTTGCCCCAATGGCGGGGATCGACCGGCGCGCGCTTGTGCGCATTTCAATCGTTCCGGCCGTATTGGGGTTGATCGCTCTTATGGTATCCGCCTGGGCTCTGAGACCCGTCTTTTCGGATTGGAGCTCCGATCCCGAATTGGCCTTGCACTATTATCCCGTCTTTTTCAGCATTCTCGGAGCATTGTGGCTCTTCGACGCCTCTGGAGGCATTTTGCAAGCCGCGTACAAAGCGCATTGGCCGCTCTTTGCCAACAATGTGAGTCTGCGCTTGCTCAATACGGCGATTTTGCTGGCTTTCTGGAGATTCTCTTGGCCCATCGAGGCCTTGATTCCCGTTCTGGGCGGGGCCCCGCTCCTCAACCACGGGGTGCTGTCGGTGCTGGCCTACCGCCAACTCCACCGAGATTTGAAGCAACCGATTTCTGCACCTGGTAACCGCCCCAGGACCATCGAAGGCTGGAATGCCTTTCGACGTTACGCCCTATGGACCAGCTTGAGCGCCCACGCCATGCTGCAAATCGACCTCTTTTTGGTCGGGGGATTGCTGCCTCTGTCGCAGGCTGCCTTGTTGGGACTGTCGAAGAACTTTACCAGCGCCATCGAAACCCCTGCGCGTTCCATCAGCCAAGCTTCGATGGCCGTTTTGGCCGAAAAAATGAGTTCGGGAGACCGCCAGGGCGTTCGCTCCATCTACCGCAAAACCTCGCTCATTCAGTTTTTGGCCGCGGGTTGGCTCTATTATGCCATGGTGGTCAATCTGCCGTGGGTCTTGCAACTCTTGCCCGAAAACCGGGGCTACGAAGCCGTTTTTGCGCTGGTGGCCATCACGGGCTTGGGTCGGTTGGTCGATGCCGTCACAGGATCGAATACCGTGATTTTGAGCAACTCCGACTACTACCGCTTCAATCTGTGGTCGAGCATTGGCAGTTTGGGGCTGATGATTGGCTTTCAACTGTGGACCATACCGCAGTTTGGATTGGTGGGTGCCGCCTTGGGTTTGGCGCTGGCGCTCAGTCTGGTCAACGCGGCCAAAACCCTGTACCTCTATCTCAAAACCCAGCTGCATCCGTTTGACCCCGTACACTGGGAACTCCTCGGCTTGTTTGCACTGTTGGGGGTGGCTTATGCGGTGTTTCGCCCCGATACCGCCACAGCCATGGGGATTGCGGCCGCCAATGGCTTCGGTTTGGTCTTGGCGATGGTCTACGGCGCTTGGCGACTCCGCTTCTGGAAAGCGCTCTTTGCGGGTTAACGCTTTAGCTACCTCGCTTTGACCACAACCCCCAAGGCATATTGGGGCAGAGTGCTTTGAGTTCGTCGACCGAGGGACCGTAGCGACCGCGCACCTCATCGAGCACCGCGCGCTCACCGGGATCCGATTGGGGCATCGGGGTCGCATTCAACCGGCGGTAGAGTGCCGACAATGATGGCTGTAGTCCTTTGGGAACCAAGGGCAAAAAACCCACCGCCTTGCGGTGCAGCCCCGGATTTCGGGTCGCATAGGTTTCGTTGTGCTGCGGGAATCCGTATTTGTTATAAAAATCAAGGTCGATCTCCAAAAAGCGGGCGAGCCGCTCGAGCACGGTACGAGGATCTCCAATCAGTTCTTCGAACAGGAGCACCTGTACCCGATCCCGGCCCAGGGCTTCAAACCAACGTGAGAGGAACTCTGCATAGAAGCCTTCTCGAAAATGTTGGGGATCGGAACCGGGCTCTATACCGGCGAATTCAGACCACGTGGCTTGAGTGGTTCGGAGCTTATAGCGGTTGAACTTCCACTTCGAATACAGGCGCGCGGCGGGCTCCCGAAGCAAAAAGACCATTTTGGGTGCCCCGCCCGGAAGTTTCGGAATCCACTCGAGCGCGGTTCGGCTGTAGAGATAGACCGCGCTGGCTTCAAACACCACCTTGGCCTGGCCACACCGCTCGAAGTGCTTTTGATAGTCCTCGATCGGGTTTTCGTGGATGTTGCATCCTTGGTTAAAGCGACTTACGGTGTCGTCGAAGAAAAAGGGCTCCTTGACCGGACTCCCGCACACCTCGGGGTGCGCATCGAGCCAGAAGTACAGCGAACTCGTTCCGCTCTTGGGCGCTCCGCCCACAATCAGGTTTGGCCACATGGTTGCCAAAAATAGCCAATGCGATTCCGTTTATTTTCGCCTTTCGGAACTCCATACCAACCCGGTTCCCCGACCCATGAATACAACGCTCAAGTCGCTCCGCATTTACCTTTTGCCGGTTTTGGCCCTGCTGGCCATCAATTACGTCTATTTCGCCCCGGTGCTCTCGGGCAAGGTGATTCGCCAAGACGACATCCTGCTCGGCACGGCCAAGGGCAAAGAAATTCGCGACTACCGCGAAAAAACGGGAGAAGAACCCCTATGGACCAATGCCATGTTTTCGGGCATGCCCACGTTTCAAATTTCGACGCTCTATCCGGGCAATGTGCTGCAACACATTCAGAACGGACTCAGTCTACTCGGCGGACGGGCCAGCAGCATCTATTTGATTTTTCTGCTGATGCTCGGCATGTACCTCGCCCTGCTCTCGAGGGGGGTCGATCCATGGCTGGCGGCGCTTGGCGGGCTGGCCTTTGGGTTTTCAGCGTTTTTTATCATCAGCTTTGGAGCCGGACACAACGCCAAGGTTCGGGCCGCGGCCTACATCGCTCCTACGTTGATGGGGGTGTTGCTGACCTTGGATGGCAAGCGCTGGTTGGGTTTTGCGCTCACGGCCCTGTTTGTCGGGCTCTCGATTCAGTCCAACCACTTTCAGATTACCTACTACGAAATGCTCCTCATTGTGGCTGTGGTGGTTACCTACGGGGTCTATGCCTTCCGCAACAAGCAACTCGGCGGATTTTTCCAGAGCTGTGCAGTGTTGGTCGCGGCTGCTGTGCTCGGCATCGGCCCGAATTTTGCCAATCTGTGGAGCACCTATTCCTATACCCGGGAAACCCTGAGGGGGGGCAGTTCTGAACTCGCGGCCAAGGCTGAATCGCAGGGGGGGTTGAGCTACGACTACGCCATGAGCTGGAGCTACAGTTTGGCGGAAACGGCCAATCTGATTATCCCCCAATACACGGGGGGTGGTATGTCGGAAGACTACAGCAAGACGGCGGTCTACGAAAAGTATGTCCCGATGATCCGCAACAGCTATACTCAACAAGGCGTGCCCAAGGCCGAAGCCGAAAAGAACGCGGTGCAAACTGTTTCGGGTCTGTTCTATTGGGGAGAAGAGAGCCTCGTAAACGGCGGTTATTACCTCGGGGCCACGGTGTTCTTTTTACTCATCCTCGGATTGGTCTTGCTCGAGCCCAAACACCGGGCGTGGATTATTGCGGGCTTGTTGCTGTCAATTTTCCTCGCCTTGGGCCGTCACTTCGGCAGTCTGAATCACTTTCTGTACGACCATTTGCCGATCTACAACAAGTTCCGCGTGCCCTCGATGACCTTGGTGCTGGTCTTTGTCTTGGCGCCCTTTGTCGGGATTTGGGGGCTACACCGCTGGTGGAATGGCAATTTGACGGCCGAGCAAAAGAAACGGACTTTGATCCGTGCAGGGGCCATAGCGGGTGGATTTGTGGCTTTGCTCACCTTGATTTTCCCGGTTTTCCTCTCGTTTGAAGGTCAGCGCGATGCCCAACTGCTGCAGCAGGGGCTCGACATCGATTTGTTGCAGACCGACCGGAGAAACTTGCTGCGATCGAGCGGATTGGGCAGTTTGGGCTTTATGGCCGCGGCCTTTGCCGTATTGTGGTTATCGCTTCAGGGCAAACTCTCCAAGCCCTGGGCCATGGGATTGATGGGGCTGTTGATTGCCACCGATTTGTGGATGTTTGACCGCGACCATCTGGGCGCCGAGGAGTACATGGAACAACGCGAATACGAAGCCCTGTATGCCCCCAGCCCCGCGGATCAGCAGATTCTGCAAGACACCGACCCGCACTATCGGGTGTTCAACACCACGGCCGGGTTGACGAGCGATTCCTACACGTCCTATCACCACAAGTCGATCGGGGGCTACCACGGCGCCAAGCTGTCGCGCTATCAAGATTTGGTCGAGGGGCAACTGTCGAAAAACAACCCCAAAGCCTTCGATATGCTCAACACCAAATACCTGATTGTCAAAGGAGACAACGGGTTGCAGACCCAACGCAATCCCGGAGCATGTGGAAATGCATGGTTTGTCGGCACAACCCTCTGGGTCGACAATGCCGATGCCGAAATGGAGGCTCTGGGCACTTTCGATCCCAAAACCCAAGCCGTGGTCGACCGCCGGTTCGAACCCGCAGTAGGGTCGGTGCTCCAAACCGATTCTTTGAAACCCAGCAGCCGAATCGCCTTGTCGGAATACGACCCCAAACGCATGGTGTACCAAGCCGAAAATACCGAATCTCAACCCCTGCTCGCGGTGTTTTCTGAAATCTACTACGAAGGCTACGACCACGACTGGAAAGCCACCATCGATGGAAAGCCCGTCGAACACCTGCGCGTCAACTATTTGCTCCGGGCCTTGCCCATCCCCCCCGGTGCCCACGAAGTGGTCTTCGAGTTCAAACCCATTACCTATGCACTGGGCGGCAAAGTAGACGCGGCCTTCTCAGCCCTTTTGCTCCTCGCTTTGGGCTTGGGGGTTTGGAAAACGCTTCAACCTCGCGAAAAGTCCGGAACCTAGAAGGGGCAGGGGCGATTTTGTGAAGAATGGATTTAGACCCGCTTAGATCCCGAGCTGCCGTGCGGAGTTGAAACGATCCAACGTGCGTTGAAGTGGGGTCTCAGGATGGCTCTGGCAAACGGTGATTTGTATCCATTCACGATTCAATCTTTTGCGCGTGTATAGCGTACAAATCACTGATCGGACCAGTGTCTTAGGCGGTCAATCTGGATCTTCGGTTCGTGGAGGTCACAGGATATTTCTGGAGAGAAATGCTTATTCCAGGCAATTCTTGTTGAATAAACCCCTTATTCTCCGCTCAACGCTCATAATCGCAGCAATTCTTACGTTGAAAGCAGAAGATCAGTACCCTTCTACTCCGCATTGCTCTTACCCCACCAACTTCTTCAAATCCCGCAACACGGCCTGTGCTTGGGCATCGCGACCAAAACCACGACGCAGCTCGATCGATGCTCCGTCGATCTCCAACAGCGCCTCGATCGACTGGCCCAGGGCAGAAGCATCGCGATAGTCGCAAAAAATCCCGGCTCCCGCTTGGGTCAACAGCGTGGCCGCGTCGCACTGTCGCGGGCCGATGCCCAAAATCGGTCGTCCCGAGGCCACGTATTCAAAGAGCTTGCCCGGTACAATTCCTTCGTTTCCCGACTGTTCCGGAATGAGGAGCAAGAGCACATCCGCCCGAACCATGCGCTGCACCGCTTCTGAATGCGGAATCGGATCTTCGAACACTGCGGAAATTCCAGAACCCTCGATCTGTCTGCGGAGCACCGCATCGCATACCCCGATCAAACGCACAACCGGAGCATTGTCGCCCATACGCTTCAGCGCTTCGATGAGTCCATCGAGCGTATAAATCCGGCTCATGGTGCCCAAATAGACCAATTCCGGGCGCTGGTGTGGGCGGGGGTTGGACGCTGGAATTTCGGGAAAATCTTCTGGGTCGTACCCATTGGTGAGCAGCTCTGCCCGATTTCCCGCTCCTTTGGCTTGAAGCCGCCCGAGCAAAGAAGGACTCGACGCATACACCCGATCGGCCGTACGCAACACCCTGGTCTCCATGCGCGCATCAATCCAGCGCGCCAGAGCACTGGGGCGCAATTCGGAAGCGTAGTAGATATCGGTCCAAGGGTCGCGAAAATCGGCCACCCACTTGATGTTCAACGCTCTTTGAAGATGCATCCCCAGCAAATGCGTCGAATGCGGGGGGCCTGTGGTGATGACAACGTGAAAAGGGTCGATCGCGTGTTGACGCCGGGCATCCTCGAAGGCAAAACGGTTCCATCCCTTGCGGGCGTCGGGCAAAAACACATTGCCCCGAATCCACTTGGCCAGTTGTTGACGAAACCCAGGTCGGGCACTCTCGTTCGCAAAACCCGAAAACGGAATTTCTTTGCGCCCTGTCCACTTCAGGTACAACCCGAACGCATCTCGGTTGTCGGTTCTCAAAACCTGTATACCTGGCTCGACCTTCTCTTCGAGCCCCGGATCACGCAACGGGTAGGCCGCCCGTTCCGGGTCGACGGTCAACACCGATACTTGCGCCCCTCCCCTCTGCAAAAATCGACTGAGGCCCAACCAGCGTTGGACGCCGGGACCTCCCGCCGGGGGCCAATAATAAGTGGCGATCAGGATCTTCAAGACGGCTGTTCCCGATTGTCGTCGACCTCTTCGAAGGCGACATAATCCCCTACTGGTCGCGTAGACCGGGGGCGTTTCGGCTCTCGATCCGCTGAGGGGGGCGTGTGGGCATTCGAGGCTTCAGTGCCCGCCGAAAGCCATCGCCACACTCGACTCAAAACCCACAATCCCAATAAACTCCACAGCAATACACGCATTGTATCAATAAAAAAGGGTTCCCGCCTCGGCGAAAACCCTTGCAAATTAAGACCGGCTCGGCGTTAGCGCAGCACGGTTACCGTTCCTGTATGGAATTGTAGCTTGGTGTCGTAGTCTTTGAGATAGACCTTGACGGCATAGGTTCCCATGGGGCATTCTTCTCCGGTATTGTTCATTTTACCGTTCCACGAAGTGCGCGGATCGTTGCTTTCAAAGACCTTGAGTCCAATTTTGGAATACACCTCCAGTTTGAACTCCCTCCAATCGCCGATGGGGTGGAATTCGTATTCGTCGTTTACTCCATCGGCATTCGGGCTGAAGGCATTGATCCAGCGAAGCGTCAGCGGATCATCGCAGACCACGCGCTGCACTCGAATGGTGTCGCGATGGACCCCGCAACTGTCGGTCAGTTCCACCCAGTAATTTCCGGTTTTGTTGACAATGATGGTGTGCCCGGTTTCGCCCGTACTCCATTCCACATCGCCCTGTTGCTCGACACTCAAAATCAGGAATTGCCAAGCGCATAAGGTAGTGTCCTTGCCCAAGTCTAACTCGATGCCTTCGTTTTCCCCAATCACAACGGTATCCGAGGCGGGACAACCCCGAGCATAGACGGTAGCATGGTAAATGCCCGGAGCCGTAACAGTGAGGTCGGTGGTAGTGGCTCCCGTAGACCACCGAACCGAATCGATGATTTCTGGGGATTGATATTGCAACGTATACGTTCCTCCTTTGCACATCAAACGGTCTTCGCCCAGCGAAACCTGATGGCTGAATTCGGTCATTTCGATGGTATCCGAAGCAGAGCAACCATTGAGAAACACTTCGACCCAATAGGTGCCCGATGTGGCGGCTACGGTCATAGCCCCCGAGGTGCCATCGGACCAGCGAATGGAATCGGCCTGTTCGTTGTATTCGAGCAATGCACTATTGGGCGTGCAAATGGAGCGATCCGGACCCAAGTTGGGCTGAACCGGGGGCACCAACCAACGCACCCAAACACTGTCGGTGGCAATGCAGCCCCCGGGCAAGATGGCCGTGAGCCCAAACCATCCCGAATCGGGGTAGTGTACGATGAGCGAATCGGCAATGGAACCCGTTGACCAGAGCGAAGATTGGGCCGTGGCCGCAGGACGCAGTACGATGGGATCGCCGGGACAGGCCGTGGCTATCGGACCCAATCCCAGACATTGGCATTCGCTGTTCTGCGCCAGTGCCAATGCCTCGGTGGCATCGAGCAAGCGGTCGTAGATGCGAAAATCGTCCAGCGCCCCGCGAAAGGCATTGCTGCAAAAGGCCCCACCGGTTCCCAATACCCCGCCCAAAACAATCTGGGCGTTGGAAGAGGCGACATCGGACAACACCCCCGCCCCTCCGAGCAAAGACGTCGACTGCAACATGCCGTTTACGTACATCTGAACCCGATCGGCTCCGTCGTTTCCGTTTTGTGCTCCATCAAAGACCAACAGCAGGTGTGTCCATTGACCGGCGGGAATGGGATTGGTTGCACCCACAGTGCGGTACTGGGTAGCCGCTCCATTGCCCATATGGGTCGTAAGCGCTGGCGCCCCTCCCAGACTTTTGAACTGGAGCGAACGCTGGTTGGAGCCGCAGGGACTCTGGGAGAATTTGCTGAACAAGGCTGCGTCTTGGTGCACGGAGTCAGGGCGCACCCAGAGCCCGATGGAAAATTGGGCACCAGCCCCCGACAATTGCCCGCCCAGAATGTTGCCAAACTTGACGTGGGCTCCGTTTCCGTCGAGGTAAAGGGCTCGGTCGGGACATCCAAACCGATCTGCCGTGGTTTGGGCACCGACAAGGGTTCCGTTGGCACTGCCCACATCGGCCACGGCATTGCCTTGGTCGAAGCTCCAATGCCCGGCGAGCTGCTGATTGAGATTGGATTGTGCCGCGGAAGTGAGCCAGCCCATCCCGCACGCGGCCCAAAGCAGACGTGTGAAAATGTTGTGCATCTTTCCTTTCATGTGTTGGTTGTGGAGCAAAGATATATACTTTTTAATATAATCCCTTCAAAAATTTAAAATTTCACTCAATAAAAAAGGCCGATTGCTCGGCCTTAATCAGTGATAACGGCAATTAAGCCTATTTGCTCAAGTACCAGTTGCGCTCAGAATACAGTTTTTTGAAAACCGGGTCTTTCAAATTCTTGATGAAATAGATGGCTTCTCCCGTCGATTTCATCTCGGGCCCCAACGATTTGCTCACATCAGGGAACTTGTTGAAAGAAAATACCGGACTTTTAATCGCAAAACCTTCGAGGTGGGGATGAAACTGAAAATCGCTCAGTTTGTTGACCCCCAGCATCAACCGAGTGGCATAATTGACATAGGGTTCGCCATAGGCCTTGGCAATAAAGGGCACTGTGCGCGACGCCCTCGGATTGGCTTCGATGACGTAGACCACATCGTCTTTGATGGCGAACTGAATGTTGATCAACCCCACCGTTCCCAAGGCCTTGGCAATGGTTTCGGTATGATCTCTGATCTGCTGGATAATGAACTCACCGAGGTTGAAGGGCGGAAGGGTAGCATTGGAATCTCCGGAGTGGATGCCGCAGGGCTCGATATGCTCCATGATCCCGATAATGTACACCGACGATCCATCAGAGATGGCGTCGGCCTCCGCTTCAATGGCCCCGTCGAGGTAATGATCGAGCAATACCCGGTTCCCGGGGATGTCCTTGAACAAATTGACCACATGGTGCTCGAGCTCCTCGTGGTTGATGACGATTTTCATGCCCTGCCCTCCCAACACATAACTGGGTCGCACCAGAATGGGAAATCCGAGTTGCTGTGCCAGCTCACGGGCCTCGTCGGCATTGGTGATGACCCCGAATTCAGGATAGGGAATGCCATATTCCTTGAGAAGGGTCGAAAAACGCCCGCGGTCTTCGGCCAAATCGAGCGAATGGTAGCTGGTCCCGATGATCGGAATGCCATAGCGATCGAGTTTTTCGGCCAGTTTGAGCGCGGTTTGCCCGCCCAACTGCACAATGACCCCGATGGGTTTTTCGTGTCGAATGATGTCGTAGATGTGCTCCCAAAACACCGGTTCGAAATAGAGCTTGTCCGCGGTATCGAAGTCGGTCGAAACCGTTTCGGGATTGCAGTTGATCATCAAGGTCTCGAAACCGCATTCGCGGGCGGCCAACACCCCGTGCACACAGCAATAATCGAATTCGATGCCCTGCCCGATGCGGTTGGGGCCTGAACCGAGCACCACCACCTTGGGGCGGTCGGTGCGGATGCTTTCGTTTTCGGCCTGCTCCTGGCCTTCGGGACCCGAAAGGCTTTCAAACGTGGAGTAATAGTATGGAGTGGCCGCGGGAAACTCGGCCGCACAGGTATCGACCAATTTCCAAACCCGTTCAATGCCCGCCTCGGTGCGCTTGTGGTGTACCTCGCTTTCCAAACAGCCGAGCATATGCGCAATTTGCCGGTCGGCAAAGCCCTTTTTCTTGGCATCCCGGAGCAACTCAATGGGCAAGGTGTCGAGCGTATAGGTTTCGATGCGCGATTGCACCTCGACGAGCTCTTTGATTTGGCGCAAGAACCAAGGGTCGATGCCCGTCAATTCTGCGATGCGCCGAATTGGGATGCCGAGCTGGAGGGCATCATAGATCACAAACACCCGATCCCAACTGGCATGGGTTAGTTTGTGCACCACCTTGTCTTGATCGGTCAACCCCTTGCCATCGGCCCCGAGCCCATTGCGCTTGACCTCGAGCGACTGGGCGGCCTTGTGCAACGCCTCCTGGAAGGTGCGCCCAATGCCCATAACCTCGCCCACCGACTTCATTTGCAGTCCCAATCGGCGATCGGTACCCTCGAATTTGTCGAAGTTCCAACGCGGAATTTTGACGATGACGTAATCGAGCGTCGGTTCGAAAAAGGCCGAGGTACTCCCCGTGATCGAATTGCGCAATTCGTCGAGCCGATAGCCGATGGCGAGTTTGGCCGCAATTTTGGCGATGGGATAGCCCGTGGCTTTGCTCGCCAAGGCCGAAGATCGCGACACCCTCGGGTTGATTTCGATCGCGACAATGTCTTCGCGTTCGTCCGGACTCAGGGCAAACTGGACATTGCACCCCCCGGCGAAATTGCCAATAGACCGCATCATTTTGATCGCCAAATCGCGCATGCGCTGATAGGCAGTGTCGCTCAGGGTCATGGCCGGGGCCACGGTGATCGAATCGCCGGTATGGATCCCCATGGGGTCCATGTTTTCGATCGAACAGATGATGATGACATTGTCCGCCGAGTCGCGCAGCAGCTCGAGTTCAAATTCCTTCCACCCCATCAAAGCCTTGTCGATCAACACTTCGTGTATGGGCGAAGCCTCGAGTCCGCGCTTGAGGAGGGTGTCGAAGTCTTCTTTGTGATAGACGATCGAAGCCCCAGAACCCCCGAGGGTAAACGAAGGTCGGATGCAGAGCGGAAAACCGAATTCTTGGGCAATCTCTTTGCCCTTCAGGTAGGACGTAGCCGTGCGGCTTGGCGCCACCCCTACCTCGATGCGCTCCATCAGTTGTCGAAACTGCTCGCGGTCTTCTGTGATGTTGATGGCCGCAATGTCTACTCCGATGATGCGAACGCCATGGGCTTCCCAGATGCCCTGTTTGTCGCATTCGATGCAGAGGTTCAAGGCCGTTTGCCCCCCCATGGTCGGTAAAACCGCATCAATCTGTCGTTCCTCCAGAATCTGCTCAATCGACTCGGGAACGAGCGGGAGCAAATAGACGTGGTCTGCGGTGACCGGGTCTGTCATGATGGTTGCCGGATTGCTGTTGATCAGGGAGACCTCGATGCCTTCTTCGCGCAAGGAACGGGCGGCCTGAGAGCCGCTGTAGTCAAACTCGCAAGCCTGACCGATAACAATAGGGCCGCTTCCAATAATGAGTACGGAGCGAATCGAGCTTTCTTTGGGCATGGGTTGTGGGATCAGTTTTCGGTTTGGGGGCGGTCAAATTGGAGCGGTCTCGGCCCACCACAAGGGGCGTTGAAGTCCGGGCTCGGTCTCGCAATAAGGCAAAAAAAAGGTGTCGCCTTGGGCAACACCTGTGTCAATTCGTTCGTTGGAACAAGGTCCGGATCAGCCCTTGTGGTTGCCCTCGTCGGAAACCGTCAACTTGTGGCGACCGCGTGCACGGCGAGCAGCCAACACGCGACGGCCATTGGCGGTAGACATGCGCTCGCGGAAACCGTGTTTGTTGCGGCGCTTGCGGTTAGAGGGTTGGAAAGTCCTTTTCATAGCGATAGAAGGCCTTGGGCGGTGGGTTGTACAATCCGCAGCGGAGTATGAAGTACTCCAAATCGGGCTGCAAATATAATCAAAGAATCCTCAACTTCGCCAGAACAAACCAAGCGCTGTTTCTCCGATGAAGGTGTTGATGCAGGACCAAAAGATATGGATTACCGGGGCTTCCTCGGGGATTGGGCGCGCACTGGCCATCGAGGCCGCCCGGGGCGGGGCCCGCATTCTCTTGAGCGGTCGCAACGCAGAAGCCCTGGAGGCTACCAGGCAACTTTGTGACCAGCGAGAGCACATTCAGTGTTTGTCCTGTGATCTGAGCGATACCGACGCCATTCCCGGTTGGTTCGAACAGGCTCTATCCCTGCTCGGAGGGCTCGATGTGATCATCGCCAATGCGGGAATCGGGCAATGGGGTACGGCCCTCGACACCGATGACGCCGTCGAGCATCGCTTGTTTCAGGTGAACTTCGAAGCCAACCGGCGGTTGTTGAAACTCTACGCGCGCTACAGTCGAGCAAACCAACGCCCTGGTCTCTTTGTGGGGGTGGGAAGCATCGCCGCCAAATTCGGCCAACCCCAATTGGCCGCCTATTCGGCTTCCAAGGCCGCCTTGACGCTCTATCTCGAAAGCGCTTGGCGGGAATTTCACAGTTCGGACTTCGCCGTGCAATTGGTCCATCCCGGAATGGTACAGACCGATATTATGCACCACAGCCTCGGACCCGATGGAAGGACATCGGTGCCCGAAAAAGCGCATCGGGGCATGGATCCCGAGCGGTTTGCCCGGCGGTTCTTCCGCGCCCTGAACTCGGGTGGCTTTGAACACTACATCGGGGGTACTGAACTGCTATCGGTGCCGCTGCACGCGCTTTTTCCTCGGCTGTTCTATCGACTTTTGGGTCGATGAACTACCTGGCCCATTTGTACTTGAGTGGAGAAGACGACGCGGTGCGCTTCGGAAACTACCTCGGCGACCACCTGAGGCGATCGCAGTGGGCCCAGTATCCCGAAAAGGTGCGGCTCGGTTTGGAGTTGCACGCGCTCATAGACGAAACCACCGATCGGCATCCCAGGGTGCACGCCAGCCGACAGCGAATGCGCCCGAGCCAGCACAAGTTCAGCCCGGTGGTTCAGGACTTGCTGTACGACCATTTTCTGGCGGTGCAATGGAACCAATTTCATCCGGTGGCCCTCACAGAATACTCGGTCGATGCCTATCGCCGCCTCGAACCGTACCGGGAGGCCATGCCCGCAGGGGTGATCCGCATGTACGAGCACATGAGCCAGCACAATTGGTTGTTGTCTTATGCCGAAACCGATGGGCTCAATCAGGCGCTGGGCGGCATGGCCCGGCGGACGCGCTTCGCCTCGAATATGGCAACGGCCGTTCAGGATCTAGCCCCTGAATGGGGGGCCTACGAAGAGGACTTTTTGACCTTTTTTCTCGATTTGCAGGCTGAGGTTCGGCGATTTCTCGGCCCCGAATTCAACCTGCCGTTTTGAGCAACCCAAGCTTCCGCAGATAGTAGCGCGGGCGATTCCAGTGGGTCATATAGCTGTCGTCGAGGAGCATTCGATCCAGCCAACGACGAAAGCGGGGGTTCCGCTCGAACAATCCGAGCAAAGCGTCGATGCGGCGCGTCGAGGCAAACCACTGCTGCACCAGGGCCGAAAGGCGCAATTCGCCCCACAACACCCCGTATACCCGACGGTCGTAGTCCAAAAGATCGGAGGCACCCACCTTTCCAGTTCGAAAAGCCCGAACGGCCTGCTCTCCGGCATAGGTGCCGCTGCGCAGGGCATTGCCGATGCCTTCGCCCGTGAGCGGATCGACCAACGAGGCCGCATCGCCGCAGAGCAAATAACCGGCACCACTCAAACGGCGTTTTTTCGATCCGAGCGGAATGCCCATTCCCTTGATGGACTCCAACATCCGAGCCTTGGCAAAACGAGGTCCCAATTGGGGGTGGTTGCGCAAGGTTTCTTCCAGCACTTGCCGCAGGGGTTTGTCGAGTTGAGAGAGTTGGTCAGAGCGCATCCCGATGCCCACATTGGCCCGTCCCCCAGGGAGTGGAAACACCCACAAATAACCAGGCAGCACGTCGCGGATAAAATGCAATTCGATCAGGGGTTCGGGGCGATCCCATTCGACCCCTTCGCAATAGACGCGCATGGCGGCGCAGTGGTGACGGCGGTCGAGTTCGTATACCCCGAGTTTTTTGGCGACGACAGAATGCACCCCATCCGCTCCAATCAATAGGGTACACCGCACTTCTTCCCCTTCGGCAGAACGCAATAGCCATCCCCCATCTTCGCGTTCAACAGTCGATAAAGTCCAGTTTTCGCGGAGCTCTATATTCCGAGCGCCTCGAACCGAATCGACCAGCAGGGCGTCGAATTCAAGACGGGGCATCACATAGCCTTCGAGTCTGCGCCGGGCGTGTCTGAGCTCCATATCGAAGACTTTGCCCGTGGGCGAGACCACCCGAAGTCCAGGCATTTCGATTTTGGCCCTCGAAGCCCGAAAGCGCGCCCCGATGCCGGGTGCAATCGATTCGAGATCGTCGATTTGGTGCACCACATCCGGACTCAGCGCATCTCCACAGATTTTGTCGCGCGGAAATCGGGCTTTGTCGAGAAGTAGACAGGACAAACCTGCCCGCTCGATTGCCAAGGCAGCCGCCACCCCGGCGGGACCCGCTCCCACAATGGCCACGGGAACCCTCGCGGACAGAACTGCGGAAGTCATCACAATCGCTGGAACAGACTTTTCAGCACACCCCGATCGATTCGGTCTTGCCAATCGTGTCCGAGCGCGTGGATCCACATATGCGGCAAATTCCAACTGACTTCCACCATAGCGTCGATTTCTGCATCGCTCCAGCCTTTCGATAGACCTTGGGGCAAGTCGATGTCGAAGCGCTCGACCATGCGGCGAAACTCCCCGACGGCAGGGCCATAATAGTCCTCCAAATGATTGAATGCAATGCAGTTGGCATAACCATGCCGATATCCCAAGACCTTGCTCAAACCATAGGACAAGGCGTGACAGACCCCGACTTCGCTGTAGGTCAGACTCAACCCACCAAAAAGTGAAGCCACGACCAATTTATCGTCGTTGTCGGCGCTTTGACCCGCCTCGGGTCCCAAAAACACCTCCCGACACAATTTCAGGCTCTCTTCTCCGTACGCCTTGGAAAAGGCATTGTTGTGGATGCCGGTCTCGCTTTCGATGCAGTGGATGTAGGTATCCATCCCCGTATAAAACCACTGGTTCCTGGGCACGGTGGCGCAGAGTTCGGGATCGAGAATGAGCTCGTCAAACACCGTCCATTCGCACTTGAGCCCGAGCTTCTTGAGGGGCCCCGTCAAAACGGCGGTTGTACTGCACTCGGCCCCGGTGCCCGCAATGGTGGGCACGCCCAAATGAAACACCCCTGGGGTTTGAATCAAATTGAGCCCCTGGTATTGGGTGGAACTTCCGGGGTTGGTCAGCATTAAACTCAGTGCTTTGGCGGTGTCCATGGCACTCCCACCCCCTACCCCGACCACGGCAGCGGGCCAACCGCGTTCGGCCAAAACCGCATCGCGGAGCCGATCGACTTGCTCGGTGGTGGGTTCGTGCACATCAAAATCTTCAAAAAACACGAGATCGCGGTCTTCGATCCCGAGCCGTTCCAAAAGGGCATGATCCCTGAAATAGTGATCGATCACAAAGACGGCATAGCCCTCGTTTGTTCCCCGACGCGGACGGAGCCGTTCGGCGGTTTGGTGTACCGAACCTCGGCCGTAGATCAATTTACCGACTCCGTGTAAGACTTTGTGCTGTACCATCGATTCAGCAGTATTTTCTCAAGACGTCGACCAAGGTCGCTCCGAGTTCGTCGATCTGGGCTTCGGTCCAATTGGCGCGGACTCCGAGCGAAATCAACCGGCCAATGCTGTGTTGGCTCTGGGGCAACTCGAGGGCGTTGTAGTCCTGGGGAGCCCCCAGGTGGTGGATGGCCATTTTAAAGGGAGAGCGCAGGTTCTTCAAGTGATCCCACTGGTTGATAAAGTGGTACATATTGGTATACCAGTAATTCACCCCGGCCCCACGGCTGCCGAGTTCGGCCGCGGCCCGCGAAGCCGATGCGGCATCGGGCAGAAATAAATTCAAAAAAGTTCCGCTGTCGCCTTCGGCATCGGGCATAGGTCGAAAACCCAAACCGGGCACTTCGGCCCTAAGCCGGTCTTTGAGCGCTTGTTTGGCCGAACGCTTGCGGTCTCGAACCTGATCGATGCGGCGCATTTGTACCAAGCCTACGGCCGCGTGCAATTCGCTCAAGCGAAAGTTGGTTCCCAAAATGGGATGTTGCTCCATGCCGCGGTTGTCGCCAATGTGATCGTGGCCGTGGTCCGAGAACTGGTGGAGCAGGTGGTAAACGTCTTCGCGGTGGGTGACACAGACACCCCCTTCGCCGGCCGTGGCGATTTTAAAGAAGTCGAAAGAATAGGCCCCGGCCACGCCGAACAAGCCCACCGAACGCCCTTTGTAAAAAGCACCCAAAGCCTGACCCGCGTCTTCGACGAGGACGAGGTTGCGGCGGGCGCAGAGCGCGAGAATGGCATCCATGTCGGCTGCGGCCCCGCACATATGAACCAGCATTACGGCCTTGGTGTTGGGCGTCAAAGCCTTTTCAATGCTCTCGGCGGTCAAACAAAGGTTGTCGTCGACCTCGGCAAAGACGGGTAACCCGCCCCCGAGCAAGACACCTTCGATGGTAGCGATGTAGGTAAAGGGGGGCACGATGACCTCGTCTCCGAATCCGAGTCCCGAAGCGGCCATGGCGGCGGCTACTGCGGTCGAGCCGCTGCTTACCGCATGGGCAAAAGGAGCTCCCGTAAACCGACGCACTTCAGCTTCAAATTCCCGCGCCTTCCATCGTCCTTGGCGAAGGGCATCGTGGTTGTAGCGAAACAAACAACCGGTTTCGAGGACCTCATTTACTTCGCGGCGTTCCTCGTCTCCGAACCAATCCATTCCGGGCATGGGGTGTGGGTTTTTGGGGTTAAACCCGGTCTTTTTTCTTCCGGGCTCAAAGGACAAAGGTAGAAGCCGCACTCGCTCATTGAAGACCCGACAAGGTTCGGCTCGGCCCGTTGGCTTGTGTACCTTTACCCTATGAATTTGCCCCTCATTCAAGCCCAGTACACCAGCGCCGAGGCCCTGAGCAGTTTGCGCGCGGATTTCGATTCGGCTCGCCCTTGTCGATACCTGAATTTGCCAGGGTTTTTGCAGCCCGAGTTGGCTGAAACTCTGCACGCGAATTTCCCCCCGATTGAAACGCTCAATGTCAAGCGCAAAAGCTTGAACGAAGACAAGAGCGAAGACTATCATTTTGAGCGCTGGCATCCGGCCTTTTCGGAATTGCGCACCTTGATTGCGAGCAGTGAGTTTGCTGCTTGGCTGAGCGCGGTGACCGGCATCGAAAACCTGCGGACCACCGACGATTCGCTCGGAAGCGGGGTACACCAAGGCAAAGACGGAAGCTATGTGGATGTCCACATCGATGTCAACATGAATCCCGAAAAGGGATTGTGGAGGCGAATCAATTTGCTGATCTACCTCAACCGAAACTGGAAGCCCGAATACGGAGGCGATCTGGAACTGTGGAACAAGGAAATGACGGTGTGCGAAGTCAAGGTGCCTTGCGACTTCAACCGCGCCGTGATTTTCTACACCGACGAAAATTCGCCGCATGGCTACGCCAGGATCAGCGTGCCCGAGGGCGAAACGCGCAAGAGTTTTTACAGCTATTTCTATACTCCTATCGGGGAAGGGTTTCGCTACAGCGACTCTCGTTTTGTTTCTCGGCCGGACGATAGCGCAACCAAAAAGTTGATTACGGGGGTCAAGGAATCGATCAAGATCAACGGCAAGCGATTGCTCAAGGCTCTGGGGGTAAAATCGCTCGATTTCCAGGACAAGAACCGCTGATTTTGGCGAAGCATACTGCCTCGGATTCGGACGAGCCCAAACCAAAGCCGAGTCTCAAAAGCCTAAAGCGCTCGCTCCGGCTCTACAAATACATAAAGCCCTATCGGGGGGCCTTTGTATTGGGCATGGTCTTTTTGTTTCTCTCTAGCGCGGCCAATTTGGCCTTCCCCAAGTTCTTGGGCGAACTCGTAAGCGCGAGTACTCAACCCGATTTCTTGAAGCAATTGGGGCGGATTGCGCTCCTATTGGCCGGCTTGCTCGTGGTTCAGGCCGTTTTTTCGTATTTCCGGATTTTGCTCTTTGTACGCGTAGCCGAAAAAGGGCTGGCAGCGCTCCGTCAGGCGACGTATTCCAAGATGCTCCGCTTGCCTATGGCGTTTTTCGACCACAAAAGGGTAGGAGAACTCACCAGTCGTATTGCGTCCGACATCAATGTGTTGCAGGATGTGTTTACGTCTACATTGGCGGAGTTTATCCGGCAGTTGATCATCATCGTAGGCGGGATCGGCTTGTTGCTCTATACCTCGCCCCGGCTTACATTGATCATGCTGGCCTCGCTCCCTCCGGTGGTTTTGCTGTCGGTGGCCTTTGGGCGATTTATCCGACGCTATGCCAAGGATGTTTCGAAGATGATGGCGGAGGCAACCACGGTGGTCGAAGAAACGCTCCAAGGCATGGCCAGCGTCAAGAGTTATGCCAACGAGCATTTTGAACTCGGACGCTATACGTCCAGAACCAATGAGGTGGCCAAAACGGCCATTCGGGGAGGAGTGTTCCGAGCGGGATTTGCTTCGTTCGTGATTTTAGGGCTATTCGGGGCGGTGGTGCTGGTGATTTGGCAAGGGAGTCTGGACATTGCGCGGGGCGCGATGGACGCCGGAGATTTGTTCAGCTTTGTCCTCTATTCGAGTTTTATTGGAGGCTCTATCGGGGGTATGGCCGATGTGTATGCGCGTTTGCAACGGGCATCGGGAGCCACAGAAGAACTCCTCGATATATTCGATCAGCCCGAAGAGCCCATTCGATTGGAACCCCCCGGGGCCCGCGATCGATCGCTCAAAGGAGCGGTTGTGTTTGAGGAGGTGCGCTTCGCCTATCCTTCTCGCCCGGAGTTCGAGGTAATCCAAGGGCTGGACGTTGCGATTGAGCCGGGTACCCGGGTAGCGTTGGTGGGTTCGAGTGGGGCCGGCAAGACGACGCTCATGGCACTATTGCTGCGTTTCTACACGCCAATTTCAGGCCGAATTCGGATTGATGGACGCGATCTGAACAATTGGGATTTGAGTGGGTTCCGCGCCCAGGTTGCCCTCGTGCCTCAGGAGGTTTTGCTGTTTGGAGGGAGCATTCTCGAGAATATTCGCTACGGAAAGCCCGGCGCTTCTGAAGCAGAAGTAGTAGAGGCGGCCAAAAGGGCCTACGCCCACGATTTTATCGTTGCTTTTCCCGAAGGGTACGAAACGACGGTGGGCGAACGCGGAATCCAGTTGAGCGGAGGACAGCGGCAGCGCATTGCGATTGCCCGAGCGCTGTTGAACGACCCGGCGCTTCTCCTGCTCGACGAAGCGACTTCGGCCCTCGACAGCGAATCGGAGTATTACGTACAAAGCGCACTCGAGGCGTTGATGAAGGACCGCACCAGTTTGGTGATTGCCCACCGCCTCAGCACCATTCGAAATGCCGACCGCATCTTGGTACTGGACCACGGCCAAATTGTCGAAGACGGGGCTCCGGATGCGCTCCTCTCACGTCCCGAAAGCCGATTTAAGGCTCTATGGGAGCGACAGTTGGCCAATGAATGATGGGCATAGAGCAAGTGCGGAAATCGTTTGTCTTTGTTGATTTCTTCCTTCTGATGTTCCTGTTGGTTCAACAGAAATACTGGAATATTCGCACAACAATGGTATTCCTCTACACTTCCCCCCCGTTGATAGAATGCATATAATGTGCAGTAGTCGTTGCAGAGCCCTCACGCTGGTATAAATCACTCTGACCATCGGAGAGAAGAGGGTGCCTTCGAGAGCCTCAGGCACCCATCCCCTCCGTTGCCTGAGGCTCTCGAAGGCAACGGAGGAACGAAGGCAACGGACGATAGAAGGCAACGACAGAACGAAGGCAACGGAGGACAAAAGGCTAAATTCAACAACAATGAAAGGTTGGATGTACATTCTAGAATGCTCAGATGGAAGCTATTACACGGGAAGTACTATCGATTTAGACCGGCGTATCAATCAACATCAATCTGGACAAGGCGCCAATCACACCAAAAAACGGCTGCCCGTTGTGCTGGTTTATTCAGAGGAGTACCCCCGTATTGCACAGGCCTTTTACCGGGAAAAAGAAGTGCAAGGATGGAACCGACAAAAAAAGGAGGCTTTGATACTTGGTCAAGCAGAACGACTGCCAGAGTTGTCTTTGGCGTATCGGGATAAAGAGGGTGCCTTCGAGAGCCTCAGGCACCCAAACGACGAGAGCCTCAGGCGCCCATCCCCTCCGTTGCCTGAGGCTCTCGAAGGCAACGGAGGAACGAAGGCAACGGAGGAACGAAGGCAACGGAGGAACGAAGGCAACGGAGGAACGAAGGCAATGGAGGAACGAAGGCAACGGACGATAGAAGGCAACGCAGCACAGAAGGCCAGGCAGCACAGTAGGTAACGGAAGGTTAAAGGCCACGGAGGACAGTAGGGTACGAAAGACAGACACTGAGGGAAACTCGAACTATCGAATCTGCCTCCTGTACGCCTTGAAATCGGCCCAGACCTGGGCTGTGGGTCGAACGGGTGCGGGGCCATTGTGGCGGGCTATGCGAGCCATAAGTGACCAATAGTGATTCAGGGTTCGTTGTGCCTCCCAGAACGAAAAACCCGGGCTGTACATGTGGGTGGGCTCGCTCGCGGCCCCGTTGAGTTCGATGATGCAAAAATCGCGTCCCTCGAGCAAAGAGGCCCAAGAAGCCGCTCTAATATCAAACCGCCCAAAGTGGAAGCCGTTAAAATCCTTGAGCAACAAATTCATTCGGTCTACCAATGCGGGAGAAATCCGGTCCCGGTAATCCAAAAAAACGGTCCCCCGATTGTGGTTTCCAATCGGCTGGCAGCGATGTCGAACGCCGAACGCCGGGATTATAGCCAATTCCGAAGCGTCTAAGCGGTCGATGTATCGAGCGTTTCGGGCATCTACTTCCAGCAAAGCCTTGACCGTTTGCACCCCATCGCCTACTACCTCCATAAACCGCTTGCCGCACACCGACTCCACGCGAAACCGCTCCTCTACCGGATGTCGGATGACAAAAATTCCGTATTCTTCTTCGAATGTGCAGAATTGCTGCACCAAATGGGGACGATCGATCTTCCCCAACACGGAGACCAGGTGCTCCGGTGTTCGCACCAACTGCACCCCTATGCCCCGCTCTCCAACCTCTGGTTTTACGATCAGCGGAGACGAAAGCCCCGTGCGAGATAACAGCGCCTCGACCTCATTGGGATTCAAAGGGCCCTCGATGCGTTCAAACACGGGAACCCATTCTTGGGGCAATCTCTTGAGAATGTCGCTCTTATCGTATCCAAACAATCCGCCATACACCATTCCGGGATTGACCGAGCTGAACCAATCGAGTCGCCCAAACCGGAGAACCCACACCCAATAGCGCAGGTAAATGACAGGATAGACCCAGGTGTAGGGCCAAAATTCCCAAGGCCCCCAGAGCAAACGCCAAAACGACGCCAACGCCTTCATCAGGAGCGACCTCCTTGAATTTCCCGACCCGAAACGCTATCGAGATAGCGGTGGGACCACCCCTGAGGCCCCACGACAAACTGCGAAAGCGCTATGGTTTTCAAAAATCCACGGTCGACCATCAAATCTTGATCGGCGCGATCGGTGTGCTTACTCCGGTGAAAACGCCATACGGCTTCGGGAGAGGGTTCGGGAACTTCCTTCAACCATTCGGCAAACCAACGACGTCGTTCCAACTGCCAATGCTCATCGTAGAGCGTCCAGGAAGCCCGCACCAAAGGCGCCTCGACTGGGTGCATCGTCCATTGATCTTCATCCCACACACATTCGATCAATTCGGAACAATCGAGCACCACCAACGTAAATGGCTCGACCCCTTGAGGATCGAACTCCTCAAACCATGACTCTACCGAAGGGGCGGAAACCACTTGAAGCGGCACACGGCCCCGGCTGATTCGATAAGGAGGTCGGTGGACATGCTTTCTGCCTCCTCCGTTGAGCAAAAACGCCCAGCGATGATCGGTGGCCCCCATCCAACTCCCCCCTCCTTGGGGATCTCGAGCAAAGAAAACTTCGGAGGCTCCTGTGGAATGCCATGCGGGGGCATCGGCCAGACCACGGGCCAAAGCCTCGTCTCGATTGTGGGTCAAAATCCAAGTAGCGCCGCTGCGCAGGCAGCTCAACGTACACACCCGGCAATTAGGCGCTGAGGTTGCGGTGTCGGCGGGTGCTGTCGGCCAATCCGAAGTGGCTCGAAATCGAAAAGCCCGGTTGAAGCGACTTGACGCCAATGCGCATCAACGCCATGTGATGGACCAGATGCTCAAGATTGTAGGCCAACTCGCGTTCCAAATTCGTTTCGACCGAGATGGGGGTTCCTTGATCGGTCTCCATGAGCAATTCCAAACGGGTCTGGGACACTCCTTCGCGCAGTCTATTGGCCAAACCTCGGCTCAAGCCCAGGGCATATTCGAGATCCGCTTCGATGCGCAGGTCGCGCTCCCTGCGATCGTAACACACTTTCGCCACTCCCACGTGGGTTACTTCGGGCTGAAACAAACAGCCAAAAAACTCGATCACATGTCGAAAGTGCATTCCAACCGATGAGCCATCGAGCACCTCAACGGGTCGGCTGTAATCTTCGGCCCCCAGCCGCTCCAACACTTCGATGCAATGATCCAACAAGCTCGCGCAGCGACCGGCAATCCAACTCATAGTCTGTTTCCGATAATGGGAATAGTTCGGCGGTGAAAGTACACATTCGCAAGCGACAGTACGAAAATCAACACGGCCATTCCGAACAATTCTCCTCCGTCCGTACCCCCATCGGGAAGCGCAATCGCGATGCCCAGAGGGGTAAACAGATGAAATCCAATGGCCCCGGCCATGAGCCCTGCCGCCCCCAAAGCGCCCAAGCCCGCAAAAGCCGGAATGAGGTACAAAATTCCCACAATAAGCTCCTGAACCCCGATACCAATTCGTCCCCAGGGTTCCATTCCAATCGTGGTAAACAACTGAACCGATACGGGCTGAGCGGTGAACTTAAAGTACAAGCTTTGCATGAGCAGAACAGCAGGCAGGATGCGCAATCCCCAGTCAAGCCATGCGGGAAGAGTGGGATTGCTGCGCAATTGAAACAGATTCATAACGATGGGTTTTATTGTTGAACCCAGCAAAAGTGAACCTCTTGGAGACTAGGTTCTGTCGGATGGCAGACATCAAGCCGATTTCCGTTCAAAAGGTCGAATAATAAGCCGTATGCCCTTGTCGTAGCGCACATAGCTCGAGATCCAATTGGTTAAGGCCACCAATCGATTGCGAAACCCGACCAACGTCACCAAATGAACGAACATCCACAAATACCAAGCAATTGGTCCCTTGGCATGAAATGATCCGATGTCGACCAGCGCACAATTGCGTCCAATGGTCGCCATACTGCCTTTGTCTTTGTAGGCAAAGGGCTTCCAAAGGGCTGGATCGGTGCCCCGATTTAAGTTGCGTCCCAAATTGCGCGCTTGTTGGATGGCGGCTTGGGCTACTTGGGGATGACCGCGGTCATCGGGACTTTTCTGCATCAAGGCAATGTCGCCCAGCGCATAGATCTGCGCACATCCCTCAATTCGGTTGAATTCGTCGACTTTGTACCTTCCTTGCACCACAGATTCAGACGGCAAGCCTTCGATGGCAGCCCCTTTGACCCCCGCCGCCCAAATGACCGTACCTGCAGGAATAGCTGTTTTGTCGGTATGGACCACCTGGCCGTCGTATCCCACTACCCGATGGTCCAGCCAGACCTCTACCCCGAGTTTTTTGAGGTAGTTCAAGGCGTGTTTGCTCGATTTTTCGCTCATCCCAGGCAAGATTCGATCGCCACCTTGGATGAGGTGGACACTCATGCGACGAATGTCCAGATCGGGATAGTCGTTGGGCAAAACGTGCTTGCGCAATTCGCTCAAGGCCCCGGCAAGCTCCACTCCGGTTGGTCCTCCACCAACTATCACATAATCCATCAGTCGTTCGCGCTCTTCCAGATCGGCGGTGAGGAGGGACGCTTCGAAATTCTGGAGCATCAAGCTGCGCAAATTCAAGGCCTCGGGTACGCTCTTCATCGGCATGGAGAGCGCCTCGATTTGGGCGTTTCCGTAGTAGTTGGTCGATGAACCCATGGCCAAAACCAGATGGTCGTAGTCCAATGAACCGATGGATGTTTCGATGCGCCGGGCTGCTGGGTTGATGGATTGGACCGTGCCGACGCGAAAGAAAAAATTGGGCTTGCCTGAAAAGGCTTTTCGAAGCGGATAGGCGATAGAGTCGGGCTCCAAACCCGCGGTAGCCACCTGATACAACAGCGGTTGAAACGTATGGTAGTTGTTTTTGTCGATCAATACGACCTGAAACTTCCGGCTGTCGAGGGTCTTCGCGAATTTGAGACCGGCAAAGCCTCCTCCAACCACCACCACGCGTTCGAGACTGACTTTCGGGACATTCATGCTGCGGGAAAATCGGGATGAGTGAAATAGAGCCGTTCTACGACTTCGCGATGGTGACGCGCGTGCCCACACACCATCCACACCAGCGCACGAACACTCACTGAATGCCCGTTCGCTACGACCGTCCTTGTTTCCTGATCGGACCGAACCGTACTGACCAACGCCTCCCATGACAGCCGCTGTGCTTTCAGAGATTTCATAGCCGCTTGCAGCGTATCCCCATCGGCCGTAGCGCGATTCTGGTAGGCTTTCTCGTCAAATCCGGGAAGGGCTTGTGTTTCTCCGCGAAGTGCGCTCAGAAGTCGATAGCAGAACACCGCTTCGGTGTCGGCCAGATGACGCGTCAACTCGGTCAAGGTCCATTTTCCGGGCGCATAGGCAAACCCCGCCATGGAGGGTCCCAAGGAACCGATGCGGTCAGACCAAAAGCGGGTTTCGGCGGCCAGTGTCTCAATGGGATGGGTCTCCGATCGCACCCGTTCCAAATAGCCCGAATAAAAAACAGCGTGTTCCGAAGGGGTCGGATGGGCAATCGAGGGATTCATAGAGGGATAAAAACAATGAGCGTTCAAGATGCGATGGCGAAGATATTCGGCCAAACCGCATTTCGAATCGCCCTGAATGCTACGTCCTTGGATTTTCAAAAAAACCGTCGAGCATGCGCCAACCCGATGGGGTTTTTATGGCGAGGTAACCGAGCCTCAACACCTGCCGGTCTTCTGTATGCTCCAGAGATAGGGTACAGACCACGCGGTACACGCTGCGATCTTCGGGATCCGGCTGCCCAGAAGCCGCCAACACTTCGATGGTATAGCCTTCTTTGAGATAATCGCCCAGAAAATCAGAGATGTCGCGACAACTCTGCTCATACTCTTTCCGAAAACGAGTGTAGTCCTTTCCGGCCCGTTGTTTGAGCTCGTCGGCTTTGGCTGCCCTTTTTTCTTCGGACAAACCCGAAAGTCCGGATGCATAAGACCCGTCGACAAAAGCCAAATACTCCTGGAGCGATGGATACCAAGATTTGAGTTCGAGTGGATTTTCAGCTAAGAGCTGCGCGCTGTGGCGCAAAAAGGCGCGAATGCCAGCACTGTCGGTTTGGGCCAAGATCGCCCTCCCGAAACCCATCGATAAAAGCCCAAACAGTGCCCAAAACCAGGTGCGATGCATACAATCGAACTTAGACGACGCGTAAAAATAACCCCCCTTTCGGGCTGCGGTGGTCCAGTTCCCAGTTCATTTGTTCAAACAACCACCGGCACTCTCGTTCCATAAGGGTCTTGCCTCGGTATATCGCGCGATATTTATAAATCAGTCGCTTTTGGCGCAATTCTTCTCTGACGTAGTCGACGAAATCCTGACGGTCGTGCGCATCCGGGAGCAAACAAAGGAACTGGGTGAGCCAAAGGTGAAAATCCTGCAGCGCTTCAGATACGGGCGTTCCCATTCCTACTGCAGTGCACAAACGCACACAGAGTTCGTGCACATCGGCTCTTCCGATGATTGCGTGCATGGCCTTTTCTCAGGTTAAGGCAGTCAAGCTAAGAAAAATCGCGCAGATTCAAGAAGGTTGTAAGAGAAATTCGGAAGATGTCGGGGTTTACCCTCCCCTTTACAGCCGCCACCATGCCATTAAAATACTGATCTTCAAATATTCAATTCCGAATAATCAAAGTGCTCATGGCCGTTCTACCGAGGGCCCTTGGGAATCCAATCCCACATTTTCGACAATCTCCAACCCATACCCCTCTAACCCTACCCGTTTCATGGGCCGATTGGTCAAAAGCCGGATTTTTCGAACCCCTAAATCGCGCAAAATCTGCGCGCCAATGCCAAAATCGCGGGCGTCGCGACCAAAGCTCCGAGTTTGGGCCGGAGCCCCTCCCTGGCTGAGCCAATCGATGCGCTCCAGCAACCGGGCGCGGGCATCGCCTGCATCAGGCTCGGACAATTGGTTGAGATAGACCACTACCCCCTGTCCATTGTGGGCAATGCGCTCGAGCGCGCGCTCCAATCCTACGGAGGGTCGCTGCAGCAGCATCGACGGAAGATCCATCGAACCACTCGCGCTCACCATGCGCGTCAGAACGGGCTCCGAGGGGCCCCATTGACCGAGCGACAAAGCGATGTGCCATTGGTTGTTGGTGGTTTGCTCGTACAACCGAAGCGCAAACCGCGCACCCACATAGTCGAAATGGGTTTCGCGCAGCTTGTGGATGAGGGATTCGTGTTGCATGCGGTAGGCCACGAGGTCTTCGATGGACACCACCTTGAGCCCGTGTACCGCCGCGATTTCGAGCAATTCGGGCAACCGCGCCATGGTGCCGTCTTCGTTCATGATTTCGACAATGACACCCGCCGGCTGAAGGCCTGCCAAACGCGCCAAATCGATGGCAGCTTCGGTATGGCCCGTCCTCCTCAGCACGCCCCCTTGGCGGGCACGAAGCGGAAAAATATGCCCCGGTCGCGCCAAATCGTCGGCCCGCGTGGTTGGATTGACCAATGCCCGGATGGTCTTGGCCCGGTCGGATGCACTGATGCCCGTAGTGACTCCCTGGCCCAGAAGATCGACCGAAACGGTAAAAGCGGTTTGGTGCAATTCGGTATTGCGCTGGACCATGGGCGGCAAATCCAAGGCGTCGCAGCGGGCATCGGGCAGGGGCACGCAAATCAGCCCTCGACCCACCGTGGCCATAAAATTGATCTGCTCGGGGGTGATCAGCTCGGCAGCGGCCACCAAATCGCCCTCGTTTTCGCGGTCTTCGTCGTCCACCACCACGACCATACGGCCGTTTCGGATGTCTTCGATGGCTTCTTCAATGCGGTTGAGTGGGCTTTTCCCTTCGCGTGGGCTCCCAGTGGTGCGGACGACTTCCATAGGACAAAATTAAGCCCTCAGTCAGGGCTAGGTTCATCAGAATAAAGTGGCGGATCGAACGAAAAAAAACGCGCCTCCTCAAGGGGCCCAAACTGAGCCCAACCAGGCAAAAACCCATCACAAACAAAGCCGAAGCCAAGGCGCTCCCGTTCCAGGCCCATCCCAACAACCCCAATCCCAGCCAAGCCATCCAAACAGCGGTGCCCCAACGGAGGAATTTGTGGCTCAACAAGGCGTATCCCACGGGGAAGGGTCTTGTCCACAACAACGCACCGAAGCGAACCAGGTTTTGGCGGTTTCCCAAACCAATGCGCCTTTTTCGACGGTATTCGACCGCTTCGTCGGCGGCATCGCGCTCCCAGACTAAGGCCCGGGGCTCAAAGAGCACCTTTCCGCCCGCTTCAATGATGTGCATGTTTTGATAAAAGTCGTCCACGGCGGTGCCCGGCGGGATCGGCCGGAAAGCGCTGCGCTTGATGAGCAAACACCCCCCTTCTACACCGATTACTGCACCCCATCGCCGGCTTTCGGACTCTCGCAATCGATTTTCGAAGGCCAGATAGCGGGCCTCATCCAGCGCTATCCCCTTTTGAGACGCATCGAGGGCATCGGCAATACGCCCCCCAACGGCCGTTGCGTCGCGGTCTAGGGCACAACCCACCAAATGCCGGATGCACAAAGGATCGAAGCGAATGTTGGCATCGGTAAACAGGAGCCAATCGGCCTGGGATTCTGCTGCGAGGCGGTTGAGCATTTCGGCTTTGCCCAGTCGCTCTTTAGAACTCAGCACCTTGACGCGCCCTGTGGTGCTCGCCCAGTGTTCGGCCAAAGGGACGGTATGGTCGGTAGACGCATCAGACCCCAGCCGTATTCTGAGTTTTTCCGCAGGGTAGTCATTCTCCAGGAGCGATTTCAAGGTCTCGTCCAGGACCGCTTCCTCGTTTCGGGCAGAGAGCACCACCTCTACCGCAGGCCATTCCGACTCTGACCGCGCTTGAAAGGGTGGCTGTGCTGGAGAACGTCCGAATGCCCCCAAACTCCACGGGTAGAGCACATAGGGCTGAAGCAACAGCAACAGGGGGAGCAAAACCCCGAAAGCCAGCCAAAGACTCACGGCGAGGCGGGGTGAGGGTCCCTTGATTCCGAAGGAGATAGGGATTGATAGAAAGCGCGGAGTTCGCTCCCGATGCGGTCGCGGTCAAAGCGATCCGAAACGAACGCGCGGGCTTCGTTCGATACCGATTCAGAAGCGGGGTGTTCGAGTAGGGTGCAGAGCTGCTTGACCCAGTCCTCGTCGGTCTCTGCCAACTGCACAAAAGCAGTAGAGCGGTCGAGTATGCCCTCGGCTCCCACCGACGTAGACAGCACGGGGCATCCGTGTGCAAGCGCTTCGATGATTTTGATGCGGATCCCACTGCCACTGGCAAAAGGGGCGAGGAGGACCCGGCTCTCGGCAAAAACCTGCCCTGCATCGGCCGGCTCAGAGATCCGTTCAACCCCCGGAACCGATTGGAATCGCTCGGGAGCCCCCCGGCCTAAAATCCGAAAGCGGCGCTCGGGAAAGCGGCGGTGTACCTCAGGCCAGATCCGCTCCAAAAATCGATCGACGGCCTCGAGGTTGGGCAACCAGTCAAAACTGCCGACAAAGACGGGATCCCTGCTTCTAAGGTTTACTCCCGGTTCTTTGTTGGTGATTTCCGTCGCGATGCCGAACCCGGCGATGTGGGCATTTCCCGCATATCCCAAGGCCTGAAAACCCGCCAGATCGATCGGGCTGATGGGAACCAAGGCATCGCAGGCACGGGCCCCGTCGAGCTCCCATTTCTGGAGTTTTCCGGCCTCGCGCTCCAAATACCACCGTTTCAAACCCAGGCTGTTGGCGGCCATGCGCTCCCAGATGCGGTGCTCTAGGTTGTGGGCCCGGAACGCGATCCAGCCCTTGTGCAGGCCTCGGAGCACGGGCAACATTCCCAAGAGCGCGGCGCCCTCCAATTGAATCCCGTCGAAGGACTCGGATCGAAGCAAAACCTCTACCCGAACCCGAAGGGCTTCGGGGTGAAAACGACTTGTGAAATAGGACTCCTTGCGAAAGCACTGAACCGCAGCCCCTAAAGGTGTGGGGCGGGCATCTACACACAGGCATTCCAACCGAGCCTGCGGACTGAGAACCCCCATGGCCCGTCGAAATTCGGCCTCGGCCCGTTCGGCCTCCACCCGGTGCTTGACGGGGTTCAGAGCCAACCACTGGACTTCCACCCCAGCCCGAACCAACCCTTCGAACAGAGCCGCCATGGCCTTGCTGCTGCCGTCGAGGGCCGGATAAGGCGACTTGTTTGAAAGGATCAATAGCCTCATTCCGATCGACTTGAGCGAAAGCGGCTGGCCAGCCATCGGAAGGGAGCTGTATAGCTGCGCACCGAGAACAAAGTGGAGTCGGTGGCCGATTTGTAGGTGAGAAAAATGCCGATGGGCAGCAAGATCAGGCCCGCTGTCCACATGGCGCGAAACGGGGTCCACACCAATTCCCGACCGAGCTTCTCCATGCTGTACGAGAGGGTGTGGTAGACGATAAAAATCAGTACCGAGACCACCACGGGCAAACCAAGCCCTCCTTTGCGAATAATGGCCCCCAGCGGTGCCCCGATAAAAAAGAGGACCAATACGGCAAACGAAAGCGAAAACTTCTTGTGCCATTCGAGCCGAAAGCGCGCTATGACTTTTTGCCGCCAGTCGTATTCCTCCGCCAGTTGAGAAACATAGGCCTTTTGCGAACGGGCCAAACGCAAGGCATTGTCGGTGGCTCTTCTCTGCATGCTCTCGGGCAACCGGCTCAACAGCGGGATGTCCGGATCGGTCGGTACGTGGCCTTGAGCGACGGCTGTATCGACTTCCCAGCGGTATTTGTTGGCCAAGGTCGATTCCATATGGATCTGCCGGGCCTTGAGGCTTTGGCGCATCGAATCGACCGATTCTTCCAACTGACGGATGTTCATCATGTTGAAACTCTTCTGATCGTTCTCCCGCAAGTCCCCGCTCTGGAACGAACTCAAATCGAAGCGAATTTCGGCCTCCTCGAAGCGCGAACGGGCAAAGGGATGACGCTGGCGTTCGGTGCGCTTGCTGGGCACGAGGTCTTCGTAGGTGGTGCCCCTGTGCAGAAACAAACTCAGATAGCGCTCGTCGGGCGAAAGATCCATGCGTCCCTCTTCGGCCACAATCAGTTTGCCCGAACCGCTTCGGGCGCTGTGGTCGTAGATGTAGATGTTGCGAATCAGCCGGTCGTCGGGTCCATACTTCTCTCCGATTTTCATGCTGTACCCCTCGATGCCCCCGTAAAACACGCCCTCCCGGATGTTGAGCGCTGGCTTTTTGGTGGCGATGTTCCGCAACAGGGTTTCGCCCCTCAAATTGGCCACCGGGAGCACATAATTCGAAAAGAGAAAGGCCAAAATACACAGGGCCACGACCAACGCCATCAACGGCCGCATGATGCGAAACAGCGACACCCCGGCGCTCTTCATGGCCGCGAGTTCGTTGTATTCGCCCAAATTTCCGAACGTCATCAAACTCGACAACAAGACGGATATGGGCAAAGCGAGGGGTACGACCCCAGCCGCGGTGTAAAACAACAGTTCGGCGATGTAGTACCACTCTACCCCCTTGCCGACCAAATCGTCGACATACATCCATAAAAACTGCATGAGCAAAAAGAACACCATGACCACGAAGGTGGCGGTGAACGGCCCGCTGAAGGAGCGGATCATGTATTGGTGAAAGACCTTCAACGCGGGATGTAGTAACCCGGAAATTCCTTGGGGCTAAAGACAAAGCGCGAAGCCGGAAGGGTCGGGTTGAGCTGGATGGAATCCACCACAAAACGGGTAACCGTGCCGTTGGTTCCGGTCTGGGTGTAGCTATAAACCAGACCCGTTTTGACATCGATGCCCACCTGAATGCTCTGGATGTCTTCGCTGGCATTCGGCTTGAGGACGACGTACTCGATGGTCTTTCCGCCTATCGTCTCTTTTCCACCCAACTTGTAGCTGAACCCTTTGCGGTGCAGCTCGAGCAGGCGCAGGGGGGTCATGGCTTCGTTGCCCTGCCCGTCTTTGACAGGGTTTTTTTGAACCTCTTCGTCGGCGTGGAGGACGAGCCACACAAAGCTGCCATCGCAAATTTGTTCGGTACCCATCAACTTGAGGCGATAGCGATCGCCCATGGTTTCGAGGGTCCCCTTTTCTTGCTGTTGAATGGGCGGCGATGTCCGCTTATTCTCCAGAGAATAGGTAAAGGCAATTTTCACGGTCTTGGCAGCCTTCAGCTGGGCGGATGCCTTTTCGAGCTTCTGTTTGGCGGCCTCAGTGGTTTGGGCTCCGAGGGTTCCCGATCCAGTGAGGGCCCACAGGGCAAGGACCCATAGACCGGTGACAAAACGGTTCATAACAGACGATTTTAAGATCGGGAATTCAAAAGTTGTTCCAAAGAAAACTCATCCGGAATCAGCACCTGTCTGGCTTTGCTCCCTTCAAAGGGACCGATGATGCCCGCGGCTTCGAGTTGATCCATGATGCGCCCAGCCCGACCATAGCCCAGCTTGAGTTTGCGTTGGAGCAAAGAGGTCGATCCTTGCTGGTGGATGACCACCACGCGCGCCGCTTCTTCAAACATCGAATCGCGCTCGGACCAATCCATATCGCCCCCACCTCCTCCTTCTTCGCTTTCAAACTCCGGGAGTTGATACGCCGTCGGATATCCGCGCTGGCCGCCGATAAAACCCACCAGACGTTCGATTTCTGGGGTATCGACAAAAGCGCACTGGATGCGCACCGGCTCGCTTCCCAAGCTCAGGAGCATATCCCCTTTTCCGATGAGCCGCTCGGCTCCCCCGGCATCCAGAATGGTGCGGGAATCGATTTTCGAGGTGACCCGGAAGGCCAAACGGGCGGGGAAATTCGCCTTGATGATGCCCGTAATCACGTTGACCGAGGGTCGCTGGGTCGCGATGATCAGGTGGATTCCAATTGCCCGGGCCAACTGCGCCAGACGCGCAATCGGGGTTTCGACTTCCTTGCCCGCCGTCATGATGAGGTCGGCAAATTCGTCGACAACGAGGACGATGTAGGGCAAGAATCGGTGCCCCTCGTTCGGATTGAGCCTTCTTCCTACAAACTTGGCGTTGTACTCGACCAGGTTCCGCGCCTGAGCATTCTTGAGCAGTTCGTATCGGTTGTCCATCTCAACGCAGAGCGAATTGAGCGTGTACACGACTTTTTTGGTATCGGTGATGATGGACTCGGCACTGTCCGGCAACGTGGCCAAATAATGCCGCTCGATGGCGTTGAACAGGGTGAGCTCGACCTTTTTGGGGTCGACCAACACAAACTTGACCTGGGACGGATGCTTGCGGTAGAGTAGGGAGGTGAGAATGACGTTCAAGCCCACCGACTTCCCCTGTCCGGTGGCCCCTGCCATAAGCAGGTGGGGCATCTTGGTCAGGTCAGCCACGAAGGTTTCGTTGGATATGGTCTTGCCCAGCACCAAGGGCAATTCGGCTTCGCTCTGTTGAAACTTCTCCGAACTCAGCACCGAGCGCATCGAAACCATACTCGGTTTGGCGTTGGGCACTTCGATGCCAATGGTGCCCTTTCCCGGAATCGGCGCGATGATTCGGATCCCCTCGGCACTGAGGCTCAGGGCGATATCGTCTTCGAGGTTCTTGATTTTCGAGATGCGCACCCCAGGGGCGGGCACGATCTCGTACAAGGTGACCGTCGGACCGATGGTGGCTTTGATTTGCGCAATCTCGATGCTGTAGGTGCGCAGCGTATCGACGATGCGGTTTTTGTTGAGTTCGAGTTCTTCGGGATTGATGTGGATGTTGGTGCTGCCGTAGTCCTTCATCAAATCGAGACCGGGCATGCGATAGCCCGAGAGCTCGAGCTTGGGGTCGAATTCTCCGTGTTCGGCAATGAGTTTTCGGTAGGTCTCTTCGTCGAGCGACACTTCGTCTGAGACCGATTCTACGGTCATGGCCAAACCGTCCTCGCCCCCAATCACCATAGGCTCGGCGGGAGCCTGTTCGGAGGGCCGCGGTGGGAGATTCGGTGCTACGGGTGGTGGAGGGGCCTGTAATTCGGGGTCTGAAGGATCGGGACCCAGCGTAAACACCCGAATTTCTTCGGACTCCTGCGGTTTTTGCACGCTGAGGGGCGGGGATGCTACTGCGGGCTCCAAAGGAGGTTCCGGCGGGGTCGTCTCGGCGGGTTCAACCGCTCCATTCTTCGGTTCTACCGAAGCCCTGTTGGACTTGTTCGACCTCCAACGCGCCCACCATCCTTCCATCTGCTCGGGCGACCACCGAAAGTGGAAGGCCAAAAAGCCCACCCCCAACCCGAGGTGGATCAAACCGGCGCCAAAAACCCCGAGCCAATCCGAGGCCTTGCTCCAGAGCCCCCATCCCCCGGCACCGGACCATTGCGGAAAATCGGGACCGAGCACCATGGCCATCAGCACTGGGAACCATGCCATGGCGTACAGCGCATAGCGCACATGCTTGAACAACCCGCTTCGAAAGCGAAAGGCGACGGCCAATCCGAGCCGAATCAACACAAAAACCCAGGCAAAGGCACCGATGCCAAACAGTCCGTAGGCCAGACGGTGTGCGATGGCGGCCCCTACCTTTCCGAATACGTTGCGCACTTGAAACTCGGGGCTGTTGAGCAGGGTCCACACCCCCCCTTCCACCTCGCTTTGGTCGATTTTCCAATACGCGTAAAAAGACACCAAGGCGCCGAACAAAAAAAGACCGAGCAACACCAACACCCCGCCCAAGACTAGGTGTACTGTTCGGTCTTGGAGGATTTGAGAAGGAGAGACCGCTTTGCCCGAGGGCTTTGAAGTCGATTTTGATGTGCTTTTCGCCATGCCCGTTTGGAGCCTTCAAAAATAGAGAAAGGGCTGGGCGGAACCGTCTGCTCCGCTCAACCCTTTCGAAAAAAACCCAAAAAATCTCTGGGGTTTTACTTGATCGGATAAAAGACCTCCGTGATGTACAAAGCAGGGTCTTTGACCTCTCCGGGATCGTTGACATACGACTCCCAGGGGGCCCCATTCGACTCAAGACCATTGGTTTCCATATAAGCCGAGGCCGCCTCGTGCCCCATCGCTGAACCTTCGTAAGGACCGGTATAGACCACTTTAACTGCCTTGCCCGCGGGGAGCACCCCTTTTTGTACTGCGGCATTTCCGGGCTTGGCGCTGGTGCAAGGCATGGCTATGAGTAAAACGTTGTTGTCGGTCTCCTCGTCCCATAGCTCGGCGATGGCAAAGGGGGCTCCATTGACCTTGGACGCATCTTCGGCCAAATAGCCCATGACTTCTCCATAGGCCTGCGCAAAGAGATCTGCGGTGATCTCGGCCGATTTGACGGCACGGCGGGCGTAGAAATACGTTAGTTTCTGGACATTGACCACCTCGGCCGGGGCCACCGATCCGGTGGGCATCGCAGACGCTTGGGTTTCCGCCAAGGCCTTCATAGCCTCAAGGCCCTTTTCCAAATCGGGTCCCATGGCTTTGTCCATGCCTTTGTTCATAAAGCGAAACAAAAAGGGCATTTTGCCTTCGTTGATCCAGCGAACCCGAGTAACTCCATTGGCCTCTTCGAATTCAAATCGGCTATCCATCAAGGATTCAAAAGGCTTGGTAAACTGAATGGCCGTAGCCACGCGCTTCCCCTCTTCTACATCGACAATTTCGAGCTTGCCCTCGCCTGTAATGTCCCCTTTCCAAGAATACCACGCCCCCTTGCCCGATGAAGGATCCGAATAGGTGGTTTGGTTGGTCGAATCCATTCGGCTCCAAGAAGACCACTGTTCCCATTTGGGCAAATCGACGATCCATTGTTGCACCGACAGAGCCGGAGCCTTGATTTCGACGCTGCGTTCGACAGAATAGCCCGCGGGTTGGGTAGAGAGATAAATCAATCCCAGGGCGATTATGCCCACCAAAGCCAAAAGTGCTATACGGAGTGTTTTCATGCTGAGGGGATTAAAAAGTTAGAACGAAATTCGAACAATTTTGCCAATCTCAAATGGAGCCTAAATGCAGTTATGAACAGTACCTTGGTGGCACTGAATTCAACCCATGAAGACGTACTCTTCCACTGTTGTTCTCTCGAGCCTTTTGGGAATGGCCTTGTTGTCTTCCTGCGGGCAATCCGACACCCAAACCCCTCCAGCCGAAGTGGAAAAAGCGGAATTTCAATGGCAAACAGAGCAGTTTGCCGATTTGCGCATCTTGCGCTATCAAGTTCCCGGATTCGAAAAACTCAGCCCCAAACAGCGGGAATTGGTGTATTATTTAGGTCAAGCCGGATTGAGCGGGCGCGACATTATTTGGGATCAGAACTATCGCTACAATCTCGAAATCCGCGACGCTCTGGAAGCCGTCTTTTCCAAAGGTCAAGGCGATGCAGGGCCAGAGCGCGAAGCGTTTGAAGTGTACACCAAGCGGGTGTGGTTCAGCAACGGCATTCACCACCATTATTCCAACCAGAAGTTAGAACCCGGATTTCCACGGGAATGGTTTGAGGCTCAACTCGCCAAAGCTGGGGCTTCCCTGTCTGCCGAGGCCCTATCGGCTGTATTTGATCCAACGGTCGACGCGAAAAAAGTCAACAAAGACCCGGAAAAGGGCGATTTGGTGCGGACTTCGGCGGTCAATTTCTACGCACCCGGCATTTCCAAAACCGAAGTCGATGACTACTATGCAAAGTGGGAAAAAGAGGCGGGACCAGAACCTGTTTCGTTTGGCCTGAACAGTCGATTGATTAAAAACCCCGACGGCAGCATTGACGAAGAGGTGTACCACATCGGAGGCAAGTATGGAGCCGCGATTGAGCGCATTGTGAATTGGCTCGAAAAAGCGGTTGGAGTCGCTGAAAATCCAGCTCAGGCCAAGGCCCTTGAATTGCTCATCGAGTATTACAAAACCGGAGATCTCAAGACTTGGGATGCCTACAACATTGCCTGGGTGGAAGCCACCGAAGGCGACATAGACTACATCAACTCGTTTATCGAAGTCTACAACGACCCCTTGGGCCGAAAAGGCAGTTTTGAGAGCATCGTTCAAATTAAAGATTTTGACGCTTCGGCCCGGATGCAAACCCTGAGCGAGAACATTGCTTGGTTTGAACAAAATGCCCCGATTCAAGAGGAACATAAAAAGCCCGATGTGCGCGGGGTCAGCTATGTGGTGGTCAATGTGGCGGGAGAAAGCGGCGATGCCTCTCCTTCGACGCCCATCGGGGTCAACTTGCCCAATGCCAACTGGATACGCTCCAAGCACGGAAGCAAATCGGTCAGCCTTGGCAATATAGAACACGCCTACGAAGAAGCGGCGGGCAAGGGCTTGCTCGATGAGTTTGCGTTTAGTCAGGCAGAGCGCGAACGGGCCGAGCAACACGGCGCCTTGGGTTCGGCTCTGCACACCGCATTACACGAGGTGGTTGGACACGCCAGCGGCCGGTTAAACCCCGGAGTGGGTACCCCTGCCCAGACCCTGCAGAACTACGCCAGCACCCTCGAAGAGGCCCGGGCCGATTTGGTAGCGCTCTACTACATCTCCGATCCCAAATTGCAGGAACTCGGACTGGTCTCGGGTCCCGAAGTAGCCTTGGCGGAATACGAAAGCTACATCCGCAATGGACTCATGCTTCAACTCCGCCGGCTCAAACCGGGCGAAGTGCTCGAAGAGGACCATATGCGCAACCGCCAATTGGTGGCCGGCTGGGCCTACGAAAAGGGCAAGGCCGAGAATGTCATTGAACGCAAACAAATCGATGGAAAGACGTATTTCGCGGTCAACGATCCCGCCAAGCTCAGGGTGTTGTTTGGTCAATTGCTCCGCGAAATTCAACGCATCAAGAGCGAAGGCGACTACGCGGCGGGCAAGGCGCTCGTCGAAACCTATGGGGTTCAGGTAGAGGCGGAATTGCTCAAAGAGGTCCTCGAGCGCAGCGCCAAACTCAACCAGGCTCCCTATGCTGGCTTTATCAACCCCCTGCTCAAACCCGTCGAAGCCGATGGCGCCATTCAAGACGTCCAAATCGAATATCCCATAGACTTCGCCACCCAAATGCTCGAGTACGGAAAAACCTACCGATTCGTTCGCTGAGGCGGGAAATCAGTAGGCCCGGGCAAACAAGACGCGGCGGTTCGAAGGCCGTCCGCTGTAGACGCAAACCCCGGCTTCTTCGGGGGCGTCGAGCGGTATGCACCGAATCGTCGCCTTGGTGCGTTCCTTGATTTGTGCTTCGGTCTCGGCGGTGCCATCCCAATGGCAGGACAAAAAGCCGCCGAGTTCGATTTGTTCGAGAAAAGCGTCCCAGGTGTCGACCCGATAAGTCTGCTCGTTGAGGCGGCGCTGGGCATTGGCAAACAGATGCCCTTGAATGTCCTCCATGAGATTCACGACCCGATCGACAACCTGATCGAACGGCAAAGCCGACTTCTCAAGGGTGTCTCTGCGCGCCATTTCGAATTGCCCGGCCGCCAAATCTCGGGGGCCAATGGCGAGGCGGACTGGGACACCCTGAAGCTCGTACTGATTGAATTTCCACCCCGGTTTGTGGGTGTCTCGGGCGTCGTATTCGACCCGAATGCCCGCCGCACGTAGCGATGCGAGGACAGGCTGTACCGCCTGAGAAATCTGTTCCAATTCTTCGGCACCCCGATAAATTGGGACGATGACCACCTGTGTCGGGGCCAATCGGGGGGGGAGAACCAAGCCCTGATCGTCGGAATGGCTCATAATCAAAGCACCCATCAGTCGGGTCGAAACCCCCCAGCTCGTCGCCCAGACGTGTTCAATTTTCCCGTCTCTGTTCTGAAATTTGACGTCGAAGGCCTTGGCAAAATTCTGCCCCAAAAAGTGAGAAGTACCCGCCTGAAGGGCTTTGCCGTCTTGCATTAGCGCTTCGATGCAATAGGTATTCAGGGCCCCGGCAAATCGCTCGCTTTCCGATTTTACGCCGCGAATCACGGGAATGGCGAGGATGGTTTCGGCAAAGTCGGCGTAGACGTGGAGCATGCGCTCCGCTTCTTCAACAGCCTCGGCCTCGGTGGCGTGGGCAGTATGCCCTTCCTGCCACAAAAATTCGGTGGTCCGCAAAAACAAACGGGTCCGCATTTCCCACCGCACTACGTTGGCCCATTGGTTGAGCAAAATGGGCAAATCGCGGTAGCTCTGAACCCAATCGCGGTAGGTATCCCAGATAATGGTTTCTGACGTAGGGCGAACGATGAGTTCTTCTTCGAGCTTGGCCTCGGGATCGACCACCACTCCTTTGCCGTCTTCGGCATTCTTGAGCCGGTAGTGGGTTACCACGGCGCATTCCTTGGCAAAACCCTCTACGTGGGCCGCTTCTTTGCTGAAATAGGACTTAGGGATAAAAATGGGGAAGTAGGCGTTTTTGTGCCCCGTTTCCTTGAATCGGCGATCGAGTTCGGCCTGCATCGTCTCCCAAATGGCATATCCGTAGGGCTTGATGACCATACAGCCGCGTACCGCCGAATTTTGAGCCAAATCGGCCTTGATTACCAAATCGTTGTACCACTGAGCATAATCTTTGCTCTTCGAGGTCAATACATCCGCCATGGGGCTTGTTTTGGAATGCTTTTTGTACGAAATTGTCTAGCGCGGCAAAGCTAATCAAAAGCACCCCCCTACCATGGCACGCTTGGACTCTCTTTCTCTTCGTTTCGGCCCCTGGGTCGCAGCTCTGGCTTGGGTCGTGTTGTCCTCGTGCGGAGGGAGCTATCATGCCTATCACGCCGATGGGGTCTATCATCGTCCGGTCCCCAAACCCAAGGCGGTGGCGATGGAAAACACCCGGACTGCAGAGGAAGCGCCCGCACAGGACTACGACTACTACGACCCCAACGCCTCGGTCGACGATTTTCGGCCTTGGGAAGTCCCGGATCGGTTCAATGCACTGCCCCTGTCGAACCAGTCTGCGTGGAATGTAGGCTTTGGCATGGGATCACCCTATGGTTTTGGCTGTTTGGGACCTTCATGGAACACGGGTTGGGGCTATGGAGGCATGTACGACCCTTGGTACAATCCGTGGAATGATCCTTTCAATAACCCCTGGAACAACCCCTGGAACAATCCCTGGAACGGGCCCGGATTCGGCAACGGATGGGGCTATCCGGGATGGGGCTATCCCGGATGGGGCGGCGGATACTATGGTCCGGGTTTTGGCTCGGGAGATGTACTGAGGCCCATTGGTCAACCGGTCAACATGCCTCGTCCCAACCGCAGTGGTTCCCCTTCAACCGGAGGAACCCCGACCCCGGCAGGACGTATGCGGAGACAACCTGTTGAAGTGCCCCAGGCCCCGGCATCCGAAAAACCCACTTGGCGAAGAGAACTGGAAGACCTGTTTACCCCAACCGAAATCCCGGGTAGGCCGTCGCGGTCGTGGGAACCCGCTCAGGCGCCTCCCTCACGGACGCCCCGGGGCAGATCGGATGCGCCTTCTCGTCCGGCTCCCTCTGGGGGTGGTGGGCGCAGTGGCGGTACGCCTTCTTCACCCAGCCCCCGTACGCGGTGAGCGGGTTCCACGGTACGCTCCTTTCGCTGTGGCTCGGGAGTTTTGTGTTGTGTTTCTCCTCTCCGTCTCGGGCACAGAGTTTTGAAGAAAGCCTGTTGTTTGCGGCCCCCGGCATTGAAGGAGGGCCGCGCTATGTCGCGATGAGCGGGGCCTTTCATGCGCTTGGAGGAGACATGAGCTCGATTGTCGACAATCCTGCGGGGGCAGCGGTGTTTCTCCACGGTCGGCTCGACATCGCTCTGGGCATTACCGGGAGTCAAACCCGATCGAATTATTGGAATCGGAGTCTCGACGGTTCAGAAACCGATGTGGCGTTCCCCTTGATCGGGATCAATACTTCGTTCGATTGGGGAACCGACCCGCAAAAAAAGTGGTTTTTTGGGATGGTCCTGAAACGCGAACTCGGCTTCGACGAGCAGATTGAAATCGAAGGGGTCAATCCCAACAGCTCGATTATCGATGCATGGATCGATCAATCGAACGGCACCCCTCCCGCCCAGTTGCTCAACCAAGGTTTGCTCTACGAGCGCATGGCGTGGGAAACCTTTCTGACTGATGTGGTCGACAGTGCGAACTGGGGATATTCCTCGTTTGCCACAGGGCTCGATCTCAATCAACGCTATTCGGAATCCCGCAGCGGCCAAAGGAGCGTTTTGCAGTTCCACTTGGCTGGCAGCCATGACCATCGTTGGTTCTATGGGGTAGGCATCGGAATACCATTGCTTTCTTATCGGCAACAATGGCGGTATGCCGAATCGGGATTCGACGGCAACAGCCTGATTGATCGCTTTGATATGCTCGAAGAATACCAGCTCGATGCCGTCGGGTTCAACCTGAATGTGGGGATGATTTATCGACCTGTAGAGTCTTTTCGGGTGTCGGCCAGCTACCGCAGCCCGAGTTGGTATGCGTCGAACGCCTCTTTTGTGACCGATCTGGAAACCGCGTTTCGAGACGGAGGCCCCAACGCATTCACTTCGTATTTCAACGAACAAATCGAATACGCCTTGACCGCTCCTCAAAAGGTGGGATTGGGAGTGGCTTATGTCTACAAAGACCGGGGGTTGTTGTCGTTCGGTTATGAAGCCACCGACCCTTCTCACCTCAAAGTGCGCGGGCGTGGATTTTCGCTCGAAGGACTCGAGCAGAACCTCTCAGACCGACTCCAATGGACCCAGCAATTCCGGCTCGGAGGAGAATTTCTAGTGGGGCATTGGTCGGTTCGGGGGGGGTATGCCTATACCGAATCGACGGATCAGTTTTTGGACCGAAGCCTTCGATCATATTCGCTGGGCTTGGGATACGACTTTGGCGGAAGTTGGATCGACTTGGGATGGTCCCACCAGCGCGGGGCGGGTCAACTTGAATTGTACAGCCCGGCATATACCCCTCCGGCCGAACTCGAACGGAGTCGTCAGGGGTTTGTCTTGGGCGCGGGTTTGGCTTTCTGAAGACGGCAAAACCAGTCTTTGGGCGTTTTTCGCGATTATTGGACTATGAAACGCCGAACCCCCTCATTGGCCGGAATGGCCTTGTTGTGTCTTTTCGTTCTACAGAGCCCACTCCAAGCCCAGAAGTCCGAGAAAAAAGCCCGCTCCAAAACAGAAAAAACCCCGGAACCCGCTGCATTGAAGGGCATGGAGCTCCGGTCGATCGGTCCGGCGCTCACCTCGGGGCGGATTTCGGACATCGCCGTTGATCCCGTCCATTCAAACTGCTATTACGTAGCCGCAGCTTCGGGGGGCGTCTGGAAAACCGACAACAACGCCGCAACGTGGACCCCGATCTTCGATGGGCAAACCTCGTTTTCCATCGGCTGTGTAGCCCTGGATCCGCACGATCCGCACTCGGTTTGGGTGGGGACAGGCGAAAACAACAACCAACGCTCGGTGGCCTATGGCGATGGGGTGTATCGCTCCAAAGACGGAGGCAAGAGCTGGAACAACGTCGGGCTTGGTCAAAGCGAACACATCGGTCAGATCTCCTTTCATCCGCGGCGCTCGGGCGAGGTTTGGGTGGCTGCTTATGGTCCACTCTGGAAGGCCGGGGGCGAGCGGGGGCTGTACCGAAGCACAGACGACGGTCTCACTTGGGAACGCAAACACTTTGTCGACGACCATACGGGGTTTAACGAGGTGCACTTTCACCCAGAACGACCAGAATGGATGTATGCCACGGCGCATCAGCGCCGCCGGGCCGTGCACACCTATATGGGCGCGGGTCCGGGATCGGGGCTGTATCGCTCTAAGGACGGGGGCTCCACCTGGGAAAAAGTCGGTGGAGGGCTGCCTTCGGGCGATCTGGGCCGTCTGAGTCTGGCCATTAGCCCTGCGCGTCCGGACCGGATGTACTTGCTTGTCGAAGGAAAAGGCACCTACCGCACCGACGATGCCGGCGCCTCCTGGACCCAAGCGAGCAACCATTATACCGCAGGGAACTACTACGCCGAACTCGTTCCCGACCCGGTCAATCCCGACGTGGTCTATTCGATGGACACCTACGCCCAAGTGAGCCGAGATGGAGGCAAGAGTTTTGAGACCTTGGGCGAAGAAAACAAACACGTCGACAACCACGCGCTGTGGATTGATCCCTCCAACCCAGAACACCTGCGAATGGGCTGCGACGGGGGGTTGTACACCAGCTACGACGGTGGCAAAAACTGGCACTTTGCCGCGAATTTGCCGATCACCCAGTTCTACCGCATCAGCACGGACAATGCGTTGCCCTTCTACAACGTCTACGGAGGCACCCAAGACAACTTTAGTTTGAAGGGACCGTCCCAAACGCTTTCCCAGCATGGAGCGCTGAACTCGGACTGGACGGTGACCAATACGGGCGATGGATTCGAAACCCGGGTCGATCCCCTCGACGAACACATTGTCTATGCCCAAAGCCAATACGGAGGGTTGGTGCGCTTTGACGCCCGCACCGGGGAGCAACTCAACATCAAACCGCTTGAAGCCGAAGGCGAGCCAGCGAACCGATGGAATTGGGACGCTCCGTTGGTGTTGAGCCCGCACAACCCCAAACGGCTCTATTTTGCCGCCCAGCGGGTGTATATGAGCCCCGATCAAGGCCAATCGTGGAAAGTCCTCAGCGGAGATTTGAGCCGAAATCTCGATCGAAACCAAATCGAAACCATGGGCTTTTGGCCCGCTCGGACGGTTGCTCGGCATCAGAGTACCTCGTTTTACGGAAACATTACGGCCTTGGACGAATCACCCCTTGCCGAAGGGCTGCTGTACGCAGGTTCCGACGATGGACGCCTCCACCGGCTCGACCCGGGAACGAACGACTGGAAAGAATTGGCCCTGCCTACTGGGTTGCCCGAACGCGCCTATGTACAAGGGCTGTGGTGTTCCAAAACCCAGACAGATCGGGTGTATTTGGCCATCAACCTTCACAAAACCGGCGATTTTACCCCGCATTTGTACAAGAGCGACAACCGGGGCGCCCGCTGGCAGTTGATCAACACGGGTTTGCCCTCAAGGGGTTCGGTCTACAGCTTTGCCGAAGACCCTGTCCAATCTGACCTGGTATTTTGCGGAACCGAATTCGGGCTGTTCGCGAGCTGGAATGGAGGACAGAGTTGGAAAAAGCTCGAAGAGGGACTGCCGCCTATCGCCGTTAAGGACCTCGAAATTCAGGCGCGCGAAGCCGATTTGGTCGTGGGCACTTTTGGCCGGGGAATCTACCTCCTCGATGACTACACGCCTCTGCGCGAAATGGCCGAAGCAGAAGGCAAAGACCATGTTTTTGCCATCGCTCCCGCCCTCGTCTACGAACCCTCGTTGCCCATGGGCTATCCCGGGGGTGGTTTTCAGGGAGCCTCGCTCTTTCGTTCAGAAAACCCGGTGCCTGGGGTGGTGGTTACGGTGCAGTTGATAGAGATTCCCAAAACGCTCAAGGCAGAGCGCGAAGCCCGAGAGGACGAAAACCGCAAAGCCGGCAAACCCATACCCGACCCCACAGCCGAAGATCTCCGCGAAGAAGCCACGGAATGGGCACCCGATGTGTTGTTGGTATTTGCCGACGAACGGGGCGTAGAAGTAGGACGCAAGGTCTACAAGGCTCGTGAAGGACTGCAACGCCTACATTGGGAAGCCCGTTTTCAAAAGCCCGGCAGTTTGATTCGAGAAGAAGGGATCCCCGCTTATCGGGAAGGAGGCCTGCTACCCCAGGGCAACTACAAGGTGTCTGTGTTTCTGCGCCATCGAGAAGGCGACCGCCTTATCGGGATTCGCCCCTTTCAGATCGAGCATCTTCCCCAAGGCAGTTTTGCCCCTGAACCCGCTTCGCTTTCGGCCTTCAGACTTGCGGTCTATGCCCAGGGAAAAGCCCTGCGTTCGGCGCAAAAAAAGCTCAACCTCTGCCAAAGCGAAATCGAACGGATGCGTACAGCCGTTTCGGTGATTCAGGCCGCCGAACCCGAGCTCAAAACCCTGTTGGTATCCTTGCACGAAAAACTCGATCAAATCGAAGCCCAACTCAACGGCGAAGGTCGATTGGCCGAATTGCAACAGCCCATCCCCCCCGGATTGACCGATGTCTACTATGCCGCGGTCGATGGACTCGACCGGCAGTACTCACCCCCTACCGAAACCCAGGTGCGCGCGCTCGAGCGCTTCGAACGCCAATTGCCCCGTCTTGTAAACGAATTGGGGCGGTGGCAGGCAGAGCTCAAACCCCTGTATGACCGATTGGTAGAGCTGGGCATGGATCCGACCCCTTCTCTGTTTTCGAACTAAATCCGACCATGCATCCCGACGTCGCGGCCTACCACGCCGGTTTTGAAGGCGAAATCCGCCTTCGATTGGACAAACTGCACCAATGCCTTGTGGACTGGCATCCCGATGCCGAGCACTGTCTGCGTTATGGAATCCCCACTTTTCGGGTCAGGGGGCGAAATCGGGTGCACTATGCGGCTTTTGCCAAACATCTGGGATTGTATCCCGGTCCCGAGGCACTGCGGGCTTTGGCCCCACAATTGGCCGGTTGGAAACACTCTAAAGGGGCCGTTCAATTCCCGCACCACCAACCCCTTCCCTGGTCCTTGATCGAAGATTTGGTGCGGTGGGAACCGCGGGGCGCAGACGAATAGGACGCCATGCCATGACCCTCGGGATTCCCTTCAGCGGACCCTCTGAGTGTTCCAACGACCGAACGCCTATGGCACATCGAGGTTTGCTGAACGGGTGTTGTGGTGTCTTGGGTCTCGATCCGGGCGCGCTGAACGGATCCCCTCCGGAGTCATTGGGGCTTCCGCATACTTCGTTGGATTGGTGCGATTATAACGTAGTGGGTTCCTTCGCGCACAACCGAGGTCGCCTTGCGAAATTGTGGGTCCTCGTCCGCAATCCGAAAAGAGAATGACCCAAAACAATACCCGGTATCATCGCGCTATGGGGGATTGGCCGCACAGAGGTTGTATCCTTCCCTGAAACGCCTTTCGCTGAGCATTGCGCTTTTGACCCCATCCGGGTTCTGTGCCCCTCGAAACCTGAATCGACGTAACCAGCACAATCGCGCAAACCCTCCTGGAGTTCACCCTTGGGCCAGCGACTACGGCAAACGGTCTATTTACCGTACTAGGGAAATTTTACTCGCACTCAATCAGGGAGATATAAAAATTTTAGAACTATGTTTCACAAAGTACCAAATTACACATATATATTTGCATTGTGATGTACCAAAAACTCCATAGTTCCTTCATAATTCAAAACCCGACCCGACATGGCGCCTGAAAACAATTCGGCCCAAATGCGGAAAGGGGTGCTCGAACTCTGCATCCTCGCTTCCCTCGACCGAGCCCCCTCCTATGTGCCCGACCTCATTGCCGACTTTCAACAATCGGGACTGAGCGTGGTCGAAGGGACCCTCTATCCGCTGCTCACCCGGCTTAAAAACGCCGAACTGCTGACCTACCAATGGGAAGAGTCACGCTCGGGACCTCCGCGCAAGTACTACCGCCTCACCGACGAAGGCCGCCGCGCCCTTCTTGAACACCGACAATCTTGGGACGAATTGGTCCAAGCCGTACACCTGATTCTCAACCCTCAAACTCGCAAGGCAGAATGAAACGGATCGAACACATCAATCTGGCCGGCTTCGCCTTTAAATTGGACGAGGACGCCGCGCTCCGCCTTCAGCAATACCTCGACGGAATCAAACGAGCCGTCGCCGACCCCTTCGAACGCCAAGAGGTGTTGAGCGATGTCGAAGCCCGTCTGGTCGAACTCTTCCAAGAGGCTTTGGGCGGCAAGCGCGAAGTCGTCGACATGGCCGATGTCGAGAAGGCCGTGGGCATTCTCGGTTTGCCTGAGGACTTTCAGCTCAGAGACGAAGCCGCAGCCCCCGAACAGACGGCTTCGGGAAACGAACCCTGGGAAAAAGGCTGGAAGAGGCTATACCGCAACCCCGACGACAAAATCATTGGGGGTGTTTGCGGGGGCATAGCGGCCTACTTCGCCATCGACCCCTTGTGGATTCGACTCGCCTTTGCGGCGGGTTTGTTTATCGGATTTGGTCTGCCCCTGTATTTCATTTTGTGGATTGTTATGCCCATGGCCCGCACCACCGCCCAAAAATTGGAAATGCGGGGGTACGCCGCTACGGTGGCCAACATTCGCCGCTTTGTTCAAGACGAAGCCTCGATACGCGCCCGTCCTGATGCGGGTGGGCCCCGGCCCCTCGACCGACCCAAGAATTTCTTGACCGAGGTGTTCGCCTTTTTGGGCCAATTGCTGCAGGCGACTGTCAAGGCCGTTGGGCGAATTCTCGGCTGGATGCTCGTCGCGTTTGGCTTGTTCGCCCTGCTCCTGTTCTTTGCGTGGATTTCGGGGTCGATGTACACCGACGGTGGGCGCATCAGTTCCGAACAAGTCCACACCTTTCTCGGAATTATGAGCTCGGACGCCACCCAACGTTGGGGCGTCTACCTCGGGCTTTTCTTGTTCCTCGGGGTTCCGGCGCTCTATGCCTTGGCTGTGTTGATCCGCACCGTACTCAAACTCCCCAAACTCGATCTTCGGATACGCACAGGAGTATTCATCAGCTTTGTCGCAGGCATTCTCTTGACTGGTTTGAGCGCTTCGAGTTGGTTCGCTTCGCTTCAGGAAGAAGACCGCGTGGTCTCCGTTAAAAACCTGAATCCAGAGGTTCGCCGTTGGACCTTGGAATCGAGCGCCATGAGCACTGAGGCCGATGTGCGGATCGAAATGAACGAACGCGATTTTTCGGTCCTTGTCGAAGGAGACAGCGTGCAGTTGGGCTGGGTCGAACTGAGCATTGCCGCCTCAGACGATGCGCAGGCCGTCCTGCGCACCACCGTCGAAGCCCACGGCTATTCTGAAAAAAATGCGAGAGACAACGCCCGTATGTTGCGTTACACCCCCAAGGTAAACGACTCTACGCTCTTTTTGCCCTCGCACTACACCCTGGCACCGGGTACTCCTTTCCGTTTGCAATACGTCCGCCACCAATTGCTCTTGCCCCAAGGCACCGAGGTGCGCATCGGGACCAGCATGGCCCGATTATTGGCTCCAATCCCCAACAACAGCTTATTGCACGAAGAAGAAATGGCCGGCCACCTTTGGCGGGTCGGCGCACAAGGCCTCGAATGCCTCGATTGCGCCCCGGAAGAACTCGACAGCGATCCCTTCCAAACCCGGGGCGATGCGTCCGATTCGGCCGAAGAACGCGCCTGGGAAGAACTCCGCACCATTCCCGAGCGGGCACCCCAATCGGACCAAGGCGAAAGAGAAACCTCAGATGCCCGGCGCAATCTGCTGAGGAATCCGATCACCGGATTGTCGATGCTGAAGAAAATCTGGTAATCGTCCTGCTGGCAGCAGGTACCTATGGTTTTCAAACGAAAAAAGCCGGGCTGCCCCGGCTTTTACTGTTCCGCGCACATCACATTAGAACAGCTTCATCGTATCCAAAACCCCCATCACTTCCTTGACCGCGGTGGCTGAGGTATTGAGCAGTTGCTTTTCGGATTCGTTCAAATCGAGTTCGATGATGCGCTCGATGCCCTTGCGGCCCAAGACCACGGGGACCCCAAGGTAGATGTCGTTCAAGCCATATTCGCCCTGCAACCAGGCGCACACCGGAAATACCCGCTTCTGATCGCGGACTACGGCCTCGACCATTTGGGCTGCTGCAGCGCCCGGCGCATACCAGGCCGACGTACCCAGCAGTTTGACTATTTCTCCCCCTCCACCCTTGGTGCGTTCGATGATGGCGTCGAGCTTGTCGGCTTCGATCAGTTCAGTGACGGGAATTCCGCCCACGGTCGTATAGCGCGGAAGCGGCACCATGGTATCTCCATGCCCCCCCATCAGCACCGCCTGAATGTCTTTGGGCGAAACATTGAGCTCGGTAGCCAAAAAGGCGCGATAGCGGGCCGTATCGAGAATACCGGCCATGCCAAAGACCTTGGAAGGATCGACTTTTGCGGTCAAAAAAGCACAATAGGTCATCACATCGAGCGGATTGCTCACAACCATAATAACCGCCTCGGGAGAATGCTCAATCACTTGTTCCGTGACCGACTTCACAATTTTCGCGTTGGTCTCGATCAGATCGTCCCGGCTCATGCCCGGTTTGCGGGGCAAACCCGAGGTAATCACCACCACATCGGAACCAGCCGTGGCCTTGTAGTCGTTGGTCGATCCCACGGGGCGGGCATCGTAGAGATCGATCGGGGCGGTTTGCCAAATGTCGAGGGCCTTGCCTTCGGCAAAATTCTCCTTGATGTCGAGAAGCACGACCTCGTTGGCAAGCTCTTTCCGAGCGCAGACGTCGGCACACGTGGCACCTACGTTTCCGGCGCCGATTACAGAAATTTTCATGGGGCAGTTTTTCGGGTTTCTACAGAATCCAAAAGGGCATTCCTTTCTGCGGGCGAAAATAAGTCAGCCGAAACGCATTAGCGGCCTAGGGCCCGAAGGCGGTCGATGGCCGCATAGTCCAGCTCCAGCAAATAGGCTGGTTCCGAAGTGCCGATGGCGTGAATCTGCCGAAACGTGTTCGGATATTTTAACTGGATGTAGTACAGATAGCGCGTAATGGTATTGACCGTTCGGTCGGTAACCCGGTTGGGATCGACCCGGAGCGAAGCTTCGATGAGGTAGCGGACGCGGTCTTTGCGCAAATCGTCGACCAGTCGATCGGGTTCTACGACAAAACCCTCGTCGAACATCCCCACAAAATCGCTTACATCGGTCCACACATTGGCCTCGTCCTTCAGACTGTCGGGGGCGGACGCGGGCAGACGCAGGATTTCGAAAAACTCGCCCTCGGTGGCGCGGATCGTATTGGGTTTGGGACGTCCAGAAGCCAAGGCCACGCGGTCTTCTTGGGTCAATTCCATGACCTTCATCCATCGACCAACGTCGGGGGTACGCACCACCACCCAATGGGGGTGCCGGGCTTCCAGGCTGTCCGCCGCGGTGTAGGGTATGCGGGTAATCCCTTTGAATTTGCGCTGTCCGTAAATGAAACTAATCCCCGCTTTGCGGCAGGCAATCCCAACCGAATCGGGCACCTCGGCTGCGGCGTATTCCGTCATCCGTACATAGTTGTACCAATCTGGGGTATAGCCCGTCAACGGGTCTCCGGCAATTCCCGCCCGGAATTCGGGTCCATTGGCTTGGATGCTTTGGTTGAGCGTACCGACAACCAGCAAGAGCGAGAGCGTCGACAGTCCTGTCAACACCGGGGCGGCCCATTTCATCGAAGTATGAACCGAAAGCAACCACCCCCCAGAGAGTACAATCAAGGCGATATAGGGAAAATACGGGATGACCAGACGCACTTGATCCCAGTTGGCGTGCACTCCGAGGAAATTCCCCGCCAGCAGCGCCGTTGTGTAGAGCGAAAGAAAATAGAGCGGCTTGTTTTTCCGGAAGGCGTAGATCCCCACTCCGACGAGCAACAAAACCACCAACAGCCCCACCAAGACATTTTCGGTCATGTCTTCGGGTTTCTGAAACCCGATAAAATGGAGAAAGTGCTTGCTCAAATAACCCTCCATGTTTTCCCAAGCCCTTTGGACGAGGCCCATCAAATCTTCGTTACCCTCCGAGGCATCGTAGGCATTTTTCTGAAGATGGGTCTTGCCCTGGCTCGCGAACTGGAGTTCATCGGCCCCCCAAATCAGTCTTTTAAGCCCTTCCCAAGCGATCAAGATCCCCACGATGGAAGCCGTTGTCTTGCCCAGATCGGCCCAACGCCTGTGGAGCCCCAGGTGGAGCCACAACACCGGCAAGGCAGCGTAGCCAATGGTCCGGGTATTGGCCAGCAGCCAAAAGGCAAGGGCCAGGAGGAGCGATTGTTTCCAGGATATGCGTTCTGCCTCGACCAAATAGCGGATGGCCAGCGCCAAAAATCCCGCTTGGACAATCATATAAAAGGCCTCGCTGTAGGTCTGAGAGGCGAAGTAGAGCAAAACAGGGCTCAGGGCGCAGAGTGCTAGGGTAAAAAAGAGCGGAACCAACGGAAGTCGATGCCGAAGCGATCGATAGGTTATCCACGAAAACCCGAGAATGCTCAGATAAGAAGTCAGCTTGAGTACGGGGATGTGGATGCCCAACAAGGCCACCCAAGGCGCGAGAAAAAACGGATAGGCCGGCCCTTGATAGGTCGGGTAGGTTCCTTGGCGCACCAAATCGAAGGCGCGCATAATGTAGGACGAGTCGTCCCCCCCCTCGCTGACCTTGAATTCGAAGAGCAAAAGGGCATTCAGAGCGGTCAAACCGAGCAAAGCAGGAAAGACCCAGCGTTGTTGGTTCAGCCAACGACCCAGTCCAGCCAGGACTTTGTTTTCCGAAAGCGCATCAAAAGAAGTAGACATGGTTGCAGTACACTTTGGCGCGCAAGATAAGCAGCCTAAAGGGGGCGGTGAACAACCCGAGCATTCGCGCTGCGCGTCTTACTTTCGCACCCCAATGGTTCCAATGAAACTGAGCGTCGTTATTCCCGCCTACAACGAAGCGGCGACCATCCACCTGATCCTCGACAAAGTCCGGGGTGTTCGGCTTCCCGAGGGCGTCGAAACCGAAGTGATTGTAGTCGACGACTGCAGCAAAGACGGAACCACTGAGGCCTTGGACCGCTATGCCGGGCAACATCCGGAATTCGAACTCGTGCGCTTCCGGCACGAGCGAAATCAAGGCAAGGGCGCCGCGCTGCACACAGGCATTTCCAAGGCCACGGGCGACTATTTGATCATTCAAGACGCGGATTTGGAATACGACCCGAACGAGTATAGGCTGTTGCTCGAGCCCGTCCTCGCCGGCCACGCCGACGTGGTCTATGGCTCGCGGTTTATGGGGGGCAACCCGCACCGCATCCTGTTTTTCTGGCACTCCATCGGCAACAAGGTGCTTACTTTTATGTCGAACGCCTTTTCCAATCTGAACCTCACCGATATGGAAACGTGCTACAAACTCTTCCGGACCGATGTGATTCAGTCGCTGAACTTGCGCGAAAAACGGTTTGGATTTGAGCCCGAGGTCACGGCCAAAGTGGCCAAAATCAAGGGAATTCGGATTTACGAAGTCGGGATTAGCTACTACGGGCGCACCTTTGAAGAGGGCAAGAAAATCGGTTGGAAAGACGGATTTCGCGCCATTTGGTGCATCCTCAAATACAACCTAGGCCGCTAAAGCGACTTGATCAACCCGGGGTTCCGGAAGCCAGCAATCGCTCGATGAGCGCATCGACCCCTAGCCCTTCTGCCTCGGCCTGATAGGTAGGGACGATCCGATGCCTCAAAATGGGATGGGCCACCTGCCGTACTTCTTCCTGATCGGGGGCAAATTTTCCGTTGAGCACCGCTTTGGCTTTGGCGCCCAAAATCAGAAACTGTGACGCCCTCGGACCAGCGCCCCAGCTCAAATAGCGATTGACCCAGTCGGGGCTGTTCTTTTGGTGTGGCCGAGAGCGCTCGCTGAGCGATACTGCATAGCGATAAACGGCCTCGGGCACGGGAATATCGCGAATGAGCCTTTGGTAGATCAAGATGTCTTCGGCCCCCATGACGTTGTTCACCGCGGCCGAAACGCCGGTTGTGGTCGCCTTGACGATTTCGACCTCCTCTTCAAAGCTCGGATAGTTGACCTGGATCAGGAACATGAATCGGTCCAACTGCGCTTCGGGCAAAGGGTAGGTCCCTTCTTGTTCGATCGGATTCTGGGTAGCCAGTACAAAGAAGGGCTCGGGCATTTTGTGCGTGTGCCCGGCGGCGGTTACCGCACGTTCCTGCATGGCCTCGAGCAACGCGCTTTGGGTCTTGGGCGGGGTCCGGTTGATTTCGTCGGCGAGCAGGATGTTCGCAAAGACCGGTCCCGGAATAAACTTAAAGTGCCTGTGCTCGTCGAGAATTTCGCTCCCTACAATGTCCGACGGCATCAAGTCCGGAGTAAACTGAATCCGACTGAACTTCAGACCCAATGATTGAGCCACCGTGTTGACCAACAAAGTTTTAGCTAGACCGGGAACCCCGACCAACAAACTGTGACTGCGGCACAAAATCGAGAGCAACAACTGCTCCACTACCTCTTGTTGTCCGACAACTACCTTGCCGATTTCGCCCTTGAGCTCGGTCATATGCTGTTGGAGGCGTCGAACAGAGGCTACGGCGTCAGAAGGAGCGTTCACACTCATGGTTTGGGGGTTGGGGTATTGGTCCACGAATTCTTGAACGTACAGTCAACCCAGTCGGATTGAATGCGCACCGAGGTTTCGAGCAAGCGCTCTTCAATCCATTGATCAATGGCTTCGGCTCGCTTTTTGTTTTCGGCCACGTTCTGAAGACGGGCGTAGTCGTCTTTGAGATTGGCGCGATGGGGCTGGGTTCGGCTGAGCACTTTGATGATGCGAAAACCCTCTTTTCCATCCGGATTGCGCAGGAGCGAAGCCTTGGACACCTCTCCGGGCTTGAGCGCTTCGAGTGCATAAAAAACGCTTCGGTCGAGCTGGTTGAGCTCCCATTTGGAATCGCCGGTCTGGGGATTCATCATCAAGCCATTGTTGTAGCGGGTGTTTTCGTCATCGGAAAACTGGGCCGAGGCCTGTTCAAAGGTCAGGGAGCCGAGCGCAATTTGTCCTTTTAGGCTGTCGAGGGTGGCCCGGGTTCGGTTCAAGTCGTCGTCGCTGATCTTGGGCTTGATCAAAATGTGCCGCAAATCGAGCTCCTCGCCTTTCTTTTCGAGCAATTGGACAATGTGAAACCCGAACTCTGTTTCGAAGGGCTCGCTTACCTCGCCTTTGGCCAAATTGAAGGCCACCGCTTCGAACTCCTTGACGAATTGCCCGCGCTTGATGCCCCGGTATTCTCCCCCGTTCTTGGCCGAGCCCGGATCTTCGGAATACAGAATGGCCAGGGTGGCAAAATTGGACCCTTTGGACACGCGTTGGCGGAGTTCTTCAAGCCGCTGAATGGCCTCTTGTTTACTCTCGGTCCGGACTTTTGGGTAGAGCACGATCTGTGCCCATTCCACCTCGCTGTTGATCAAGGGCAAGCTGTCCTCGGGAAACGTCTTGTAGAGCTCGTACACCTCGGTAGGGGTGACCGAAACATCTCCGGCAATTTTGGACTGCATCTTTTGAGCAATCATCTGGTTAGAGACCAATTCGCGCATTTCTTCCTTGATCTCAACGATGCTCTTTTTGTAGTATTCTTCCAGTTTGCGCGCCGAACCAATCTGTTGAACGAGCACATCGATGCGCCGATTCATGGTTTCTTCGACCTCGTCTTCGGTCACCTCTACCGAATCGATGGCAGCCTGATGCACCAAGAGTTTTTCAAAGAGCATTTCCTCCAACACCCGGCACGGGTCGGGCGATGCCCCCCCGGGCAGTTGCCCTTTGAGCGCGTCGACTTGCAGATCCCAATCCGATTTCAAAATGATGTCGCGCCCCACCACCGCCACAATCCCATCCACCTTGGTCTTTTGTCCCCAGGCCAACGACGAGATCATCAACAGCCCGAAGGCCAATAGCCTATTTGGAACCTTCGGTAAACACTTCATAATCATTCTCCATTAACGCTTCTTCGATCAAATCTTGTTCCATGTGCTGAATTAAAGCCAACTTTCGCTCGTTCAGCAAGATGCTCTTGACGGTTTCCCGAACATACGACAGCGGGCTGCTGCCGTCAACCATCCGATAGTCGCGCAGTTTGAGCCAATAGGTCTGGGTGCTGTCTCGAAGCTCTACCCTCCGGTTCGATTGGAGGAATTGTTGTTGGTTGTAGGTCTGAACAGGGATGATGAGCACCAAATCGGAAAAACGCGTCCAATTGGTGTCGTCCAATGCGTATCGGGTACTGTATTTGAGCGCATAGTCCCGAATCCGGTTCTGGTCAGCAGTGGCATCCGAAAAAAACCACTTTTTGGCCTGTTCTAACTGAGGCGTACGGCTCGAAAGCACCATCCAATCGGCCAGCACGATGTTTTCTTTCAGGGCAAAGTCTTCTTTGTGGGTCTTATAAAACGCTTCGATTTGGGCCTCCGTAACCACGGTGTCCAAATACTGCCGAAGCATGGCCTGTTGAAAACTGTATTTGAGCAAATCGTTCCGGTACTCCTGGAGCAAGGCGGAAAAATCCTTGTCCTCTTCGCTGAGATTGTACTCCGCCTTGGCGAGCAAAATCCGATCGCGCGCCCAGCGGTCGATGTATTGCCTGACCCGGTCTGCACTGTCTACGACCGAAGTGCCGGGTTCGATCAGACTATCGATTTGGTCCAGGTACAAGTACTGCTGATACACACGGGCAACGGGAACCCGGGTGTCTTCAGGCTCCGAGGAACCCGTCGAACAGGCGACGCCCCCCGCGAACATCAGCCCAATCAGACCCGGAAACCCAATCCGCATCAGCGTTGCAATCGGGCGAAGAGGTCGTCTCGAACTTCCGGATCAATAACAACCAAATATTTGGCTTTCAATTCGTTGATCCATTGCTGTTCGAGCTCTTTCTGATATTCTGAAGCGACCAGACCCCGGACTTCGTCCAAGGTTTTGCCTGTAGGGGGCACCACTTCGAGCAGTCGTACAAAACTCCATTGTCCGTTGGAAGCAACAATGGGTCCCAGACCGGGGGTTCCGTTGAGGGCAGAGAGTAGAGGCTCGGTTTTCCCTTCATCCATCATACTGCTGTAAAGCACATTGAGCCCACTATCACGATTCAGCTCTTCCTGTACGGACTCGATGCTCTTCCCTTTCGACAAGGCCTTGCGCGCCTTCTTCGCCATTTTCTCGGTCTTGCAATCGATGCGTTCATAGCGGTAGCGCTGGGGCCATTGGTACTCCCCTTGGTGGCGGTCAAAAAAGGCCTCCAAGCCGGCAGTATCCGAAATGGAACGCGTCCAGACCTTTTCGTCGGTCAGGTCGAACAACAAAATGCCTTCGCGGTATTCGTTGACCAGCCAGCGAAATTCAGGATGCTTTTGCTCGAGGTGAGCGTCTTCGTAGGCAATGAGTTCAGACTCCAAGAAGGCCTGAAACTGTGCCTCGAGTTCGGCCGAGGCGGTCCGACCCTCGGGGAGCGGTTTGAGATGGGTTTCGAGGTAGACGGCGAATTCCGAAGTAGGGAGGGTGCGATCGGCGAAAGAAGCCAGCACCTTGGCGCTTTTCTTCTGAGTCTCGGTGGGCTTCCAGCTGCCATCGGCCAGCGATTTGGCATTGATCTGCTTGACAAAAGCCTTGAAGTTGGCCTCGTTGCGCTTGTATTTATATTCCTTCAGCAAACGCGCTATAAACTGCTCTTGTCCAGCCAGCGCCCGCTGATCGCGCTGAATGCGCGCCTTGATTTCGTTTTTGCTTTGCTCCAAACTGGGCCTGGGCAGGCGTTCCACCAGGCGAATGATGTGCCAACCATACGAAGTCAGAATGGGCTCGCTGAAATCACCGGGTTGATTCAAGGCAAAAGCCGCTTCTTCGAATTCCGGGGTCATGGCGTTGATGCCAAATTCGGGCAGTTCGCCCCCCCGATCCTTGGTCGTTTTGTCTTCGGAATACTGACGGCACAAGTTTTCCCAAGAATCAGTTCCCTGGACCAAGCTGGCGTGGATTTCGCGGATTTGTCGCTCGGCGGCGGCGGCCTCTTCGGGCTTGGATTCCGCATTCGAAATGCGCATCAAATGGGCGACTTTGATGCGTTCCCTCGCCTCCCGACGGTCGTAGACCTTGACCAGGTGATAGCCAAATTGGGTGCGAATGGGTTGAGAAATCGATCCTATGGGCAGGGTATACGCCGCATTCTCAAAGGGATACACCATATTGAACACGGTAAAGTACCCGAGGTCGCCTCCGCGCTGGGCCGAATAGGTGTCGTCGCTGGCTCTAGCGGCCTCTTCGAACGTCTTTTCACCCTTGAGAATGGCGGAGCGCAAACTTTGCATCGCTTTGTAGGCGGCCGCTGTATCTGCCGGAGCTGCATTGGCATCCAAGGCCTTCATGATGTGACCCGCCCGGACGTCGAAGCCCCCTCGGGCATAAGCTTCATCGATCAAGGCCTCTTCGAAAGCACGGTCGGTCAAATAAGGCTTGGCCAATTGCGCCCGATATCCATTGAATTCGCGGACAAAACTCTCGCGTTGATCAAGACCCAATACTTTGGCCTCGTGCACTTTGAGTTTAAAGTTGACGTATAAATCGAGGTATTCGGACGGGGTTTTGGGATCGAGTTGTTCCCCGATTTCACGGTTCTTATTAAATACCGCTTCGAACTCCCTGTCGGTGACCAGGTCGGTTCCGTCTACGGTAAAAAGCACCTTTTCGGGTGCGGTCTGGGCACTCAGGCACAGGCTCGTTCCCAAAGCCATAAGACCCAGAACGGCTCCTTTCATCTTTGTTTGCGCTATCATAAGTCCAAATACCATTGAGGGGTTAGGGGCGCCAAAAATAAGGAATCGCACTCCCCGAAACGGAAAGAATCAGCGACTGTAGTTCGGGGCCTCGGAAGTGATGGTGACATCGTGGGGATGGCTCTCGTGTACCCCGGCGGACGTAATGCGCACAAACTGCGCCTTGCGCTGGAGCTCGGGGACATTGGCCGCTCCCACGTAGCCCATTCCTGCCCTCAGCCCCCCCATAAACTGATACATAACCTCCGATACTTCGCCTTTGTAGGGGACCCGACCGACAATGCCTTCGGGAACCAGTTTTTTAATGTCGTCCTCTACGTCCTGGAAATACCGATCCTTGCTCCCGCTTTGCATGGCCTCGATGGAGCCCATTCCCCGGTAGGTTTTGTACTTGCGTCCTTCGTAGATGATTGTATCGCCAGGAGTCTCTTTGGTGCCCGCCAACAGCGAGCCCAGCATAACGCAATCGGCTCCTGCAGCAAGGGCCTTGACGATATCGCCCGTATAGCGAATGCCTCCGTCGGCGATCAAGGGCACACCCGTGTCATTCAATCCTTTGGCCGCTTCCATAATGGCCGTCAACTGGGGAACCCCTACCCCGGCAACTACGCGGGTGGTGCAAATAGAACCTGGGCCAATTCCGACTTTGACGGCATCGGCTCCGGCTTCGGCCAACATGCTGGCCGCGGCAGCCGTAGCGACGTTTCCAACCACCACTTGCACCTCAGGATGCGCGGCTTTGACTTTGCGCAAGGCCTCAACCACCCCTTTGCTGTGCCCGTGGGCCGTATCGATGATGACGGCATCGACATTGGCTTCGACCAGGGCCGAAACCCGGTCCATCAAATCGTGGGTAACGCCCACGGCCGCGGCCACCCTCAATCGGCCAAAGCGATCTTTGTTGGCATTGGGTTTGATTTTCAGTTTGCTGATGTCGCGATAGGTAATCAATCCAACCAATTGATTGTTGCCGCGCACCACCGGGAGTTTCTCGATTTTATGGCGTTGCAAAATCACTTCCGCCTCGTCCATGCCCGTGTTTTCGTTCGTGGTGATGAGGCCTTTGGACGTCATGACCTCTGAAACCGATCGGCTGTTGTCTTTTTCAAAGCGCAGATCGCGGTTGGTCACAATACCGAGCAAAAAGCCTCCGGCGTCCACGACGGGTATGCCCCCGATTCGGTACTCCGACATCAGTTTGGAGGCGTCGCCCACGGTGGCTTCGGGTCCGAGGGTCACCGGATCGAGAATCATTCCGCTTTCGGCTCGCTTCACCTTGCGCACCTCGAGGGCCTGCATTTCGATGGTCATGTTTTTGTGAAGCACCCCTATGCCTCCGTCTTGGGCCACCGCGATGGCCATGGCCGATTCGGTGACGGTGTCCATGGCCGCACTGACAATGGGCGTTTTGAGCTCGATGCCCCGGCTAAAGCGCGATCGAATATCGACCTCGCGGGGCAGGATTTCTGAATAATCGGGGATCAGGAGGACATCGTCGTAGGTAAGACCTTCTCCGATGATTTTGGGGGATTCGAGCGACATGGGCAATCGTGGGATTGCGTGCAAAGATAACCCGAATGCGGGCAGCCTACGCAGCGGTCTCCGCCCCTGACGGGCAGGGATTTAATCTTTTTCCGAAGATCGCTTCCTCTTGCTTTTTGCGGGTTGAACCTCGGGATCGGGGTGAAGGACCGCTTCCACGCTGTGCAAATTGTTCATCTGTCGAAGAATCCACCGCTGCCTGCGCTGAACATAGGCAGAAGGGCGGGCCGCGGAATAGCGACGGGGCGAAGGCAAAACCGCTGCGAGCAAGGCGGCTTCTGAACGGCTGAGTTGTGCGGCCGATTTGCCAAAAAAATGCTGGGCGGCCGCTTCCGCTCCGTAAATGCCCGGCCCGAATTCGGCGATGTTTTGATAGACCTCGAGAATGCGCTCCTTGCCCCAAATCAGTTCGATGAGCACGGTAAACCACACTTCGAGGCCCTTGCGGACCCAGGAACGGGAAGGCCATAAAAAGACGTTTTTCGCGGTTTGTTGGCTGATGGTACTCGCCCCCCGAATTTTTCCACCCTTTTCGTTGTGCTCCATAGCTTTCCCAATGGCTTCGAGGTCAAACCCATGATGGAGTCCGAAGCGTTGGTCTTCGGCGGCAATGACCGCCAATCCCAAGTGGGTTCCAAGGTCCTCTCCCTTGCGAAATCGGTAGTCCCATCGGGGCGATTCTCCCTCGAGCGCAAACCATTGCCCGACCATGAGCCATGTACCCGGAGGGGGGACGAACTTGAGCAGAACCACCAACCCCAGACTCAAACCGACAAACCAGAGCGCGAACGTCAGCACAAAACGCCCCAGCCGCTGTAGCACCCGACGGGCGCGGGAAGCATCCGTGTGTTTTTCCGCGGTTTTTCTGGATTTCTTGGCAGCCTTCATGGTTCTTGAATTGTGGGCGAAAATACAGGTCAACAGAACCAATTCCTTAACATAAGCGATGTCTAAGGTGTCTGAGATACACTAACTTTGCACTATGATGACCTCCCCCGACCTGTATTCCTCGACGCATTTGGATGGCCGCAGGGTTCTACTGGCCGAAGACAACGAGGTGGCCCAACAACAAATGCTCATTGTTTTGAGAAAACTCGGAGCCGATGTTGATGTGTCCATGGACGGACGAGAGGTACTGGAGCAACTTCAGAACGAGAAATACGACTTGTTGATCCTCGACATTCAACTGCCCCCTGTTCATGGCATCGAACTCGTAAAAGAGGTGCGAAAAACGGTTTCGGGAGGGTTGAAAATATTGGGTCTCACAACCATGGACTACAAGGGTCGTGCCCTGGGGGCCGGCATGAACGCGGTACTGATGCGACCAGTAGAGACTGTCGACTTGGTCTCAGCTTTGTTGGGGCTGTTCGAAGAAGATCCTGCTCAAGGCGACCGAGCGGCCGTGGCGGTAAACGCCTGAAGGGTCAAATCGATGGTGACACCCTTGGCCTGAACCCATTTAGGTGTATCGCCGGGTGCCGTGACGAGGCAATCCCAACCGAGTTTTTGGGCCGATTCTTCCCCGATGCCCGATGGGGGTAGGGCCCAACATTGATTGCCCAACATGAGCAATCCGCGCTCGTAGCCCCACCCTAGGCCGTTGCACACCGAATCCATCGGAATGTGCCGAATCGACTTCACCCGGGCGCGCTCAAATCCAGGCAATACAGCGAATCGATAGTCGATTGAATCGATCGTTCCCCACCAGAAGGCGCGATTGCGGTCGATCAGAGAAACCGCCCATCCCCTTTGGCTTTGATGCACCGTACATCGCACACCTTGTCGAAGCATCCATTGGTGGTGTGCCCCATGTGCCAACCCGAGCAGCGAACACATAGCCCCCCATTTCCACATAGTGCGTCGGTTTCGCGCTTGGGTCAGGACTCCGACCACCAAGACCATCCCAAGCAACCCAGCCCCAAAGGGATCCAAAAAAACCCCGCGGGCCAAGGCGTAATCCGGATTGCCGCCCCATTCAACGACGCGGGTCAGGGCCGTAAAAAGCCGTTCAACAGGCCACCAAGCCCAAGCGGGAACGCGAACAAACGCCCCGAGGGTCAACAGGGGCAGCGCGGCGTACATCAAGAAGCCCGATAAGGGGACCGCCGCCAAATTGGAAGGCAAGAACAAGAGCGGAAATTGGCCGAAAACGGGCAACAATAGGGGTAGACAGGCCAATTGGGCCGAGATGGACGTGGCCAGGGCATCGCGCATCCAACCCAACCCTCGGGGTGGCTGTGGCCACAGCCCGATGGCCATTGGCCGAATCCAAATAAGCCCGGCCACGGCACCAAAACTGAGCTGAAAACCCAAATCGAAAATCCAGGAGGGATTGAACAGCAAGAGGAGAAATGCAGAACCCAGCCAAACCTGCCCTTTGCGAAGCGTACGACCCGAGGCACCCAAGACCTCGGCCAGGGTGAGCATGGTTCCGGCCCGGACCACCGAAGGCGAAAAACCCGTGCACAGCGCATACAACCACACCACCCCCAAACGAAGGCCTACCCAGCCCGGTTTGCCCGAACGAAACACCCACCGCAACAGGGCGTAGAGCATCCCCACATGGAGCCCGCTCACCGCCAAGATGTGAATGGTTCCGCTGTTCGAAAAGCGATCGAGCAATTCAGGGTCGACACGGTCTTTTCGGGCAAAGAGAAACGCCTCGAGAAAGCCAGAAGCCGGAGCGCTGAGCGGCTGGGCCCGAATGCGACCGATGATCCACTCTGAAAAACGCAGTGGTGCTCGTGCCAGAGAAGGGGAATCGGACAAACGGACAGTAGCCATTCGATCGATGCGCACGGTTCCCGCTACTCCTTTTCGCTCCAGAAATTGGCCGTAGTTAAAAGCATGGGGATTCTTGTTGAACTCGAGGGGTTTGCACCATGCCAACACGGTTCGATAGCGGGCTCCCGGCACCCAAAAACCCGGTTCAATGCCCTGGGCGCTTCCCCAGAGATCGAAGGATTGGGCTCCCCCCTTCCCCGTCGTATTCGATTGCCAAGCAATGACCTGCACCCGAAACCGGGCCGAGGTTCCTTTTTCCCGGGGCGCATCCAGCACCCGAAACTCGAGTGCCACCGAACCAATACACCCTTGGGGCAACGGAGACCGATCCGCGGCCATGCGCCATAAGGCATAGCCCCACCCCCAAACAAAAAGTCCGAATGCAAACAACCCCGCCCGAATTCCACTTCGGCGCATGCGACCCACCCTGCTCCCCAAGAGCAACCCAACACCCAGCGCCATAGCGATGCCAGCTCCCCATAACCCGTTGGAGGATCTGCCCAGAAGAGGGCCGAGTGCCAAACCGAGGGTGGGCCACAGCAGCGGAAAATGCCGAAATTCTCGCACGGTCTACTAGGGAAGCAGGGCCGTCGGACGCCAAGCGTCCAACTCCAAGACTCCGTAGTAAAAATACAAAATAGCTCTGTAATTGTATCCCTTTTCTGACATAATAATCGCGGCATCCTGGGCCAGTCCCACACCATGCCCAAACCCGCGACCCTTGAGGACGTAATCGGAGCCCTCCACCTCTACGTCGAACCAGGTAGACCGCAACCCAAACGCGTGTCGGAGCGCAGGCAAGGGTATGCCCCTTCCGTTCCACGCAAAGCGCTCTTTGCGCTCGGGTTGCTCAAACCGGGCAAAGGCCTCGATCATACCGTCATTTGTGGGCTCTGTCTTGAATTGCTCAGCCAACCAGCGATGCATTTTGTCTCGGGGAATGCGCTTGACCCAACGGGCAGAAGGTCCCTGCTCGCTCAAAGGATCGGGGCGGGATTTCAGATACGGGACGGGACGGCCCCAGACCCATTCTGAGGCCACCGTTTGCCCTCCGCTGTTGGCGTGAAACACCACGAGGGCGGGGCGACACTGTTCGTCGAGCAACACGGTATCTCGGGTGGCGCTGACCGCAGCCAAGATGCTGTCGGCAAAACGGCCCGTTGGATACCCGAGGTACACCTGAGAGCTTACATCGTCCTTGAGATCGTACCCCAATTCGCTGTGCTTGCCCAGATTGCGCAAGGCGAACGTCCGCGCCAACACGGCTTGGGCCTTGAGAAACTCTTGGGTTCCAACATGTCCGGCTTCGCCCTGCACGACACCGGCCACATAATCTTCCAGCCCCACCTCCACCACCACCAAAAGTCCTTCCGCGCCCGCCGCAAAACGCACCACCCCGGCGTGCAGCCTTGGTTGGCCTTTGGTCTGGAGACGGAGACGTGAGCCGGGATCGAGCGGAACCCAATGCAGAGCCTCAAACCGCCCCAACGACACCGCGCTGGTTCGGGAGCGCAACCGAATCTTTTTCGATTCTTTCACGATGGTATGTCCTGGCGCTCCCGACGCCCAAACGGCAACGGTGTCGGGTCGACGCCTTCCCGAGCGTTGAGACAGTACGGCGAATCGACCGCGATCTACCTCTACCTGTATCTGTTCGAGCGATTCGGTGCTGAACAAACGGACTTTGAGCGACGAAGGATTTTGTACAGAGGCTCTAGGCCCGCTGGCCCAGGCCGAAATCCCCCCCATCGAGAGCACGAGTGCGATTGCGCCCAGTCTCGAACAACTCCAGCACCGCACGGGCAGCCCGGTGCGAGGCCCCTGGACCGCCGAGCGCCTCGGCCAAGGCGGTATAATCCTGATCAATTTGCTTCCGTTTGGCATCTTCAAACAACCCCTGCAAGTTCTGACGCAAGGCTTTGGGATGGAGATCGGATTGGATCAATTCTTTCACCGCTTCCCTGTTCAAAACCAAATTGACGAGCGAGATATAGGGCACTTTGATGAGGCGGCGGGCAATCCACACCGATAGCGGATTGGCGCGGTAACAAACAATCTGCGGCACCCGGAACAAGGCGGTCTCGAGCGTGGCCGTGCCCGAGGCGACCAAGGCGGCCGACGCCTTTTGCAAAAGCGAATAAGATCCCTGCTCCCACAGTTCGATCGGCGCCTGCCCGATGAATTCTTCGTAAACCGACCGATCGACCGATGGGGCCGCGGCCACGGCAAATTGATACTGGGGCAGGCTTTGAGCGGTTTCGACGAAAATGGGCAGCATATGTGCGATTTCCTGCTTGCGGCTGCCCGGGAGCAAAGCCACCCACGGTTTGCCCAAATTGTCGGCGGGCGAAGGGGTCTTTCGGGGAGATTCCGCCCCCGGTTCGGGGGAAGCATCCTCCGCACCCAAGGCATCGAGCAAGGGATGGCCCACAAAGTGCACCTCCATGCCAAAACGCGCGTAGAACTCGGTTTCAAAGGGCAACACCACGAGCATCAAATCGACGGTTTGCCGGAGTTGTTCGACCCGCCCCTGTTTCCACGCCCACACCTGAGGAGAGATGTAATACACCACGGGAATGCCCAGCGAATGGGCGTAGCGCGCCATCCGCATATTGAAACCGGGATAATCGATCAACACCAGCGCATCGGGCTTCCACGCGGCCACATCGGCTTTGGCGGCGTCGAGAAAACCCAAGATGCGCCTCAGGTTGCGCACTACCTCCACAAAGCCCATAAACGCGAGTTCGCGGATGTGCCGTACCGGCGTCCCTCCAATGGCGGCCATGCGATCGCCCCCCCAAAAGCGGAATTGGACCGAAGGATTTCGTTCCTTCAGCGCTTTCATCAAATTGGCGCCGTGCAGGTCGCCCGAGGCTTCGCCTGCAATCAGGTAGAGTTTCATGGGAATCGAAACCGTCTAATTCCGTGCCGAATCCGTGCGTTCGATTCCCTGAAGACCATCGCGGAGCCGCAAATCCCAGCGGTTGAGCTCTTGAAGCAGAGAATGCGCCGTGATGTCCGAGCTCACGGGCACCAGGCTGATGTAGTTCTGGGCCAAGGCCCACTCATCGGTATCTTCTCCGTGGTCGTAGTTGACAAATTTGCCCGTAAGCCAATAGTAATGGCGACCGCGGGGATCGGTGCGCGCATCGAATTCTTCTTCCCAGTTGGCTTGAGCCTGTCGGCATATGCGAATGCCTTTATACGGCTCGTCAGATGCCCTGGGAATGTTGACATTCAGGCACATACCCCTGGGCAATTTGTTTTTCAACAGGGACTGGGCTATGTCGAGCACAAAGGGACTGCACTGCGAAAAATCGGCCTCCCAACTGTGGTCGAGGAGCGAAAAACCCACCGAAGGGATGTTCTCGAGCGCGCCTTCCACCGCGGCCGACATGGTTCCGCTGTAAATCACGTTGATGGCCGAATTCGACCCGTGGTTGATGCCCGATACGCACAAATCGGGTTTGCGCGGCAAAATGACATTGACTGCCAGTTTGACGCAATCGACAGGCGTTCCGGAGCAACTGTATTCCTGCTGGGGACCGTCGTCGATGCGGATGGGGTCGCAGCGCAAACTGCTGTTGATGGTGATGGCGTGTCCCATCCCGCTCTGGGGGCTATCGGGCGCCACCACAACCACTTCGCCGAGCTGATTCATCAACCCTATTAGATGGCGAAGCCCTGGGGCGGTGATGCCGTCGTCATTGCACACCAAGATCAAAGGCCGGTCGCTGGCAAAGTCCAAAGATTTCATGCGGCAAAGCTAATCGGCCATTCTGCCTCAGGAACGCTTTTTGATAACTTGCATCCAAACTTTACTCCCTGACATGATCATCATTTTGTTGGCCTTTATGTTGTTGGCCTTTTGCTCATCGGTTGGTTGGTGCAAATGCAGCTCCGATCGAAGTTCAAAACCTATGGCGCCATTGGGCTCGAAGCCGGACTGAGCGGTGCCGAAATTGCCGAACGCATGTTGCACTCCCATGGCATTCGCGACGTGAAAATTCAAAGTGTTCCGGGCAAGCTGACCGACCACTATAACCCCTTGGACAAAACCGTTAACCTGAGCCCTGAGGTCTATGAGGGTCGTTCGATTTCGGCCGCGGCGGTAGCGGCCCACGAATGCGGTCACGCGGTGCAACACGCCACGGCCTATCAATGGTTGCAACTTCGCTCTGCCTTGGTACCCGCGGTCAACTTTGCCAACCGCGGTTTGGGCATCCTCTTTATGGTGATGTTGTTCGGTTCGTTCGCCGTGAAAATGTTTCCGATGGAAACTGTTTTGTGGACGATCATCATCCTGCAAGGGGCCATTACGCTGTTCACGGTGGTTACGCTCCCCGTAGAATACGATGCCAGCCGTCGGGCTTTGGTATGGCTCAAGCAAACCCGTACCGCTACGGTGGCCGAACAGGACAAGGCGCAGGATGCGCTGAAGTGGGCCGCCAATACTTATTTGGTCGCCGCCTTGGCTTCGGTGACCCAACTGGCCCACTACGTCATGATGCTCCTCGGCAATCGGGACTAATCCCTTGATCGGATTCATCAATACTTCGAAACATGTCGAACGAAGCCCCAAACATCCCGCTCAAGGGAAACTACCGTCTGGAAATGCAGGCCGGCACTTATTTCTGGTGCGCCTGCGGTCAGAGTACCAACCAGCCTTTTTGCGATGGATCGCACAAAGGAACGGCCTTTACGCCTGTCAAGGTGGAAATCGACAGCGATCGGCTGGTGTCTTGGTGCGGATGCAAGCACAGCGCCAAAGGGGCGTTTTGCGACGGGACGCACAAGACGCTTTAACGAATCCAGTGCCTCAGACCATGGGCCGAAAGGTCGTCGGGAAGACGGCTTTTCGGCCCATTTTTCAAGGAGTTGTTTCGCGAACCAAAGCACCTACGAGCGCGGTCCGGGCTTTTTCCCTTTTGGGGGATAGCCGCGGTCGGGGCGTCCGCCACTGGGACCTCTCTCTTTGCGGTAGGGGGGGCGCCCTCCTTGTTTGAAGTCGTTGGGGCGCTGAGGACGAACGGGTCCGCTTCGATAGCCTCCGGTATCGGGTTCGATGCGCAGGGTGCGTCCATCGAGCTCGAGCGATTCCATTTTCTTGAGGAAGCCTTCTAAGCGTTCGCTCTTGAGCATAAACGTGGCCGAGGTTGCCGACACCTGCACATTGCCAATGTCGTTGCGGTCGAGTTTGGCGGCGTCGCGGAGCGCGTCTTTGAGGCTTTGCCAGTCGAAGCCATCTCGGCTGCCGACGTCGATGCGGAGTTTGATTTCTTCGGAACGACCGCGTTCTCCTTCGGCAAAGTCGGCGGTTTTTCGGTCCGATTCGCGGGGGTTGAGGTCCCCTCCGCTTTGATTCTGATAGTGGTTGAGCAGGATCTGAAACTCGAGGTGGAGCACACGGCGCAAGAGCTCGGACACTTCCATGCCTTCGAGGCGTTCAAGCGCTTGTTCCATGTGCGCGTCGACGAGTTCAAAGCGATCGGAATCGGCCGTGCGCACCCGGTCGACAAAGTGGAGCAACTGGCGCTCGCAGACTTCGGCGGCGGTGGGGATGCGCTGTTCTTTGAGCTCGACTCGGAGCATTTTCTGGACGCGCTTCATGCGGCCTTCTTCGGTCCGCGCTACGAGGGCAATCGAAATGCCTTCTTTCCCGGCCCGGGCGGTGCGTCCGCTGCGGTGGGTATAGGCTTCGAGGTCGTCGGGAAGCTGGTAGTGGATGACGTGGGTCAGCTCGTTGACGTCGATGCCGCGGGCGGCTACGTCGGTGGCGACTAATACTCGGGTAATCTTGCTGCGAAAGCCGTTCATGACCTGATCGCGCTGCTGCTGGCTCAAATCGCCGTGCAAGGGCTGGGCCGCATAACCATCGCGGTTGAGGTGCTCGGCAATTTGCTGGCATTCAATGCGGGTACGACAAAACACGATGCCATAGATCTCGGGATAGTAGTCGAGCAGACGGCGCAGCGCCTGGTAGCGGTGACGGCCATCCACTTTGACCGCGCGATGGTCGATCTTTCCGAGGTCTTCGGTTTTCTTGGTGTTGATGCGGATGGGCTCCTTCATCAACTTGCCGGCCATGCGTTCGATTTCAGAGGGCATGGTGGCGGAAAACAGCCAAATGGAGCGTTCTTCGGGCGTGGCCGATAGAATTTTCTGAACGTCTTCCCAAAAGCCCATATTGAGCATTTCGTCGGCTTCGTCGAGCACCACGGTGTGGAGGGTACTGAAGTCGAGAGCGCGGCGGTCCATCAGGTCGATGCAGCGCCCGGGGGTGGCTACGATGAGCTGGGCGCCTTGTTCGATTTCCCGGAGTTGTTTGACGACGGGGGCGCCTCCATACACTTCGACAATGTTGAGTCCTTTGAGGTGGACGCCGTAGCGGTTGAGATCGCGGCCAATTTGGAGGCAGAGTTCGCGGGTGGGTGCGAGCACAAGGGCTTGGACGCTGCGGTCGTTGAGGTCGAGTTTTTGGAGAAGGGGCAGGCCGAATGCGGCCGTTTTACCGGTGCCGGTGCGCGCCAGGGCAATGAGGTCGCTGCTTTCTTCGAGCAGTACGGGGATGCACTGGCGTTGTACTTCGGTGGGGGTTTCGAATCCGAGTTCTTGGACGGCTTCGAGGAGTCCGGGCATCAGGCCCAGTTCAGAAAAGGTCATGAGGCGGTATTGGGCCGCAAAAGTAGTTGAAAAACAGGCAGGTTTAACGCAGCAATCCCTTGGCGATCAAATAGGGAACGGCCAACCAAGCCAGGCCTTTAACGAGGAAAAACAGGAAAACGAGTACGGCCACTTTCCATCCGGCTTTCTGGACGAGTCCTTTTACGCCTTCTTCTTTGAGGATTTTCCGATAGGCTTTCCACCCTTTGGGGGCGGAGGTGCTGGGGACAATTGGGGATGAATCCTGCTTTTGGGCTTGTTCCAAGGGGCCAGCCATGGTGCGCATCGTTGTTTGGAATGATTATAAACAAGCCAAAAGTACAGCGCGGTTCGGATTCGGCGTGTTAAAAAAAAAAAGCAGGCCTATAAGCCGGATTCTGTATTCCGCCGGAGCGAAATCTTCGTCATTGATCTGGGACATCCGTCGCCGGATGCCTCTAGCTGCCAACCCCCCGACGCGGGCGAGCCGCCCTTGGATGTCGGTATACTTGGCATTTCAACCCGTGAGGTTTACCCTGCCACTTTCGTTGCCGAAAGCGCGGTGGGCTCTTACCCCACCATTTCACCCTTACCCCGCAAGCGGGGCGGTATCTTTTCTGTGGCACTGGCTGTACGCCTTTTCCAAGACGCCCTTCCCGTTAGGAAGCACGGTGCTCTGTGTTGTCCGGACTTTCCTCTGCGCCTCTCGACACAGCGACGAAGCGGCCTGCTCGGGGCAAAATTAGGTCTTTTTGGGGTGGGAGTTCGGGGGGCACTACCCTCGACCCCGTCGCTCTTTTTCAGCGCGTGACTAATATTTCGAAATTTCAGTTCATAGACCGCTTTGCTCCGCTTTCCAGAGGACGAAATCTACAGACACATTTGTAACTAAAAGGAACCTTGAGAGCACTTTTGTTCTTGATCGGATAGTCGATGGCCGTTTGAAACAGGCTATAGTTTTGCACAACGACATGAACAATAATTGTTATTGTTTGGAATATTTTTTAGGTTTATGAAACAATTTTTTAAGGTTAAAATCAGACTTCAAAATGGGAGGATTTACGGACATGATGTTGAATGACGGATTCTCTGATCCTCAAGAGTACATGGACTATTTGGAGAACATTGCGGAGGATCAAATGCAAGCTGAACTCGATGATTATGAGCGAGATCGGGATGAATTTGAATTCGAGGAGGAAGAAGAATAGCTTTGATGCTCCGCCTTGAGGGTTTCGTTTTCGCGGAATGTTAAGAACGTCTGACATGCGCTGCAAAATGACTGCATTAACAATCATTTGACCCTTCCTCAGTCGCTCGCTTTCAGCGCGTGACGACTCTTCCGAAGGCCGAAACTTCTACCAGTCCGCTGAATTCGCTTTGGTAACGGAACGACCTCGCGGCTCGTCCAGCAACGTGGGATAAGTACCCGTACAATCACCAATCCTTCGCGAAACAATAATGCTACTGTCCTAAGGACCGTCACAATAGCGCTTGTTTCATTCCTTTATCCCAATTGAATCAATGGTAGACAAAACTCCACGCATGAGATTGCCTGTCCACACTCCCCTCGAAGTCTTTTCCGGACTGAGCGCCTTTTCCATGGATCAATTGCTGGAAGATCCGTATGGAAAACAATCGCCTGTTCAATTGAGACATTCGATTGAACAGGAGACGCTCGACCGGGTTCCCCTGTTACGGGTCATCGAAGAATACCTCAAAATCCTGCAACGCGATCAGTACATTCAACTCACTCCGCTCGGGGCGCTCCCCAAAAAAGTGCTGGTCGAACTCTACGCAAAGCGCATTCTTCTGGACGAAAATGTTGAACACGGGATCCAAAAATTGACCAAAGAAGCCGACTGGATGGCACTCAACAGCGCCAGACTCGCGGCCCAATTCGCCGGGCTGGTGCGCAAAAGCCACAATAGACTCACCCTTACAAACAAGGCCTTAAAACTGCTCGAAAAAGGGCAACGTTCAGAACTGCTCCGCTCGTTTTTGGAAGCCTATACCGAAAAGTTATCGTGGAACATTCATGACGCATATCCCCGGGAACCCATTGGGCAATTGTGTTGGGGCTACACGGTTTATACGCTTCATCTCTATGGAGATACCCCTCGTCCACAAAGTTTTTATGCCCAGTTGTACTTCAAAGCCTTTCCGCATTTTCTCACCTATTTTCAACCTCGTTGGAGAACCGTTGAAGAACAGGCGAACAGTTGTTTTTTGGTGCGCACATTTTCTCGCTTCCTGCTCCTATTTGGATGCATCGAATTGGAAGCAGACTACATCCGATCCAGTTCGGATAGCGGATTGGTTATCCGTACGCCGGTTCTTGAACAGCTCTTTGACTTTGTCCTGTAGGCATCGCTCTTTTTCGCTTCTTGTCTGACATTCTGTTCTGTTATTCTCGGGGCCTGTTCCCTACCCCAACCTCCTGATCCGCACCTCGGTGGCTCCGCGCCCGTAGCGTGCATAGGAAGCATCATAGTACTCTACCCCTTCTAAGCCCTCCAGCCACTCAGAAATCTTCGCCCTCAGCACCCCTTCCCCCACCCCGTGGATCAGGACCAAGCGCGGAATCCGGGCGCGGCGGCAATCGGAGAGTGCCTGTTTGGCGGTCTTCAATTGAAACTCCAGCGCCTCTGAAGCCGACAACCGCCCGGGGAAATCGAGCAAGGCCCCAAGGTGCAAATCGACCTCTTTCAACCCCGTTTCGGAGCGCTGCGAGTCCATTTTCGGGGTCGCAGAACCCTCCTTCATGGTGCTCCCGGTTAGTTCTTCGAGGGGCAACTGCCCTTGGACCAATTCGCGCACCGGCACCCATTCGGCAAAATCGGGATCGAAGCGCACCAAGGCTTCATTGCTCTTCAACGCTTCTACCAACCCTTCTCGGGCTTCGTCGAGCAGACGCACTCGATCGCCTATGGACAGCGCTTGCATCACCCCACAAAGAAAAAGCCCGCCCCGGAATCGGAACGGGCTTTGAAAGCCTGAGGCTAAAAACTTCAGTTTTTGTGGATCCGGCGGGTTACACTCGCCTGACCATTGTCGATGCGGATCAGATAAATGCCTTTGGCCTTTCCGCTCAAATCAAACTCGATTTCGCTGCTTCCACCGCGGTGGCTCAACTCGCGTTGTTCGATGACCTGACCCAAAGCATTGGTCAACGTGAAGCGGAAGGTTCCGGCATCCCCTTGCGCTATACCGACGCTAAAACGGTCGTTGGTCGGGTTCGGGAATACGCTGACACCAGCACCCAAGGCGTTTTCCGCCAGGCTAATGCCCGTCACGTTCACGGTTACCGTGGTATCGAACGTACCGCAAGCATTGGACAACTGCAGCGTAACGCTGTACGAACCGTTCTGGGTATAGGTCGCAATCGGGTTGGCGCTGTTTGAGCTGGTTCCGTTGCCAAAATCCCAGAGATAACCCACTCCAGCCGGGCTGGCGTTGGTCACGAAGGTCACTTCGCCCGTGGTCGCCGAGGTCGCGGTCTGCGTCCAGCTGATGCTGTTCAACACCGGCAGCGGAGCGGTTGCCGTGGTGAAGGTCACCGGACCGGTGTAGGCCGAGGTGTCTCCCGTGGCAGAACAGATGTCAGCCACCCAGAAGTCGTAGCTGGTGCCTGCGCTCAAGCCCGTCAGCAAATAGGGGCTGATGGTGTTGACCACTGTACCTGTGCCCGGGGTAAATCCGGCAGGACCCCACTGCACCAAAGAGTTGCCCGAGATGCTCGCCCAACCCAAGGTAGCCCGGTCGCATTGCACGTTCGAAGCATTGAGCCCCGAAGGCTGAGGACAGGTTGCCACGGTAGCAATGACCACTGTTTGGGTTACCGAGGCGGTATTGCCGCAGGCGTCGGTGACCGTCAGCGTAACCGAGTAGCTGCCGCTGGCGGCATAGGTATGCGTTGGCATCACACCCGTACCGCTGTTGCCATCGCCAAAGGTCCAAGCGTACGAAACAGCACCCACCGAAGTCGACGCATTGAAGTTGACCGTACTGGCGTTGACGCTCGAGGTAAAGGCCGCGGTAGGTCCGGTAGGTTGGGTGTAGGTAAACGGACCCGCATAGCCCGAGGTATCACCCGAACCCGAGCAGACATTGGCCACCCAGTAGTCGTAGGCCGTTCCCGTGGCCAAGCCCGTAATGGTCGCGGCTTGGTTGTAAGCGGTTACAACCGTTCCCGTACCGGGGGTAAAGCCCGCAGGACCGTACTGCACCAAGGCCGTGTCTTGACCAGCCCATGTCACAAAGGCCGTATCGCACACCCCTGTAACCGACAGGTTGGTGGGCAGCGGACAAGCCGAGGCGCCCGTAGCGATTACCTGAACGCTGTCGATGAACAAGTCCGGTCCGAAGTCCGAATTGCCGCGGAAGCGAACCTGAATGGATTGGCCGGTGTAGGTCGCCGGATCGAGTGCAATCACTTCTTCGATGAAGTTGTTGGCCGGCGCCGGTGCCGTATTGGCCGCACCCGGGGTCGTAAAGGTGGTACCAATGAGGTTGCTCACGGTATCCCATACACCCGACCCTGCAATCGAAACCATGACAATCAGCTGGTCGTTGGGATAAATGGCACTGTACAAGTGAGACCATTTGTAGCGCAGCTCGGCGTTTTGGTTCAAGAAAATCGCTTCGGACGTCGACACAGCATAATTGCCGCTGGTCTGACCCCAGAAATCGAATTCCATGTACGAGAGCGAGTTGTGGTTGGCCTGGAAGGTGCCGCCCGTCAAATCCCAGCACGTGGGCGGCCAGGTGTTCATGTCGCGCAAATACGGCATGTTGGCGGTTGTACACAAGGTGGTGAATGTACGGGGACCGGTAGCATTGGACGTATCGATGCCGTTCGGGCACAACTCGCTCACATAGAACTCGTAGGTCGTCGAAGCCGAGAGACCTGAAATCGTGATGGTGTCGTTGGTCGACGCCGGGCTGACCACGGTACCCGTACCGGGCGTAAAGCCGGGGGCTCCGTATTCGACGAACCACGTCGTAGCCGCAGGCGACCCTGCGGTCCAGTATACCGTAGCGGTGTTGGTGGTGGTGCCAATTACGTTGGGCTGCGTCGGAGCCGGACAAGCCGGAGCTTCGTCAAACTTGACATCGTCGAGCGAAATGTCGCCGGTAAACGACGTACCACGGCGTCCGACAAAACGCACCCGGATGGTATCCGAATAAGCTGCGAGCGATAAACCGGCCGTCAACCATGGATCAGATCCTGCGGTTTGCTGCTGACCGAAAATCGACCAAGCATTGACATCCCACACCCCATTGCTCCATACATCGACCCGGAGCGAGTCCATGGTCGCACCGTACATGTGATAGGCGAAGGTGAGGTAAGGCACAGTGAGGTTGGTCAACACAATCTCAGGAGAGACCACCGATGCCCTCGCACCTGCTGCTCCGAAGCTCGTTTCCAGATACAGATACATTCCCCCTACGGTTGAAGGAGTGGTGGCGTCAAAGAACGGACCCGTAGCCAGCGAATTCTCGTTGGCACCAGAGGCATCTTCGGTTTCCCAACGCAAACCGCCTACATCGGCTCCCAACTCCCAGCAGTTGGTCAAAGTCAAAGGCACAGGTTGCGTCCCAATCAGACCCGGAGCCACCCCGGTAAAGTTAGCCGTGTATGGCGCCATCAACGGAGCACACAGCGTGGCAAATGCCGCAGGTCCCACCAGGTTGCTGGTATCAATGCCATTGGCACACAGTTCAGAAACGTAGAAGTGATAAGCCGTTGCGGGCATCAGGCCAGTCAACAACACGGTGTCGTTCGAGGCAGTTACCGTGGTTCCCGAGCCCGGATTGAAGCCGGCAGGACCGTATTCCACATACCACGTCGTGGCGGTTGGCGCTCCTGTGGTCCAGTAGACTTGACTCGTAAAGGCCGTCGTATTGAACGCCCCGAGCAACTGAGGGCTCGGACAGGCGGGAGGATTGGCAATGCTGATGTCGTCCAATGAGATATCACCCGTAAACGAGGTTCCACGGCGACCCGCAAACCGCACTCGGATGGTATCTCCATACGAGGCCAAATTCACCACGCCCGTGTTCCAGGGAGCAGCGCCGCTGGTTTGTTGTTGTCCAAAAATAGACCAGGCATTGAGATCCCAAACACCGTTGCTCCATACATCCACCCGAAGCGTGTCCATGGTTGCTCCATACATATGGTACGCAAACCGCAATTCAGGATTGGTCAGCGAAGTCGTGACAATTTCCGGACTGGTGAAGAACGCCACATTGCCCGTTCCACCGGACGAAGTCTCGAGGTACACATACATACCCCCTGGGGTGGCCGGGGTGGTATTGTCAAAAAAGGGTCCCGTTGCCAATGAGTTCTCGTTGGCTCCTGTGGCATCTTCGGTTTCCCAACGCAAACCGGTACCGCCAGCGCCCATTTCCCAGCAGTTGCTCAGGGTAAGCGGAGTCGGCTGCGTACCGATTAAACCCGCCGCTATGCCCGTAAAGCCCGTACTATACGGTGCCGTGATTGGAGCACACAGCGTGGCAAAGTTGAAGGGACCTGCCCAGGTAGACACATCACCTACCCCACAACTGTCCTGCAGCCAAATCGTGTAGACGGTCGCTGCGGTCAATCCGGTCAGGTTGATCGAATTCTGATTGGTGCTGAGCACAGTACCTGTAGTGGGTGTGGTACCCGCCAAACCCCAGACGTAGTTGGTATTTGCGGCTCCACTCAGGTAGTTAATCGTCGCCGTAAACGCGGTGGGCGTAATGTTGACACCGGTTGGAGCAGGGCAACTGACCGTAGTACAGAAGGTGAACGGACCTGCCCATGCACTTTGGGTGCCGCCGCAGTTGTTTTGCACATAGAAATCGTAGCAGGTGACCGGGGTCAGACCCGTAATGGTCACCGTGTCGTTGGTGGTGGGAATCACAGTTCCTGAACCTTGGCCAAAACCTTGTGGACCCCATTCGACGTTGTAGTTGGTGCCAAAGCCCGACCAGGTAACTGTAGCCTGATAGCCTTCCAAAAGCACGTCGTCCAACTGGGTAGGCGGAGGGCAGGCCGGAACCGGAACCACTTTGAAGTCGTTGACGTACACGTTCGGGCCAAATCCGCTGTTGCCGCGCAGACGTACTTGAATGGTCTGGTTGGTGTAGGTGGCCGGGTCGAGGTAAATGAGTTCGGGAATAAAGTTGGCCGCGGGAGCGGGTGCTGTGTTGGCGGCTCCCGGGGTCGTGAAGGTAGGACCGATCAAATCGAGCACCGTGACCCAGTTGTTCGAACCCGCAATCGATACCTGAACGAGCAGTTGGTCGAGCGGGTACACCGTGCTGTACAGGTGAGACCAACTGAACTCAATTTGGGCATTCTGACCGATGAAGATGGGCTCTGTGGTCGCCAAGGCAAAGTTGCCGCTGGTCCAACCCCAGAAGTTGAAGAACATATAGTTGTTCGCATTCTGGGCGACGGTTTGCGTGCCCCCTGTCAAATCCCAACAAGCCGGTGGCCAGGTGTTGAAATCGCGGTTGTAGGGAATCGACGCGGTATTGCACAATGTCGTGAACGACAGAGGACCAGCCCAAGACGAGGTTCCTGTTCCACAGTTGTTTTGAACGTATACGTGGTAGGTCGTATTGCCGTTCAAACCAGTCAGGTTGACGCTGTTGCTGGTCGAGGTCACTACTGTTCCGGTTCCCTGTCCAAAGCCCGCAGGGCCATATTCAATGTTGAAAGCCGTGCCGGTCGAGGTCCAGTTGATGGTAGCGGTAGAACTGAGGACCGCCGTGGCACTCAAACCAGCGGGGGGAGGACAAGAAGGAATGGCCGTTACCTTGAAATCGTCTACGTAGACACTCGGACCAAAACCAGAGTTGCCACGGAAACGGAACTGAACCGTTTGGTTGGTGTAGGTCGCGGGATCCAAATAGATGAGTTCCTGGATGAAGTTGGCATCGGGGGCAGGAGCCGTGTTGGCGGCACCGGGCGTGGTAAACGTTATGCCAATCAAGTCTTTGATGGTCACCCAGTTGCCCGAACCGGCAATGGAAACCTGCAGCAAGAGTTGGTCCAAGGGGTAGGTTGAACTGTACAAATGCGACCATCTGAACTCAACTTGGGCGTCTTGTCCGATGGTAATAGGCTCCGTGGTTGCCAAGGCAAAATTGCCGCTGGTCCAACCCCAGAAGTTGAAGAACATATAGTTGTTCGCATTCTGGGCGACGGTTTGCGTGCCCCCTGTCAAATCCCAACAAGCCGGTGGCCAGGTGTTGAAGTTCCGGGTGTAGGGCATGGAAGCCGTATTGCATAGCGTAGTGAAGGTGATGGGTCCTGACCAAACCGAGACCCCATTGCCGCCGCAGTCGTTTTGCACATAGACATCGTACGTGGTATTGCCGGTCAATCCAGCCAAAGCGATGCTGTTGGTCGAAGACGTCAGAACAGTACCCGTTCCTTGACTGAAACCACTGGGACCGTATTCGATGTTGAAATTGGTTCCCGTAGAGGTCCAAGAAATGTTGGCCGCCGTGGAGGTGATGCCCGATACCCCTATACCTGTAGGATCAGGGCAAGCCGGGGGAACCCGCACTTCAAAATTGTCGACGAAGAAGTCGACCGAAGGCGTGGTGCTGGCATTTGATTTGGCGTACAACCCAAACCGAACTGTGCCGCTGTAGCCCGTTACGGGGAAAGCGAACTTGCTTCCGGTATTGGTAAACGTATTGGCGCTTGTCAACAGACCAATGATGTTGCTTCGCTCCCAAGTGGCTCCGTTGTTGGTGGAAATTACGAGTGCGATGGTATCGTCTACCCCCAACACGCCCGGGCCCGTACCCCCGGCTGCCGTTACCGCCGCGTCAAAGCGCACCTCGAGGGTTTGGCCTGTGCCCAGATCGATCGAGGGCGACAGAATCCATTCGGTGTAGAGGGTGGTCGAAGAAAACTTTTGGATGCGGTAGGCCCCGGTGGTGCCGTTGTTGGCAAAACCATCTTGAAGCCAAGTCGATGCACTGGTGCTCGTGAACACCGTCGGGTTTTGAAGGTTGCCATCGGCTTCGTTCCAATCGGTGCCCGGCTGAGCCGTGGTGGCCGTGCTAAAGTCGTGGAGGTAGGGAATGCCATAGGCCGTCCGGAAGGGGAACGGTCCGCTCCAGTTCGACTGACCCGAAACGCTGACGCAGGTTTCCCGAACGTAAAATGCATACGAAGTGCCAGGCATCAGCGAACTCAATGCCGCATTCGGAGCCGTGGTCGGAACCAAGGTACCCGCTCCCTGTACAAATCCCGTGGGGCCGTATTCCACCTCCCAGGCCGTGGCCGTGGGGTCGCCCGCCGTCCACTGAATATTCGCCGTGGTGCTGCCTGTAGAGGCCACGCCCAAACCAAACGGCTGGGGGCACAAGGGCGCATTGCCGATGTAGATGTCGTCTATAGCAAGGTCGCCTTCAAAACTGGTACCCCGAATGCCTTTAAAGCGCACCTTAATGACCCCGCTATAGCTGGTCAATGGCACTACCGCCAAGTTCCAAGGCTGGCTTCCGGCGGTTTGCACCTGACCCACTTGCGACCAAACGTTGGACCAGACGCCTCCAGAAAAGACCTCAACTTCGAGGGAGCCCATGCTCGCCCCATACATATGGTAGTAAAACTCGAGGCGTTGGGTGGTCAAGCCCGTCAAGTCGATATCGGGGCTCGTGAAATAAGCGAAAGAACCGGCAACCCCCGCAGAGGTCTCAAGGTAGAGATACACTCCACCGGCCACGCCGAAGGTCGTGTTGTCGAACCAAGGTCCGGTGTTCAAAGAATTCTCATTCGCACCCGTGGCATCTTCAGTCTCCCAGCGCATTCCCGTAGCGGTAGCATCAGAATTCAAAATCCAGCAACTCGGGTTGATGCTCGCACCGGCAACCGTACCCACAACCGGAACCGTTACACCGGTAAAATTGAGGTTGATGGGTGCACTCAGCGGACTCGCAGGAGGACATTGGGCCCAACTCAGGGCCGGGAGCATCAGAGATGCAAGCAGTAGGTGCTTTTTCATCGATTGGGGATTTCCGTGACGTAGGTTGATAAAACCGGACATAGGACCGGGGCGTTAAAAATACCTAAACAACACTTCGGTACAAGAGCGAGGCTCTCAATTTGGAGCCATGCACCTGTTTCATTGAGCGAACGCTAATCTCCGCTCTTGGAAAGAAGATTTCGGTAGTGGGCCAAAAAAGCCAAAACAATCCCGAAGAGAAAAGCAGTACCCGTTTTGAACCAAAATTGTACGCACGCGCACCAATACTCGTAGAAGAGCAGGGATAAAATCAAGACAAACAAAACCGCCGAAATCCGAAACAGCCATAACGCCGTGGTTCGCTGGCGCAAAACTCTCCGCGCCCCCCATCGATTGCGTTCGGTCTTCTCCATAGAGGCACGAAGTTAAGACATCGACCATGGAGGCAGGGTATCTGAGACACTTTCGTTCTCAAATCATCACCCACTGAAACCGTATTTTTGCACACCCCATAAAAGGTCGCGTAGCTCAGTTGGATAGAGCATCTGCCTTCTAAGCAGACGGTCGAAGGTTCGAATCCTTCCGCGATCGCAGCCGAAAGAAAATACAGAAAGGGTCGGGCAAGCAACGCTTGCTTCGCTTTGGGCGCGGAGCCGACCCAAGCTTGCTTGAGGGAGGAAAAGCGCCCATAAAGCGAAAGCCGCGCGAAGCGCGCGCCCCCGACCCTGATGCACGCCCCAACACGGCTGCGTACTGAAACCAAAGCACCCAACGGATCGGCGCAGCCAATCTTCCGCGATCGCAGCCGAAAGAAAATACAGAAAGGGTCGGGCAAGCAACGCTTGCTTCGCTTTGGGCGCGGAGCCGACTCCCGTTCCCTCGGTTCCTGCGGAGAGATAAGAAACTGTTTTTCCTACGAGACCCGCGCGTACCAGTCGCTCTGTTTCTGCCGATTGAAGCGTGACTGTTTCTTCTAATGATCCTACTCTGATGTGAATCTCCTGCAGTCAACCACTTGGCAGTTGCCAAGCGAGTACTTAAACGAAAATGTGCTTCCCGATTCCCGGGGTTCAAGGCATCGGGGTGCGGTTCAATACCATCCCTTCAAAACGAATACGCCAACGCCACACTCGGCAAAATGGGCAACTGATCGACCCGTTTGAAATCAAGCCGGTCGAAATAGAAAATATTCTCGCGGTTCAACAGATTGGTGACGGAAAGTGTTGCTTCAAACTTCTGATTCCGCGTCAATTCCCACTGACGACGGAGGCTGATGTCAACCCGGTGGTAGTTGGGTAATCGGGCGGAGTTTAGTTCGCCGTACAACACCTTCACCTCTCCATTTTCGACCGTATAATCATAGCTTACCTGCGGTTGTCCTCCCGGATTGTTGAACGTCTGCCCCGGCGCAAACCCGCGGGTGGGCGTAAACGGGAAACCGCTTCCGAAGTTGTAGCGCACCGTCAACTCCCAGTGCTTTTGCTTGCCCCAAGCATAGGTACCCAACAAATTGAGGTTGTGCCGACGGTCGAAGTGGGGGGCGTATTCGCGAAACCCATCGTTTCGGGTAACCACGGTATAGGAATAGGCCGTCCACAAGTACATCGGCCCCCACTCCCCTTTGATCAACACATCGACCCCCTGGGCCAGCCCCTCTTCGACGATAAAATCGGTGCGCAATTCCTCCGGCTTGGTAAAATCATCGCTGTCGTACAGTTTGTTGCGGTTGAGATTCGTGATTTGCGGAAAATCCTTGATGTAGCCCTCCACACTGATGTCGATGCTCGAGGTCAACTCGTATTCCGCGCCCAAAACATAGTGTACAGCAGTCTGCAATTTGTTGTCGCTGAACTCGCTCGGAACATCTTCTGGACTCGACAAAAAACCGTAAAACAGATTGACCACATCGCGGTCTGAGGTCGCGGCTACGAGGTTCTGGCTGTACACCCCAAAGGCCCCCTTGAGTCTAAAGCGGTCGTTGAACGTATACTTCATTCCCAGTCGAGGTTCGATGCTGAACTCGCTCAGCGCCCCGTAATAATGCAAATGCACCCCTGGTTCGACCAACAATTTGCCCGCATCCCATTTATAGCGCATAAATCCGGCCAACTCAGAGTTGTTTTCCGTCTGGCTAATGACGCTCCCGAGTTGGTTGGTGAAGGCGTAGTTGGTTTGATAGCCAATGGCTTGAATCCCATAGCGCAGCTCGTCGTTTTCGCGCAAAAAATAGGTGAAGTTTAACCCTCCGTTAAAACCGTTGATGCTCGAAGTACGCGGCAATCCATCGCCTTGAATGCTGCTGATGTCATAGCTGGAATAAGCCAAATTTCCATCGAGCACCATGGCCGAACCGCTCGGAATGGCGCGGAAATCGAATCCCGCACCGCGGCTGTCCCAAGACACGCTGTTGTTGGCGTCGATGTCTACGTCGTCGGAAAAACTAAAGCCAAACACGTTCACATTCGATCCGTTGGTCGAACTGTTCGACACCTTGGCGTACAAATCGGTAAAGGCAAAGGGAAGCCCGCCAAACTCCGTTTCCACATAAGGGTAAAAGATGTCGTCGGTCTGGTCTAGATAGCTCGTCTTGCCCGAGATCAAAAAGCTCGTAGAAGATCGCTCAGCGCCGGGCTTTTTAAACAAAGGCCCTTCGAGCAACAGTTTGCTGCTGAACGTACTGGCGTTGATTTTGCCTGCAAACCGCTTGGAATTGCCCGGGCGGGTGCGGATGTCCATGACCGAAGAGGTGCGCCCCCCGTAGTCGGCGTTGAAACCCGCGGTGTAGACATCGGCGGTCTGGATGATGTCGGCGTCAAAAACGCTGTAAAACCCGATCGAGTGGAACGGATTGTAAATGATCATTTGATCGAGCTGCACCAAGTTCTGGATGGGCGCGCCACCGCGGATATACAACTGCCCACCTTGGTCGCCTGTGGTAATGACCCCCGGCAATACCTGTAGGGCTCGGATAAGGTCTGCATCGCCCCCTACCGAGAACTGCGTAATCCGCTTCGGACTCAGGGTCACCACGCTGGTGAGCACCTCGGTTTCTCGCTCTTGTTTTTCGGCGGACACCTGAATGTCGTTCAAAATGGTTTTGTCTTCGACCAAGTCAAACCGCAAATCGGTGACCTTGCCCGCCCTGACGGATGCCGTCTTGGTCTGTTTGGCATAACCAATAAACTGCACCACCACCTCTACAGTTCCTGGAGGCACCTCATTGAGCACATAGAGCCCTTGCTCGTTGGTGGTGGTCGCGATTCGGGTTCCCGCAATGGAGACCGAGGCGAACGAAACTGGTTGATCGGTTTGGGCATCGTAGACAAAACCGCGGACTTTGCCTGTGGTCTGAGCCAACATGGAAAGGGGCGCCAAGGCGATGCACATCGGGATCCAAAGCCCGGTCAAATGCCTCTTCAAAAAACTCATGCGCAAAGGGGGGTAAGGGGTGGGCAAGTTAAGGCGGGGGAAGAAAGTGAACCAACAGCGCTTAGCCAGAGCGCAAGGCGTCGCGTATGCGCGGGTCGAGCCAGGCAAAGAGGAGGTCGACGCACAATTGCAAAACGATAAAAACGAGGCCAATCAGCAATACTGCGCCCATAACTACGGGCAAATCCAACAGTTCGAGCGCGCGAACCATTTCCTTGCCCAATCCGTTCCACCCAAAGATGGTTTCGACAAATACGGCTCCTGCCAACATCGAAGCGAACCAACCCGATATGGCCGTAATGACCGGCGTCAAAGCATTGGGAAGAGCGTGGGCCCAGAGCACCCTCAGAGGGGAAAGCCCTTTGGAATGGGCCGTACGAACCATATCGCGGCCCATGACTTCGAGCACATTGCCGCGTACCAATTGGGCAATAACCCCCAGGGGTCGGATGCCGAGGGTAAATGCGGGCAGAATGAGATTCTGAGGGCGGAATAACCAGGCCTCACCATAGTCGTCCAGCTCGCGCAAATTGCCACTCATGGGCAACCCGGTCCAATCGTGCCAGAGAAACCCAAAGATCCAAGCGATCAGAATGGCGCTCAAAAAAGACGGAAGCGCCATGCCCACCGACCCTGCGAAGAGCAGAAATCGATCGAGGAACGTATGAGGATACAAGGCCGAAACGATGCCCAAACCCAGCCCAACGATTGCGGCAAACACAAGGGAACACAGGGCCAACAAGGCCGTATTCGGGAACACAGACGCCAATATTGAGGAAACGCTGCGGTCTGCTTGTTGATACGAAAATCGCAGGAAGGGCTTCTTGAGCACCCCGACCCGATTCCCTGAGGTGAAAAACACTACCCCCCCCTGCCGATCGGCGCTCCAAGCCCGGGGACCCTCGACCCGATAGACCGAAAGCGGGCTCAGATCGTTCAGATACGATGTGTAGCGCACCCAAAGCGGTTGATCGAATCCGAATTTGGCGCGCAGTGCTTCCAACTGGGCGCTGTCTTCTCGCTGCCCCAGCATCATCCGTGCCGGATCGCCCGGGAGCACATCGAATAAGAAAAACACCACAGTAACCAGACCGAATGCGATGGCCACCCCTTCGGACAACTTCTTGAGGGCGTAGCGCCACATGGACCTAGAGCAGCGCTTTGAGTTCTTCTGGCTCAGGCAGGGCCCGGTGGGCCCACTTTCCGGCCACGGTGCCCCTCCTGAGCAGCATCAACCCTGGATTGGAGCGCGTCATGGTTTTGATGGTCGTCAAGTCGGCCGTGCCTACATTGAAGTGGAGCGTTTCTGCCAATTCCTCAGGGGCGGGGGCATCGGGGGCCACGCCCAACATCAGAATGCCATTCTGCTTGGCAAACTCCGAGAGGGCATCAATGCGCCCGAGCCCTTTTTTGTTGGCATCGGCATAGGAACGCATGGGCACGAGCAACAGGGCCTCGGCCTCGAGCACCGCTTGGGTAAGGTCTTGTCCGGCATATCCAATCACAAAGTCGTGCACCGGTGGCTCGTATCCTTCCTGTACCACGATGCTTTCGGTCTTGGACTCATCGATAACCCATTCTTTTTTCTCCCACCAGCGTTCGGCATTGTAGCGCTCCGAGTCGACCCGCTCTGTGGCCCCGGTGGAGGAATTCACCAGCGTGTACAAGGTCGCATAACGGGTGGGTTCCAACCCCAGTTCTACGGCGGTCTTCATGCCTTCGGGAATACTCTTGCCAACGGCATAGGGTCTAAAATCAATAAACGGCTGATAAAGAATCACATAAAGTCCTATGCAGATGGATATAAACCCGCTGAGCAACGACAAACTGCCCGGAGCCGCCCCGGTTAGAATCGGTTTGATGTGCCGAAGGCCGAAGGCCAGAACAAGGATGAGAACGCTCAAAATCACGTCTTTGTAGAACGACTCCCAGGGCGTGAGCGGAATGGCGTCTCCGAAGCATCCGCAATCGGTTACCTTGTTGAAATAGGCCGAATAAAAGGTTAAAAAGGTAAAGAAGGCGATTAACCCCGCGAGGGAATACACAGTGAGCCGGGGCTGAAAACCCAAGAGCAAAGCCACGCCCAAGACGATTTCGAGTACGACAAGTCCGAGCGCCAAAGGCACGGTAAAGGGATCGAGAAAACCCAAATTGAGCACACCGGGCGCAAAGTAGTCGTGCAATTTGAACGCCAGCCCCATCGGGTCGTTGAGTTTGACCAGACCGGAAAAAATAAAGGTGCTTCCGACCAAAAATCGAGCGATCTGAACGAGGAATTTCATGGGGTTGAAGGGGTATCGGTAGGGCTTTGAACGGCGTCGAGCTTGAGCAAGGCAAACACAGCGTAGTTGACCAGGTCCATAAAATTGGCCTCCAACCCTTCGCTGACCAAGGTAGAACCCGACCGATCCTCGATCTGTTTAATCCGAAGGAGCTTTTGGAGCATCAGGTCGGTGATAGAGCTCAACCGCAGGGTTTTCCATGCTTCGCCATAGTCGTGGTTCTTGGCGAGCATCAGGTCGTAGCAATCGTCGGAGGCCCGGTCGAAGGCTTCGAGTGCCTGGGCGACGCTGAGGTCGGGGTGATCCGTGGGCCCCAGTCTCAATTGAACCAACGCCATGAGCGCGTAGTTAACAATGCCGATGTAGTCGTCTTCGATGCGGTCGGACACTTTTTGCGCGCCTTTGAGCTCGATGCTACGAATGCGCTGCACTTTGATCGAGATTTGATCGGTGAGGGAGGGTGTCCGCAAAACCCTCCACGCACTGCCGTAGTCTTGGGCTTTGAGCGCAAAAAGACGTCGACATTGAGAGAGGAGCTCGCGGTAGCGGTCGGCAGTCTCGGCCATTGCTACTTTTACAAGGTGGGACCCAAAGATATTCGATTCTCGAGCTTGCGGCTCGGCTCAACAGTGCTCGCGTTGGATCGATGCCGGATTATGGGAATTGTCAACCTGAGTCCGGACAGTTTTTTTCCGGGTTCACGGGTGCAGGGGGTTGACCACGCTTTAGCGCAAATGGAAACCCACCTCGAACAGGGTGCGGATCTGATCGATGTCGGGGCAGTCAGTTCGAGACCTGGGGCCCAACCGGTTTCGGAGCGCGAAGAATGGAATCGCTTAGAGCCTGTGCTCCGGGCGGCAGTCGACCGCTATCCCGGTCTTCGGCTCTCGGTCGACACGTTTCGAGCCTCGATTGCCGAGCGCGCCGCCGACATGGGGGTCGCATTGATCAACGACATATCAGCGGGTCGGTTCGACCCTCGCTTGTGGGAAGTGGTGGCCGAGCGCAGACTGGCCTATGTGCTGATGCACATGCAGGGCGAGCCTTCTACCATGCAGCGGGCGCCCCACTACACGGATGTTGTGCTCGAGCAAATTGAATGGATGGCCGAGCGGCTGCATGCGCTGCGCGCACTGGGTATTGCCGATGTGCTCATCGATCCGGGTTTCGGATTCGGCAAACGGCTCGAAGACAACTATCGGATTTTGGCCCGGTTGGAAGACTACCGAATGCTCGAGGCACCCATCCTCGTGGGGGTGAGCAGAAAGTCAATGATTTACAAGGCATTAAACATCGATGTAGCCGAGAGTCTCGATGGCACGACCGCCTTGCACGCCTTGGCCGTGGCCTCGGGCGCTCTGATGTTGCGGGTCCACGAGGTAAAACCTGCGCGCCAAGCCATCGATCTGGCCCATCTTTGGCAAAGTCAACGCCTTCCCTCTGCCCATGTTTGACTTTCGCCTGATCGATGTAGTCGACATTGCCCTGGTCGCCTTGTTGATGTACCAGTTCTACCGATTGTTGAAAGGCACCGTGGCCATCAACATCCTGCTCGGTATAGGGGGGTTGTACGTGGTGTGGAAAGGGGTCGAATTTCTCCAAATGCGCTTGTTGGGCGCGTTGTTGGGGCAGTTTATCGGAGTCGGGGTCATCGCCCTTTTCATCGTGTTTCAGCAAGAAATCCGGAAGTTCTTGTTGTATGTGGGTTCCAGTCAAATAGGACTTCGATCCAATTTGGCCGAACTGCTCAGGGTGGGAAAGCGCAAAGTGAGCCAACCCCTTGACCTCGAGCCTTTTTTAGAAGCCGTGGCGCGTTTGAGTCAAGAGCAAACCGGAGCCCTGATTGCTTTTGAGCGGAAAAATCCACTGGGCGCCTGGATCGGGTCGGGAGAAAGTCTCGAAGCCAAACCTAGCGCAGCCCTGATCCAGAGCATTTTTCACAAAGAAAGCCCCTTGCACGACGGAGCGGCCATGGTGGGCAGAGGGCGCATCCTCGCCGCCCGCTGTGTCTTGCCCGTGAGCGAAAGCGAACACCTTGGCATTCAGTATGGACTGAGACACCGCGCCGCCCTCGGTCTGAGCGAACGATCGGATGCTGTAGCCTTGGTGGTGAGCGAACAAACGGGGGCGGTAGCCCTGGCGCATGAAGGCATTTTGCGACACGACGTAGGGCCAGACGATCTGCGCCGCCGGTTGCGCGAATGGTTGGAAGAAACCGTGTAAACCGCTTGGTGCAGGCCGAGGGACGGTGCTATCTTTTCCCGAATTTCCGAAGCGGCTTACGACCATGAACCCATTGCGCATATTTCACTTAAGCACCGAGTGTTATCCCGCTGCCAAAGCCGGAGGACTGGGCGATGTGGTGGGTGCCTTGCCCAAATATCAAAATCGAGCTGGCCATTTTGCCGCGGTCTTGATGCCCAAGTACAGTACGGAGTGGATTCTGCAACAATCGACTGAAATGGTCTTTACCGCCTCGTTGGTGCTCAATGGCAAAGTCCGCTCTTTCTCGATCGTACGGGTGGTTCAAGAATCGCTTGGTTTTGAGTTGTTTTTGGTGGATTTACCGGGATTGTTCGACCGCAATGGGATCTACATCGACCCCAAAACGGGCAAGGGGTTTACCGACGAAGCGGAGCGCAACATCGGCTTTCAAATCGCTGCCTTGGAGTGGCTCAAAGTGTTGGATTTCAAACCCGATGTCATTCATTGCCACGACCACCACACAGGCTTGATCCCTTTTCTGGTTACAGAAACATTTCGATTTCAAGAGCTTCGTTCAATACCGACGGTATTGACCATTCACAATGCAGGCTATCAAGGCATTATAGGTTGGGAGCGGGCCGGTTTGATTCCTGCCTTCCAACCCGAGCGAGCAGGACTGTTGGACTGGGATGGGCACATCAACTCCTTGGGCTGCGGGCTCAAAAGTGCTTGGAGGGTGACAACGGTCTCGCCAGGCTATATGCGCGAGTTGGGGCGTTCGGCTGGGGGATTGGAGCGCCTGTTCCGTTTTGAGATTAACAAATGTTCCGGCATCCTAAACGGCATCGATACCGAATTGTGGGACCCTGCTCACGATGCCTTCCTCGAACACCACCTCGACGAACGGGGACTGGACGCATTCAAAGCACGGAACAAAGAGCAGCTGTGTACGTTGCTGCGGCTCGATTCCAGCAAGCCTTTGTTTGCATTTATCGGTCGTTTTGCGATGGAAAAGGGGGCGGATTTGCTGGCCGATTGGATTTCAAACGGTTTTTGGGAAGGCGTTCAAGCCAATTACATCGTTTTGGGCAGTGGCGACCACCGGGTCCGCGATTCGTTGATGGCACTGCTCGATCGGCACAAGGGACAGATGCACCTCGAAATTGGATACGACGAAGCCTTTGCGCGGCGACTTTATGCGGCAGCCGACTTTCTGCTGATGCCCTCTCGATCGGAACCTTGCGGATTGAATCAGCTCTACGCCTACCGGTACGGCACCATTCCAATTGTCCACGCCGTGGGGGGTTTGCGCGATACGGTATCCGATTACGGCGCCCAGGGGGGGACGGGCATTTCGTTTGAATCGCTCGAAGCCTGGGAAATGCTGGCTGCGCTGAAGAAGGCCGAAGCCATGTTTTCCAAAACATCCCTGCTCAGCGCGCTTCGGGCCAAAAATCGCACCTTGGACTATTCGTGGGAACGCTCGAGCTTAGAATACGAAGCGCTCTACGCTGAAATCATTGAACAAGACATCCACAGCCATGCCTGAAGCCTCGAACATCGTATTGGCCCTGATCCTCGGAGGAGGGGCCGGTTCACGACTGTATCCACTCACCGAGCAGCGCTCCAAACCCGCTGTGCCGATTGCAGGCAAATACCGACTCATCGATATTCCGATTTCGAATTGCATCAATTCGGGCATCCGCCGGATTTTCGTCTTGACCCAGTTCAACTCGGCGTCATTGAATCAGCACATCAAAAACACCTATCAGTTCGGGGTTTTTACTACGGGCTTTGTCGACATCCTCGCCGCGGAACAAACCCCGGGCAACGACCGGTGGTTTCAAGGTACTGCCGATGCGGTTCGCCAGAGTTTGCACCACCTGCACAACCACGCCCACGAGTATGTGCTGATTTTGAGCGGAGACCAACTCTACCAGATGGACTTCAACGAAATGGCCGAGTTCCATTTTGAAACGGGGTCCGATCTCAGCATTGCTACCCTGCCCGTAAGCGCCAAAGATGCCGTGGACTTCGGCATTATGAAGGTAAATCAGGAGGGCCGCATCGAGCGCTTTATCGAAAAGCCCAAGCACGATGTGCTCGAAAACTGGAAGAGCAAGGTGGGGCCAGCGGATGCGCGACGCAAGCGAAACTACTTGGCTTCGATGGGGATCTACCTCTTTCGGAAAGAAGTCCTACAAACCTTGCTCGATCAAAACCCGCACGCGGTCGACTTCGGAAAAGAGATTATTCCCGCAGCCATCGAAGGGGGCCTTGAGGTTTCGAGCTATACCTATTCAGGTTATTGGACCGATATCGGAAACATCCCTTCGTTTTTTGAAGCGAATTTGGAACTGACCGACCCCCTGCCCCAGTTCAATTTGTTCGACAACGAACGCATGGTGTATACCCGTGCCCGTTTGCTGCCGCCTTCGAAAATTTTTGGCACCCGTTTGGATCGGAGTGTGGTTTCCGAAGGAAGCATTGTTCGGGCAAAACGGCTGCAGCGGTGTTTGATTGGCATTCGGTCGCGCATTGGCGATCGGGTTCAAATGAAGGAATGCGTAATGATGGGGGCCGATTATTACGAACCCCTCGAAAAGGTATTGGATCCGAAACACACCCCTATCGGCGTTGGGGCCGACAGCTATCTGGAAAAAGTAATTGTCGACAAAAACGCCCGCATCGGAAAAGGCGTGCGCATCTGCGGCGGAGCCGGATTGACCGATCAGGAAGAGCCAACGTATTGCATTCGGGGGGGCGTGGTCGTGGTCCGCAAGGGAGCTTTGATTCCCGACGGAACCCACATTGGATTGTAGTTCCGGCGGAATCGTCGGAGGTGTACCGCGTTGTTTTTATGTAGCCGATGAGCGTTCAACTCAAATGCCGTCTTTGTGATCAGTGGTATGAGGAAAGCCCGGACCGAACAGGGTCCTGTCCCAATTGCGGCTACCCGAGTTCCGACCCCCTGTCCAAACGGTTCGATGAGTATACCCCTCCCGATCCCAAGGCCTTCAGCATCGACTGGAATCGCTCGCTCTTGCCCATTCGGTCCGGCGATTCCCTGTTGATTCGGGGATTCAAGTGGATGATCAACGGAATGTTCTTGGTGTATTTGCTGATTATGGGCGTGATCTCGTACATCGCGGTGGCCGCCATCGGATGAGGCGAATCGACTGGAATTGGGGGCTACCGCTCGCGATGTTTCTCGGCAATCAGTGGTTTCAAAAGCAGCCCTATGCTCCCGCTTTCTTCCGATCTTATTTCGACGATCTCTGGGTGATTCCCCTGTGCTTGGGTCTACTCGACGCCCTTGGAGACCGCTTTCAACGCCCCTTGAACCCTCGCCAACGCTGGCTGTACGCCGGGGTCGGTGTTCTGTGGTTTGGCTGGTTCTTTGAACACCGCCTACCCCCTGTTCATTCGGGCTTTACGGCCGATGTCCTCGATGCCCTGGCTTATGCCTTGGGCGGGGGGCTTTATGCCTTGTTGGCTTCCAAACTCAATCCAAAGAGCGCAAAGTCATAGCGCACCGGATCGACCGCATCGAAGGTGCGCAAAACGGTCATCAGTTCTTCTACGGCCTTGCGGTCGTTGGCCTTGCGCTGGAGCAGACCGAGTTGGCGGGCGGTGCGCGCGGTGTGCACGTCGAGGGGCAAGACCAAAAGCGCGGGGTCGATCGATTTCCACAACCCAAAATCGATTCCGGCCGAATCCCGGCGGACCATCCAACGCAAAAAAAGTGCGATGCGCTTGGCAGCCGACCCCCGATCGGGATTGCTGAGGTGTTTCTGGGTGCGACCCAGAGAATACGCCCGAACCAGCGCCTGGCGAAACCGCACGATGGCCGGATAGAGGTCTGTTTCTCCGGGTTTCGGTTGAAAAGCCCCCTCTAGACTGCCGCTCGGACGCATGACAACCCTGAGGGCATAGACGAGGGCTCGGGCATCGACGTCGAAAAAAGTGCGGTGCACAAAGCCATTGAGTCGATCGAGCTCGGATTCGGTGGCTTCTAAGACAAAGGCATGGGGGGCATGGTCCATGCGGTCCATCAAACCCAGGGCGCTGCGTACGATCGAACGCCGATTGCCCCAAGCGATGAGGGCGGAGAAAAGACCCGCGATTTCGATGTCGCCGGGCCGATGGTACCGATGGGGAACGCTCAGGGGATCGGCCTCGATAAACGCCAACCGGTGGTGCCGTTCGTAGGCCGATTCGAGGAAGGATTGCAGCGATTCTTTCACGCTTCGTTCAGCCGTCCGTCGGTCAAGGTAAGGGTGCGATCGGCGCGCTGGGCCAACTCGGGATTGTGGGTAATCAGCACAATGGTCTGCCCCCATTCGTCCCGGAGACGGAAAAACCAATCGTGGACCATGGCGGCATTGCGGGTATCCAGGTTGCCGGTGGGCTCGTCGGCGAGCAACAGCGCAGGGCGGTGCACGATGGCGCGGGCCACGGCCACTCTTTGCTGTTCCCCCCCGCTCAACTCGCTGGGGCGGTGGTCCTGTCGGTCTTGAAGGCCCATAAACACCAGCGCATCGGCCGCCTGTTCCCGAGCCTCTTTCCATGCCATTCCCCCGATTAGCAAGGGCATTGATACATTTTCGAGCGCGCTGAACTCGGGCAACAGATGGTGAAACTGGAACACAAAGCCGAGCCGTCGATTGCGAAAGTGTGCCTGGGCTTTTTCGTCGAGCTGAAGCAAATCGGTTCCCTCAAAAAAAACCTTCCCTGAATCGGGCCGATCGAGGGTGCCCATAATGTGGAGCAACGTAGACTTGCCCGCCCCAGATGCCCCGACAATGGCATTCAACGAATGGGGCGCGATGCGCAGGGAGACCTCGTTCAATACGCTAAGACGGCCGTAGGCCTTGGAAACCGATTCGAGCTGGATCATAAAGGGCTCAGGTGCCGAGTTGAGGACGCTGTCCGCGAAAGACGGTCGAATAATCGAGAAAATACACGAGGCGAAGCGAAATATTGTGGTTTTGGGGTTCGCTCCACAAACGCTGCAATTCCTCGCCCAATCCGGTGTTGGCCCGATCGTTGAGCTCGAGCAAACTGTTTCTGTACAACATCACCAGCTCGCTGGCTGGGGCGAACCACCACGAAAAGCGGAGATCGAGGTTCCAAGAACCAAAATTGAGATCGTAGTCCGAAGGGTTGCCCGAGATAGGTTCGACGTCCCCGTTTTCGGTCAGTGCATAGAGTTGGTCGTAGATCAAGGTCTGACGCAGATAACGCGCATTCAAACCCAGGTTAATCAACGGATTGAAGACATAGGTACTTCCTATACTAAACTCGTCGGAGCGGGTATTGCGCTCGCCAAATACGGTGATGTCGCCTTGCTTGCCCGCAAAACCCACTTCGTCTGTACCCCGAGTATATTCATACGCCAATAGAAAACTCCAGCGATCGCTGACCCGATAGCGCGGACTGATCCGCATGCCCCACAGATAATAAGGATGATCCCACCATTCGTTCCAAATGACAGACACATCCAGGGCCAAGGGACGGCGGTAATCCGATGAAAACCACACCCGGCGGTCGTCTCCGGCCGGACGGTTCCAAATCTGCCCGTCCTGACGCGCTTCGAAGGGGTCCTGTACACCCCAAGGCTGGGCTTCCCACTCCAGGCCCCAACCGTCGAAAGAGCGCAAGACCCAAAAATAGTCAGCGGCCACGCGTCCGGTAAAGAATACCGTGGGGCTGTGGAGCATTTCGTGGGTATAGGACCCATTCCCCCCGTGGTTCACAAACGCGCCCTGGGGTTCAAAAATGCGGTAGCGCACCCACACCTGGTTGTTGAACTGATTGTTGCGCTCCAAGAAACCCAAGTCGTTGATGTCGTAGGTATTGGTCAGCACTTGTTGATTCCATCCGTACAACCATTGGCCCTCGGTGCGGCGCACTTCATTGTGGATGTGCTGCCCCAAAACCACCGGACCTTCGCCGTAGCGCTGGGTTAAAATGACTTCGCTGTCCCAGGCCCAAGTATTGGATCGATTCGCAAGGGTACTGATGAGCCCCGTCGCGTTGGCGTCGGTCCATGCGCCTTCCCTCCATGTATTGAGGTTGATGAGGGCCACGCTCGAATTGCGCCGGAACCGCTGGTCAAAAACGAGGATGTTGTAGTTGGTCAAAGGACCGACTTCCACCTCGGTTGAACCCTCTTCTTCGGCCACTGTCTCAACCCGTCGATCCACGACCGCATTGAGGACACCGATGCCCAAATTGTTCTTATTGCGCCCAGAGACCTTGATGGCGTTGATGAGTTGGGGATAGACAGGCGTCAGGGTGCGGGTGTTGCTGTCGCCAATGCTCACGGTTACAGGGGTACCCGCTATGCGGCGGGAATAAAAGAGATCGCCCTTGCCAAACAAATCGACGCCCTCGTTGAAAAAGGGGCGGTTCTCGGCAAAGGCAATTTCGAAAGGGGTGGTATTGAGTACTTGGGCATCGAAGGCAACCTGGCCGAAATCGGGCACCAGAGTGGCGTCAAGGGTAAAGCTTTCGTCCAGACCGTATTTGAGATCCATCCCTAAACGAAGGTTGGTTTCGTGTTGGCCGTCGTACGCATTCCAATAACCCGATGCATAGGGCAGCAACGACAGCCGTACGGGGGGCTTGATGTTTTTCATCCCCCGCATCAAACCGCACTGCTGCTCTGGATTGCCGACGCTCTTGTCGATGAAGTTCCACGAATACTCCTCCCGCTCCCGGCGATGGAGCCGGATCATATTGAGCCCCCAGTCTTCGGGTCCACCTTCTGAAAACCGGAGCGATTGATAGGGAATGGCCACCTCGAGGGTCCAGCCTTGTTCGTCCCACTGCACCGCGCTGTACCAAACCGTGTTCCAACCAAAGTCCTCTCCTTCCGCCGTAGTGCGGCTGTCGGCTTGTACCCCAGCAGCCGTCACCCAGAAGTTGAAGTCGTTGAGCCCGTCGTTGAAGGGGTTGACGAAAAAACCGAACCAATCGTTGTTTTTTTGGAAGTTGTCCCGAGGACTGAGTTCGCGGGGAATGCTGGAGGGATCGGGGTCGTACAGGCGCACCGCGAAATAGATGTGGCCGTCGTCGTAGGCCATACGCACCTCGGTGTGCGAGGCTTCCGGCTCGGGAGCACCGTTGCCGGGGTTGTACATCACAAAATCGCTACTGGCCGGAACGAGGCTCCAGAGCGCGTCGTCGAGCCGACCATCAATTCTGGGGGCCTCCGAGCCCCACTCAGAAGGCCTGCGCATGGAATACTCCTTGCGCTGTTCTATGGAAGGCGAGCGTCCGGATGGTGGCGACGGCACCAACTGGCCAAGCAGGAAGTTGCTTGGAATGGCCCAGTTCAGCACGGCGAAAACCCAGTATGGAAGGACTTGGAGCCGAGGAGTTCGAACCGGTGTTTTCATCGAAATGCAAACCTACAACCCCCCTGAGGGTTCGCCCAAGGTTGGAAAACTGTGGCGATCCAAGGCTATTTTCTTCCAAACCCAGGGCAAATTCAGCTTAATGATCTAAAGGATAATTTCTTAGACACTGCAGAATCCGCAGCGCATCGTTGACAATATGTGTTACGAATCGCACAAAAAAACTGGAAACTATGGAATCCAAAACAGAACTTCGTTCCCGGAGGGGGCGGGAGGCTCGGAGGGTGACGCGGGCGGCCCGAAACGAAAAAAACGGGAGAAATGCAACTTTTTTAGTAAGATTTTTTATGCATTTATGAATACATCACTCCGTATTCCGTCGGCCTACCCTTAAACCGCTTTGCACCCTTCCTCTTCAAATCTCTCCTATTTTCCTAATTGCCCAAACTGCGTTCTGTGCTGATCCAAATACCGCTGGTTCGGTTCCGAAAGCCGATCGATCCGTTCTTTACCCACTACGCCTATCTTTTCAAATGCCTGTTTTTCAATAGTCGTTGAAAGGATTATTCTTCCTTTCTCATCAAAACTGATCAAATGTCGATCAAACAACGCATCGTAGGTGGGCGACAACAGAATCCCATTGTCGACGTCCAATCGCTGCGCATCCGTCGCCTTCGACCAAGGGACAATATGCGAGGCAATTAGTACTTCGAGCTTGTCGAACCCTGTTACGGCACAGGCATAATTCCATCGGTGAATCAAACTCTTGCGGTAGGCTCCTTGTCCCACTCGAGAGGTCACCAAACCCGATCGCTCGGTGACCGAGGGCCGCAAATAAGCCTCCATCACCGTAAGCGGTTCTGCCACCATCTGATCAAAAACCCGCGGCTGGACCGGAATGTACGCGCCCAATCGCTGGAAAAAGAACTTGATCCCCAATCGCAACTGTCCGGCTGAGTCGTGGGTCTCAAACCAATCGACATCGCAGAGCGATACCTCCGCGACAAACCGAACCCTGCCCTGCCCCAAACTATCGAACAAAAACACCCTTTTGCCGAGCTGGACATGATCCCTTAAGGCCAAATTGCCCCGCACAAACTGCATATCGCCTTGCTGTCCTTCCCCCGTGTAAGCAAAGACATTCGGATTTTCCCAACCATCGCGATAGCCATGCTGTTTCCCTGTAGCCCCCGAAAAGATAAAAATATAAGGGTGGGTTGAAGAAGGGCATATCCCTGATTGCCAATTGCCCCCATAGCGACGGTGGATGTCCTGACGGCGGTGATAGATTTGCTCGGGTACAAAAGGCAAGGCCTCCATGGTGCCTTCAAGATACAGCCGTTAACGCACCCTCCATACGACAAACGCCTATCACCCGTACTGTCGTAGCGACTCGTGGTGCCATATCCATCCTTAGACAATTTTGGCCAAGAGATCGCCCACTGCATAGCTGACTATAGCAGCTGCAGCGCCCAAACCAACCGTCTCGAGCATGCCCCGCAATCGGTGCGTCTGGGTGACCGAAGATTTGAGCAATCCCACTAAGGCAAATCCCAAACCCGTCCAAACACAGGTGCGGACAAAGATATCCCCGCCTACGTCGGCGATAAAATAATCCCATAAATAAGTCGCGAGCGGAATTAGTCCCACCAAAAGAAAGGCGGCGTAGGTGGAAAGGGCCACGGCAACGGGCTTCTTCTGCTCCTCCTGCAGTTCCAATTCCTCTTTCATCATGACATCGACCCAACGGTCTTTGTCGGCGGTCAAGGTGGCCACGACCTGTTCCAGCAATTCTCCTTCAAAGCCTTTTGCGCGATAGATATCCCGCACTTCCTGGATTTCAATGTCCCGCTTGTGCTCGATCTCCCAGTATTCTATGGCTTTGTGGCGCTCGTAGGTCGCAATTTGCGCCCGTGTCGAGAGATAGGCTCCAACCGACATCGAAAATCCATCGGCCAACAAATTCGCAATTCCGAGGATGATGACCACCCGGCTTTCAAGTCCTGCGCCCACCGATCCCGATACAACGGCAAACGTGGTGACGCAGCCATCAATGCCCCCGTACACCCACTCCCCCAGATACCGTTCGTGCCGGCTAAACCAACCTTCCTTTCCGTGTACTTTTTGCTCGTATGGGTTCATGAACAGATCCTAAGCGGGAGGAATGCCCGCTGCGGTGCCAAATTAGATCGGGAATACCATTTAACTCAACCAGTTTTTCAATGCCCGGGCTTTGTCGCGGCTCACATAGACCTCTTCCGGACAATCGGGCTTTAAAATCACCTTGAGCCGGGCGTTGAAGTGCATTTGCAATTGCTCAATGGCAGGATAGGCCGCCAAAATGCGGCGGTTGAGACGAAAAAACCGCTGGGGATCGATCCCCACTTCGAGGGCATCCAACGCATCGTCGAGGGGGTACGACTTTCCATTGAACAATTGCATTTCCGTGCTGCCTTCAACTGAGCGGAAATACGCCACTTCGTCGAGCGAAATAGGCAACAATCGCGCCCCTATTTTCACGAGCATCCGCTTGCGAAATCCCCCTTCCGGCTGTCCCATAGACTGGAGCAAATGCTGCAATACCTGTCCATCAGGACGACCCAATTGGGTTTTGAGTCTTTTGAATTTTTCTACCGCGGCAATCAAGCGCTCTGCCTCTATGGGCTTGAGAAGATAATCGATGCCATGGGCTGCAAACGCTTCGAGGACATAGGCGTCGTGGGCGGTGGTAAACACCACGGGGCAACCCGGATCGACTTCCTGGAAAAGCGACAAACTCAGTCCATCGCTCAATTGGATGTCGCTGAATATGAGATCGGGCGTTGGATTGTTGTTCAACCAATCCATTCCATCAGCCACCGAATCGAGCACTTCGAGCACCTCCACCTCGGGCAGATGCTGTTGCAGCAGATTGTGCAAACGCCGATAGGCCGGCGCTTCATCCTCCAACATCAATACCCTCATGGCTCTACAATGCGCTGGGACACCAACGGTTCAAGGAGGGGCAATACGATGACAAAGTGCTCATGGGTATTGATGACATCGACTCCCCGCTCGCTGAACAATTCGAATCGTTTTTGAATGTTCAACAAACCGGTACCTGTGGAAGGCTCGGCCTGCCGCTTGGGCTGCCAGTTGTTGCGCACCACCAAGCTCCCCTTTGCCTCAGAAGAAATCTCGATGGTCAGGGGACGGGTAGCGCTAACGACATTGTGTTTGATGGCGTTCTCGACCAAAATTTGAAGGGTGAGCGGTGGAATCGAATTCAAGCGCACAGAATCGTCCAGGTTGAGCCGAAGAATCAGCCCATTCTCAAAACGCATCCGCATCAAAGCGAAATAGTCGAGGACAAAATCGAGTTCGGTGCCCAGGTCGATGAGCTCTTCATCTTTGTATTGCAGGATATAGCGATAAACCCGGCTGAGCTTCTGGGTAAACTCCGAGGCCTTGTTCGGATTCTCGTCGATGAGCGTGGCCAGGGTATTCAGACTGTTGAACAGAAAATGAGGAGAGACTTGATTTTTTAGGACGTTGAGCTCCGATTTCAATTGTCGGCTCAAGGCTTCTTCGGCAATGAAGCTCTGGCGCTTCCATTGTTCAAAAAAGTAACCCGCTTCGTACAAGGTTCCGATAATCAATGTCGTACCCAAGTTCTTCTGCAACCCTTCTTGGGTAAAGACGTGCAATTCAGGATTTTCGCACAAGCCCAGCCCAAAGGTCAAATAACACATGAACGGATCGAGCATCAGGTTGACCGCAAAAATCGTGAGTATGGTCCAAAAGACACGGCGGGGGGTGTTCTCCACACCGGGAAACCGGGTTCGAAACCACCCCATCAACAGATAATCAGTTTGCCAAATGGCTCCCGTAGTCAAAATGGCCGAAAGCACATCTTGCCAGCGATAAGGGGGCTCGTGAAATCCGAATACCAAGATGCACCCGACCACGGGGATTCCAAAAATCCGCGTCCAGGGCTCACGGGGAAAGGGTTTAAACCGCTTGGATTTCATGGTACTCAAAAGTACGCACATCGATAGTCCGGAAACAGGATTCCCGTAGTGAAGCAGCGCGAAAATCGGATGAATCGTTGGTATCGGGTGTTGAGCGACCTCGGTCAATCTGGTGCGCTATCAACGGCCTAATACCGTCTTTCATCCCACCCGATTTACCGTTCATCCCAAAAGGCACTTTGACCCGTGATTCCCGTTCTAGCTTCGCCCCAGCATTGAAAACAACTGAATTAAACTCTTTGGTTATGAGCAGATTTAAACTTTTGTATTCCGCCCTTTTCCTCGGTATTGGATTCGGAATACAAGCCCAAACCCAAACCGTCAAAGGCACCGTACTCGACGCCCAGGCGGCCTATCCGCTGGTTGGTGCCAGCGTGGTAGTGATGGGTACCACCCCCATCCTCGGGGGCGCCACCGATGCCGAGGGTCGATTCCGGATCGAAAAAGTGCCCATCGGGCGGCATACCCTGGTTGTCACCCTCCTCGGATACAAAAGCCAAACCATCCCCAACGTGGTGGTGACCGCGGGCAAAGAAGTGGTGCTCAATATAGAATTGGTGGAATCGGTCGAGGCGCTCAACGAAGTGGTCGTCAAAGCCGAGTCGCCCAAAGAGCGCCCGTTGAACGAAATGGCCAAGGTGAGCGCGCGTACCTTCAGTCTCGAAGAAGTGACCCGCTATTCTGGCGGACGAAACGACGTAGCGCGACTGGTGACCAGCTTTGCCGGAGTGAGTGCTGCCAACGACTCGAGAAACGACATCGTGGTGCGCGGCAATGCGCCCACCGGCTTGTTGTGGCGGGTCGAAGGACTTCCGATCGCGACGACCAACCACTTTAGTACGTTCGGAACCACGGGAGGCCCCGTCAGCGCATTGAATACGAACCTTTTAAAAACCAGCGACTTCTTGACCGGAGCCTTTCCCGCCGAATACGGCAATGCCAATGCGGCTGTTTTTGACGTGCAATTCCGGGATGGCAACACCGACACCTACGAGTTCACCGCCCAGATGTCGGCCTTTAGCGGTTTGGAAGCCATGGCCGAAGGCCCCATTTCGAAAAAAAATCAAAGCTCGTTTTTGGTGTCTTACCGCTACGGCATCGCCAGTCTGGCGGCCACGGGAACCTCGGCCATCCCCTACTATCAGGATCTGAGTTTTAAATTGAATTTCGGGCAGTCGAAATGGGGGCGTTTTTCGCTCTTTGGCCTGGGTGGGCGCAGTTCGATCGACTTTTTGGGCGACGAAATCAGCGAAGACGACCTTTTTGCCGATCCCAATTCCAATGCCTTTGTAGCCAGCGAACTGGGAATGATCGGTTTGTCGCACAACATTCGCTTGGGCGAAAAAAGCTACCTCAAGAGCACCGTGGGCGTCGTAACGGTGGGGAATACCTATACCCAAGACAATCTGATTCGGGACACGGTGAGTGGAGCAACCCTCCAGAGCTATCGGGCCACCAACTTGGACGACTCGGAGAACCGCTACACGCTTTCGACCCAGTTCAACCAAAAATTTTCTCCCCGCCTGAGTTTGAGGGCCGGAGGTATGGTCGAATTCTTCCAAATCAAAAGCGAACTCAGCAACCGCGACAACGAGCCCAGCATTCCCGACAACGACGACGACGGCATTCCGGACTACTTTATCCCGTTGCGCAGCGTGGATACGCTCAGCCCGTTGGCGCAAGTCTATGCCCAGGCCGACTACAAATTCACCGATCGCCTTGGGATCAATGCCGGGGTCCACGCCCAATACCTCGATTACACGGGCAACTTTTTTGCAGGCCCTCGGACTGCCTTGAGCTGGGAAGTCCGACCCAAGCAGCGATGGACCTTGGCTTATGGCCTCCACGCCCAAATGGTGCCCTTACCCATCCTCACAGACCTGAACGAAATCGCCCCTGGGGTATTTGAGGCCACCAACAACCAATTGGACTTCATCAAAAGCCACCACTTTGTCTTGGGATACGACTGGGGATTCGCCGAAAGTTGGAGGGTTAAGGCGGAAGCCTACTACCAGCGCATTTTTGATGCGCCCATCGAAGCGCTCCCAACCAGCTATTCGGTCTTGAACGAAGGCAGCAGTTTTGTGTTCGACAGTCGTCCTTATTTGGTAAACAAAGGGATGGGATCGAACGTCGGCATGGAGTTGACGCTTGAGAAGTTCTTTAGCAAGAACTACTACCTGCTCGCCACGGCCTCCTTTTTTGATTCTCGCTACGAAGGAGGCGATGGAATCGAGCGGCAGACGGCCTTCAACAACCAGTACGTGCTCAATGCACTCTTTGGACGGGAACTTCCGCTCAACCCCCGCATTGCCTTGACCTTCGACACCAAATTGACCACCTCCGGCGGTCGCCCTTATACGCCTATCGATCTCGAGGCGACCCGTCAAAACGGAGGGCGCGAAGTACTGCTCGAAGACCAAGCCTTCAGCGAGCGCTACGATCCGTATTTCCGCTGGGACGTCAAATTCGGCTTCCGTTTGAATGGCAAGAAGGGCAAAATCACCCAACAGTTTTTTGTCGATCTGCAAAATGTGACCAACCGAAAGAACATCTTCGAGGAGCGCTACAACGAGGTGACCGATCAAATCGATCCGGTTTATCAAATCGGGTTTTTCCCCGATGTGCTCTATCGGGTTCAATTCTGATCTCCCGCCTTCGTCCATGTGCTCATTCTATCGACCATGAACATCCTCATCACAGGCATTCACGGATTTTTGGGCTCGCACACCGCCAAAGCAGCGCTCGAAAGGGGGCACACGGTTCGCGGAAGCCTCCGTTCGCTCGAACGTGAACCGCTGATTCGCACAGCGTTGAACCTGAGTGAGGCGGACAACGATCGCCTCGAACTGGTCCGGGCCGATTTGCTCGACCCACTGGCTTGGAACGATGCATGCCGCGGCATGGACGGGGTGATCCACACGGCCTCTCCCTTTCCCGAGCGCAATCCACCTTCCGAATTAGAACTGATACGAACAGCCCGACAGGGCAGTCTCAATGTGCTGCAAGCGGCGCACCAATCCGGGGTCGCCAAAGTGGTATTGACCTCTTCGACGGGGGCGGTGGCTTATGGCCGCCTAGGCAAAGGGCGCAGCGGGGTTTTTGGCCCAGACGACTGGACCGATCCCGAGGTGAAGGCCGACACCAACGCCTATTATCGGAGCAAAACGCTCGCGGAGCGGGCGGCTTGGGAATGGGCTGAAGACTCGGGGCTCGAATTGACGACGATTTGCCCGGGAGCGCTCCTAGGCCCTCCCCTTTTGCCCTCTTTGAGTGCCTCGCTGAATCTCGTGTTGAAGTTGATGAAGAATGCCGGCCCGGCTTTGCCCAATATTGGATACGACGCGGTCGATGTGCGCTCTGTGGCCGAATTGCACGTGGTGGCACTCGAACGCCAAGAGGCCGCCGGACGCAGATGGTTGGCTACCTCCGACTATGTTCGATTCGAAGATTTGGCTCAAATACTCCGTCTCCATTTTCCGAACCGACGATTTCCCAAAAGCGTCTTGCCCGATTGGGGCGTGAGGCTGTTTTCCCACTTCGAACCCACGTTGAAACCCATTCTGATTGAACTTGGGGCTGAGCGACGAATGGATTGCGCGCAAACCCGAACCGAGCTGGGATGGGCACCCAGACCGCTCAACAAAGCCATCACCGATTGTGCCAATGCACTCGTAGTGATGGGATTGGCGGGGTAGAATTTTCTCCAGATGATGGGTATGAGCAGGCCATGGCCGGCCCCCATCTGACACCCTTCCGCCTTCGGCGGTGGGTGCTCTACGCAAGCTGTTAGGGCCCGGACAGAACTTTATTGGCGTAAAACGCCTGTCCTGACCTAAGCGGTTCGTCGTTGGTTTTGACTAATGCGTCAGGACCGACGCCCTTCCGCCTTCGGCGGGGGGGCTAAAACAAAATCCACCCAACCGTTTCTGGCGCCCAAAGGGTGCCAGAAACCGAAAGCGCGAACGCCCTTTCTCGATCGAGCAAGCTCGTCTCGACGGGTTTCGCGCTTTCTTGGGCCGCTTTCAGCGACAGGTTGGATGGATTTTGCTTTGCGGAGAGACAGGGATTCGAACCCTGGATACCCGTGAGGGTATAACGGTTTTCGAGACCGCCCCATTCGACCGCTCTGGCATCTCTCCGAATTGGGAGCGCGAAATTAGTGAAAATGAAGAGTCGATGATCACAATTGGGTACACTCCGAATCAAAAGACTGGTTCTATTTTCGACACTTCCTAATTTCTGTATCACATGAACGAAGAAGAATCCACTACCCCCCAAGACGAAACCAACGATGACTCTGTGCTGCGGTCAGAGGAACCCGTTGCCTACAACACCCCAAACACATCGGCATCGACGCCTCGAAGCGAGGTAATTATGGAGCTTTATCCGGAGGCGCAAATCCACCTGAACCGAATTCGACAGTGGACCTATTTCTTTGGAATTATGGGGTATATCGGCATCGGTTTAATGTTGATTTTGGGCGTTGGAATGTTTGCCCTGGGCGATACTTTTTATGAAATGAGCGAAACGCCTTTCCCATCGTGGATTGGACTGTTGTATGTGGTGTTCGCTGGGGTGTACATCTATCCGGTAGTGAAGCTCATGGAGTTTTCGTCCAAGATGAAAACGGCTTTGGGCAAGGCCGATGGTCTGGATCTCAATGGGGCATTTCTCGCGCTGCGTCAACATTATGGCTTCTTGGGTTGGATGGCAGTAGCGGTGTTTATTCTGTACATCTTGGCCTTTGTCGCGCTGGTCATTTTTGGCGTGATGGCGAGTTAATACGGGATACAGAGACGGGAAGGCGTGGAACAGGTTGAAGGGCATCTATTTTTGGGGATCCCCGGGTACATTTTAACGGAATGATGGATATGGACGGGTCATGGCCAAGCCATCCGACGGCCTTACCGCCTTCGGTGTGCCTGTCCGCAGGTTATTCGGACACAGAGCGTACTTTATTGGCGCTGCGCGCCTGTCCTGACCTAAGCGGTTCGTCGTTGGTTTTGACTTATGCGTCAGGACCGACGCCCCCACCGCCTGCGGCGGGGGGTGCTAAAACCCCACAACCCTTTCCGCACGCGATGCGCGCTGAACGTCAAAAAGCCGCCTCGAACCCCGCTCGAGCGAGCTCGGCGATTTTCTTAGCGGCTTTTTGGGTTCGCTTTCAGCGAACCGGGTTGTTCGGCTTTGCGGAGAGAGAGGGATTCGAACCCCCGGAGGTTTAACCCTCAACGGTTTTCAAGACCGCCGCAATCGACCACTCTGCCATCTCTCCGGGGCAAAAGTACAACCCGCAGGTTCACGGTGCCGGATTTCCAACCTTTGGGCGTTTGGGGGCGTTGTACCTTTGAAGAATGACCTTGGCGTTCATCCGATTGTGCATGAAAAACTCTGTTTCTTTTTTTCGCTGGCCGTTTATTGTTACCATCGGGTTGTGGTTGTTGGGGAACGTTGGGGTCCAGGCTCAAACCCCGACAGGTCCCCAGGTCAAACTGCATACGCCCAGCTATCAAGATGGAAAAGGCGGACACTATCTCGAAATTTCGCTGTTTTGTTTGACCGGGAGTTTGGCGGAGCCTGTCGAGGGAGGACAAAAAAGTCTGGAACTCGAAATCCTGTTGTTTGGACGAGACTCTTTGCGGCAAAAAGACACCCTCTATCTGGGGGATAAAGTCCGACTCAAGGCTCCAGTGGAAAGCGCTTTGGCGTTTTCGCATCTGCTGCGCTATAGAGTTTCCGATGGAACCTATGGGCTTCAATTGAGCCTCAAAGACCCCCACAGTGGGCTGGAACCCGCCGTGGTGACGCAATCCATCGTCCTAAAGACCGAATTGGAGCGGTGCTTTTTTTCCGAACTCCGCATCGGCGAACAACTCCAACCCGCTCAAGAGCGCAGTCCTTTCAATCGCTATGGCATGGAGTTTCGGCCCACCGTAGGCGACGCCATCTTGCCCCAAGACGCTCAAGAACTCCCCTTGTTTGTCGAGCTCTACAACGCCGACCGATTGGGGGTAGCGGACAAAGTCTCCTTGCGTTTCGAAATGCTCGATCGCTATTTACAACCGGTTCCCGGCATGGGGGGAACCCTCAAAAAGTCGCCACAGGCCATCGTGCCGATTTTGCTGGCTTTCCCCATTGCCGCTTTGGAACCGGGCGATTATGTCCTTCGATTGGAAGCGCTCGGAGCCGACGGGCTTGTGCACACCAGCACAGAAACCTCCTTTCGCAAACCCGGCAGCCAGCCCCTGTCCAGTTCAACGTCGACTTCTCCCACTTTAGCAGATTTGGAAGACTATTTTTCCGACGACGACTCCTTGTATACGATGCTCGACATCCTCTATCCCATATCGACACAACCCGAACGCCGTCAAGAAGAGAATCTAATGCGGGCGGGTACTCCCGATCAGAAGCGGGACTTTCTGGTCAATTTTTGGCTCAATCGAAATCCTGTTGAACCGGAAAAAGCGCTGCAGGATTACCTCAGAGAAGTGTCTGTCGCCAACAATCTGTACAGTACGCGGACCATTCCAGGCTACAAGACCGACCGGGGCCGGGTTTATTTGCAATTTGGCAGCCCGAATATGGTCGAAGACCGCAAATACGAACCCAGTCTGTATCCCTACGAAATCTGGCAGTACAACGTTATGAACTCCCCCTCGACGAGCGAAGAGGTCAACCGGGTCTTTATTTTCGCCAATACCGAAAGTGCGGGCGATTTTTATCGGCTCATTCACTCGAATGCTGAAGGAGAAGTCTTCAACCAACGTTGGATGTTGACCCTCAACCGAAGAACCCTCCCCATGCAGAGCGTAGACGAAACCGGACAAGACATCATCGAACACGGAGGCCGGGTCAACAGCAATCCGATCATCAACGAATCGACCATCAACAGCATCAATCGCCGATGAGGAGCGATGTGCTGCTCCGGCCAGTGCTCGGCGCTCTGGCCCGTCTTCCCCTTTCCTGGTGGTTTGGCATCTCGAACGGTTTGGCCTTTTTGATGTACCGCGTTGTTCGGTATCGGGCAGACGTGATTGAGGCGAATTTGAAGATCGCTTTTCCGAACAGCAGTGCCCTAGACAGAAAGCAGTGGTCCAAGGCCTTTTACCTCCATTTTGCCGACATCATCGTCGAAATGGTGCAAAGCCTTGCTGTGTCTGAGGCCGAAGTTCGCAGGAGATTGATTCTCGAAAACCCTGAAGTGTTCGAACGGCTGTACCAACAGGAAAGACCCGTGATTGTGGTCTGGGGGCACTATACCAATTTCGAGTTTATGGCCATGGGATTGCCCTTGCTCATTCCCCAGAAGACCTTTGCCGTGTACCAGGCCCTGCGCGACCCCGGAATGGGATCCCTGATAGTCGACATCCGGCAGCGGTTTGGATTGGTGCTGTACGAGATGGCGGAAACCTACCCCTTTATGCTCGGCAACCCTGAACCCGGTCCGGCCTATATTTTTATGGCCGACCAAAGTCCAGCCGCGAACAAAATCAAGTATTGGGGGCGTTTTTTTAATCGCCCTACGGCCACGCATCTGGGCGTCGAAAACCTCAGCAAGAAAATCGACGCAGCCGTGGTGTGGATCGATGCCCAAAAGGTCCAGAGGGGGCATTATCGGCTCAGGGCTACGCTGTTGGCAGAGCATCCGGAGCAATGGCCCGACCACACTCTTACCCAGGCCCACCTGGACCGTCTCGAGGCCGAAATTCGGGCCTATCCCCCGCATTGGTTGTGGTCGCACAAGCGCTGGAAACACGTTGTGCCCGAATGAGTACGGCCGTGGTCTTGCTCAATTGGAACGGTAGGCACTGGCTCGAACGCTTTCTGCCCGAGGTCGTGGTCAACACTGCGGCTCACGCCGAAATATGGGTAGTCGACAATGCGTCCACCGACGATTCCCGAGACTGGACCCAACGCCATTTTCCCGAAGTCCGGTGGCTGCAAAACACGGAAAATGCGGGCTACAGCGGGGGCTACAATTGGGCACTTGCCCACATCCCATCGGAAATAGTGGTGTTGATGAACACCGATGTGCTTCCCCGTCCGGGCTGGCTCGAGCCCCTCGAACAAGCTTTGGATAAAAACGACCAGCTCGGGGCTGTTCAGCCCAAAATTCTCGACCAAGCGCATCCCGACCGATTTGAATATGCCGGTGCGGCAGGCGGTTTTATGGATCGTCTCGGGTACGCCTTTTGCCGTGGTCGGATGTTCGATACGCTCGAAATGGATTCAGGACAATTCGACGTTCCAGGTCCCGTTTTCTGGGCCAGCGGGGCGTGTATAGCGCTCAAGCGCCGCGCGTACCTCGAGATCGGAGGGCTGGAACCGCATTTTTTTGCCCATTTTGAAGAGATCGACCTCTGTTGGAGGTTGCACAGGGCGGGATATGAGGTGGCCTATTGCGGGGAATCGGTGGTGGAACACGTAGGAGGAGGTACTTTGGGGCAGCTCAATCCACACAAGACCTATCTCAACTTTCGCAACAACCTCTTGTGCCTGAGCCGCAACTTGCCGCTCGCCCAGTTGTTGTGGCTCATTCCGGTCCGCTTGGTCCTCGACGGACTGGCCGCCTGCCAGCTCTGGGTCAGCAAAGGATTTGCCCATTTTTGGGCCGTAGTTCGGGCGCACAGGGGCTACTATGCCTCCTTATCCAAAGTGGCCCAGTTTCGACGGTCCGACCCCTATCCCCGTTCCTGGCCCTCAACGGGGCTGTTTCCAGGAAGCGTATTGTGGCACTACTACCTCCTTGGCCACAAGCACTTTGACCGATTGAACTGGAACCCGAACAAACCTTCGCTTGGGCCACGTCGGTAACCCGAATTCAGTGGTTTTTGCGATGGTGCATCAAGGCTTCGATGCCCAAGCGGTAGGAGTCCATTCCGAACCCCATCACCACCCCGATGCAAGAACGCGCCAACATCGATGTATGGCGAAAAGACTCCCGCGCCAAGGTGTTGCTCAGGTGTACTTCAACCGCCGGGGCAGGGACGGCAGCAAGGGCATCGCCCAGGGCCACAGAAGTATGGCTGTAACCGCCGGCGTTGACAATCAACCCGTCTGACACGAACCCCGCGCTGTGGATGTGGTCAATCAGCTCGCCTTCGATATTGCTCTGGTAGTACTCGAGCATCAACCCGGGAAACAGTGCGCGTAAATCGCGGAAACCAGCCTCGAAGCTTTGGTGCCCATAGAGCTCGGGCTCGCGCCGTCCGAGTAAATTCAAATTGGGTCCGTTGATGATGTGCAACCGCATGGGCCAAAGTTAAAAAGCCCCACCGAACCCGATCAATTCAGGTAAAATCCCGACGCGGTTTTGTTTTCTTGCAAACGAATCAACTCGTAGTACTCGTTGCGGCGTTCGAGGTAGCGCAGCCCTTCTCCCTGGCGGACTTGACGCACAAAGTGGAGTTTGTCGGCCAAATCATACCCCAACCCCACGGCCTTGCTCAGCACATGGGCCACAGCCACAGGTGCTTGGTGGGCGTCGGTAGCAAAATGCGCCGATTGTTCGTATTCGCGCTGCATCGATTGCTTCCAATCGAGCATTTCGACCTCGCCCCCGGGATACAAGACAGTTTCGAGCCGATAAAAAAAGCGGTTGAGGCGAAACAGCCCCGTACAGCGCACCACAATGTCCGATTCGCCCCCGGGATAGCGCTTGTTGACCTCTTTCACCTCGACCATACTGCCCACATTCAGCGTGTTCATGGAATGGTTACACGGAATTCCGAACGGGAGGGAATCCTCGATGCTCAGGGCAATCAACTGCCGGTAGCGCTCCTCGAAAATATGGAGGGCGCACTCTTCTCCGGGCAAGAGCAATACCGAGAGCGGAAAAAGTGGAATGGTTTGAATCACAACACCAAAACCGTGGTCATCGCGCTTTGTTCACCGGGCGCTCAACACCCAGTTTTTCTCGCTCCACATGCGCTCGGGTACGCTGAGGCGGACGGTCTCCGACAAGGCATTTAATACGGCCCTTTTATGCTGATCTTCAGGATAAACAAGCGAAATTTCTCGGGTTGGGGTCGGCCGGTCAAGCGGTTTGATGGACTTCTGGTCTTCCTTCGACAATTCGGCCGCTGTGAGCCAAGGCAACAATGTCATACCATAACCCAAATTGGCCAATCGAATCAGTGCCGAAAAACTGCCTGTATCGAGATGGACCTTGGGCATAAACCGATTGGGTTCCCGGGGTTCGCCGCACAGTCGAAGGACGGAGTTTCGGAAGCAATGTCCTTCGTTGAGCACGAGAACATCGGCGGTTTTGAGTTGAGAATGAAGTAAAAAAGGTTCGGCATGCAGGGGATGCGATTCGGGCACATAGGCCACAAAAGGCTCATAGAACAAAGGCACCTCGCGCAATCCGCGCTCTTCTATGGGACCGGCCAAAAGCGCCGCGTCGATTCGGCGCTCCTTCAGCGCCCCGATGAGTGCGTCCGTGGTGTGTTCGCTCAGAAAGAAGTGGGCGGCGGGCAGCGATTTCTGCAAGCCGGGCAACATCCTCGGGAGCAAAGCCGGGGACAAGGTTGGGATGATGCCGAGTCGAAATCCTCCTTTGAAATGACCGTGGAGTTCTTCGACGCCCATTTCCAGTGTTTTGACTTCTTTCTGTACGTTCCGGATGCGCTCGAGCAATTGCACGCCTGCCTCGCTCAAGCCAATGGGATGGGCGTTGCGCACAAAGAGTTTTACCCCCCACTCTTCTTCGAGTTTCTGAATCTGGGCGCTGAGCGTGGGCTGGGTCACGCCACAGGCTTCGGCCGCCTTTCCAAAGTGCCCATATTCCACCAAGGCCAAGACGTATTCGAGCTGAGTGAAGGTCATAACATCAAAACATCGATCTCAGCGCAAGGTGCAACACGGAAGTCGGACTTCTCGGTACAAGCCGTCCAAATCATCGCAAACCCCCGGCGTCCATCCTACCTTTAGGGAATCAAAATGGCATTATGAACCTCGTCCCTCCCGGTTTGGAACCGACACATACACAGTCTCTGACCCAGCAACTCAACACCCTGCTTTCGGGGTTCCAGGTGTATTATCAAAATGTGCGCGGGCTGCATTGGAACATCCGCGGACGCCAATTCTTTGAACTTCACCTCAAATTCGAGGAGCTGTACACCGATACCCAACTTAAAATTGACCAGATTGCGGAACGCATATTGAGTTTGGGAGGACGCCCGGCCCATACATTTTCGGCCTATTTAGAACACAATACGCTCCAGATTGGATCCGACATCAGCGGAGCCGAGGCTGCGGTGCACCTGGTGGTGGACAACTTGAAAGGACTGATCGGGGTAGAGCGCACCGCGCTCGAGTGGGCAGTCAAAGCCGGAGACGACGGCACGGCCGATTTGCTCACGCAATTCTTGGGTGAACAAGAAAAGACCTTGTGGATGTTTAACGCTTGGTTGGGATGATGCCGACAGATCGCGCGCAATGGCGCAGACATTGGAATACCTGGGCCGCTGCTGTGCTCCTTTTCGCCGGGCTTCTGGGAACAGCTCCCAACCGGGAAAAAGATCGGGTATTGCTGCGTTTGAACCTGAAACCGGGCGCGCACATCGACAGCAAGACCGAGGTGAAATCGACCTTATACACAGATCAGGGCAAGAGCCAACTCTTTACCATGCAGGACATTGGACTGGGCATTTCCATCGACATCGAATCGGTGCAGCCCGAACGGTACGAGGCTTCGCTTCGCATTGTCGGGCTTCAAATGGATCAGGAAATCGGTGGAATTCGATTCCTGTACGACTCCGAGCAGACCGAGCAGACGGGCATGGCGGCCATGATGGATGCAGAACTCCGTCCTTTGTTGGGTCAACCGGTCAAAATGGCGCTCGATCCCAGGGGTCATTTGATCGAATTGGACCGCAGTTCGTCCTTGCTCCGCGATTTCGAAGTGAGCAGTCTGGGGTGGATGGGCTATCCCGAGGAGCCTCTATCGGTGGGTTCCCAATGGGTCCGCTCGCTCTCGATTCCCGGGGCCTCGTCTCGGATGGAGGCGGAGTATACCGTGATCGAACTAACGGCTGCAACGGTGTCGGTCTCTATGAAGGCCCACATTCAAGGCGAAGGCTCGGTACAAGGGCTCGAGCTCAAAGGGCAGATCGAAATTGACCGAAAGAGCGGGGTACCCCTGCGGCAACAATCTGAATTGTCGGCACGCTTGGAAGGAATGGGCGATCGGGGAGAAACGCTCTACCTGCTCTTGACTTCAACCAGTCAATCGACGATTCGATAAGGCATGCTGCCCTTGATTCAAACCCTCGAAGAGCGGCTCTCTGGCGAACTGCCCGGATGGGCTGCCCAACGCAGGGCCGCCCCGCCCAACCGCGCCCCGAATCCTACTACGCCCCCACCCGATGCCCGCTTTGCTTCGGTTCTGATTGCGCTCTATCCCTTCGAAGAGCGCATCCACACAGGTTTAATTTTGCGCCCCTCTTACCCGGGGGTCCACGGAGGGCAGGTGGCCTTTCCCGGGGGGAAACGCGAACCCGAAGACACCGACGACATCGCAACGGCCCTCAGGGAGGCCGAAGAAGAAGTGGGACTGGCCCGGCACCTGTCTCGAGTGGTTGGATGCCTCAGCCCCGTCTACATCCCCCCCAGCCGCTATTGGGTCCATCCGGTGGTTTCTGTGCTCGATCATCGACCGGCGTTTGTTCCCGACCAACACGAAGTGGAACGCGTGCTAGAATTGCCCTTGGCCCAATTTACGGGTCCAGAGGTGCTGCGCAATGCGGAATTCGGCCAAGGCGAGCAGCGCTTCGAAACCCCTGCCTATCATTGGAATAACTTTGTTATTTGGGGAGCCACCGCAATGATGATCAGCGAGTTAATGGCCCTTCTTGACGATCAACACGATCGCCTGTAGCCCGCTCGATGAAACCCCTATCTTTGGCGCCCTCATGAAGTCGCCATTCAAACGGGATGCCTTTGGCAACATTCTGATTGTTAAGCGAATCATTATTTTCCTATTTGGGGCGGTTACGTACTACCGCTTCAATATGGCCAACCGAACGGTGGTTCGGGGAACGCGCAATTTGATTGGACTCCCCGATACCAAAGTGTTGTTTGTCAGTAACCACCAGACCTACTTCGCGGATGTTGCCGCGATGATCCACGTATTTGGGTGCGTCAAGTGGAATGTGCACAACCGCATCGATTTCTTTTGGCATTTGTTCAACCCCAAGTTGAACATCTATTTTATTGCCGCGGTCGAAACCATGCGCAAGGGATTGTTGCCCAGGCTATTTGCCTATGTAGGCTCGGTCTCCATCAAACGCACCTGGAGGGCGGCCGGGCAAGACGTCGATCGGGGGGTCGATCCCCAAGACGTGCGCAAAATCCAAACCGCGCTGGAAAACGGTTGGGTTATCACCTTTCCCCAGGGAACCACCAAGCCCTTTGTACCGGGCCGACGCGGCACGGCACGGCTCATCAAAGAGCACCGCCCCATCGTGATCCCCGTGGTGGTAGAGGGCTTTCGACGAGCATTCAACAAGCGCGGGCTACTGATGAAAAAACGCGGGGTCGAACTGAGTTTGACCTTTAAACCGGCCCTTGAGATCGACTACGAGGGAAGTCCCGATGTAATTCTAGCCCAAATCATGGACGCCATCGAACAGAGCGAGCGCTTTCAAAAACGCAAATCGATCCGACAATTTTCCGGACTATAGATGCGTTCACTCATCCGAGAACCCAATTGTGATTTAAGTAGAACTCTGGTCCAAGGGGTTCACTGTATTTTTGTGGTTATGAGGACAGCACATTGGATGGGACGAATCGGAATGGCGGCTATGGCATTGTGGGCCGTGGCAACGGCCTGCGAAAAGGACATAGCCGTTGGGGGCGAAGGGACTTTCGACAACCGCAATGTATTTGTGCGCGGGGTTACCCAATGGGAAAATCGGGCTTTTCGCAAAGACAGCCTGTTGGTGGATGCCTCCGGACATCGGTTTTATGTGGACGAAGTGCGTTTGCTGTTGAGCAAATTCTTCGTCAACAATCAAGGCGACACCATTTACGATCCCGAATCGTTCGCCCTGATTACCGAAGTGTCCGACGACTATCCGGTACTCAAACTGAATCCGGGCAGTTATTCAGGTTCCGTGGGGTTTCGAATCGGTTTGGATTCCGTGACCAACAGCCGCCCCTTGGGCGCTTCAGCACCCGGAAGTTTGCTGAACGAACCGTCGCTATATCGAGGGGCCACAGGGGGCTACAAAGGTTATCGTTTTTTGGAAGTCAAAGGAAGGGTGTTCAATCCGCGCATTCCCGACGAGGTAGAACCCTCCCGGACGTTTCACTACGAACTAGGCGACACCCTCGATTTGAACTTTAAACTGAGCAAATCGTTCAGCTCTGGAGAATCGACACCCATAGTATTTGCCATGATTTTGGACCTCGACAGTCTTTTGGCCCCCTTTGATCTGGATACCGTCAGCGAAATCAGGGCCGATCGCAGCGATGTTGACGATTACAACCGGGCGTTGCAGTTGCGTCAGGCTGCCCAAAATGCCATTATATTGCTGTGAATTCCCGACTCCTCATTGGTGTGATCTTATCGTCCTCGGTATTTCTCGTAGCCAGCGACTGCGAAAAGAGGGAAACGCCGGATTTGGGAGGATTTAGTGTGGGAATCGAACTGGTCAAACAAGGCGAACCAGCGTTTGCGGGAGAGGCCATCCCCATCGATGATGCCACCGAAGTGCGCATCGACGAATTGCGTTTTTATCTCAGCCACATCCGTTTAATGAGGCCAGACAGCAGTTTGATTGAAATCGTGGACTACATCCTCTACAATCTGACCAAGAGCGGAGATCTGAGACACGGTTTTGAAGTGCCCGACGGAAGCTACATCGGCTTGGTGTTCAACCTCGGTCTCGACAGTGCCCAAAACGCTCAAAACCCCACCGTCTTTCCATCAGATGACGACCTCAGCGCGGCAGCGGGAATGTATTGGACATGGGCTACCCAATATCGCTTTGTGTTGACCGAAGGCAAATCGAACAACCTCGGGCAGACCGGTCAACCCAACGACGGAGGGTTTGCCTACCATCCCGGGGGCAACCACCTGTATCAAGAAGATCTGTTCTTTCCCTACGACTTCAACGCGGCTCCGAATTTGAACACTTCGCTGACGCTGAAAATCGACGTCCAACAATGGTTCTATGGGCCCGCAGGAAGTATTGACGTGCGGACCGAAAATGCGGTACACGATGCCGTTGGCCAGCAGGAATTGGCGCTCCGGTTTATTCAAAATTTTGCCGCTTCGCTTTCGCTCTAAGTCTGCCATTGGGCCGTGGCTGATCTCCTTTGCCCTCTTTGGGGGCTGTATGTTGGATGGAGGCGATGCGGAGTGGGCGTGGAAATATCCCGAGCGCTTTGGCCCTCCTCACATTCCTGAAGACAACCCGCTGACGCCCGAAAAGATTGCATTGGGGCGAAGGTTGTTCTTCGATCCCCTGCTTTCGAGGAATCAAAATTTGGCCTGTGCGGGCTGTCACTTGCCCGAGCACGGATTTGCCGACACCGCTGCCTTGAGTCTGGGTTTTCACGGCCGGAGCGGAGAGCGCAATGCGCCGGCCTTGATGAATTTGGCGTGGCGGACTCGGTTCAACCTCGACGGAGGGGTGCGATCGATCGAATTGCAGGTCCTCGTCCCCTTGCTCGATTCGACCGAAATGGCCTCGACCACGCCTTGGGTAATCGATCGTCTGAGGGCCGATCGAGATTATGTTGACTTGTTTCAAAAAGCCTTTGGACGATTGCCCGACGAATTCGGTTTGGTCCGTGCCCTTGCGGCCTACGAGCGCACCTTGATCCATTTCGGAAGCCCCAACGATCGGTTCGAAGAAGGCGATTCCTCGGCCCTGAGCCCTTCTGCGCGTCGGGGGCGGCAGCTTTTTTACCAATCGGAAGCCCAGTGCGGCAGTTGCCATTCCGGCGTATTCCTCACCGACCAGGGCTATCACCGCCTTCTCCCTGCCGATTCCAGAGACGATGGGCGGGCGCGGATTACCCTAGATCCCGCAGACCGCGGCAAATTCCATACCCCCAGTCTGCGCAATGTGAAAAACACCGCCCCTTATTTTCACAACGGTCAATTCAAGACCCTACGGGAAGTCGTCGACTTTTATACCGCCGGAGGCGTACCCCTGCCCGACAGCCTTCCGGGGGATCCGCGCATTCGGCCCTTGCCGTGGTCGGAGCAAGACAAGGAAGACCTGATCGCCTTTCTCGAAGCCCTCTGACCCCGAAGGCACAAAAAAAGGCCGCCCGACAGGACGGCCTTGAAGCCTTTTTCCGAAAACGACGCTTATTTCTTCAGATCGAAGCGATCCAGGTGCATCACCTTGCTCCAGGCCGCCGCAAAATCGCGGACCATTTTGGCCGCGCCGTCCTGGCTGGCATAGACTTCGGCCAAAGCGCGCAATTCGCTGTTCGAGCCAAAGATGAGATCGGCTCGGGTGGCCGTCCATTTGAGCTCGCCACTCATGCGGTCGCGACCTTCAAAGCCATTCTGAGAGGGATCTACAGCCTTCCAAGTAGTATGCATATCGAGCAGGTTCACGAAGAAATCGTTGGAGAGAACCCCGGGGCGATGGGTAAAAACGCCGTGTTTCGATCCGTCGTAGTTCGCACCCAAGGCGCGCATGCCGCCGACCAATACCGTCATTTCGGGAGCCGTAAGCGTCAGCAACTGGGCTTTGTCGACGAGCAACTCCTCTGAGGCCACTTTCAAGCCTCGCTTCAGATAGTTTCTAAACCCATCGGCCTTGGGCTCGAGCACGTCAAAAGATTCGGCATCGGTGTGCTCCGGACCCACATCGGTGCGTCCGGGAACAAAAGTGACCGAAACAGGATGTCCTGCATCCGAAGCCGCCTTCTCTACGGCCGCTGTTCCTGCCAGCACAACGAGATCGGCCATGGACACCTTTTTGCCACCAGACTGAGCCGAATTGAACGCCGACTGAATGCGGGTCAACACGTCGAGTACCCGGGCCAAACGATCCGGATGATTGGCTTCCCAGTTTTTTTGAGGAGCCAAACGAATACGGGCTCCATTGGCCCCTCCGCGCTTGTCCGAACCCCGGAAGGTCGAAGCGGAGGCCCAAGCCACGCTAACGCAGTCTGAAACACTCAAGCCAGAAGCCAGAATCGCCTTTTTGAGCCCGTCGATGTCGGCGGTGTCGATCACGGGGTGATCGATAGCCGGAACCGGATCTTGCCAAATCAACACCTCGGTCGGAACCTCGGGCCCCAAATAGCGGGCAATGGGGCCCATATCGCGGTGGGTCAATTTGAACCAAGCCCGGGCAAAGGTGTCGGCAAATTGATCGGGATTCTCGTGGAAGCGACGCGCAATGGGCTCGTAGATCGGATCAAACCGAAGGGAAAGGTCGGTGGTCAACATGGTGGGTGCGTGCCGCACATTGGGGTCGTGGGCGTCGGGAACCGTTCCGGCCCCGGCTCCTCCTTTGGGCTTCCACTGATGGGCACCGGCCGGGCTCTTGGTTAATTCCCATTCAAAGCCAAAGAGGTTGTCAAAATAGTTGTTCGACCAACGCGTGGGGCTCATGGTCCAGGCACCCTCGAGTCCGCTCGAAATGGTGTGCGCACCGTGCCCGGAGCCAAAGCTGTTCTTCCAACCCATACTCATCTCTTCGATCCCGGCTGCAGCGGGTTCCCGACCCACATACTGCCCCGGATCGGCGGCTCCGTGGTTCTTGCCAAAGGTGTGTCCACCGGCAATCAAGGCAACGGTTTCTTCGTCATTCATCGCCATGCGGCCAAACGTTTCGCGGATGTCGCGGGCAGCGGCCAAGGGATCGGGTACCCCGTTGGGGCCCTCCGGATTCACATAAATCAACCCCATCTGAACCGCAGCGAGCGGATTTTCGAGCTCGCGGTCGCCGGTGTAGCGCTGATCGGCCAACCATTCGGCTTCCGATCCCCAGTAGACGTCTTCTTCGGGCTCCCATACGTCTTCCCGACCCCCGGCAAACCCGAAGGTTTTGAAGCCCATCGATTCGAGGGCGCAGTTGCCCGCCAAGATCATGAGGTCGGCCCAGGATATCTTGTTGCCATATTTCTGTTTGATGGGCCACAAGAGCAATCGGGCTTTGTCGAGATTGACGTTGTCTGGCCAACTGTTCAGAGGGGCAAACCGCTGGGTGCCCTTGCCGCCCCCTCCGCGTCCGTCAGAAATGCGGTAGGTTCCGGCGCTGTGCCAGGCCATGCGGATAAAGAAGGGTCCATAGTGACCGTAGTCCGCGGGCCACCAGGGCTGGGAGTCCGTCATCAGGCCGAACAGATCATTCTTGAGGGCCGCCAAATCGAGCGACTTGAATTCTCGGGCGTAATCGAACCCGGGGTCCATGGGATTCGAAAGCGTAGAATTTTGCCGAAGGATGTTCAACTTCAACTGATTGGGCCACCAATCTCGATTCGACGTGCCGCCACCGGCCACCGTCTTGAGTTCTCCTCCGGTAAAGGGGCAATGGGTTCCATTTGCATGGTGTTCCATGAGATGTTGCTTTGGATTAAACTGGGGTGAAATTAGGTGGAGAACAAGGCTCCATTCATTGATGTTGGTCATGTTTTGATAGAATTTAACTATCAAACAACCCATCACGCCCCCGGACAGCCACACTCTACGGTCACCTCTAAAAAAATACAGCCACCCCCAAAAGGAAGTGGCTGCACGAATCCGTCAAAAGTCGATTTGTAGTCTTACTGCTTGACCAAGCGTTGACTGCGCACCGAGCTTCCCGCTGCAACCCGAATCACATAGACACCCTGGGCCAGAGAGGCCAGGTCGAACACGGCTTGGATTCCGTCGTACCCTCCGCTCAAAACTACGCGACCGTTGAGGTCGAGGAAGTCGATCGAAGTCGGCTCCCCGTTCAGGGCTAGAGACACAAAACCTTGGGTGGGGTTGGGGTATACCCACAAAGCAAAGGCATTGTCTTCGCCCAGAAGACCCCCTTCGCCCTTGCACGGCCCGTTGTTGTGACCGCGGCTGATCGAGCAAGCGGGGGCCGACGTGGCGGCAGGCATGCCGGTGTACTGATAGCGAACCGTTACGGTAAACTCGTAGTTGCCGTTGCACTCGGTGCTCAGGTTGAACACATGGCTGGTACCGCCCAAGAGCGGGCTGTTGGTAAACGGCAATCCGCTGTTCTGCAACCGATAGCCTGCGCGATAGCCCAAAACCATGGCGCCGGGAATCGATTTGGGATTCCAATTCACGGTGAAATTCGCCCCCGACTTGACCACGCTCACCAAGGTGGTCGACTCGAACGAACCGCTCGGGGCACTGCTCGAAATCGACACCGTGGTGTCGCAGCCATAGGCGTCGGAAACCGTGCACTGATAGGTGCCCGGGGCCACCGTAATCGAACGCGTCGTCGCCCCCGTGCTCCACAAGAACGTCTTGGTGCCCACGCCCCCGCTGTAGTTGACCCGATACGTTACGGGCGAAGTAGCGCAGAAAGGAGCTTTAAACACAATAATGCCCGCGTTGACCGGGAAGCAGTCTACCGTAAAGTTCTCGACACACGAATACTGATACACCCCATTGACCAAAGCACCGACGCGCACTTCGTACACCCCGGGA